>CAZZJC010000011.1:0-122575 GCA_964654285.1 uncultured Candidatus Kuenenia sp.
GGGCATGGAAGAACAAGGAGGAACGGAAGGGTGGCTAAAGTTCACGGCATTGGGGGCGATAGGGCGATCGTCGTCACTGACATCTACCACCGGCCCCGGGCGGCCAACGCCGAGATCTGGCAGATGTTCGATGCCGATCCCGCCAAGCTCGCGCCCCTGGGCAAAGGCTGGCACATCAACGGCAACCAGGCTGTGCATGTCGCCACCGGGGGCTACGAACTGCCGGTGCTCGAGGCCTTCGCCGACGGGATCGGATTCTTCCGCGTCGCCGGCGGCATCCGCGCCTATGACCTGCGCCTGCAGAAAGAGAAATAGGTTCTTTGCCGCGATCAGTGGGCGAACTGGACCTCCAGACCGCCGGGGGCCTGCAGCCCCAGGTGGATGACCAGGGACTTCGGCTGCGTGGCCCGGTCGGCGCCCGGATCAGGGACTGCCGACGCGGTGGGACCGTCCAGCCGGCCCCCGTCGCCGAGCGTTTCCATCGCGGCTGGCGCTGGGGCGGGTTCCCAGGCGAATCATGCACTCCTGGTCGGCTCACCGCTGCGGTCGCATGGGCAGGTCCGTGGGTGTCTCTGGCCGCCCCGTCGCGAGAGCCTCCGACCCCGCGTGCGACCTCAGGCCGCCCGGCCGGACGCTTGTACCATTGCATCGGTACACCAACCGGTTGACGAACCCAGGTCCGCTTCCGGTGACCGCGAGCAATTGATCCCAGCGTGGCAACCGGAAATCCGTGTGGGCAGGCCCGCTGATCCAGGCTCCATCAGTCAACCGGCGGGTGGATCCTGAATAGGGGGCTGTGATCGAGGTCGCGGGCCAGGCCTTCGGCGCACCGTTCCGGCCCCGATCCCTGGCCGCCTGGTTCGGGGCGGGAGAGCGTTCCGGGGGGGGCGGGGATGGCGGGCCAGGATGTCCTTCGTTCCGGGGCTGGGGCTGTGCAGACGGTCGCGTCAGAGGTATCCTGTCGCGCAGGAGACCCGCCATGACCACCGCCAAGGACGAACTCCACCACGCCGCCGAGGAGATCCATCGCGCTGCGAGCGCTTTGGCCGACCACCTGATCGGCAGCGACGCGCGCAAGCACCTGCGTCAGGCCGCGCGCCATGCGCTGCAGGCCGGGCTGGCGTCACTGGATGAATGCGAGCGGAAAGAGGCGAAATGCGCGACTGCCGAGGTGAAGGTCGAACCCAAGGCGGCCGCCGGGGCGTGAACGTCGCTGCGCCCACCCCCGTGCAGCGCCGGCGATGATCGTCCGGCGCAGCCTCAGCGGTTTTGCGCTCATCGCCTGGCTGGCCCTGCTCTACGCCGGGGCGCTGGTGCTGCGTCGCGTCCTCAGCGGCGTGGGCGACCGTTGCCGCGAGGGCGTGCATCGGCATGGCGCGCGTCTGGCAGCGGCGTTCGCGCGCCGGCATGGCGGTCTGCTGATCAAGATCGCGCAGTATGTCGCCTCGCGCCCGGACATCTTCCCGCTCGCCTACGTCGACGCCTGCGCGCCATTGCGGGACCAGGCGCCGGCGCGGCCGTGGCCGGTGATCCGCGCCGCCCTTGATGACGCCTATGAGGGCCGGCTGGCCGAACACCTCGCCAAGGTCGAGGAGACCCCGCTCGCCGCCGCCAGTTTCGGTCAGGTGCATCGCGCCTGGCTGGCGGTGCCCGGTCATCGGGACGCGGCCTCGCCGATGCTGGGTGCGCTGGTGGCGGTGAAGGTCCAGTATCCCGGCCTCGCCGCGCTGGTTGCGGTCGACCTGCGCCTGGTCCGGCTGGTGCTGTGGCTGCTGCGCCCGGTGCTGCCCGGCTGGCCGCTGGATCTCATCCACGATGAGATCCAGCGCACCAGCCGTGAAGAACAGGATTACCTCGCCGAAGGCATGGCCGCCGATCGCATCCGGGCCGGCGCGACCCAGCATGGCGTGTCCGTGCCGCAGGTGCTCTGGCCGCATACGCGCGAGAAGGTCCTGGTGATGGAGTTCGCCCAGGGCGTCACCATGGCGCGGCTCGACCTAGGCGCCCTGCCCGAGGCGGTCCGGCACCGCCTGGCTGATCGCCTGATCGATGCGTTTTTACAGCAATTGCTGGTGGACGGATTTTTCCACGCCGACCCCCACGCCGGCAATCTGGTCTATGACGCGGCGACCGACCGGTTGTGGCTCATCGATTTCGGCATGTCCGCGACCATCTCGCGGCGCGAAAGCGAACTCTACCGCAGGTTCCTCGGCCACATGTCGGCCAACGACACCGATGGCATGGTCGATGTGCTGGTGGAGCTCGGCTTCGTCCTTCCCGACGCCGACCGCCTGGAACTGCGCGCCCTGGTGCGGCAGGTCTGGGACCAGCTTGCGCATCTCGATCCGCGCACCTTCAAGGGTTCGCGGCGCGAGATCGAACTCGGCGCCCGCATCGCCGACTTCCTGCGCCGGGTACGCGGTCTCGTCTTCCCGCGCCACACCATGCTGCTCGGCCGCGCCACCGGCCTGGTCGAAGGCGTCTGCATGGAACTCGTGCCGGGCGTCAACCTGCTCGATCTGGTGAAGCCGCGGGTCAAACGCATCACCGGCCTGAAGATGCGGCTACGGCACATCCTGGATGAAGCCAAGGAGTTCTACCTCGGCCTGAGAAGCCTGCCCGACAAGGTGGCAGCCCTGAACGGCGGCAAGCCGCAATCATTGACGCCGGTGCTCGCCGCCATCGTGCTGCTCGCGGCGCTCCAGCTCGAACCCTCCGCTGCGCGCACCATGGCAGCGGCGTGCGCCGGCGTGGCGGTGCTGTTCACCCTGTTCCGTCGTTGATCGCCGGCGGAAGATCATTGCGCCAGGCTGCCGGTCCCCGGCCGTGGCGGGCGGTGAACGCCCGGTGCAGGGCCTGGCGGCTGTTGAAGCCGCAGGCGGTCTGGAGCCGGCCCAAGGGCAGGTCGCTGCCGGCCAGGCGTTCCTCGAAGGCATCCAGACGCCGCGCCAAGAGGAGCTGGCGCAGGTTCACCCCGGCAGCCTGGAGCCGGCGCTGGAGCGAACGCGGGGCCATGGCGACGCTGGTCGCGAGGGCGGCCAGCGTCCACTGGCGGTGCGGCTGGTTGTCGATGAGGCGCAGGATCTTCTCCACCTGGCGATCGGAGTTGGGCACCCGGCCGGTCGAAGTCCGGGCCGCGACCCGCAATGAGGGCAGCCTGGCGACCTTGGGCAGCTCCGCTCCGGACAGGCGGGCATGCAGGAGTTCGGCCGCGCGCCGGCCGATGCTGCGCCAGGGGACGATGACGCTCGACAGGTGCGGTTGGGATTCCAGGCAGATCGCGGCGTCATCATCGACCCCCAGGATGGCGACCTCGTCTGGAACCGTGGTTCCAGCCGTGTGGCAGAGATCGCGGACGAACGCGGCGTCACGATCCTGGTGGCAGAAGACCGCCAGCGGCCCAGGTCCGGCGCGGACCAGGGCCAGGAAGGCCTCGACGATGTGATCCGGAGTCTGCGGTACCAGTCGGGTGCAGACGGCTCCGGCCGACCGCACGGTTTCGGCGAAGACGGTGAAGCGCCGTTCGCGCGCGGGCAGATCTCCTCCCCACATGGCGCAGCGGCGGTAGCCGCAGTCGAGCAGATGGCGGGCCGCGATCCGACCGATGCTGGCATCGTCCGGCAGCACCCGGACCAGTCCGGGAAGATCGGTCGTCCTCTGGGAGCAGGTGATGATCGGCGGAAACGGGGTCGGGAGGGGCGTCCCGCCGAAATCGGGGATGAAGCCGACCAGGGCGCTGGGCCGGCCCAGCCCGCCCAGGCTGCCGTGCGGGTTGCGGAGGAACTCGGGCAGCAGGGAAGGGATGGCGCGGCTCAGGTGCCAGGGCAGGCGCAGGCGTCGGATGTGGTCGTCCATCCCCTGGAAGAAGGCGTCGCCCTGCCGCGTGCCGTTATGGAAGCAGTGCACCACCTGCTTCTGCGGCGCGTCCGCTTCACCGTCCCGGACCTGGCGCTTGGAATGACGTGGCATGGCGTCTTGATTTACCTTCAACGGTACCTTGAAGTCAATGGAGGGTCATTCGCTCCAAGGACTTGGTTCATAGGGTCCGGCCGAGGGATGAAGTCGGCGGAATGCCAGGCCGGATCGGAGGTATACATGAGGATGACCCACCAGCCCCGCCGCCTGATTGCCGGACTCCTCATCCTGGCCGGAGCCATGCCGCCCGCCTTGCCTGCTGGGGAACCCGATTCCCTCACCTTGCAGCAGGAGGGGCGTTCCTACGTTCCACCGAAATTCGCCGAAGGCGAACTGCAGGAGCGGGTCGCCTACCTGGGGCCGCACCGCGACTGGGAGCGCCTGGACATCTGGCTGCCCAAGGCGCGCAGCGAACCGGCCGCCCCCTGCGCGGTGTTCGTCTATGGCGGCGGCTACGGCGGCAAGCGCTGCCTGCCGCCAGAGCTGTTCAAGGCGTTCCTTTCACGCGGATGGGTGGTCGCCCAGCCCGACTACACCCTGGGCAATCCGCACGCCGTGCCCATGAGCCAATGGGACGTGGCGGCCTCGGTGCGCTGGCTCAGGGTCAACGCCAAGCGCTATGGCATCGATCCGGAGCGTTTCGCCGTCCTCGGCGTCTCGGCCGGCGGCTGGATCATCCAGGATCACTGGTATGCCAGCGCCCAGCATTTCACCGACCTGCGCTCGCGCCATCTCAACCACCCGAAGTCGTTCTGGGCGCCGTTGCCGATGCGTGAGATGCATCCGGTGCTGGAACCCGACGTGGCCTGCAACATCCAGGCGGCGGTCAGCGACTGGGGTGCCCAGCATCTCTGGCGTCGCGTCGGCTGGCCCTACGGCCACAAGACCGCCATCCTGCAACCGTGGATCCAGCCCGCGGCTCCGCCGCTGCTCACCTATTTCGGCCCCAAGGATGAGACCAGCGAAGGCCGCAGCGGCGCCCCGAGCGCCACCGATCCGGTTCCGGTCTGGAATCCGGTCCTGGGGCTGAAGGCCTTGGGCGTACCGGCGCGCGGGTTGTATGATCACCCTGGCATCACCCATGGCGGCGCACTGGCGTTTCCGCAGACGGAGCTGACCGCCGAGGATGGTCGCAAGACGGTCTTCCTTGATGCCCTGATGGCCTTCCTGGATGAACAGGTGGTGAAGCCCACCGTGGCGACCGCGCCCGAAGCCTTGCCGGGCGGCGGTGCGATCCAGGCGCCGACGCCGGTGCGCCTGCTGAGCGTCCACGCCCAGGCGAGCATCTACTACACGCTCGACGGCAGCACGCCGACCACCGACGCCCCGGTCTACGGCGGACAGCCGATCACCGTCAACCCGGGACAGACCCTGAAGGCCATCGCCGTACGCAAGGGCCTCAAGCCGAGCCGCGTGCTGACCTGCGCCTTCCCGGTCAGCGACCGGCCGGTGCCCGTGCTGCACCCGCTCAAGGACCACTACCAGGCGACCGTGGGCAAGACCATCACGATCCAGCCCGAGGCCGACGACGCCCAGGGCGCGATCTGGGGGGTGATCGGCATCGGCACCGACCGCAACCCCTACTGGGATCCCGCTACGCTCAAGATCACCAGCCCGCCCAAGGACATCTCCTGCGATCCGGTCACCGGCAAGATCACCGTCACCCCGACCTTGGCCATGTCCATGCCCATCGCGGTGCTGTGCTTCCGGCCCCTGCGCAACAACAACGACCCCGAGGTCGTCGACGTCCGCACCACCGTCATCGTCGTCAAGCCGGCCACCGACTCCAAGGCGCCTACGCCATGATGCCCCGCACCGCGATCCTCATCCTGATCACGTCCGCGTTGATCCGTGCCGGCGAGCCCGTCGCGGCTCCCTTCCAGCCGCCGGCCAAGGTGCCGCCAACGGGACTGGGGTTCCGAGGCGACGGCAGCGGCATCTTCCCCACGAGCCGGCCACCCGTGGTGTGGGACGATGCCACCGGGGTCAACATCCGTTGGCGGACCGATATGCCCAATTGGGGCCTGGGCGCCCCGGTTCCGGTCGGCAACCGCATCCTGGTGCTGAGCGAAGGTGGCTGGAAAGGGGTCTTTCCCGAGCTGCTCTGCCTTGATGCCGATAGCGGGGCCGTGGTCTGGAAGGCCGAGGTCGATCCGCTCGCCGCCTTTCCCGAGATGTCCGAGGCCGAGCGCAAATCCCTGCGCCAGGATGCGGCCGAGCTGCAGGCGAACCTCGCCGCGTACTACCGGCCATTCGGGGAATTCGTCGCCGCCGGACATCCGGCCAAGGGCAAGGATTCGCCCGAGGCGAAGAAGCTCGTCGCGGACATGACCCAGGCCGGCTTCAAGCTGATCAAGCCGGAAAACGTGACCCTGGCGAAGGACACCGGCACCGCGCTCGGCTTTGCGATCGCGCCGCCGGAAATGGAAAAACGCGGTGAGGAGCTGGAAAAGCGCCTGAATGCGAAGGGGATCCTGGCGGTCAGCTCCTGGGACGCGGCCGGACGTTCGCGCATCGGCCGCACCTTCCCCACCCCGGTCAGCGACGGCCAGCGGATATTCGTGCTCACCGAGCACGGCACGGTCGCCGCCTTCGACATCGCGGGTGGACAGCCGGTCTGGACCCGGTGGACCGGCAAATGGCATGGCGGAAAATGGAAGGCGTCTGGTTTCCTCTCCTCGCTCCGCCTGTGGGAGGATCTGGTGCTGACCTGCACCAAGGGGACCAATTCCGGAGTTCGTGGGATCCTGCATGCCTGGAAACGCAGTTCCGGCGAACTGGCGTGGCAGGTCGAAGTCCCGTCCATCAGCACCGACTACATGGGGGCCTCGCTGGTGGTGATGCGCATCGGATCCACCCCGGTGGTCCTGACACCCAACGGCCAGGTGGTGCGCCTGTCCGACGGAAAGCAGCTGGGCAACCTGCCCTCCGCCGCCCTCATCGGATCGTGGTGCGTCGACCAGGCGAACGATCGGGTCTACTTCATCGCGCTGATCAAGAAGGCCAACACCCTCATGGGCGTCGATCTCGGGGTGACCGACGGAAATCTCACGGTCAAGGAGATCTTCAGCAATCGCGTGCCCGGCGGCACGAACTGGGTCAACCTCACTTTCCATGAGGGGCTCCTCTACTACAACCAGAACCTGATCGATCCCCAGTCCGGAGAGGCCCTGATCCTGGGCAAGCAGTCCAGACCGTTGGCTCCGGCGACCACGCATCAGCTCCTGGTCGCCGGCGGTCACATCTATGGCCTGACCGAGACCGAGGAGAAGACCGGGGTGGGCGAACTGGTGCACCGGATCGGGACCTCCGAGGTGTTCACCCTCGACGGCAGCAAGGTCGCCACCAACCGCCTGCGTCCGGCCCCATGGACCGGCGAGAAGCTGAAGCAATGGACCAGCCAGGGGTTCTTCAAGGAATACTATCATTACAGCCGGGTCGGATCCTTCTCGACCTCGTGCCCATTCGCCATCGATGGGGACCGCATCTACTTCCGCTCCGAGGATTATGTCTTCTGCATCGACCATGCGGTACGCGGACGGACGGGTGATGATCCGGCGCGGATCGCCGCCATCCGAGCCGCGACCTCTGCGGGTGCCCTCCTGCCGGCGTTGGCGGATGCCAGCGCGCAGGTTCGCCATGAGGCGGCCCTGGCGCTGACCCGCCTGGGCGCCAAGGCTCGGCCCGCCGCGGATCGTCTGGTGTCCCTGGTACGCCAGGATCCATACCATGAGATCCGTACGGCGGCGGTGAAGGCCCTGGAGGCCATCGAACCGGGTTCAGGCAGCACCAGCCTGCGTGCCGCCCTGCTTGAGCCCAAGGCCGACCTGCAGGTCCTCGGTTTGGCGCTGGGTGGCCTGCCGCCCGCGCAGGCGGCTGCCGGGATCCTGCCCTTGCTGGGATCCGAGCGAAGCCCGGCTGAGATCACCGCCGGCATCAAAGCCGTGGAACGCAGCCGGATCGCCGATCCGCAGGTGGTCGAGGCCCTGGTGACCCTGATGCTGGATACGAAGAGGGCATGGTATGTCACGCCGCTTGCCGCCATGAACGCCCTGGTATCACTGCCGGGCAGTCCCGCCTTGACTGCGCGCATGCGCAACCTGTTGGAGGTGAACGGATCGAAGCTGGCGCCAGAGATGCAGCAATTGCTTGCCGACAGCATCACATGTCGCCTGCCGCGCGAGGAGCGCAGCGAGTTCCTGCTCACCCTCGCCAAGTCGAATCTGGCGATCGCCGGCGAGATGACCGGGCGACTGGCCCGGATGAAGCCCAAACCAGCCGCCTTCGTGACCTGGCTGACGGCGCAGGCCGAATCCGCGTCCCTCACCGCCATCCCTCACTTGCGCGTCGCCCTGGGCGACGATGCGGCGACTCCGATCCTGATCCGTCTGCTGGCCCGTCCGGAACCGGATGTGGTCTGCCAGGCCTGCCTTGCCTTGCGCGGACTCGGTGAGCATGACGCGGCGGCGATAGCGGCCCTGGGCCGACTGCTTCCGACCCTGAAGAGCACCGAGGATGAGCACTGGTACCGGGTGGCGGAATACTACGGCAACAATCCCGATGCGGCCGTGCGGGGCAGCCTCATCGTCATGCTCGGCCGTTACCTGGAACGGGAGAAACCGCACCAGACCCACGCCGCCATCGATCGTCTGGGCAAGTTCGGACCCGAAGCGAAACCCGTTCTCGGCATCCTCGAACGCCTTGCCGCCGGCCCGGATGCCGCCACGGCCACCAAGGCGAAGGCGGCCATCGCGGCGATCACCAAGACGGAAACCGCGAAACCGTGACCTGATCGCCTCCGCGTTCCGGTCTCGACGTTTTCTGCCGGTGATTGCCGACCTTGCGGTCCTTGAGTGAAGGGAGTTTGACGCAGGAAGTCAGACTTTCGCCCGAGTCGGTTCCGCGCGGGTCCAGAGACGGGAGTCCCTGCTGGGTGGGCCCGCGCGGAGCAATCCTCCGAACGAGCGTCAGCGAGTGAGCGGGGACGGGCTTGGTCCCGCGTAGCGGCTTCTTGCCGCGTAGCGGGACAGTGGCGCAGCCGCCGTCGAGGCCGTCCGATCCCCGCGCAGCGGCGCAGTCGGGCTGGGGTGCAATCCCCGC
Source organism: uncultured Candidatus Kuenenia sp. (assembly GCA_964654285.1). Lineage (GTDB taxonomy): Bacteria > Planctomycetota > UBA11346 > UBA11346 > UBA11346 > BJHQ01. The sequence goes on from CAZZJC010000011.1 coordinate 9,016, forward strand.
TACCCGTGCGCGGCCTTGTTGCCGGCCTTGCCGTCGAACGAACGCAGCCAGACGTCCTTCTTCGGTTCGACGTAGCCCTTCCAGGCATAGGGATCCACCCCCGCGACGGGGACGATGGCGCGATGGTCGGCGGTGGCGACGCACAGGTCGATGCCGGTCTTCTCGGTACGATGGCGGGCGATCTCGCCTTCGATCTGCCAGGGCAGCAGCGACCAGGCATTGCAGTAGTGGTTGACGAGCACCCGGCGATAGCCGGTCGAACGGTTCTTCAGCGATTTATGGAGCAGATAGCCGTTGAAGAACACCACCGAACCGGCTGCGACCGGCACCGGGACGGCCGCGGACTCGTCGAAGCCGTGGCTCTGGAAGCTGCCGTCGTATTCGTCGAGGTCTTCCGGCCTACGCATCGGAAAGAGGTAGCCGTTGCGGTGCGAGCCGGGCACGACCCACAGGCACCCGTTCTCGACCGTGGCATCGTCGATCGCGATCCAGGCCCCGGCGAGCGACCGGTCGCGGGTCGGGATGTATTCCTCATCCTGGTGCCAGGCCTGGCCGGGCTTGCCCGGCGGCTTGGCGAAGAACATCGACTGCATGCATTTCACGCTGCCATCCCAGTGCGGCAGATGGGCGGCGCAGACCCGGGCCAGCACCGCGCTGATCCCGGCGTGGGCCACGAACTGGCGGCAGACCGGGCTGATGAAATGCGGCTGGTGCACGCACAGGAGCGAGCGCAGCACCTCGGTGTCGCTGGTGGCGGGATCCGCCGGCTTGATCGCCTCGCAGGGATAGCCGCCGCGCGCGATGGTGACGAGATCGTGTTTGAGCGTCTCGATCTCCGTCGGGGACACCAGGCCGGGCACGACCAGGAAGCCCTGGTCGACATAGTGACGGACCTGCTCGTCGGTCACACGCACGGTGGAGGTGGTCGGAAGCGGCTTCAGGGCGGGATTGTTCATGCGAGGCATTCTCAACAGCCGCCGTCCCCCGCCATGCCTGGGATTGGCCTGTGCCTATCCCCCAGTATCCTCCGGCATGCCAACGCGCTCGGCATCGGGTCGATCTTCCTTGACAAAAAACCGGTTCGGCTTCTCCGGACATGGCCTGGCCACCTATCCTGCCGGCTCAACCTTCGGTCCGCGCACCCTGGGCGACTATGAATTCGTGTGGATCCTCGATGGCGAGGTGGTCTGGCGCTGCGATGGCGCCGATGTGCCGGCTCCGGCGGGCACGCTGCTGCTCGGCCGTCCCGGCATGCGCGACGGGTTCACCTGGGATCCGACCCGTCCGACCCGGCACGGATTCGTCCATTTCCACCGCAATCCAGGTTGCACCCTCGGCGACCTTCCGCCCGAATCGACCTGGCCGCTCGCGCGCCGGCTGGGTGCGGGCGATGTCCTGTTGCCGCTGCTGCATCACCTTGGCTGGCTCCTCGACGAGCATCCGCCTGGCTGGGAATCCCTGGCGCAGAGCGCGCTGGGGCACGCGTTGGCGGCCTTCATCCATGGCGCATCCGGCGGGACGGAACCGAGCCAGGATCCGCTGCATCCGCTCGTCGAACAGGTCATCGGCGGGATGCAGCAGCGCTGGTCGCATGGACCGATGGTGGTGCCATCGCTGACCGCCCTGGCCAGGCTAGCCGGCGTCTCGCGCGCGCACCTGGTGCGGGTCTTCCATCGCGAATGCGGCGCGACCCCGGTCGAGGCTCTTCGTCTGCTGCGTCTCGATCGCGCCGCGAATCTGCTTGCGCGCACCAACGAGGACGTGGCGGCGATCGCAGCGCGCTGCGGTTTCGCCAACGCCTTCCACTTCTCGCGCAGCTTCCGCAGCGTCTACGGACAACCCCCCAGCGCCTTCCGGCAGAGCATCCTCGCCGGCGGCGGTGTGCCGACGCTCAAGCTCGTGCGCTTGCGCCGACTGTCGGCGCGGATGTGATTTTTTCCAGGCGAAACAGCGAGGCTTGATTTAAAACTAAACAAATGTAAACATACGACCATGCGCCCCTCGCCCGCCTGGACCGATCGCATCGCCAACTCCATCCTGCCCAGGCTGACCGACAGCCTGCTCGTGTTCTGCCTGCTGTGCAGCGGCGTTCGCCTGCGCGCGGCGGAAACGCCGGTGCCCCTCGTCGTCCTTGCTGGTTCGCCGTCCGAGATCGGCACCAACGAAGGCACGGTCTACCGCACGGTGATGCCGGGTCTGCTGCGCATCATGGGCCTGGGGGCCGAGGCCATGCAGGTGTTCAAGCCACGTCGGACCCGATCGTGGATCGCCGGTTTGCCGCCAGCGCATCGCGCCGAGATGGAGGCCATGGCCGGGGTGGCGGGCATCCGGGTGAACCGGTTGCTGCACGCCAACGTGATCGTGGATACCTGCTGTTCGGCGCTGGTCTCGCCGGGGACTGCGGCGCGGCCGCTGATGGTCGCCCGCAACATGGATTTCTTTCCCGCCGGAGTCACGGGTCCGGCGACCGTGCTCAAGGTCTACCGCCAGCCCGGTCGTCGCCCCTTCGTCTCGGTGTCGTGGCCGGGCTACGCCGGCGTGGTCAGCGGCATGAACGATGCCGGGGTGACCGCCTGCGTGCTCCTGCGCCATGCCGGATCCAGCCGCGACGGCGGCACGCCGATCTGCTTCCGCATCCGGGAAATCCTGGAGGAATGCAGCGATCTGGAATCCGCCGTGGCGCGGTTCCGTTCCGGCGCGGTGTCGTCCGAACATTACCTGCTGCTCTCCGACGAACAGTCGTCGGCGATCGTCTGGCGCCAGGGTGATGCGGTCATGCGGCATGACCCGACCGCTGGTTGGCTCGCCGCCGCCAATGGCCGGCGCGGTGCTGACGGCCTGCCGGCAGATGCGCGCGGCACGGTGCTGCAGGATCTCGCCCGCGGCCGCCAGGACTGGGATGACGCCTGGATGCGCAGCGCGACCACCGCCACCTGCCAGCTGGGCACCAACGCCCAGGCCATGCTGTGGACGCCCGCCAAGCGCACCCTGGATCTCGCCACCGGCACCGGCTGGCGTGCCGCCGCCCGCCAGGAATGGGTGCGTTACCAACTGGCCGACGTCCTGGCCGGCACGACGTGGGTGGTGACGCCGGAAAAGCTCGGTAAATGCAAGCGGTTGAAGCATTATCTGGAAGGCGGAGACGACCGGCGCGGGTGAAGGTTCAACATGCTGCCAGGTCCGCATTTGCGCCATTGTGATGATTGACATACGAATAATATGCCGCACAAATACGCCATGCGAACCACGCTCGACATCAATGATGTCCTCCTCGTCGAGGCCAAGCGCATCGCGGCAGAACAACACACCTCGCTCAAGGCGGTGGTGGAAGACTCCCTGCGCTTCCTGGTCAGCGCCCGGCAGCAGGAAAAATCCTCCGTGACGGCCGCCTGGCCGATCTGCACCCAGGCGAAGCCGGTGGCAGGCGTCGATCTCAGTCGTACCAGCGAGTTGATGGAACGAACGGAATCACCGTGATTCTCTGCGATGTGAATGTCCTGGTGAACGCCGCGATCCAGGCGACCGAGCATCATCGCCCCTGTCTGGAGGCGCTTCAGGCGGCGGTCGCCTCCGGCGAGACCCTGGGCGCGAACGCGATGATCAAGGCTGGGATGGTGCGGATCTGCACCCATTCCAAGGTGTTCAACCCGCCGATGGCGACCGCCCAGGCGTTCGCGTTCCTCAGCCACCTCGATTTCGCTGGCCGCACCCAGGCGGTCGAGCCCGGCATCCGCCACTGGCCGCTGTTCCGCCAATTCGTGCTCGACTTCAATCTGTCGGGGGCCGGCGTCATGGATGCCTGGTACGCGGCTCTGGCGATCGAACACGACGCGACCTGGTTGACGTGCGATTCCGGTTTCGCCAAGTATCCTGGGCTGAACTGGCGCAACTTGCTTGCCGGCTGATGCCGCACGGGGGCAGGGGCGATGGTCGCCTGCGGACTGGCCGCTAGCCTTGCTGCCGTGCCTGCGCCTCACCCTCCGCTGCCCCGTCTGATCCTCGCCCCCAAGCAGACCCATCGCTGCCGCAGCGGCCACCCGTGGGTGTTCCGCAGCGAGATCGAACGCTGGGAGGGCGACCCCGAGGACGGCGGCGTGGTCGAGGTGGTGGAGCGCACCGGCAAGATCGTCGGTCGCGGCTTCCATTCGGCGCGCTCGCAGATCGCGGTGCGCCTGCTGACGCGCGGCGACGCGGTCCTGGACGAGGCTCTGCTCCGCCGTCGCCTGCGTGCCGCGATCGCGTGGCGGGATCAGGCGATGGCCGGCCGCCCGTGCCGTCGCCTGGTGTCGAGCGAAGGCGACCTGCTGCCCGGCCTCATCGTTGATCAGTACCACGACCGCCTGGTCGTGCAGGCGACGACGGTGGGCATGGACCGGCGCCTGGACTGGTGGTGCGCGGCGCTGACCGAGGAACTCCATCCGCTGCAGATCGTCGAGCGCAACGACGTGCCGGTGCGCAGACTCGAAGGCCTCGACGAACACGTCGGGGTGCGTTCCGGCCCGGCCGACACGCGTCTGCTCGCCCGCTGCGGCAAGGTCGACCTCGCGGTGGATCTCCTCGATCCGCACAAGACCGGCGCGTACCTGGATCAGCAGGTGAACCACGAACGCATCGTCGGCTGGTTGCCCAAAGAGGGCGCGAGCGTGCTCGACTGCTGCTGCCATCTCGGCGGGTTCGCGCTGCATGCGCTGCTGGCCGGGGCGACACGGGTGGTGGCGGTGGACACCGCGCCGGCGGCGATCGCCGGTTGCCGCGCGGCGGCAGAGCGTCTGGCGGTCGGCGACCGCCTCGAAACCGAGGTTGCCGACGCCTTCGCCTGGCTGCGCGCGGCCGGGGTGGAGAAACAACGCTTCGACCTGGCGGTGCTGGACCCGCCAGCCTTCGCGCGGTCGCGCGAGGCGGTGAAAGGCGCCCTGTCCGGCTACCGCGATCTGCATGTCCACGCCCTGCGCCTGCTCGCGCCCGGCGGCCGGTTGGCGACGTTCACCTGTTCGCACCACATCACTGCCGGCGATTTCCTGGCCATGGTGGTCGAGGCCGCGGCCCAGGCCGGGCGCACCCTGCGCCTCGACGAGGTGCTGGGCGCCGCGCCCGACCATCCGGTGCTGCCGGCGGTGCCCGAAAGCGAATACCTGCGCGGCTGGGTGCTGACCGTGCTCGACGGCTGACCGCGGTTTCCCCGCCTTGCCGGAACCGGGCTCGGCCGTAGTTTCCCGCCCATGCTTTTGCGCGCCGTGGTCGTCGTGGTCGTGACCTGAGACCCGCAGGCGTCCCGATCTCGCTGGGGCGGCCTGCCGGGCCGCCCTCTTTCGTTTCCAGAAGCCGTTTCCAGGAGTCGTCGCCATGCCGCTCGAACTGCCCAAAGCCTATGAAGCCGCCAACGTCGAGACCGAGGTCTACCAGCGCTGGGAGACCGCCGGCTGCTTCCGCGCCGGGGCGGGCCGCCGTCCCGGCCAGCCGACCTACACCATCGTCATCCCGCCGCCCAACGTCACCGGCGTGCTGCACATGGGGCATGCGCTGGACAACACCCTGCAGGACACCCTGATCCGCTGGCGCCGCATGCAGGGGCACGATGTGCTGTGGCAGCCGGGCACCGACCATGCCGGCATCGCCACCGAATCGGTGGTCGTGGGCCAGCTCGCCCAGGCCGGAAAAAGCCGTGCCGACCTGGGCCGCGACGCCTTCATCGCCGAGGTCTGGAAGTGGAAGGAGCAGTCCGGCGCGACCATCACCAGGCAGCTGCGCCTGCTCGGCGCGTCGTGCGACTGGTCGCGCGAGCGCTTCACCATGGACGACGGCCTGTCGCGCGCGGTGCGCATCCAGTTCAAGCGCCTGCACGAAGCCGGGCTGATCTACCGCGGCACCCGCATGATCAACTGGTCGCCGGCGCTGAAGACCGCGCTCTCGGACGACGAGGTGGAATACCGCGAGGTCAACGGCCACCTGTGGAAGCTGAGGTACGATCTCGAGGACGGCAGCGGCAGCATCACGGTCGAGACCACCCGTCCCGAGACCTTCTTCGGCGACACCGCCGTCGCGGTGAATCCGCAGGATCCGCGCTACCAGGCGCTGATCGGCCGGAAGGTCCGCCTGCCCATCGTCGGGCGGCTGATCCCGATCATCGGCGACGAGCACGCCGATCCCGAGAAGGGTTCCGGCGCGGTGAAGATCACCCCCGCGCATGACCCGAACGACTACGAGGTCGGCCAGCGCCACGGCCTGCCGCTGGTGCGCTGCATCGGCCTCGATGGCACGATGACCGCCGAGGCGGGGGGCTACGCCGGCCTCGACCGCTTCGCCTGCCGCAAGCAGCTGCTGAAGGATCTCGAGGCCTCGGGCGTGCTGCTGGGGTCGACCGAGATCGTGCACAGCGTCGGCCACAGCGAACGCGGCAAGGAACCCATCGAGCCGATGGTGACCGAGCAGTGGTTCGTGCGCGTCCGGCCGCTCGCCGACGCGGTGCTGGCGGCGCAGCGCGGGGCCGACGCGATCGCCTTCCATCCCGGGCGCTGGGGCAAGGTGTTCGACCGCTGGCTGGCGGACATGCGCGACTGGTGCATCTCGCGCCAGCTGTGGTGGGGCCACCGCATCCCGGCCTGGCACTGCAACGCCTGCAGGCAGATCACGGTCGAGGTCGACGCGCCGCGCGGCTGCCGCCACTGCGGTTCGACCGACATCCACCAGGACGAGGACGTGCTCGACACCTGGTTCTCGTCGCAGCTCTGGCCGTTCTCGACCCTGGGCTGGCCCGACACCACCGATCCGGTGCTGGTGCAGCGCTTCCCGACCACCGTGCTGGTGACCGGCTACGACATCATCTTCTTCTGGGTCGCGCGCATGGCGATGGCGAGCCGGTTCGCCCTCGGCCAGCGTCCGTTCAAGGACGTCTTCCTGCACGGCATCGTGCTCGATGAGCGCGGCGAGAAGATGTCGAAGTCGAAGGGCAACGGCATCGACCCGCTGGTGATGATCCGCGGCGGCACCCAGCGCTACCTCGGCAAGGACTACACCTGCCCCGGCTACGGCGCCGACGCGATGCGCTACACCCTGCTCGACATGACCACCGAGGGCCAGGACCTGAAGCTGTCCCCGACCCGCTTCGAGACCGGCCGCAACTTCGCCAACAAGGTCTGGAACGCCGGGCGGTTCCTGCTCATGAACCTGGGCGAACGTCCGCTCGCGCACTCGCCCACGGCCGAGTCGCTGGCGAAGCTCAAGCTCGGCCTGCCCGAGCGCTGGATCCTCGACCGCCTGCACCACGCCATCACCGCCTGCGATGCGGCCCTGGGCGGCTTCTCCTTCAACGACTACGTGAACGCGGCCTACCGCTTCTTCCGCGACGACCTGTGCGACTGGTACCTCGAATGGGCCAAGCACCAGTTCAGGGCCGGCGGCGAGGCGGCCGACACCGCGGCGCAGGTGCTGGCGTTCGGCTTCGACCAGGTGCTGCGCCTGCTGCATCCGGGCATGCCGTTCATCACCGAGCACCTGTGGCAGCTCCTGCAGCCGGCCGTCGGCGGCCAGGCCTGGGCCGAGGGCCGCTTCCTGATGACCTCGCCCTGGCCGGAGAACAGCCAGGCCCTGCGTTTCAACGGCGTGGCCGAGCGCATGGCGGAACTCCAGGCGCTGGTCGTGGCGGTGCGCAACATCCGCAACCAGGCGCAGCTGGCGGACGGGATCGCGGTCGCGGCGGTGATCAGCACCGCCGAGGCCGGCAAGGCCAGCGCGCTGGAATCCGAGCGCGCCTTCCTCTGCGATCGCGCCAACCTGGCGTCGCTGACCATCGCCGTGAACGCGGCGAAGCCCGACGCCTCAGCCACCGCGGTCATCGGATCGCAGGGCGGGGCGATCAAGGTCCACGTGCCGCTGACCGGTCTCGTCGATCTCGGCAAGTTCAAGGACCAGTTGGTGAAACAGCACGCCGCCAAGCAGAAATCCGCCGCCGGCAAGCAGGCGCGCCTGGCCAATCCCGACTATGTCGCACGCGCCCCGGCGGAGCAGGTCGAGGAGACCCGCGCGATGATGGCGAAGGAGCTGGTCGAGATCGCCGCGCTGAAGGAGACCATCGAAGGCCTGTGAACCGGTGGCACCGCCCGGTGCCACCGCCACACTGCGTTCGTCGCGGATCCCGAGTGAGCCCCCATACCATCCCCGTCCATCGCCACGGCGCCCTGCTGACCGGTTGCGCCCTCGCCGCCGGCGATCTCGTCGCGCTGCTGGCCGCCTACCTCGTCGGCATCCTGGTCCGGCTCTGCTTCAGCGGCTTCACGAGCGAGCTGAGTCTGGGCCAGTACCTGGGCTTCGCCCCGATGGCCGGGCTGTTCCTCGCCGCCTATGCCGTGGGCGGCGGCTATCCCGGCATCCCCTACCACAGCGCCGAGGAGCTGCGGCGCACCACCTGGCTGACCACCCTGGTGATCGTGCTGCTGGCCGCCCTGACCTTCCTCGTGCGCGGCGGTCTGCCACCGCGGTCGCTGCTGCTCGGCACCTGGCTTGCCGCATTGTTCCTGGTGCCGCTCGGCCGGCACCTCGTCCGCCGGCTCGCCGCGCGCCGACCCTGGTGGGGCGCACCGGTGATCGTCCTCGGTGCGGGTCGCACGGGTGAACGCATCGCGGTCGAACTGCGGCGGCGGCCCGAGATCGGCTACCGCGTGGTGGCGATGGTCGACGACGATCCCGCGACGCACGGCACCGTGGCCGGCGTCCAGGTCGTCGGCGGGCTGGAGCGCGCCGATGTGCTGGCGCGCGAACTCGGCGTCACCACCGCGATGCTCGCCATGCCCGGGGTCGGGCAGGAACGCGTGCTGGAGATCCTCAGCCGGCATGCCCGTGAATTCCAGCGCATCGTCATCGTTCCGGTCTTCCACGGCCTGCCGACGCTGTGGGTGGCGGCGCGCGACCTGGGCGGCGTGCTCGCCCTGGAGGTGCGCCAGAACCTGCTCATGCCCTGGCCGCGCATCGCCAAGCGGGCGCTCGACCTCGTCCTGGTCATCCCCGCCCTGGTGGTCGTCGGCATCTGCGTGTGGCCGTGGGTCGCGCTCATCACCAAGATCGTCAGCCCCGGTCCGCTGTTCTACGGTCAGAAGCGCATCGGCCGCGAGGGCAGGACGTTCACCTGCTGGAAGTTCCGCTCGATGCGGCGCGACGCGGATGCCGTGCTGGCGAGCTACCTTGCCGCCCATCCCGAACTGCGCGCCGAATGGGAGGCCACCCGCAAGCTCAAGGACGATCCCCGCGTCACCCGCTTCGGCGCGTTCATCCGGCGCTTCTCGATCGATGAGCTGCCGCAGTTCTGGAACGTCCTCACCGGCGACATGAGCCTGGTCGGCCCGCGTCCGATCGTCGACGCTGAGATCGCTAAGTACGAAGGCTCGTTCGATCTGTACTGCCAGGTGCGTCCCGGCGTCACCGGCATGTGGCAGGTCAGCGGCCGATCCGACACCAGCTACGCCGAACGCATCGCCCTGGATTCCTACTACGTGCGCAACTGGTCGGTGTGGATCGACCTGGTCATCCTCGCCCGCACCCCGCTGGTCGCGGTGTTCGGGCGAGGGGCGTACTGACCACGCCCGGTGTCACAGGGACCGTACCGCGTCCTCGCGCTCGCGGAAATACCGGGCGGTCTGCTGCACCAGCTTCTCGAGCACCGCCGGATCCGGATTGCCGAACATCGCCGGATAGGGATCGCCGCCGGGACCGAGCGGTTCGGGGGTCACGAAGCATCCGGGCCGGTTGTAGCCGATGAGGTAGAGGGCCATGATCAGGGTGTCGACATCGAGCGATCCGTCGCCCAGGGCGCAACGGTTCGAATCGGCGACGTGGAGGTTGGTCAGGCGTTCGCCGGCCGCGAGCACGGCCGAGGGGATGTGGGATTCGCCGACCTGCATGTGGTAGACATCGCCATTGATGTTCTGGATGCCGGGATGGTTCACCGCCGCGATGTAGGCCTGCGCCTCGGCGACGGTGTGGCAGAAGCTGACCTCGGCGGCGCGGATCGGCTCGATCGCCGCCTTCACCTGGTGCTTCACGAAGTCGTCGGCGACCAGGCGCAGCGTCTCGACCGAACGTTGGAACTCGCTGGCATCGTACTTCTGCGGCCGGCCGACGGCGCCGGGCACGACCAGGATGTAGCCGCCACCGACCGCGCGGGTGAAGGCCAGTTCGCGGCGCAGGTAGTCTATCGCGGCCTGGCGCTGGATGGCGCGGTTCGAGGACAGGTCGTTGTCGGCCGAGAACATGCCGCAGATGCCGGCGACCTTGATGCCATGGTCGCCGAGGATCTTCGTGGTTTCCTGGGGTCTATAGCCCAGGTCGGGGCCGTAGTGGTTGCCGTGCAGTTCGATCCAGGTGATGCCGGCGCGCTGCAGGCGGGCGGCGGAATCAGCCAGCGGCTCCATGCCGAAGCCCCAGTTGGACCACGACAGGTTGAGCCGGGCCTTCAGCTTGTCCGGCTGGGCCTTCTTGAGGGCGAGGAAGTCGGCGCGGATGCGCTCAGCTTTCTGGGCGAAGTTCTGGAGGGGCATGTCAGGTTCCTTGGTTGGCGCCATTGCGGCGCAGGTGATGCAGGATGGCGAGGCAGTTGATCGCGGATTCCCAGGGCCGGCAGCGGGTCTCGTCGGGTCTGCCATCTTTGTAGTATTCGACCCAGGCTCCGGTCGGATCGAGCAGATCGAGGGTCGCCTGGGCCAATCGGTCGGCGCCGGGCAGATTGAAGCGGTCCATGCCCATGAGCAGGAAGCCGTAATCGTAGCCCACGGTTCTGCTGTCTGAGCCCACCTGGCTGGGCAGACGGCCCGTGCCGGTCCATGAGTCGGCGATACGGCGCACCTGGGCGGCGACCTCGGAAGCGTTGAGAGGACCGTCGCCGACGAAGGTAGGAACCAATGATACCGAGGAGATCTCGATCCGGTGGCGTTCAAAGGGTGGGAGCGGAGCCTTGGGCCAGCAGAAGGCGCAGAGGTAGTTGCCGTTGCTGTCGCGTTCCAGCCAGGCCAACCCGCTGGTTTCGCGGCCCTGGCAGCAACCGCAGACGCCGTGGCGGAAGCGCGGGGCGTGCGCGCACCGACCCGGATCATTGGCCAGGATGCGACCATCGACCAGGAAACGCCGGCGCCAGGCGGCCGCGCTGGTGTCGAGCGCGGCGAGCACCTGGTCGCGCCGGCGCGGAAGCCAGCGGCTGCGGCGGGTGGCCCAGGCGGCGAAGCGCCGGCCCGAGGTGATGAAGAGCAGGGTCGCCTCGGCCGATCCGTGATCGAGGAACCGGCGCGGCATCATGCCGCCGGGCACATAGGTCTCATCCCCGCTGAAGGGCAGAGTCCCGTCGGCCAGGATCTGCAACTGCTGGTCGATAGCCCAGTCGAAGAGCGGTTGCATGGCTTCCACAACACTCTCGTCGCCGGTTGCATCGATCCAATCCATCGCCTGATTGACCAGATAGCCGGTATTCTCGGAACGATCTTCCTCGTGGATGTGAAAGGGCGTGTGCAGGCCGATGGGCTGGGCGGTATGGATGGCACCCTGGGTCTGGAAGATTCCCCAATAGGAATCGAGGATGGCGCGGGCCTCGCGGACCATTCCGAGTTCCAGCATCCCGCGGAAGACGCCGTACTGGTCGCGCACATAGGCGAGATGATAGTTGTGGCCGGCGAGCACTCCGCCGGAAACACCTTGCTGCGCAGCGATCAGCACGGCAACGCTGTCCGCCATCGGGGCGGCCGGGGCCTCTGCGGTTGTCAGGGGGCGACGTCGCGCGGTAAAACAGGTCCATTCGGCGCGGGTGCGTTCAAGGAGTGCTTGCGCGCCGAGAGAACGGATCTCTTCAGCCTGGCGCACCGCCGTGGGCAGATCTGGGCCGCCCGCGAAAAACAACAGTCCAACACCGGAAATAGCAATGAGGGTATCAAGTCCGGCTGCTTGTGCGCTGGCGGTGCCCAAGACCTGGAACACGGCATGGCCTGGATCGGGAAAGGGATATTTGCTGTAAAAAGCCAGGCCGCGTGGGGCGAAGAGGTGGCGCGAAAAACCGGAATCCGCGCCCAGACGTGCGGCGGTATCGTCCACCCCGCGGGAACCGCCCGGCCAGGGGCAGCCGGGACGCAGGCGCAGGCGTAGCGGCCTATGACAGACAAAGCGCCGTAGCACGGCGGTGGTGCCGCTGGCGGCAAAGTCAGTGAAACTCGCCAATGGTCCCTGGGTATCGGACAGATCGTGCGTCCAAATCGCCGTGCCAGTCTCACGTTGCGAAATGCAGGTGATTCCGGAATCCTCAACCGTCAAAGCGCCCCACTGAGGTCCGCTATAGGGGGGACCGAATACCTGGATCCAATCAGGCCCCTGGCCATAGGCGCATATGCGACCGTTGCCAAGGACGTGGATCGAACCGTCATCGCCCTCGCGGCCATTCCACAAACGTTGCTGTTTATTCATCGCTCCAATTTCCAAGGTAGGAAGGTGGCCAGGGAACTGACATCGGCGAACATGCACGGTTTCACGTCGGGATGCGTGCGGATGGCCAGGGAGGGCAGTTTGCCGGAACGCACACGCAGCCGGATGTGCAAGCCGGTGTCCTGACGTTCCAGGCTGGCGTCGATGCGTCGCCAACCGTCCTTGGTGAGCAATGGCCAGTTCTCCGCCTCGAACCTGGTCCAATGTTCTGGCAGACGTGGAATCCAGGCGGGGTTCGCCGGGTCATGGTCGTCGAAGCCGGCTACCAGGCGCGCAACCTTGAGCGGCTCACTGGCGCAGACCAGATTGAGTTCACCACAGCCGTCCCGTGCGGCAAGCGGTCGGGGCGGTGCGTACATGCGCTCGTGGAAGTAGTATGGCGAGCGTCGCTGGCCCTTGTCGAAGGTGTGTTCCGCAAGGCCATCAAGGGCACGGGCGGCCTGGGCGCGACGGTCGAGCAGCAGCAGCGCCTGGGTGGCATAGCCATGTCCATAGGACGGGCTGGTGAGTTCGCCGGGATGCTCGGTCGATTGCAGGCTGCCATTGGCGGCCAGGGCGTCGAACTGGGTCCAGAGTCCCCAGGTCTGCATGGCCTCGGCTCGTTGCGGGTTACGCAGCAGGCGATCCAGCGTGGCCTCGCCCCGGTTGCGCCAGGCGCCGGCAGGAGTGAGGAATCCATGCACATCGGCGTGCATGGACACCACCCCGTTGATGCCGCCAAAGCCGCGATTGATGACGTGTCCCAGGACGGCCGGGTCGGGTTTGAGCGTCCTGGGATCGACGCACCAGCACCAGCCGCCGTCCTCGGACACCAGATGGCGGTCGATGCCCGAGCGCAGTGTCGTTGCCGCCTGCGACCAGGGCTTGGCCAACTCGTCCAGACCGGCAGTCAGGGCCCAGCCTGCGCCGGCCTCCAGGGCAAGGGCGCAGAGATGGTTCTGCACCACATTGCAGGCGGTGCCTTCCAGATAGCAACCCGGCCCGAATTCGCCCGAACCCTCCAGCAACGTTCGTTCGCCGAGCTGGTTCACGATGAAGGCCAGGGGCGAGGTCGGCGCGGTGAGGAACTCCGCCAGACGGCGGCCGAGCGCATCATCGGTGGGCAGGCGCCGGACAAGCAGGGCGAAGGCGATGACGATGGCCGCGGTACCGTCGAGTTCCTTGCCGTGGCGTGGATGGCCGGTCTGGAAGCGTTCAGGAAAGCTGTGGAATCCCTGCGGGTTCGCTTCGACCAGGTCCATCAGGCAGGTGGCGACCAGCCGGGCCTGGTCGATCCGCCCCCATAGCACGAGTTCCCGCAGGAAGACTCCGGCATCGCGCGTCCACATGGTGTTCGACCAGCCCTGCGGCGGCGGCGAGGCATGCACGAATCCCGCCGGCCAATCGGCCGACGGGGTGCTGAACAGGTTGTGGGTGCATAACCCGTCCAGGCTTTGCGCGCATTCACGCGTGAACAGGTCGGCCAGCGGATGACCGGAAAAACGCAGACCGCCGTTCCCCATGGGAATCATTCCCTGAGTCCGAGATCCGCTGCCTTGGGCATATCGGGATGGTTGGGACCGAAGTGCTTGAGGATCACCAGCGGTTCATGCTTGCTGCGGCAGGTGATGGCGACTCCGGCCTTGGCTGCCATTTCGCTCACGAAGAACTCGTCGTTCGTGAGTTGGCCGAAGCGGATGGTGCCGGACGACTCGGCGTCGAAACCACCGAAGCTGCCATGGCCCTGGATGACGATGCAGCCATAGGCCGCGCCGTCCCTGATGGTGACGGTCTGGCCGGGTTGCACGGTCAGTTCCTTGGCTCCGACATAGGGATTGGCGTAGGTGATCCACTTTTCGCTGTGGCGGGCGTCGGAACCGGGGATGAGGATCGGCGGACGGCCGTAATGCTTGCCGTAGTGCGGATCGACATTCTTGTCCCAGTCCATGAGCGAGATCACGTAGTCGAGATCCTGCTTCTTGTCGGCCGGGCAGTTCTCGGTGAGGAACTCGGGCGGGTTCACCTCGCCGGCGGTGATGTTCTCGTACACCGAATTGACATCGGCGTTCCACTGCGGTTCGTAGGTCAGCACAGAGCCGGGTGCATGCACGACGCCGGGCGGAGTGTACCAGCCGGATCCGAGGCGGATGCGATAGGCGCGCGACAGTTCGGTGATGCGGGTATCGCCCTTGATGTAGCCGGCCAGGCGTTCCTTCACCTGCGCCTTGGTCACATCGGGATCGAAGCCGAAGTAGGTGGCGTCGAAGGTGCCGAGGTGGTTGTTGAGTTGCGGTGGGAAGTAATACGCCTCAGGCTTGCCCAGGGCGCCGACCTTCTGCGCCGAATCGAAACGCAGGTGCAGGTGGTGGAAGAGCGGCTCGCCGAAGTCGAAGAACTTGGAATACATCGGCCAGCCGCCAAACTTCGTTTGGAGTTCGCTGCCGACCAGTTCGGCTTTCAACTCCTCCTGGGCATCCTTGAGGGTGAACTTCTTGCCGGGGCCACCGGCGGGCAGGACGTAGGACAGACCTTCATCCTTGGCTGCCAGGGGGCCGTTCATGCACAGGATAACCGAGGAAAACCAGCGTTCCTTGATCGCGCCGCGATTGGTGCCCAGGGCGAAGTAGTCATCGGGATGCAGGCGCAGGCGACGTCCCGGGGCGCTGAAGCGGCGCGGCACGAAGACCGGCATGAGCTGGAAGATGCCTTTGCCTTGGGCGAAGGTCTCACGGATGAGGGATGGCGTGGCCATGGTGGAATGTCTCCGAGGGGTTGAGGTAGCTGGGATATTTGGGGGGTTGCGGTAGCGCTGGCGATGGATGCGGAAGATGACCGGGGAATCGTTCAGCCTGGTAGGTCGGGGTGTCGTTGGGACAAGCCATCGTTACCGATCACCTGGATGGAACGGATGCTTCATGGTTGGTCCCCCTGGCCGGGAGCGATCACCACCACCACGCTGCGCGGGGCGAGAGTGAGCGGGCCGCCGGGATAGGGCAGCGGATCGGGGTTTTCCGGGCGCACCACGCTCAACGGCGCGGTGCCGGGCTGCTCGAGGGCGATGGCGACCTGCACGCTCCGGCGTGCATCGGTGTTGCAGACCACCACGGCGCAACCTTTGCGATCAGCGGTCTCGAACAGCGAATAGTCCCGGGTCGGTTTGCCATCCACGGTGACCGTGGCGCCTCGTGCCCCCTGGAAGATGGCATCCCACAGATAGCGCCGGTGCCGGCGGCGCAGATCGTCCACCTGGCGGCCATAGGTCACGCTCAGCGGGGCTTCGCTGGGGCGGCCTTTGAAGCAGCGGGGTTCATAGCTGATGATGTACCGGTATTCCAGGCACTTGTTGATCTTGTTGCGATCATCGAAGCCATCAGCCGCCATCATGATCGGGATGAAGGGGCCGATATAGCGCTGCACCGGTTGATGCCCTTGCCCGAAGCGGGTATAGGTCAGGTGGTATTCCTGGAGTTCCGCCTCGGTGCACAGTTCACCCGCCATCAGGAAGTCGTCGCGGTATTCTCGGGCCGTGTCGCGAAGCTGGGCGCCGAAGGCGGCGTCGTGGGCGTAGAGATAGCCGGGCACCGGATGGCCATGATCGGGTGCGAAACAGTACTGGGCGGCGTAGTGGTGCTGGCATTCGTCGAACAGGGTGCCGTCGGCGCCCAGCGAGGCCAGTTTGCGCATCTCGACGCAGGCGCGCTCACGCCAGGCCGGACTCGCGGTGCAGGTGGGGATCAGGCGTGAGGTGGTGAGATCCGCCTGCTGCGCCGGGGTGTAATAGCGATAGCCGCAGGGCGGATGGGGATGGCCATAGGGATCCCGGCTGAGGTACTGCTGGGCCTCGGTGGCATAGTCGGGTCGGCTCTGATCCCACCAGGTGAACTTGGAGAAGGGGATGACCTTCACCCCCATGGCCTGGCACTGGGCGATGGCGGTCGCCAGTTCCTCGCGGGTGCCCAGGGCGGGGTCGATCTCATGGCTGGGATTGCCGCGATCCTGGCCGCCATCGGCCCAGCCGGTGAGTTGGATGGCGAGGATGCCATGTTTCGCGCAATCTTCGGCGATCGCAGGCAGATCGGTGTAGCGGAAATTGATCATGTCCTCGGCGCCGTAGATCTGGATCTGGAGCCAGCTATGCACGTCCTCGACCCAGGCCGGGCGTTTGGGGTCGCGGAACCAGGTGGCACGCCAACGGCGATAGACATCGGCCCCGTTGTGCCAGTCGCCGGTGTAGGGTGCGAAGGCGATCGGTGCAGTGGTATGAGTTTGGCCAGGGGCCACGTAACTCAGGTGGCGTTGCACATAATCCACGCCGGGCTGGCGGCCGTTGACCGTTTCTTCGCTCATCAGCAGGCTGTAGGAATCAAGAGTGCCGGGCCGCTGTTCGGCGGCCCAGGTCACCAGACGGGTCCGGGGATTCTCGTGCAAACCGACGTACCAGCCGCCGGGAGAAAGCTCCGGCGAACCGGCTGGCGGCTCGCTGAGCATCAGACAAAAGGAGGCCCGGCTCCAGACACTGCTCTTCTCGGGCTGATGCTGTCCCCAGTAGCCGCCGCAACCGACCTGGACCGGCGCGATCTGCGCCTTCCAGAAATCGTAGTGCCCCTCCCAATGGTTGAGGATGCCCCCTTTGTGATAGGGCCTGATCGCATGCAATTGCGGCCAAGCCACCATTTCGATGGTGCGATCGCTGCGATTGACGATCGTGGCATCGAAGACCAGGAAGCCATCGGCGATGCGGGTGCGGGTTTCCAGTTCGATGTCCAGGCGGCAGCCCTCGTCATCGACCAGGCCATTCCAGCGGAAGGCGACGCTGTTGGGGCCGGTGATGACCTGCGGCGCAGCCTGGCTCAGACCTTCGACCACCGCCACCCGGCGTCCGGGCCGGGGCACGGACAAGGAAAATGCCAGACCGCCGTCCTGGGCATCGACCAGGTTCCAGGCCAGGGCCTGGTGGCTCAGGCGCACCAGGGCGCCAGTCCGGGGATCGAAGGCGGCGGTCAGGGAAGAATCGCCGATGTTGATATGAGTCGATTGCATGGTGCCAAGTTCCTGGGGAAGCAGATGGTGGGGATGGAATGAACGCCGACTCACTTCGGTCGGGAGGCTTGGAATCGAAGCTCTTGGGCGAAAGTATCACGGATATGAGCGGGTTTGGTCATGATGTTGCCATTTCATGGAAACGTGGTTGGAATTTCGAGCGCAAATTCGTGCGTGGCATTCGCTGGGATGATCTGCGTGGCCAGAACCACATCGCTGCGGTCGGCGCGAGATTCCCACATCGCTGCGGTTTGAGGCAGCGGACCGAATCCGCCGAGTTCAACCGTGACTTCCAGATCATCGCTGCCACCGTGGCGTTGGAGAACAATGACAATCCGCCTGTCTTGTCGTTGGCAGGTGACGCGGTATTCGCCCAAGGATCCCAGTCCGTGCCAGGAAGTCGCCCAGGAGTTCCAGCCTGGGGGCAGATGAGGACGCAGATACAAATGCCTTGCTGGCACATCCGGAGTCGCACCCAGCAGATAGCGCAGAATCGCTGCACCGTTCACCGCGCTTTCCCAAGGCCGGAGATTGCCGCTGTAGGGATGGATGATCCCGTCCTTGTGCGCGTAATATTCGCTGAAAGTTCCTTGCTCAGAGGCATAGGCGGTCAGCAATTTCGCCGCCTCGTGCTGCAAAGGATGCTGCTCCACCGCGCAGGCAGCGAGTAAGTAGCCCGCATCCATGCCGGAGCAGTCGGCCTTGTCTGGGACGATGCGGATGGGATTGGTCAGATGCTTGAGGACTCCATTCAGGCAACCTTGTCGCCAGGGCGCGCCGGGCGTGTCCAGATCGATCCAGTGGCTGCGCAGGAGCGCATCCAATGCAGGTCTGGGATCGCGGTCGGCCGGATCCTCACTGTGACCGCGCGCATAGACAAAATGTTGGGATTTATCATCCCACAGGCGATGCATGACCGCCGTCCAGGTACGTTCGGCCAGGGTATGAAAGTCGTGCGCATCCTCGTGGCGGCCCTCATCCTTGGCCACCGTGGACAGGAACCGTGCCGCAGCGACGAACAACAGGCACGAATCCGCAAACTGGCTGCGCATCCTCGGTAGGGCGATGTTGGTAAAGGATTCATCACCGGGCGAGGCAAGCAGGCCATGCCCGTCAAAACGCTGGCAGCGCAAGTTGTACGCTAAGCGTGGGTAGAGACGAAGCAGGCGCGGACGATCCCCGTCAGCCAAATAGCAATCCCGGGCCATGAGGACCACATACGAGGGGACTTCGGCCTCAATCCAAGGACCATCGTTGCGGCCGGGAACGAACCTGAGGTCCTGTTCCGTTGGCGCGGCAAGGATGGAGTCGTTGGCATTCTGGATGCCATGGGTGTTCTGCATGGCGACGATGTATTCCAGGAGGCGCCAGGCATCGGCCGTGCGACCGGCCTCGATCAGAAACCGGAAAGATCCGTACTGGTCGCGCACGTAGCACATCGGGTACATGAAGCCCTGGGCGAAAACGCCACCGCAGGCGCTCTGCGCGCCTCGCACCAGTCCATCCGTGGCTGCGACGATGCGGGTCAAACCCAGCTCATCACGGTCGCTGGTGATGATCGGGGTGGCCGACTGCATGACGGACTTGCTGACACGTCGGGCATCGCTGACGCGGCAATCTTGCAGCAATTTCAGAGCTTCTTCACGCGACCAGGCCATGACCAGCCAGATGCCCAGGTCGCAGCGCGTTCCACGAGCCAAGGCTGGCATATCGATCACGAGGCCCTGATCATCAGCCCGGGACGGCGCCCCTGAAACGCCGGTGGCCAGATAGCGTTCGGGATATTCCACCTGGTACGGGGTGGAGGTTTCCTGCCACAGACGGCGCCCGGCCCCACGCAGCAGGATAGCTTGTCCATCCACCGTTTCACGAAGTTGCGAGGCCTCTGGCGAGGGACGGAACATGGCGTGGCTGGGCGGTACTGGCTTCCCATCCCACCACGTGAAGCTTGCATTGCGTGGATCGGCGTGAACCGGCAGGCGCAGCTGCAGCGCGGGCAAATCGGTAACGGCGCTGATTTCGAGGTGGCGCAGCAAGACGGCTTGATCGGGCAAGAACGTGTCGGTCAATCGGATGGATAAATCCTGATGTTTGAGTTCCACACAGTGCGCGAGTCTGCCGGTGCTGACGGATTGCAGGGTCTCTGTCAGCGCCAGGCGCGCACCAGCAAGAAAAGCCTGGATTTCCCATCCGAAACCCAGATTGCTGCAACCGTAGGCCGGCCCGGTGATCCAGCCGATCTGCGACAGCGGGGCACTTTCGTTCTGGAGTTTGCTCTTGCCCTCGCGTTTGAGTGTTCGTCCCAGGGCGGCGATGGCGTAGCCCAGACCGTTGCCGATGAGGTAGCCATCGGGCTGACGTTTGCCGGTCCAGGATCCGAAAAGGGTGTCGCTCATGCGGGGGCGCCCTGTTGGGGTTTGTACAGGAGCGCCTCGGTCAGCGGCCCGGTCTCGAAGGGCCGCAGGTTGTGCTGGTTCGGGGTGCCGTTGGGACCATAGAATTCATTGACCAGGCCGAACCATTGGAGTTGGCCACCGGTGCGGATGAGCTTTTCCAGTTCGGCGATCCGCTGTGCCGGGGCGTTGATCTTCTTCAAGCCATACAGCAGCAATGCCAGGCCATGGCCGCAGGTGCCCGCGACAACGCCAGGGCAGACCGGGACGTGACAGCGATCCGTATCGAGACATGAGGCGGCGGACTCGACCCAGGTGCGGATCTCGGCAGCGGGGAAAGGCGCCGCGACCCAGGCCGGGAACAGCAGATAGTTCGGTACCGGGTAGTTCGGCCTGGTGCCGTCGTTGAACACCGTCCACAGCGGCACGGTAAGGCCGTCAGGCTGGAAGGTGGTGCGGAAACTGGTCCGCAGGTGTTCAACCGCCTCCAGGTAGGGGGCAGGATCACGTTGCAGCAGCGGCGCCAAAACCTGGGCGAACTCGGTCAACGAGGCCATGGCCAGGACATGGCTGGGCATCGACCACTCGGCCCGCTTGGGATCCCAATCCGGCTTGTTGAACAGGTAGTTGGAACCGTCCACCACCGGCACATAGCGTTCGGTCTCGTCGCCGTTATAGTGGAAGCGCCATCCATCAGCACGGCTGGCCTCGATCTGTTCGCGTGCGGCAAGGATCAGACTGTCACGACAGGCTTCCACCACGGCGGGGCTTCCCCCCGCCCGTACATAGCCCACCGCCATGAGTATCACATAGGCCGGTAGTTCGGTGCCCTTGTGCCCACCGAAGAAATCGCGCACGTCTGCACCCATCTCGCTGGCGTTCACCACGGTGCCGAAACGTCTGATCTTGCGGTCGATCCAGGCGAGTTCGCGGGCCACCTCGTCCAAAAAACCAGCGGCGAGAAAGCCCCGCGCCGCGCCGTGCATATCGCGGATATAACTGTAGGCATAGCGCCGCACGCCGGCGATCAGACCGCCGTCGTAGGATTGCTGCATCCGGATGAAGGCGAGTTGCGATTCGATCAGTGCGTTCTCACGCACTTCCGGCCTGCCCTGGGCAAACCAGCCTTGCCAGCCTTCCAGTTCTCGGGTGATCAATGCCGCCGGATCGGCAATATCCGGCATCGCCGGGAGGGAGTCTCCCTCGTCCAGGCGGTGGATCAGCGCCAGGACGCTTTGACCGCCAGGGGCCAGATCACCCAAGTCGCAGGTAAGAACCTGGATCTTTCCTTGATTATCACGATAATCCACGCTGATGCTTGCGGGCTTGTTCCAGGCGATCCGGGCCCGGCGCTCGGCCCAGCTGGGACATTCGCCGCCATAACTGGCAGAGCCGACTGGCAAGGTGAGTTGTAACACTGACCCTGCGGTTTCAGCAACCGCTGGTGAACGTACCGTGGCCTGAACCTGGGCCTGTCGAACAGGTTTTCTGCCACGATTCGCCACCACCAGCACTCGAATCAGAGTCTGATCATCCCAGGGCGCACATTCCCACAGTTCGCATTCCAAATCTCCAATGCGCTGGGTACCAACCAAGAGACCGCTGCCACGCACGCGAAACATGCTGGGGGCGATGGAACGATTGCGTCCGCCGAACCAACCCAGAGCCAGACGCTCCTCATGCAGGAAATTGGGCGAGGAATATGTCGGCCCGATGAGGTGATCAAAGTTTCCATCCGGTTGGCTGCCGCCGCCGACCCGTCCACCGCCGATGAAGGACGGCTCCGGATCGCCAAAGGCCGGTGCAAGTTCAACCGGACGGACCAGAAGGAAAGATTCAACAAGGGGCATGGGATTTGTTCCGTGAATCAAAGGGTCGCTGATTTTCTATATGAAGCAGATAAAGGGTATGTCCTGGGTACAAGTCGGTGTGATAGCACTGCGTGCAGACGGGATTAGCGATATAACTCGTCTGCTGCGCCTTCAAAGGGGAACCAGAGGTTCCGGCCGTTATCGTCTGCATAGGGCACAAAGACGAAATTGGCGGGAAGCAGGATGCTGCCATCGGCCTCACGGCGAAGATTGTTCTCGGTTGCCGCCGTACCGACTGCTGCCGGTTTGCTGCGGGCAGGATCTTGGTGGTATAACAAGGGTCCGCACAGCAAAGCCGCCTTTCCAGTCTGCTGGCCTCGGCCTGCCACCCAGCGCCAAGTCAGTGGCAGATCCAGACGCAGGGTCTGAGGACCGTTCCAGGCACGTTCTATCACCGCCCAGGTTCCCGGTTTGAGCTCACCACTGAACGCCTGGCCATCGATGCTCAAACGGGCCTGGGTACACCAGGCCGGAATGCGCAGACGCAGGGCATAGGTCTCTGGCTTCTCGGTGCTGAGCTTGATGGTGATACCACTATCAAGCGGATACGCAGTGTCGATTTCCACCATCGCCTTTGTCCCGCTGGCCAGAGTCTGAGTCCAACGTCCGGGGGTGTACTGGGCGATGGCCACGCCCTGACGACCAGAATACACCACGTATTCGCCCAGTTCTGAAATGGTACGGCGATAATTCATACGGCAGCAGAGGTAGGGACCGTTGGGATCGCGCGCGCCCTCGTGGCGGGTGAAATAGCGGATGATCTTGCCGTCCTGGGTCTGGGCGGCGAACAGGGCGTTGGGGATGGTCCGTTCCAGGATGTCGTGGCAGCGCAGATCACCGGTCAGTTCGAAGGTCCTGCCCAGGACCCGTACCAGATAAGCCGTGGCGCAGGTTTCAACGATGACCCCAGAGGCCTGGGTGGTGCTCGCCTTTTCATGGTCGCTAGAGGAACCGGTGACCAAGAGCCCTCCGCCCGGTCCCAGGTATTCCACAAGGGCCAGGCCATGTTTCAGCAGTTCCGGCGAAGGCTTTTTCTGACAATAATCCATCTGCCCAACACAGAGGGACAGGTGTTCATAGAAGTGATCATTGGGAGCACGGCCATAGGGTAGCCAACGAGTCGGCGCAACCCGGGTCAGCAGGGCGTCCTGCCAGCTTGCGTCGCCGGTCAGTTGGTACAGGGCGACCAGGCACTGGTCCAGGCCGATCAGGCCCTGAGCGCAATGCTCGCGCAGTGGTTTGAGATTATTCAGAAGATATTTTCCGGCCTTTTCCGCAGCGGCGCGGCTCTGCTGGTCTTGATGCAGGCGGGCATCCGTACACAGGGCGTAGATGAGATAGGTGAGTTCGTGGACCTCCCACTGGCCGGCTTTGGCCAAGGGCAGGACACCCGGCCAACCGCCGATGTAACCGTCCGGGCTTTGCGCCTTGAGGATGATATCGAGCAGCTGACGACGGTAGGCGACCACCTGGGGACTTGCCTCTGGCTGGATGGCAAAACGCGAGACTGCATCCAGGAACTTGCCCAGACCCAGGTACATGTTGCCCTCAGAACCCTTATTGAGTCCCTTGGCAACCTCTTCTGGCGGCGTGGCCAGGATGGCAGCCAAGGTCACCTGTTGCCGTCGGCCCCACTCGCCCCCCGGTTTCCCGTTTGCTGCATCAGTACGACGCCACAAGGGTACCCCAGCCGGATCCGCGACAGCCGCCTGCCAGGAATCAGGCAAGGTCAGCGTTGGCGCGGTCGGCTTGGCCTTGGACTGCGTCGCTCGTTGATCGAGCCAGGGCAATTCGTCCAGATACAGCGTTTTATCGCCCACTTGGATTTTGGCCTCGGCCCAGTCAGCCTGATCAAAGCTGATGTCATCCCCCCCATCGCTGACGAGCAGATGCAACTCGACCTTGGGCGTGATGGCGATATCGACTGGCACTCCGGCCTGGCCACTGCGCAGGATAGGCGAGGTGAAAAGTGTCTTGTCCCCTTGGCGGACCTTGAAGATCACGCTGCCCTTGCCGCCTGCGGTGTCCGTATTCGCATCGACACCGACACTTGCCGTGAAACGGATGGATCCGGGCGGCGCCATCAGCGTCAATTCACTGTTCGAGTGCGTACCGATGCCCCGGGCGTAGGTCTGAGTCCCCAGCACCAAGGGGCCCCCCTGGACCGCTGTCTTGCGGCAAGGGTTGCCCCAATCCTGACGCAGGACCGTCAGCGTTGCGCCTGACGATTCGGCGACTTGCGCCGCCGACAAGGTTTGCGTCATGACCAGGACCACGAACAAGAGCATCGCGATGGAGACACGACTCATGAAACACCCCGCATCAATTTGCAGGTACCAGCACAGCAGCACTGCGCGCTGGCAGGACGATCTGGGCGGTGACCGGATGCCAGGTCGGATCATCGATCAGGCGATAGCGATATTTGCCCAGGTCCTGATCGGCGATGGTGACACTGAGCGTTGCAGCCTTGTCTTTGTCATAGTTGGCGATGACCACACCGGGCGCTCCGCCACCCCTGGGCTTGAAGACGGTATAGGGATGGTGCGGCTTGCCGTCGGTACCGGTGACGCTCGCACCCTGGGTGTCGCGGAACTCACCATCCCAGAACCAGCGGCGCAGTTCCTTGCGCAGGGCGTCCATCTTCTTGCCGTAGTCCAAGGTCATGGGGTAGTCTTCGGGGCGACCTTTGAAATTGAAGGGCTCATAGCTGATGATGTAGTTATACAGCAGGCACTGCGCGACCATTTCGCGATCATCGAAACCGGTGATCGCAGTCATGATCGCGCCTTCGGGGCGCAGGTAGCGGTGCCAGGGGATGTGCTGGGTGCTTTCAGTACGGAAGTAGCTGAGATGATAGGTCGCGAATTCCCAGTCGTAAACGGCCTCACCGGCGAAACAGAAGTCGGGCCGCACCGGATCCGAGAGCCGATGGAATCGTTCGATCAGGTGATTGTCATTGGCATAGCACGGTATGCCGGGGCGATGGCCGTGATCCGGATGGAAGCACATGACGGCGGGGCCGTGGTGCTGGCATTCGTCATAGAGGAAGCCGTCGGCACCAAGATCAAGGATCTTGCGGAACTCGGCGTCGCAGATCTTCAGGTATTCCTCGCTGTGGAAGCACATCGGGACCAGGCGACGGGTGTTGACGTCGAACAGCTGCGCCGGGGTCTGGTATTGGTAGCCGTTATAGTGGTAATAGTCGCCGTTGGGATCGGTGACCGCGAGGCGGTGCAGGTGCTTGCGGAACCACTCCGTATGACGGTCAGCCCAGGTGTATTTCGCGAAGAGGATGACTTTCACCCCCATGGCCTGGATCTGGCGGATGGCGTCACGCAGTTCATGCCAGGTGCCCAGCAGCGGATCGGTGTCGTGGCAGGGATTGTCCTGATCCTGGCCGCCGTAATTCCAACCGGTGATCTGGAATCCCTCGATGCCGTGTTTCTTCATCTCAGCGGCCAAGGGCACCAGATCGCGGTATGACACCCGCGCCTCGCCCTCGGGCGAATTGACGTGGATCTGCAGCCAGGAATGGGGTTCCCTAACCCAGGCCGGGGGGACGGCGCAGGTGGGACGTATGGCAGAGTTTCGATAGATGTCGCAGCCCGTGTGCCAGGTGCCTTTATACGGGGCGATGGCAACGGGGGTCAGGGTGCGGGTTTCTCCCGGCTGGATGTAGGGCATGTGAACCATGCCGAAACGGGTATGCACCTCATGCTGACCGATGCGATCGCCATCCGGCACCCGGGCATCGATCGAACGGCCATAGCCCGGCAGCAGTTCAGCAATGGGGCCGACGAATTCCCAAGAACTGGAATCGATGCCGACATACAGCCCTTGCTGGTCAGTGCGCAGCAAGGTGAAGGGATTCATCGGCGCCGTTGTCCCCTGATAACCGGCCATGGAGGTCGGGAAATCGACCCCGTAATACCCACGCCGGTTCCACATCTGCGGCCAGAGTTCCAAATTGTTGGGGCCGGCATAATTGTTGAGGGTCATCAGGAAGCGCTCAGACCCAGCCGGATGCCGCACATCGCCCAGATAAGGGACATGAACAGCTTCAACCACCAGATTGCTGCGGTTGATGATGCTCACATTCCACACCGCCTTGGTGGATTCCAGGCGAACTTCCATTTCAAGACGGATGTCCAATCGGCCAGCATGCAGGCTGTCCAGTCCATCCCAGACGAAGCGCACGGATTTTCCATCCGCTGCCACCTGGTGGCTGGCGAGCTTCTGCTTTTCGCCATCGATCGTGTTGTTGCGGCGACGGCCCTTGGGAACCTGCATCCTGAAGGACAGTCCCAGTTGCGGCCGATCCAGGATGGCCCAATTCAAATCCACCGCGAACAGCCCGGTGAGGGCTCCGGTTTCCGGGGAGAATTCCAGGCGCAAGGCGTCATTGGTGAGAACGATGGGTGCAGGCATGGAAATGGTCCCGAAGGGTTTCAGTATGGGATGGAATCGACTCAGGTGGAGCACTGGCTTGAGGAACGGACCACCAGTTCCGGGTGAAGGGTCTCCGGCGATATCTCGCCAGCCGGTTTCCCGAGCGCTTCCAGGATCAGCCGAGCCGCCTCGCGGCCCATCGCCGCAGCAGGCTGGCGGATGGTGCTCAGGGGTGGATCGACGAAGCCAGCGAGCGGAAGATCGTCATAGCCGATCACCGCTATGTCAGCGGGAACCCGGCGTCCGAGATTGCGCAGGACGTGCAGCGCCCCGACCGCCATCATGTCGTTGGCGGCGAACACGGCGTCGATCGGCTGGCCGGTGGCGATCAGGGCCGCCATCGCGGCGCGGCCGGATTCCAACGACCAGTCGCCTGCCATCACCAGGTCGGTCCGCCAGGCCGCTCCGCCGGTCTCGGCGGCGCGGCGGGCGCCGTCGAGACGTTCCTGGGCCACCGTGTTGCCGGCCGGACCGGTGATGCAGGCCAGTGATTTGCGGCCGCAGGCAAGCAGGTGGCTGATAGCCAGCCCTCCCCCGAGGCGGTTGTCGATGGTCAGCGAGGTCACGCCCGGAGCGGTCAGCAGGCGTTCGACCAGGACCACCGGCAGGCCCTGGCGGGCGATGCTGCGGATGGTGGCGTCGTCCACCGTGCTGGTGGCGCCTGCCATCAGCACCGCATCGACCCGGCCGGACTGGAACAGCTCCAGGCCGGCGTGGCGGCCTTCGCTGCCCGTCGGCAG
Organism: uncultured Candidatus Kuenenia sp.; assembly: GCA_964654285.1. Classification (GTDB taxonomy): domain Bacteria; phylum Planctomycetota; class UBA11346; order UBA11346; family UBA11346; genus BJHQ01. The sequence goes on from CAZZJC010000011.1 coordinate 35,935, forward strand.
GTCGATGAGCAGGCAGCCATGATCCGCCTGCCGCAATGACCGGGCGGCCGCGTGGATGATCTCGGCCAGGAAGGGCACCGTGATGTCGTCGAGCGCAACGCCGACCGTCCGGCTGCGGCCCAGGCGCAGGCTCTGCGCCGTGGTGTTGACGCGGTACCCGAGCTTGCGGGCATGGTCGAGCACCCGCTTGCGGGTATCATGGCTGACCTTGATCGAACCTTCGCGACGGCTGAGGACCACGGACACGGAAGCGACCGATACCCCGGCGGCGGCGGCGATGTGAGCCAGGGTGATCCGGGTGCTCATGCCCTGCATCCTTCATATTAATCGATTAATGTAAAGAGGGCGCGGGTTGGCTCCACAAACGCGTTGGGCGACAGGGGTTAAGCTGGCAGGGCAAGACCGGTCAGCCCTCGGTTCAGGAGACGACAGCGCATCGCGTCAGTGCGCGTGCTGATCGCAGCCGGGTCCGGGGTGAGGTGGGATGCCGCTCTGGCGGCAGGCTTCCGCTACAATTTGCGGATGCGTTCCGCCGCGGTGCGGAATTCGCGCGGCACCGGGGCGGTGATGGCGACCGGTCTTCCTGTCAGCGGATGCGTGAACGCGACCTTCCAGGCGTGCAGCAGGTGCCGTCCGGCGGTGACCGGATCCTGGCGGTCGCCGTAGACGAGATCGCCATAGATCGGGTGGCCCATTTCGCTGAAATGCAGGCGGATCTGATGGTGGCGGCCGGTCTGGGGTTCGACCCGGACCAGGCTGCCGAAGCGGCCGAGGCGCTCCTGCACCTCCCACCTGGTCACGGCCTCGCGCGCGTCCGGGCCGCGACCGCTCTTCCAGCGTTCGGTGCCTTGGCGCGCCTCGGTCTTGATCAGGTAGGAACGCCGCTCGCCGGCTTCGCGCGGATGGCCGCGCACGATGGCGAGGTAGGTCTTCTTCACGGTGTGCTCGGCGAAGAGCTCTTCGAGCTTGCGCGCGAGTTTTTCCTGGCGCGAGAAGAGCACCACTCCCGAGGTGTCGGCGTCGAGCCGGTGCACCGGGATGAGGCCGGGCAGGTGCTGGCGCAGGATGTCGAGCAGGCTCCAGCTCTTCACCGCATCGGTGGGCGTCACCGGCAGGTGGGCGGGCTTGTCGTAGGCGATCAGGTCGTCTTCACCGTGGAGGATGCGCTTGGCGTCGAACTGGTGCTCGGCGTCCTCTTCTGGCGGGGTGAACTCGACGATGTCGCCGCGTTGCAGCACCCGGCTGGCGAAGGTCTCGATCCTGCCGTTGACGCGGCAGCAGCCGTCCTCGAGCAGCTTCTTGATCATGCGGGCCGAGAATTTCGTGCCGTTGGCGTGGACCAGGAAGCGGCCCAGCTTGTCCTCGCCGTGGACGTAGCGCGCCCCCGGACCGGGATTCCAGATCGGCGCGTCGAGTTCGGCGCCGCGCCGCGGTGTCCAGCCCTTGCCGCCTGCCCCGCCCCGGCCCGCGCCGAGTACGAAGCCGCCGACGGCGCGGCCGGAACCGGGCTTGGCGATGCCGCCTGCCGGCCCGCGCGGTGGACGCCGGGGACGGTCGTTGCGCGCGGGTTGGGGCGGCGGTGGTGGTGGGGGGGGAGACAAGCTCAGTCCGATCCGGCGGCCGAGGCCGCGGCGAAGAGCTTCTCGACGTCGCCGGCCTCGAGCGCGCGCGCCAGGCCTTCGAGGGCGAGATCGCCGATCAGGCGGCGCTTCTCCTCCTGCAGGCGCAGGACGCGCTCCTCGATCGAATCGACGGTGACGATGCGGTAGACCATCACCGGCTTGTCCTGGCCGATGCGGTAGGCGCGGTCGGCCGCCTGCTCCTCCGCCGCCGGGTTCCACCATGGGTCGAGGATGATCACGTAGTCGGCGGCGGTCAGGTTGAGCCCGACGCCGCCCGCCTTGAGCGAGATGAGGAAGAGCGGATCGCTGCCGTTCTGGAACGCCTTCACCTTGGCCGAGCGGTCGCGCGTGCGGCCGTCGAGATACTGGTAGGTGATCTGCTTCTGCTGCAGGCGCTCCTCGATCAGGCCGAGGAACTTGGTAAACGACGAGAACACCAGGGCGCGGTGGCCTTCGCTGACCAGTTCGTCGATGAGGTCGATGAAGAGATCGACCTTGGTCGACGGCACCTGCTCGCCGCCCACCAGGGCGGGATGGCAGGCGGCCTGGCGCAGGCGGGTGATGGCGGCGAGGATCGACACGCGCGAGCGTTCGAGGCCCTTGCTGCCGAGCAGATCCATGACGCCGACGCGCTCCTTTTCCAGCAGTTCATTGTAGAAGATGCGCTGATCCTCGCTCATCTCGGCATGCAGCAGGATCTCGGTCTTGGGCGGCAGCTCGGTCGCGACCTCCTTCTTCATGCGGCGCAGCACGAAGGGCGAGACGCGGTCGCGCAGGCGGCTGATCGCCTCGGGGTCGTCCTGCAGGGTCTCCTTCAGCGTCTTGCGGCGCCCCAGGAATCCCGGCATCAGGAAGTGGAAGATCGGCCAGAGGTCCTCGGCGCAGTTCTGCACCGGCGTGCCTGACAGGCACATGCGGCGGCGCGCGACCAGCTTCAGCGCGGCGCGCGTGGTCTTCGCCTCGGGATTGCGGATGATGTGGGCCTCGTCGAGGATCACCGTGCTGTATTCGATCGCCCCCAGCAGCTTGATGTCGCGCTGCAGGATGTTGTAGCTGGTGAGCAGCAGGCCCTTCTTGGGCAGCTTCTCCACCGTCTTGATGCGGTCGAGGCCGAGGTGGATGTGCACCGGCATGTCGGGCACGAACTTGGTGCATTCGTCCTGCCAGTTGTCGACGACGGAACGCGGCGCGACGACGAGGTGCACGCCCGGATCGTCGAGCTGGCGCTGCAGGATGAAGGTCAGCGACTGCACCGTCTTGCCCAGGCCCATGTCGTCGGCGAGCACGCCGCCGAGACCGCGTTTGGACAGGAACATCATCCAGTCGAAGCCGGCGTGCTGGTATTCGCGCAAGGTCGCGTTGAGCCCCTTCGGCAGATCGACATGCGGGATGTCGGCGCCGCCCTTGGCGAGGCTGGCGAGGTCGACGGTGACCGCGTCGATCTCCATCTTCTGGCCGGATTCCGCGAGCGAGACCGCCATCGCGGCGGCGTGGCGCGGCACCCGCACCTTGCCGCCGACCTCCTTCAACCCGCCGAACTCGGCGAGGGTGCGGTAGCGGCTCAGCCATTCGTCGTTGATGCGGGCGCGCAGGCCGTCCTTGAAGACCATGACGTTCTGGCCGCGCGCCGCGTTCTTCAGCAGCTCCTTGATCGGCACGTTGCGGCCTTCGACCATCGCGCCGATTTCCACTTCCAGGAATTCGTCGTGCGCGACGACCTTGGCCATGGTCTGGATGTCGGAGGGGGCCTTGCCGCGGTGCAGCCGTTCACGCCCCCGGATCTCCCACCCTTGCAGGTTGGGGATGACCTGGGCGAGGAAGCGGTCCGCCGCATCGCCATCGGCCACGAAGCCGAAGGCGCCGCGCCGCTGCACCAAAGCGCCGCGCTTGATGAATTCATTGCAGCGCGTGAGTTCCAGGTCGCGGTCGCGCTCGCACTTGAGGACCACGCCCTCCTTGTTTTCCGCGACGATCATCCCGATGCGTTCGAGCGGATCGATCTCCGGCATGTCCTCATGGTACTTGAAGCGGACATGGCCGCACAGGCGGCTGTCGACCTCGTACATCTCCAGGATCGGCTGCGGCCGGCCGCGCACCTGCTTGGCGCGCTCGGCCTGCGGCGGCAGCTGGCCGGCATGGGCCAGCACCGCGCGCCAGGGCTCGCGCACGAGCAGTTCCTTGGGCACCAGGATCGGCCCGGCCATGAGCGGATCGAGATGTTCCGCGGGCCCGGTCCACTCCAGCGGAATGACCCGGCCGCGGAAGACGATGAACGGGCCAGGCAGGCACCACACGTTGGAGACGGCGGCACCGCCGACCTCCAGGTAGACGCGGACCTTCTCGCCCTTGTCCTCGATCATCAGGCGGGGCGAACGCGGGCTGCCCTCGATGACGCAGGGGAAGCTCTGCCCATCGATGATCATGATGGGCGGCGGATGGGTGCCGCGCACCTGCTGGATCACGCGCTGGACCGAATCGACCTCATGCAGCGGTTCCGGCCGGATGCCGACCGCGCCCTCGACGATGATCGTGCGCACCCGTTTGCAGTCCGGCAGCGGCCGATGCAGGGTCAGGGTGATCGGCTGGTTCGGCTTCGGCCGGGTCGGGTCGGCCGAAGCCGGATCCGAAGTGGTCGGGCCGCCAAGCAAGGAGGAGACGGGGGGGATCGCCATGGGGGAAAGTCGGGGTCGCAGGGTCGGGGCGGGGGCCAGGGAGCCGTTTCCGGCGGAGACGGAGTGTAACATACGTTTCACCACTTCAAGAAGAGAAAACCGGAGCTTGCCGCCATCCCTGTCGAACCCGTAGGGTTATTCCCAGGGCGAAACCTGGGTGGAGCACGCTTTGGACGGTTTGAAGCGAATCATACGCACGGCCTTGCCGGCACCCTGTCCCGTGGGGTGACCTGACCTGGTTCAGGGCAAGGACTTGTGCGCCTGGGCCAGCGAGCGCCGGTATGCCCCGGGCGCGACTCCGGTCAGGCGGGAGAAGACCCGGGTGAAGTGGAAGCGGTCGGCGAAGCCGCTAGCGGTGGCGATGACGTCGATGCTGTCGTCTGTGGTCGCCAGGTGTTCGCTGGCCAGGGCGATGCGGCGTTCGAGCAGCCAGCGGTGCGGGGTGCGGCCATGACGGCGGCGGAAGATCCGGCCGAAGTGGTCGGGACTGAGGTCGCAGCGGCGGGCCAGCCCGTCCACGGTGTGGGGAGCGGCGGGATCCGCCTCGATCGCGGCCACGGCCGCAGCGACCGGGTCGGGACCGCTCAGGTGCTGGTTCAAGGCGGCTCGATGGCTGGGCGACAGCGACATCAGGACCTGGGCGAGCGAGCTTTCCACCAGCGCCTGCAGGCGGAGGTGGTTGCCGGGATGCTCCTCGGCCTGGGCCAGGGACGCGGCTTCGGCTTCCAAGGTAGGCAGCGGATCCAAGGTCAGCGGATGGTCGAATGCCCTGGCCATCCATCCGCCATCCAGTCCTTGGGGTTCGAAATGGACGTAAAAATGCGGAACCGGAGTCAGGCAGGATGAGCGGCAGTCGAGCCAGGCGGGTATCAGGTGGATCCGGTCTGCCGTCAACGGATGTCGCCACTGCGCAGCCGAGAGGACGGCGCCGTCGCGTTCGTTGCGGTAAAGCCGCCAGTACGGATTGCAGAGCCGGTAATCCCACTTCCTGTCGATGACCGTCGCTGCGACGTACAGCAGGCGGCAGCGGATCGGACGGACGGGCAGGCCCCAGGACAGGCGCATGGGTGCATTATCGCGGAATCGGATACAACCACAACGTTTCGGGGCATGGGCGGCCGGCGGTGGAGGCGTAGTCTCTTCCGGTACCAACCCGGAGATCCGCGATGACCGATCCCATGTCCGACACCATCATCCCCGCACCCACCGTGGGCGACACGCGCTGGTTCCAGCGCGATCGCTTCGGCCTCTTCATCCATTGGGGCCTCTACGCCTTGGGTGCCCGCCACGAGTGGTTGCAGCACAACGAACAGATCCCGCCCGACGTCTATGCTGACCGCTACTTCAAGCGCTTCGATCCGGATCTCTACGACCCCAAGGTCTGGGCCAAGGCGGCGGCCGACGCCGGCATGAAGTATTTCGTCATCACCACCAAGCATCACGAAGGCTTCTGCCTGTGGGACAGCAAGCTGACCGACTTCAAGGCGACCAACACCCCGGCAAGGCGCGACCTGCTGCGGCCGATGATCGACGCCTTCCGCGAGCAGAACATCCGGGTCGGGCTCTACCATTCGCTCATCGACTGGCACCATCCCGACTACATCGTCGATCCGCACATCGGGCCGCAGCGCAACGCTGCGAACCGGGCCGAACTCAATCGGGGGCGCGACCAGGGCCGCTATGCCGACTACCTGCACGGCCAGGTGCGCGAACTCCTCACCGGGTACGGCCCGGTCGACATCCTGTGGTTCGATTTCAGCTATCCCAAGGAGGATGGCAGCGGAAAGGGCCACAAGGACTGGAAGAGCGCGGAACTCAACCGGATGATCCGCGAGCTGGCTCCGAAGATCATCATCGACGATCGTCTCGACCTGCCTGGGGTGGGTGACATCAAGACCCCGGAGCAGTTCCAGCCCAAGGCCTGGTACACCGTCGACGGCGTGCCGGTGGTGTGGGAGGCCTGCCAGACCCTGTCCGGTTCGTGGGGCTACCACCGCGACGAGGCGAGCTGGCGTTCGCTCGACAATCTCGTCCTGACCCTGATCGACAGCGTGTCCAAAGGCGGCAATTTCCTGCTGAACGTGGGTCCGACCGCCCGTGGTGAATTCGACGATCGCGCCCTCGACCGCCTGACCGGCATCGGCACCTGGATGCGCCGGCACAGCCGGTCGATCTACGGCTGCACCCAGGCGCCTTCCTGGGCCACCACCCCGCCGGATTGCCGCCTGACCTGGAATCCCGATACGCGCCGACTGTACGTCCACATCTTCGCCTGGCCCTACAAGCACCTCCACCTCGAAGGATTGACCGGCCGGGTCGAGTACGCCCAGCTCCTGCACGATGGTTCCGAGGTGGGCCTGAAGGGCCTCGAAGACTGGCAGGCCCGCCACAACGCCAACGCCGGCATCAAGCCCGGCACGGTCACCATCACCCTGCCGCAGGCCCGGCCGAACGTCACGGTGCCGGTGGTGGAGCTGTTCCTGAAGTGAGGGCCAGGATCCCCGTTTGACTCGTTGGCGTCGAACGGGGACCGGTGTTGTTCAGCGCGGCGGCGTGCTGCCGCCGCGCGTCCTGGTGTCAGCGCAGCTCCTTCGCCTTCCACTCCTCGAGCAGCTTCTCGTAGGAGATGGTCTTGGCCTCGCCGCGGCCCTGGAGCTCGGGTTCGGGAGCGCCGGGGGACTTCAGCCAATGGTCCTTCCCCTTGGGCTCGGCCTCGAACTTCGGCGACAGCTTCGGCAGGCGCATGCGGCGCATCAGATTGTCCTGGGTCTGGGCGAGCTGGGTCATCGCCTCCTGCGGGGTGAGCTCACCCGAGACCGCCTTGCTGATGAACTGGTACCACTGCTGCTGCAGGATGGGGTAGTCGGGCACGTTCAGGCCGGTGCCGGTGAACTCCTTGCGCGCGGGCGAGCGGTAGAACTCGATCAGGCCGCCGAGCTTGGCGCGGCGCTCGTCGGTCCAGTAGCCGGCGAAGACGTCGCTCTTGCGGATCGGCGTGTTGCCGACGGTGAACTTCTTGAGGCAGACGGTCTTCGAGACGCAGAACTGCGCCCACAGCCAGGTGGCGGCGAGCTCCTTGCCGCCCACGTTCGACGGCAGGGTCCAGGAACCCACATCCTGGTAGCCGACCTTCATGCCGGGCTTCCAGTATTTGCCCTTGGGTTGCGGCGCGACGCGCCAGAGCGGCCTGCCAGAGGCATCGCAGACCGGCGATCCGGCGGTGCCGTAGTTGGGGAACGAGCAGAACGTGCCGCAGTAGTAGATGGTCTGCGCGATCTGGCCCTCGCCGGGGATCGGACCGACCTCGCCCCAGACCAGGTTGGTGGCGTTGGGCGGGGCGTACTTCTTGAGCATGTCGATGAAGAAGCTCAGCGCGTAGACCGCGGCCGGGCTGTCGAGGGCGCCGCCGCGATCCATGGTGGAACCGACGGGGACGCCGTTCTCGACCCGGATGCCCCATTCATCGACCGGCTTGCCGTTGGGCAGACCGGCATCGGTGCAGCCGGCCAGGGACAACCAGGCGTCGGTGAAGCGCCAGCCCAGCGAGATGTCCGGCTTGCCGTAGTCGAGGTGGCCGTAGATCGGCTTGCCGTTCCAGGTCTTCACGTGCTTGCTGAAGAACTCGGCGATGTCCTCATAGGCCGCCCAGGTCAGCGGCACGCCCAGGTCGTACTTGTAGAGATCCTTGAACTTCGCCATCAGTTCCGGGTTGGTGAAGAGGTCGTGGCGGAACCAGTACAGGATGGGGAACTGCTGGTCCGGGATCTGGAGCTGCCGGCCTTCATAGTCCTGGCAGAACTCCAGGTTGAGGAAATCACCCAGGTCGAGGGTCGGATTGGTGAAGGCCTTGCCCTCGCCGGCCATGTACGTCGTCAGGTCGTGGCAGGACTGCTTGCGCAGGTGCGTGCCGACCATGTCGGAATCATTGACGTAGGCGTGGAAGAGCACTTCCTTCGTCGCCATCTGCTGCTGCAGTTTCCCGACCAGGTCGCCTTCGCCCATGATGGTGTGGCTGACCTCGATGCCGGTCAGTTCGGTGAACGCCTTGGCCAGCACCTCGCTTTCCCAGGTATGGGTCGAGATCGATTCGGCGACGGTGCGGATCTTGAGCCCCTTGAGCGGGGCGGCGGCCTGGCGGAACCAGGCCAGCTCGGCCTGGCGTTCGGCGACGCTGAGGGCGGAGGGCTCGAATGCCTTCGCCATCGGGGCGAGGTCGGCGTCCTCGGCCTGCACGGCGGAGGCGCCAAGTGCGGCGGCGAGGCAGAACATGCGGACGGTGGACATGGTGGCTTTCGTCGGAACGGGGTGGACGGAACGGGACGGACGGGAAGGGCGGCCTCAGGCCCAGCGCATGACGGCGGCGGTCAGGGCCAGGCCGAGGACCAGGGGCCAGGCCACGGCCAGGGCGGGCAGCAGCGCGAGCCAGGCGAAGTGGATGGAGAGGAAGCCGACGATGGACAGGAACAGCCGATCGCCCCGGGTGGTCGGGAAGGGCAGCACGCCCCGGCGCGGCAGCGAGGACGAGCGCACGTCCCACATGGTCATGCCCAGCAGGACGGCGCCGAGCATGGCGAAGCCGAGCGCGCTCTGCCAGGTCCAATGCATCCACTCCATGGTTCAGACCCGTCCCATGGCGAAGCCGGTGACGATCGAACGGCGGACGAACCAGACGCAGATCAGGCCGGGCAGCATGGTCAGCACGCCCAGGGCGGCGAGCACGCCCCAGTCCAGGCCATCGGCCTTGTCGAGCACGGTGGTCATCTGCACCACCACCGGCACCACCGCCGTGTTGGTCAGGGTCTTGGCCATGAGCAGCTCGGTCCACGAGAACAGGAAGCAGAAGAACGCGGCGACGCCGAGACCGGGCCGGATCAGGGGCAGGAAGACGGTGAAGAAGAAGCGCGAGAAGCGCATGCCATCGACCTCGGCCGCCTCGTCGATCTCCTTCGGAATGCCGCGCATGAAGCCTTCCAGGATCCAGATCGCGAGCGGCAGGTTGAAGAGGCAGTGCGCCACCGCGACCGCCCAATGGGTGTCGAACAGGTAGAGGTTGGAATAGAGCGCCAGCATCGGGGTGGCGAAGACCGCGCCGGGAGCCATGCGGTTGGTGAGGAGCCAGAAGAACAGGTGCGAGTCGCCCCGGAAACGCCAGCGTGAGAAGGCATAGGCCGCAGGGACCGCGGCGGCCAGGCAGAGCCCGACGTTGAGCCCGACGTAGAGGAAGGTGTGGGCGAAGCCCCAGAGCCATTTCGGGCTGGAGAGGATGGTCCAGTAGTTGGCCAGGGTCGCATCGGTGGGGAACCAGACCCGGCTGGTGATGATCGCGCTGTTCTCGCGCAGCGAGATCACCAGCATCCACCACAGCGGCAGGAGCAGGAAGGCGAAGAAGGGGATCAGCACCAGCCAGCGGCCCTGGCGCATGGCGCCGCGCAGCAGCGCGCGCGGCAGATCGAGGCCGCGCCGGACGATGAGCGCGAGGCGCTGGCGCGTCGCGGAGCCGATCCCGGGCGCGGTCAGGGCGGGAAGGCGGTCAGAGGGCGCCATGCTGTTTCCCGCTCGGTGCGGCCTCGGCCTGGCCCAGGAATTTCATGGTGGTGAACAGGACGTAGCACAGGACGACCACCAGGAAGAGGTAGAGGATCGACAGCGCCGAGAGCAGGCCCTTGTCGAAGGTGAAGTTGGCGGCGTAGATGCTGAGGAAGGTGGTGCCGGTGCCGCCTCCGGTGAGGATGCGCGGTTCGATGAAGATGTTGAAGGAATCCATGGTGCGCAGCAAAACCGCCAGGGTCAGGACGTACTTCAGGCGGGGCAGCAGGACGTGGCGGAACACCGCCCACGGCCCGGCCCCGTCGATGGCGGCGGCGCGCAGGCAGGGTTCGGGGATGGTCTTCAGCCCGGCGACGCACAGCAGCACGACGAGCGGCGTCCAGTGCCAGGTGTCCATCAGGACTGTCGTCCACCAGGCGTCGGTGACCGACGAGCCCGGCTGGTAGTCGTAGCCGACCGCCTGCGCCATCAGGGGCACCGCGCCCAGGTCGGGTCGGGTGAAGACGCGCCAGACGATGCCGACCACGCTCCAGGGGATGAGCAGCGGGATGCCGAGCAGCAGCAGCGAGAGGGTCATGCCCCAGCCCTTGCGTGGCAGGCACAGCGCGATGCCGAGTCCGAGCGGGATCTGGAGGAGCAGGACGCAGAGCGTGAAGAGGAACTGCCGCCGCGTCGCGGCCCAGAACTCGACCCCGAAGGTGCCGGGCTGGTGCGCGAGCATCTCCTGGTAGTTCGCCAGCCCCGCCCACTGCGGCGCGACGCCGTCGGTGAGATAGTGCAGGGAATAGTTCACCACCGCCATGAGCGGCAGGAGCGACGAGCCCGCCACCAGCACCAGCGCCGGGATGAGGAACAGCCAGGCGCGCGCCGGCTGATCCCGGGCCCAGTCGACGAGGGAGGGGAACAAGGACACCCGATGCAGGGTGCGCGCCAGATCGGTCATGCTGTCCTTCCCTGGAGCTGCGGCGGGGGGGGCTGGGGCAGGGGACAGCGCCGGCCGTCGGCGAAGAACACCGCCGCGGCGAACGGGATGGGCAGCCAGACCGCCTGGCCGCGCTGCACCCCGGCCCCGGCCGGGGCGCGGGCGCAGAGGTCGAGACCGGCGGCGGCGACCTGGCATTGCCCGTGCGAACCGCGCTCCAGCACCTGGCGCACCGTTCCCGGGATCGCGGGGCCGGGGGGGCGGCAGTGCTGCACCGTCAGCGCCTCGGGCCGCAGGCCCAGCTCCAGCCGGCCCTGGGGCAGGTGGCGCGACAGGTCGGCGGACATCGGCAGGGCGAGGGAATCCAGGTGCAGGGCCTGGTCGTGGTGCCGGCAGGGCAGCAGGTTCATGCCGGGAGAGCCGATGAAGCGCCCGACGAACGGGGTCTCGGGCCGGGTGTAGAGCTCCTCGGGGGAGGCCTGCTGCATGATCCGGCCCTGGTCCATCACGGTGACGCAGTCGGCGAAGGTCAGCGCCTCCTGCTGATCGTGGGTGACGTAGATCATGGTCAGGCGCAGGGCCTGCTGCACCTGCTTGAGCTTGCGCCGCAGAGCGTGCTTGGCCTCGGGGTCGATGACGGTCAGGGGCTCGTCGAGCAGCACCGCGTGGGTGTCGCTGCGCACCAGGCCGCGCCCGAGCGAGACCTTCTGCTTGAGCGCCTGCGACAGGCCGCCGGCACGCTGGGGCAGGACTTCGCCCAGGTCGAGCAGTTCGGCGATCAGGTCGACGCGCCGGCGGCGGGTGGCGGGATCGACCCCGGCGTTGCGGAGCGGGAATTCCAGGTTGCCCGCCACGGTCATGCCTTCGTAGACCACCGGGAACTGGAACACCTGGGCGATGCCGCGCTGGCGCGCCGCGATGGCGGTGACCTCGCGGCCATCGAGCAGCACGGCGCCGCGTCCAGGTCGGATCAGGCCGGAGACCAGGTTCAGGATGGTGGTCTTGCCGCAGCCCGACGGACCGAGCAGCGCATGCGCGGTCGCATCGGCGAAGCTGACCTCCAGGCCATCGAGCGTCCACGCGGTCGCCCCTTCATAGCGGTGCGAGATCCCGACCAGATCGATGCCCGCCATGGTCAGGCCTTGCGCGCGGCGGCGACCAGCGCCCCGGCGGCCGAGAAGCAGTGGCAGGTGGCGGGATCGATCCAGGCCGTGACCTTCGCCCCCATCGCCGGGCGATGCACACCGTCCAGCTGGAGGACGAGCGCGTGGCCCTGGTGCAGCAGGTGGATCTCGCTCTCGGATCCGACCACTTCCGCAAGCTCGACCGTGCAGTCGATGGGGATGCCTTCCGCCCGCGGTTCGAGGCTGATGGCGTGCGGCCGGATGCCGAGGAAGCACGCCCCGGGCTGGAGATCGCCCAGGCACGCGGTGGCCAGGCGCAATTGCGACGAGGCGACCGTCCAGCGCGTGCCCGACTCGGTCACGGTCTCGGCCGGGATCACGTTGAGCGGCGGTCGGCCGAGGATGCGGCCGGCCGCCACCGTGGCCGGGTGCGACCAGACCTCGGAGGCCGGGCCGTGCTGGATGATGCGGCCGCCGTCGATGAGCGCGATGTCGGTCGAGAGGCTGAGCGCCTCCATCGGCTGCGGCGTGGCGTAGACCGCCGCGCCCTGGCGCCCCGAGCCGAAGATCGTGCGCAGCTCGTCGCGCAGCTCCTCCTGCAGCTTGGCGTCGAGATTCGTCAGCGGTTCATCGAGGAAGATGTGCCTGACCTCGCGTACCAGGGCGCGGGCGAGCGAGCAGCGCTGCTGCTGGCCGCCCGAGAGCTGGTGCGGGTGCTGCGCCAGCAGGTGATCGATGCGCAGCAGGGCGGCGACGTGGCGCACCCGCTCGTCCAGGCGCCGCTTCGGCCAGGCGGCGGCGCGCAGCGGCGCGGCGAGGTTCTCATACACGGTCATCGACGGGTAGTTGACGAACCACTGGTGCACGAAGGCGATGCCGCGCCGCGACACCGGGACGCGGGTCACGTCGACGCCGTCGTAGAGCACCTGGCCGCGATCCGGCCGCTCCAGGCCGGCGAGGATGCGCAGCAGGGTGGTCTTGCCGGATCCGGTCGGGGCGACGAACGAGCAGAACGCCCCGTCCGGGATGACCAGGTCGATGTCGCAGAGGACCTGGCGGGAACCGTAGCTCTTGCAGATGCCGCGCGCGGTGATCGCCATGGTTCAGGCCGCGCCCCGGTGCTGGAAGGCGGTGATCCGGCGATAGATGCCCTGGTCGATGAGGGCGTTGACGGTGTCGGCGAAGATGCTCTTGAGCTCGGCATAGCGCCGATGGTTCTGCGGGTCGGGCTCGATGCGGTTCATCGGCTGGACCATGTGCGCCACGCCCTCTTCGACCGAGGCGAAGGCGCCGGCGCCGACCGCGCCGAGGATGGACGCGCCGAGGGCGGTGCACTCGCTCACCCGCAGGGTCTCCAGCGGCCGGCCGTAGACGTCGGCTTGCATCTGGTTCCAGAAGTGGCTCTTGGCCGCCCCGCCGGACAGGCGCAGCACCGCGAAGGGGCGGCCGAGCACGTCCTCCATCGCCTCGACGATCAGGCTGGTGGCGAGGACCACGCCCTCCATCACCGAGCGCGCCATGTCCTGGCGGTTATGGCTGTGCGCCAGGCCCAGCGAGCCGCCCTTGGCCTCGTCATGGACGGTGGGCGAGAGCATGCCGTTGAAATAGGGGAAGAAGAGCTGGCCGCCGGAACCGAGGGGGCTCTTCTGCGCCTCCAGGGTGATCAGATCGTAGACATCGAGGCCGAGTTCGCTCGCCGCGCGCATCTCGGCCTGGGCGTAGGTGTTGCGCCACCATTTCAGCGCCGAGCCGGCGGTGAGCAGGAATCCCTCCATGTCCCACTTGCCGGGCAGGCCGGAGCCGCCGAAGACCACCCGGCCGCGCGGATCCTGCCGCAGCGCATCGATGTGGGCCACCATCACCATGGCGGTGCCGATGGTGATCTCGGCCATGCCCTCGCGCACGATGCCGGCCCCGACCGCGGCGCACTGCTGGTCCCCGGCCCCGAGGCAGATCGGGGTGCCGGCGGCGAAGCCGGTCTGCAGCGCCGCCTGGGTCGACAGCGTGCCGACCTGCTGCGCCGGACGGCCCAGCGGCGGCAGCTTCGCCAGGGGCAGGCCGATGCGGCGGCAGAGATCCTCGGACCATTGCAGCCTGGCGAGATCCATCAGCCCGTCGGCGGTGCGCGAGGCGGGATCGGTGATCGGGGACCCGGCCCCGAGCTGGTGCAGGAACCATTCCTGGCCGTTGAGGATCCAGGCGGTGCGTGCGAACAGGTCCGGGCGTTCGTCGATCAGCCATTTGATCTTGGAGTACGACCAGAAGCTGGACGGCGAGAGCCCGGTGAGCCGGCGGTAGGGCTCGGCGCCGATCTCGTTGCGGATCCACTCGACCTGCGGCGCCGAGCGCAGGTCGGAATACACCATCGAATGCATGACCGGCTGGAAGTCCGCATCGCAGAAGATGAGGGTTCCGCGTTGGCTTGAAACGCCGATCGAACGGATCCGGTCCGGGGCGATCTGAGCCTTGGCCAGCGCCTCGTGCGCGGCGTCGCACAGGCAGCGCCAGACCTGGCGCACGTCCTGCTCCACCCAGCCGGGCTGCGGATGCAGGCAGGGATATTCCCGGTAGCCCAGACCGGCGATGCGCCCGTCATCGCTGCAGATGGCGACCTTGACGCCCGTCGTTCCCGCATCGATTCCAGCGAAATACTGATGTTCAGCGTGGTGCATGAAGGTTGAGGCCTCGTGGTTGGAGATCATTCGTCATAAATTTAGGTTTGAAACTGTTTCTAGTAATACTAGCAATGTCAATAGTTCGTTTCAATCCGTAGAATGCCTGTTTCAGACTTGAGACTATTGTACATCTTTTACATATTAAAACGCATTATTGAGTCTAACTCTTGACACTAGCCCCTTATTACCGAGCTTCCGCCACCTCATCCTTCCTCAGGTCCTGGGAGACCCGCATGTCCGCCCCGAGTCCGTCCGCAACCCCGGCCAGCCGCATGCCCGATGCCGCCCTGCTGGCCCAGTTCCATCGGGTCATCGCGACCATCCGGGGGTTCGAGGAGCGCGGGATCAAGCTCTACCGCCAGGGCCATATCCGGGGCTATTTCCATCCCTATCTCGGCGAAGAGGCCATCGCGACCGGGATCTGCGGCGCGCTGCGCCTGGGCCATGACCGGATCTCCTCGACCCATCGTGGCCACGGGCACTGCATCGCCTGGGGCGCGGATCTGAAGCGCATGACCGCCGAACTGCTCGGCCGTTCGACCGGCTACTGCAAAGGGCGCGGCGGCAGCATGCACATCGCCGACGTGACCAGCGGCAACCTGGGCGCCAACGGCATCGTCGGGGCGGGCGTCCCGATCGCGGTCGGCGCGGCGCTGGCATCGCGGATCGCGAAGGATGACCGCATCTCGTGCAGCTTCAGCTCGGACGGCGGCTCCAACATCGGGACCTTCGGCGAGGCCCTGAACCTGGCCGGAAGCTGGAACCTGCCGTTCATCCTGGTGATCGAGAACAACCAGTACGCGGTCTCGACTCCGATCCACGAATCGACCCGCGAGCCCGAGCTCTGGAAGCGCGGCATCGGCTATGGCATCGATTCCTGCCGCGTCGACGGCAACGACGTGGTCGAGGTCTGGCGCGCCGCCCGGCGCGCGGTCGAGCTCTGCCGGGCCGGCAAGGGGCCGGTGCTGATCGAGGCCCTGACCTGGCGGCATCAGGGGCACCACATCAACGATCCGGGCGCCTACATGCCGACCGAGCGCAACGAATACTACCGCAAACGCGATCCGCTCCTGCTCTGCCAGCGCTACCTGCGCGAGTCGGGCGTGAGCGATGCGGACATCGCCGCGCGCGAGGCTGCGGTGGCAGCGGAGCTGGACGAGGCCGTGGCCTGGGCCCTGGCCAGCCCGGAACCGTCGGTCGAGGACTTCCTCGCCGAACTCGCCTAGTCCGACCGGTACACCCCATTTCCCAGCGATCGCCCCATGACCACCCCGACGACCGATCCCGCCGCCCCACGCATCCTGATGTACCGCGAAGCGCTCAACGAGGCATTGCGGCTGGAGATGCGCCGCGATCCCACCGTCTTCCTGATGGGCGAAGGCATCGCCGATCGCGGCGGATCCTTCAAGGTGACCGTCGATCTGCTCAAGGAGTTCGGCCCGGAACGGGTGCGCGACACCCCGATCGCGGAGGCCAGCTTCACCGGCGCCGGCATCGGCGCGGCGATCTGCGGCCTGCGGCCGGTGGTCGAGATCCTGTTCGTCGACTTCACCCTGCTCATCCTCGACCAGATCATGAACCAGGCGGCGAAATTCCGCTTCATGTCCGGTGATCGCGGCCGGGTGCCGATGGTCCTGCGCACCCAGGGCGGCGCCGGCAACGGCCTGGCCGCCCAGCATTCGCAGAGCCTGGAGGCCCTGTTCTACCACATGCCCGGACTCAAGGTGGTGATGCCCTCGTGCCCGTCCGACGCCAAGGGGCTGCTGCTGAGCGCGATCCGCGACGACGACCCGGTGATCTTCATCGAGCACAAGACGCTCTACATGGACAAGGGCCCGGTCGAAGAGGGCGACGCCGGCATCCCCCTCGGCAAGGGCCGCATCCGCCGCAGCGGCAGCCACTGCACCATCGTCGCCTGGTCGGCCATGGTGAACCGCGCCCTCGCCGCCGCCGAGACCCTGGCCAAGGAGGGCATCGAGTGCGAGGTGATCGACCCCCGCACCCTGAATCCGCTCGACCAGGACCTGATCCTGGAATCGGTCGCCAAGACGCACCATGTGGTGATCGTGCAGGAGGCGGTGCGCCGGGGCGGCGTGGCCTCGGACATCGCCTCGATCATCATGGAGCAGGCCTTCGACGAGCTCGATGCGCCGGTCGCCATCTGCGCCGGCCTGAACACGCCGATCCCATTCAATCTCGCCTTGGAAAAGGTCTGCGTCCCGACCGAGTCGACCATCCTCGACACCGTCCGCCGCACGCTTCGCTGAACCGCCCTCTGCCGACCATCGGAACCCCACCGTGCTGATACCACTCTCGCCCATCCTCACCGACGCCCGCGCCAAGGGCTATGGCGTCGCCGCCTTCAATTTCGTCGACTACGCCTTCCTGCGCGCGGTGGTGCTGGCCGCCGACGCGATGCGCGCGCCGGTCATCGCCCAGGTGAGCGTCAAGACGGTCAAGCTCTGGGGGCATGCCGCCGTCGCCAGCTGGGCGAAGCAGCTGGCGGCTGAATTCCCCAGGACGCCGTTCGTCCTGCACGTCGACCACTGCGCTGACCTGCCGTTCCTCAAGAAGTGCCTGGATGCCGGGTGGACCTCGGTGATGTATGACGGATCGGCACTGCCGTTCGAGGAGAATCTCAAGAACACCCTCGAGGTTCTCGCGCTGGCCGACGCCAAGGGCGCCGGGGTCGAGGCCGAGCTCGGCACCATCGGCGGCGTCGAGGACGACCTCAGCGTCGACGAGGGCGACGCCCACCTCGCGGATCCGGTCAAGGCCCTCGAATTCTGCGCCCGCGCGCGGGTCTCGGTCTTCGCTCCGGCGATCGGCACCGCGCATGGCGTCTACAAGGGCGAACCGAAGATCGCCTGGGACCGGCTTGAGAAGATCGCCCAGGGCACCGACCTCCCCCTCGCCCTGCACGGCGGCACCGGCCTCTCGGACGAGGTCTTCCACCGCTGCATCCGCCTGGGCTGCGCCAAGGTGAACATCTCGACCTCGCTGAAGTACGCCTTCATCGACGGCTTCGTCGACTACCACCAGGCCCATCCGGGCGAATACGAACCGGTCAAGGTTCTCACCGCGCAGCTCGCCAGGATGCAGGCCGAGATGCGCCGCTACATCGCCCTCTTCGGCAGCGAGGGTCGGGCCGAGGGGATCCGCCCATGACCCAGGTTCCGCTGCTCGCCCCCCAGGCCGGCCAGGATCTCGTCACGGTCAAGGTCGTCGAATGGCGCAAGGCCCCGGGCGACGCCGTCAAACGCGATGAGGTCGTGCTCGTCATCGAAAGCGAGAAGGCCACCATCGATGTCGAAGCGCCCTGCGACGGCATCCTCGGGCCGCAGCTCGTCGCCACCGGCCAGGATGCCCAGGTGCTCCAGCCGGTCGCGATGATCCTCACCCCCGAGGTCGCGTCGGCGGCGCAGCCGGCGCCCGCCAGCGCGCCCGCGCCGGCCGGCCCTGCCCAGAGCGCCGCCCCGGTTCCGGCGCCGCTCCACGCCGCCGTGCCGGCCGGTGGACGCGTCCACGCCTCGCCGCTGGCGCGGCGCATGGCCCAGAAGCACGGCATCGATCTCACCCGCCTGCGCGGCAGTGGACCAGGCGGCCGCATCAAGGCGCGCGACCTGCCTGCAGCGGGCGCGCTTGCGGCGCAGCTTTCGGCAGGGCCTGCACCGGCGGCAGGGCCAGCACCGGGGGCAGCGCCGGCCAGCGCCCCGCGCAGCGCGGCCGCTTCCGCTCCGCTGCCCCCGGCGGCGGGCGACCAGGTGCAGCCGTTCGACACCATGCGCCGGGTCATCGCCGAGCGTCTGACGCGGTCGTGGACCACCATCCCGCATTTCCACCTCGACCGCACCATCGACCTCGGCGCCGCTCTCGCGCGCAAGGCCGAACTGGCCAGCCGCCGCATCAAGGTCACCATCACCGATCTCGTTCTGCACGCCCTGGTCGCTGCGTTGCGGCAGCACCCGCGCTGCAACGCCCATGTCGAGGCCGACCGCCTGGTCGTCAAGGCGCAGGTCAACGTCGGCCTCGCGGTGGCGGTGCCGGGCGGCCTCCTGGTGCCGGTCATCCCCGGGGCGGAAGGGATGGATCTGCAGGAGATCGCGCGCCAGACCAGGCTGGCCGCCGACGAGGCCAAGGCCGGTCGCTACCGGCCGCGCGCCCCCGGCACCTGCACCGTGACCACCCTGGGCGCGCTCGGCGTCGAACGCTTCGCGCCGATCATCAATCCGCCCGAGGCCATCATCCTGGCCATCGGCGCCCTGCGGCAGGAGGTCGTCGTGGTCGATGGCCTGATCGGCATCCGGCCGCGCTGCACCCTGACCCTGGCAGCCGACCATCGCGCCATCGATGGCGCCGAGGCGGCGGCGCTGCTGGCCACCCTGGACGCCCGGCTCCAGGCCGGCTGAACCAGGCTGCGCCCCAGCCCGTCGCGAGCAGACCCCGAGGATCCTCCATGCCCATACTCTTCGATTGCGATGGCGTCCTGGTCGACACCGAGCGCGACGGCCACCGCGTCAGCTTCAACCGCGCCTTCGCCGCCAAGGGCCTGACCTGCTCCTGGGATATCGATCGTTACGGCCACCTGCTCGAGATCGCCGGCGGCAAGGAGCGCATGACCGCCTACTTCGCCGCCACCGCCTGGCCCGTGCCCGAATCGCAGCGTCCGGCCTTCATCCAGGAACTGCACCGGCTCAAGACCGACCTGTTCATGGAGCTCATCGAGCAGGGCGCCCTGCCGCTGCGACCGGGCGTCGCCCGCCTGATCGATGCCGCCCTCGCCGCTGGCCATCCGGTCGCGGTCTGCTCGACCTCGAACGAACGCGCCGTCACCCGCCTGGTCGAGGTCATGCTCGGGTCCGAACGCCGGCGCCGGATGCGCATCTTCGCCGGCGATGTGGTCAAGCAGAAGAAGCCCGCCCCGGACATCTACCTGCTCGCGCTCGCGGAATTGCGGCTCGATCCCGCGCAGACGCTGGTGGTCGAGGACAGCGCCATCGGCCTGCAGGCGGCCCGGGCGGCCGGACTGCGCTGCCTGGTCACCCGCAGCGCCTACACCCAGACCGAGGACTTTACCGGCGCCTGGCGCGTCCAGGCCGACCTGGAAACCCCGCCGGTCCGGCTCGACGACCTCTTCCCTCCCCGGATCTGAAGCGTTCCCGGCCGCACCGCTTCGCGAACCGTCCAGTCATCCAGGCCACCCGCGATCCTGCAGGAGATCCACGCATGCACGCCCTCATGAAGACCAGCCGTGGCAAGGGGAACCTCGAACTGCGCGACGTGGCCGAGCCGGTCGCGGGGCCGGGCGAGGTGCTGCTGGCGGTGCGCTCCGCCGGCATCTGCGGCACCGACCTCCACATCGAGGAGGACGTCTTCGCCTCCAACCCACCGGTGATCATCGGGCATGAATTCGCGGCCGAGATCCTGCAACTGGGCAGCGGCGTCTCGGGCTGGAAGGTCGGCGACCGGGTCGCCTGCGAACCGCATCGGGGCGGTTGCGGCCAGTGCCGCTCCTGCCTGACCGGCATGGTCGAGGTCTGCTCGCGCAAGAAGGCTCTCGGCTACCGTGTGGACGGCTGCTTCACCCGCCTGACCACCCTGCCGGCCACCTCGCTGCACGCCCTCGCCCCCGGCATCTCCTATGATCTCGCCAGCCTGACCGAACCGCTCGCGGTGGTGGTGAAGGCCGTCCTCCAGCGCGCCAGGGTCGAACCGGGCGATCTGGTGGTCGTGCTCGGTTCCGGACCCATCGGTCTGCTCGCGGCGGCGGCCGCGCGGGCGGCCGGCGCGGGCAAGGTGGTCATCACCGGCACCACCCGCGACCGCTCCACCCGCCTGAAGGTCGCGCTCGACCTCGGCATCGACCACGCGGTCGATGTCCAGACCGAGAACCTCAAGGCCCTGGTCGATGGATTCTCGCGCGGCCAGGGTGCCGATGTCGTGGTCGAGGCGACCGGGGTCGAAGCCGCCCTGGCCCAGGCCATCGACATCCTGCGCATCGACGGGCGCCTGGCCTGCGTCGGGATCACCGGCAAGGATCGCCTGTCATTCCCCTGGGATGCCGCGCTCAAGAAGGCCGCCCACATCCATTTCAGCTATTCATCGAACTGGCAGAGCTGGGAGACCGCCCTCGCGCTGCTGGCCAACGGCCGCATCGACCTGCGGCCGATGATCAGCGCCAAGCTCCCCCTCGCGCAGTGGCAGGCGGGTTTCCATAGCCTGCGTCAGCTTGAGGCGGTGAAGATCATCCTCGATCCCTGGATGTCCTAGCCTCCGGCGCCGCTCAGCGCGCCAGCGATTCGAGTCCGGCGGCGATGTGCAGCAGCCGCGCGTCCTGGTTGATCGCGGCCTGCAATTGCAGGCCGACCGGCAGCCCCTGGCCATCGGTCCCGAAGGGTACCGAGATCGCGGGCACGCCGGCGAGGTTGGCGGCGATGGTGAAGATGTCCGACAGGTACATCTGGAGGGGGTCCGACAGCTTTTCGCCGGCCTTGAAGGCGGTGGTCGGGCTGACCGGGCCGAGGATCACGTCGCAGGCGGCGAAGGCCTTGGCGTAATCCTGGCAGATCAGGTTGCGGACCTGCTGGGCCTTCTTGTAGTAGGCGTCGTAATAGCCGGTCGAGAGCACATAGGTGCCGAGCAGGATGCGGCGGCGCACCTCGGGGCCGAAGCCCCCGGCGCGGTTGCGGGCGTAGAGGTCGTGCAGGCTCTTCGGCTGTTCGACGCGGGGACCGAAGCGCAGGCCGTCGAAGCGGGCCAGGTTCGACGAGGCCTCGCCGGTGGCGATGACGTAGTAGACCGCGACCGAATGGCGTTCGTGCGGCAGCGATACCGGCACCAGCGTCGCGCCGGCGGCGCTGAGGGCGCCCTTCGCGGCCTCGAGCCGGGCCCGCACGCCGGGCGCGAGTCCGGCGAGGTGCTCCGCGATCACCCCGACGCGCAGGCCGCGCAATGAGGCGGCGGGGTCTGCGCGGTCCGCCAGCCCCGGCCACGTCCTGGGCGACGAGGTGGAATCGTTGGCGTCCTGGCCGGCCATGGCGGCGAGGGCGGCGGCGGCATCGGCGGTGCAGGTCGCGAACGGGCCGATCTGGTCGAGCGACGAACCGAACGCGATCAGGCCGAAGCGGCTGACCGCGCCGTAGCTCGGCTTCATGCCGACCGCGCCGCACAGGCTGGCGGGCTGGCGGATCGAACCGCCGGTGTCGGAACCCAGCGCGATGGGCACGATGCCGGCGGCGACCGACGCGGCGCTGCCGCCGGAACTCCCGCCCGGGATGCGCGACGGATCGCGGGGATTCCGCACCGGGCCGTGGCACGAGGTCTCGTTCGACGACCCCATCGCGAACTCGTCCATGTTGGTGGTCGCGACCACCACCGCGCCGGCGCGTTCGAGCCGTTCGACCGCGGTGGCGGTGTAGGGGCTGATGAATCCGGTCAGGATGCGCGAGCAGCAGCCGACCTCGGCCCCGGCCAGGCAGAGGTTGTCCTTCAGCGCGATCGGCACCCCGGCCAGCGGCAGGCGTTCGCCGGCGCGCACGCGGGCGTCGACCGCATCGGCAGCGGCCAGGGCGCGGGCGCGGTGGACGCGGATGATCGCGTTGAGGGTGTCGGATTCGGCGCGGACCAGCGCCTGTTCGACGGCGGTGCGGGCGCTGGCACCGGCGTTGACGGCAGCGGCGATGGCCAGGGCGGGCGGATGCGGGGAGGTCGTCACCGGTCCACCACCTTTTCCACCAGGATGGCCTGGTCGCTGCGGCGGGCGGCGTTGGCCAGGATCTGGGCGCGGTCGAGCATCCGTCCGGGTTCGTCGGCGCGGGTCACGTTGACCAGGCCGGCGACGTTGGCGACCGGTTCGACGCCGGTGGTGTCGACTTCCGCCAACTGCTGCACGTAGCCGACGATGGTGTCGAGGTGCCTGGCCATGGCTTCGGCCTCGTGGTCGCCAAGCGCCAGATCGGCCAGCTTGGCGAGGTGGTTGACGTCCGAGACGGTGATCGCCATCGGTCCTCCGTGGCGCGGCAGCCTAGGTGCGACACGGATCAGTCCAGGGCGGTCCCGGCCGCGCTGGCCCCGGTCGCGCGGGACTGCAGCGCCAACAACGCCTCGGCCAGGCGCAGGTCGTCGCGCGTGGTCAGCTTCACGTTGCAGGCATCGCCCGGCACCAGAGCGACGCGGTGGCCGGCACGCTCCATGACCTCGGCGTCATCACTGCATTCCCAGCCTTCGGCCAAGGAGCGCGCGAAGGCGGCCAGGGCAGGTTCGCGGCGCAGGCCCTGCGGCGTCTGGGCGAGCCACAGCGGCCCGCGCGGCACGGTGGCGGCGATGGTGCCGCCGTCGTCGCTGCGCTTCACGGTCGGGGCGCAGGGCACCGCGACGATCGCGGCGGCGTGCGCGGCCAGGGCGGCCAGGCAGGCGGCGATGCAGCCGCGCGGCACCAAGGGCCGCACCGCGTCATGCACCAGCACCAGGTCGGTGGCGCAGGCGGCGAGGGCGAGCGCGACCGTATCCTGGCGCCGGGCGCCTCCGGCGACGATGCGCACCGGCAGGGCAGGCGGAGCCTGCTCCAGGCAGCGGTCGAGCAGTTCGCGATGGCCGGGATCGATGGCGATCACCGCTTCCTGCACCAGGCCGGAGAAGGCCGCCAGGGTGCGGCAGATGACGGGCACCCCGGCAAGGGGCAGGAACTGCTTGGGCGTGTCGCTGGCGAAGCGCCGGCCGCTGCCGGCCGCCGGCAGGACCAGGGTCGCCGGCATCAGGGTCGCCTGGTCCGGTTGCCCGGGGCCGGCGTCTTCATGCCCGGGGCCGGTGTCTTGTAGGTCCGGGTGACCGGTCTCTGTTCGGCGGGCGGCGTGTTCGTCTCGGCCAGGCCTTGCAACGGTTCGGTCGGGGTCTTGACCCCGGCGGGCGGCGGAACCCTGCGCGCCGGCAGCGTCGGCGAGGTCGGTGGCGGCCGGGTGGGCGGGGGCGGGGTCGGCATGGCCGGGGTCGGCGTCGCCAGGGTGCTGGTCCTGGTCTGCAACCTGGTCGGGACCGCTTCCGTCTTTGGCACCTGGGTTCGCGGTGGACGGGCTGCCGGCTGCGGCGGTTCGACCGGCACCGGCTTGCGCAGCCGGACGAGCACGAACAGGACGATGGGCACGAGGATCAGCAGCGTCCAGACCAGGACGTGGACGGGATGCCGATCCCGCATCCCGGTCAGGCCTTCCCCGCCGGTGACGTAGGGGCCGTAGTTGCCGACCACCACCGCCCAGCCGGCGGGCGCCAGGTAGGATTTCCACGCCAGGTACTGCCAGCCGGCGGCATAGGCGCGGAAGGGATCGCGGGCGGATTCGACGGCCAGGAACCAGCGCCGGGCGATGTGGTCGCCGGCCTCGCCCGCCAGGCGGTAGCATTCGACGGCCGCGTCCAGCCGCGCATCCACCTCGGCCTTGGCGCTCACGGTCTCGGCAACCTTGCGCTGGGCATGGCCGCTGTAGCGCAGGGCCGAGGCCCTCACCTCGGTCTTGCCCAGCAGTTCCGGCATGTCGGCCGCCTTGCGCAGCATGTCGGCCGCGCTGGCGAAATTGCCGGCGCGGTAGGCGGCCATGCCGGTGCTCACCAGCTCGTTCGCCGTGCGCGGCGGGATCATGCTGAAGATCGCATCCGCCTCGGCCTTGCGGCCGGTGGCCGAATACGCCTGGGCGAGGTTGAACAGCACGTCGCGGTCCTTCACGCCCTGGGCGCGGGCGGACTCCAGGTAGGGGATGCCTTCGACGTACATCTCGAGCTGGAGCAGCGCCTCGCCCAGGGCGAGCTGCGCCGGCAGGAGGCCGGGCCGGAAGTTGAGCGCCTCACGCAGCGGCGGCAGGCCGGCGCGGATGCGCTCCTTGCCGTTCTCGACCTCGTTCGCCTCGATCAGGTCACGGCCCTGGGCGAGCAGGATGCGTCCGAGATACATCTGCGCCTCGGCATCGCGAGGCTGGAGCGCGACGAGGCGGCGGAAGCAGCTCTCGGCCCGCACGTAGGCATCCTGGCGCGTGGCCTGGCGCTCGTAGCCGCCGGCGCGGGCGAAGATGACCCGGCCGAGCTCGAACAGCGCATCGGGATACTTGTCACCCGTGTCGGATGCACCCGATCCGGCCGCGCGCTGGAAGGCGATCTCGGCACGTTCCAGATCCTTGGCCAGGAGCGCGATGCGGCCCTCCAGGAAGAGGAACTCCTTCGGCGTCGTGGTCACCGCCCGCTGCATCGCCAGCGCCAGGTACTTCTCGGCGTTGGCGAGATCCTTGGCGGCGATGGCCATGCTGGCGGCATCGAAGTTGACCCAGCCGTCCTTGTCCTTGTAGCCGGTGAAGCGGTTGGCGATGTTGTAGACCGCTTCGTAGCGTTCGCGGCGGCCGAGCGCCTGGATGGCCAGGCGTCCGGCCGGGATCGAGGCGCCATCGATCTTGAGCGCCTCGTAGGCCGAGGCGTAGGCCGCGACCAGATCACCGCCTTCCAGCTTCAGCCGGGCGCGCGCGAGATGCCCATCGATCCAGGTCGGGAACTTCGCGATGATCGCATCCAGACGTTCGCCGGCGTCGGCGCTCTTGGCGGCGAGGGCGCTCTGCACCGGCTGCCACTGCTCCTGGGTCGGGGCGTCGCTGGCCCAGGTGGCGGCCAGGCAGCACATCCAGGTGACCACGACGCGGGCGCGACGCGACAGGGATCGGTTCATGGCTTGGCCGGCTTTGGGGAAGCGGGGACGGCGTCGGAGGGCTCGGCCGGGGCGAAGCCGGCGGCGCTGGCCTCGGCATGGAGGTCTTCCACCCGCTTCGCCACCAGCGGGCGGATGGTCAGCGTCGTCGTGGCCCGGCAGGTGTAGGTGACCGGTATGAGATCAGCTGCGAAATCGCAGGGGAAACGCTGCCACCACGGTTTCGGCGTGGCCACCCGCGCCACCCCGCGGGCGAAATCATCCTCGCCCATCCGGCCGGCGGCGCTGGCGACGAGCTCGATCGGCAGGGCACCGGTGCGGACGACAGGTGCGGTCGTCCACGGTTTCGCCGCCTTGGTGCCCACGTATTCCTCGCCGGCGAAGCCTGGGGCCGGCGCCGGCTCGATGCGCGCCTCGTGCAGCAGGCAACCGCCGAAGACCAGGCTGCCGGCGGCGATCGCCACGGCGTGCAACCCCGCTCGGGCGGGTGCGGCGGCCTTCGACACGGGCGCGGGACGGCTCATGGCGGCGTCACGCTACGCGCCGGTTCCGGGGCGGGAAGCCGGCCGGCGTCCCGGTCCGACGGTGGTTCAGCACCCACCGGCCGGCGCAGCAGGGCGGCCCCGGCCAGCCCCGCCAGGACGGCGGCGGCGATCCACGCGGCCGATCCCAGGCGCATCGAGCGCGCGTGCAGCACCGCGAATTCGCCTTTCAGCGCCGGCAGATCCACGCTCACCGCCTTGCCGGCGCCTGCGCTGCGGATCTCGCCCGCCAGGGCCGAGCCCGCATGCGCCGCCTGCCAGGCCCAGCCGTGGCAGGCCGGCAGGGCGAGGGCGGCGGCGAGGAGCAGCCAGCCCGGCCAGCGCCGCCGGCCTTCGCGCCGGTCGAGTTCGCCCAGCCACGCCGCCAGGACCGGGATCGCCAGCGCAACCGCCGCCATCACCGCCGACCATCCGAGCAGCAGGCGGCCGAAGATCGCCCCGGCGGCGTCGCGGGTGATGAGCTCCGCCCGTGGCGGCGCCTGGCTGAAGATCGCCTGCGCCGCCGCCACCAGCGCCGCCCCCGAGGCCACCCAGGCCAGCGTGAGGGCGAACAGCAGCAGCCAGGCGGCCCTCCGCGTCATGTCGCCACGTCGGTGATCAGGCTGACCGCCACCACCTGCCGGCGCGGCACCCACAGCCGCGTGCGGTTGACCCGGACGCCGATGGTGCGCGACTCCAGCACGTAGACCTCCTTCGACGAATTCGCCTCGCGGTGGTCGTGCAGGTCGGCATCGCGGAATTCGAGGTGCGCATCGGATGCGGCGACCAGGGTGCCGATCACGAGGTAGAACTCGGCGAGATCGGCGACCACCACCTGGCCGAGCAGCGGGCGCAGCCAGTCGTCGGCGGGGGCGGGCGTGGGGGCGGCCATGGGGGGCTTAGACGCCGAACTCGAACTCGTCGGGATTGCTCGGTCGCGGCGAGGCCAGATGCGACTTCAGGCGGCGGATCAGGCGGTTCTGGCGCGCCGGCGCGAGGCGGCGGAAGAGGTTCTCGACCAGCAGGGCGCAGGTCGCGTCGATCGCCCCGCCAGCGAGCGGGATCTCGGCCCGGGCCATGGTGCGGTGCCCGCCGGCGGATCCCAGCTTGGCGAAGGCCAGGGTCGCGCGCTTGCCCACGTCGACCTGGTGCCCGTCGCCGCGGAAGACCACGACCAGGCGGTCGCCGCGTTCGCGCGAACGCGCCACCCCGGCGCACACCACCCAGGAGATGCCGCAGGTCAGCAGCAGCAGGTCGGCGGTCTGCACCAGCACGTCGGGACTGGGCACCGCGCCGAAATGCACCAGCACCAGGTCGCGCCAGGTCACCCGGTGGTCGATGCCCCACGAGATGAAATCCAGCATCACCATCGGCACCTGGGATTTCTCCAGGCGGCTGATGAAGTTGTGGTCGGCGCGGTCGTGCAGGCGTTCATACGCCCGGATGTCGGCCGCGCCGGCGCCCCGGCGCAGGTCGTTGGTGTCGGTGATGATGCCGTAGATGAGCGCGGTGGCGAGGCGGCGGTCGATCGGCACCTCGGCATCGAGCAGGTATTCCGCGACCTTGGTGCTGGTCGCGCCATAGCCCGTCCGCACATCGATGAAGCGGGCGGCGGTGTCCTCGCGCGGCGGATGATGGTCGATCACCGCGTCGGCGCGGGGCGGATGCTCGCGCCAGAATCCGGGCTGGGCATCGACCACCGCGACCGCGTCGGCCTGGGCGAGCTCATCCTCGCCCAGGCGCTCGATCGGCGTGCGCAGCCAGTTGATGAGCAGGCGGTTCTGGTAGCGGGTGACCTCGCCGGTGTGGCGCAGGACGGGTACCACCCCCAGGGTGCGCCAGAGCGCCGCGACGCCCAGGGCTGCGGCGATCGCATCGGGATCCGGGTCGCCGTACATCAGCACCAGCGGCCGCGCCCTGCCCCGGGCGCAGTCGAGCAGCGCGTCGACCCGCTTGAGGTTTTCCAGGCGCC
Organism: uncultured Candidatus Kuenenia sp.; assembly: GCA_964654285.1. Classification (GTDB taxonomy): domain Bacteria; phylum Planctomycetota; class UBA11346; order UBA11346; family UBA11346; genus BJHQ01. The sequence continues at coordinate 63,665 of CAZZJC010000011.1, forward strand.
GCGCCACCTCGTCGCGCAGGCGCGCCTGCGCCGGCATGAGCGTGAGGTAGCCTTCGGGCAGGCCGCGCCCGCCGCCGAACCAGAACAGGGACCGGCAGGGCGGCAGCCAGGCGCGGATGCGCTGGGCCTCGTCGATGCGGTCGACCGCGACCAGATAGGGCGGTGGCGGCAGGTCGGCCGGACGCTCGGCGTAGTCCGCGCCGATGCGGGCGACCTCGACCCCCGGATACGGCGCGAGCAGGCGTTCGACCTCGGCATCGGCGGTGAAGACCCGCACCGCCGTGCCGGCGCCGACGAAGAAGCCCACCGTCGCCACCACCGGACCGCTGTGGCCGATGACCGTGACCGGCGGCGGGGCCGTTCGGCGTGGATGCGGGGTCGCCATGCGCGCGGCGATGCTAGCGCCGCCCGAGGCGGGGCAACCCGGCGGGCCTGGGATCGCTGGTCCGGGCCTTGCGATTTCCCGCCGCAGGCCAGAGGTTCCCCCCATGTCCGAGCAGCCGTTGACCGTCGCCGCGCTGACCCAGCGCATCGCCGCCAGCCTGGAGGATTTCGGGCCGCTGTCGGTCATCGGCGAGCTGTCGCAGGTGAAGGTCGCACCGTCGGGGCACCTGTACGCCACCCTGAAGGACGCCGACGCGGTGATCTCGCTGGTGATGTGGCGTTCGCAGGTCATCCGCCAGGCGCGCATGCCCAAGGACGGCGAGCGGGTGGTGGTGCGCGGCTCGCTGTCGGTCTACGGCCCGCGCGGGCAGTACCAGCTGACCGCGTCCCGGATCAGCGCGGTGGGCGCGGGCGATCTCGCCGCCCGGCTCGAACAGCTCAAGCAGAAGCTCGCCGCCGAAGGGCTGTTCGATGACGAGCGCAAACGTCCGCTGCCCTACCTGCCGCGCGCAGTGGGGATCGCCACCGCCGCCGGCAGCGCCGCGCTCGCGGATCTCCTGCATTCGATCCGCAGCCGCTTCCCCACCATGCCGGTGGTGGTCGCGCCCTGCCTGGTGCAGGGCGAGCGCGCTGCCGCCGACATCGTGGCTGCCCTGCGCCGCCTGGCGGCGCATCCCGAGGTCGACCTCATCATCGCCGGACGCGGCGGCGGCAGCCTGGAAGACCTCTGGGCGTTCAATGAGGAGGCCGTGGTCCGCGCCATCGCCGCCTGCCCGCTGCCGGTGGTTTCCGCCGTCGGCCATGAGACCGACTGGACCCTGGCGGATCTCGTCGCCGATGTGCGCGCCAAGACGCCCACCGCCGCCGGCGAGCTGGTGGTGCCCGAACTCGCGGCGCTCGTCGACCAGATCGAGGACCGCAGCCTGCTTCTCGACCGCCTCATCGATGGCGCTCTGGCCGACGCCCGCGCCCGCCTCGAATCCCTCGCCGCGCACCGCGCCCTCGCCGGCCCTGGGCATCGCCTGGCGATCTGGACCCAGCGCCACGACGAGCTCGCCGGCCGACTCGACGCCGTCCTGGAGAAAACCACCCAGGACGCGCGCCTGCGCTGCACGCACGCCGGCGCCCGCCTGGCTGCGGCCGCCCCGGTTGCGCTGCTCCGCGCGGCGCGTGAACGCCTCGATCGCCACGCGCACCTGCTGACGGTCGGCAGCGACCGGCATCTCGCCCACGCCGGTGAACGGCTCGCCGCGAGCGCGGCGCGGCTCAACGCGCTCTCGCCCCTGGCGGTGATCGGGCGCGGCTACGCCGTGGTACGCGACGCCCATGGCCGCATCGTGCGGCGCATCGACCAGGCCCCCGCCGGCAGCCAGATCCAGGCCCGGGTCGAGGACGGTTGGCTCAGCGCCGAGGTGCTGCGCGGCCAGCGCGGCGGCCTGGGCGAGGTGAGTGACCTGGATGGGCCGCAAGGATGAAGGTGAGATGGCCACAAAGAACACAGAATCCGCAAAGGGCTGGGCTGGCCACGACATTTCCAGCGGTAAATCCGAAATGATGCGATGGCTGGTCTGCGGTTGCGCCCCGCCCGGCCCGCTAAGCCTTCCACCGACAGGGGAACACCGATGAGCGATCTGCGCAACCACCTCAGCACTGGCCGGCGCGTCACCGCGCTGCTCACCGGCGGGCATCGCGTCTCTGGCGAGGTCGTGGCGACCTCCGATTCCGTGCTCGAACTGGATACGCACTCGGGCCTGACCGTCATTCGGCTGGAGCATCTCGTCGCGGTGGTGCTGGAAGCCGTGCCGGTGGCTGGACTCGATCCCGATCCCGGCCTGTCCAGATCAGTCGCTGCCAAGCGTGAACCGACGCCCGAGGAGATCCTCTCCGGACGGGAAGAAGGCGGGGACGTTGACGCCCCCATCCGACCGCAACCGCTTGGTCTGGTTCCGCCATTTGTCCAGGCGCAGCCGCTGGCCCCGCCGCAGCCGGACAACCGCCTGCCCAAGCCGCAGAGCAAGGACACGCCGCGCCCGGCCGGATCGCGCACGCCCGGCCGGCCGTGGAACGACGCCGACCTCAAGGCCCTCGCCGACGCCTTCCAGGATGGCGCCAACGACAGCCAGTGCGCCGCCACCCATAACCGAACCCGCACCCAGATCACCATCCTGCGCCAGGCCTTCGAGGCCGCGCGCGGCAACATCGCCGAGGACCGCATCCCGCCGGTGGCCCAGACCTGGATGACGCGCTGGCGCAAGGTTTTGGCGAACCGCTGAAATTAGCGGTGGAGGCAGAAGGCATGGAGGTCGTGATCGAACAAAAATCAGTGCCAGTTGGCCAGGTACTGACGACCGTCTCGTGGGCGGAAATTTCTGCAAATGCTGAAGTTTATCGTGGCTTTATCGGGAGCGTCGGTGCGGCGACCGTGTTGTTCGATCACACCATGCGTGAAACCTGCCGACTTCGATACCACAGTCGCTATGTTGGGCTAACCAATACGGTGGAATTGCAGGGTCTGCGCCAAGCAGGGATACGAGTATTCATGCGGGGCAAGTTACTGGCGGAGTTGTCTCGGGCCTGGTTTTATGCCAAAGCCGATGCGAATGAAGATGCGTCGGGGACGCTGATCTACCGGAACTTCCTGAATCATTGCGGGCAATGGAAGAACCCTCATTTCGGATTTTTGCGTGTCGAGAGAGATCGTCGGAACCGAATTCGAGCTGACCTTTCCCGCGTGGAATATATGGAGCCATCAACACAGTTGGCGATCCTTTCGGATTATTGGCTGCAACTGTCCGACTGATTCGTTTCTGAGTTTATCGAAGCTGCCATTTCAGAACCGCGCCAGCAACCCGAGGCGGACGATCGGTCCGCCGCCGCTCTGCGGCAGATCGATGGAGCCGCCCCCGCCCGACAGTTGATGCGGACCGCCGAGGGTGCGCCACCACGACCAGCCGAGCGCGCCTTCGATGGCGCCGATGCCGCCCTTCCAGCCGGTGGACAGCTGCGCGCCGAGTCCGGCGTCGGCGACGACCTCGGCGCGCTGGAGCGACGCGGTGCCGGATCTGGTCTCCGGTGGGATGGCGGGGAAGCGGGCGGCGTCGTGGCGCACGCCCAGGCCGAATCCGACCTCAGGGCCGATCGCGAGCAGCGGCAGCGGTCGCCAGGGGGCCTGCCCGCGCAGCAGGACATCGAGGCGGATCGCATCGGTGGTGGCGCCAGCGGCATCGGCGGGATCGGATCCAACAATGGTGCGGATCTCGCGTTTCAGGATGAACGGCCCGCTGCGGCGCATCTCGTCGCCGGTGGCCAGGCCGTAGGCCGTGGACTCGCCCGGCAGCACGACCAGGGCGAGGGTGCTGGTGCCGTCGGCGTTGGCGCGGGGCGGATCGCCGGTGCGGGCCACGCCCAGCGTGCCCACGGCGGTGCCGGTGCGGGGGTTGAGCGCGCTGCCGACCTCGACCAGCCAGTCACCCTGCGCACCGAGACGCAAGGCTCCGCCGCTGACGAACCACCAGCCGTCCTCCTGCCGGCGGACCTCGGCCAGGGCCTGGGAATTGGCCGGCTGGGCATGCCCCTGCCAGGTCGCCCCGAACCAGCTCTGGGTGGTGCGCGTCGGCATGACCACGACGGCGCCGAGGCGCAGATCGGGGAGAGGGTCGTTGCGGCCGTCGCTGGCGAAGATGCGCAGTGCACGCCCGCTGATGGCGAGATCGAGGGGTGCCTGGCTGATCGGGGCCGAGTCGGTCACCCGGAAGCGCGCGGCGGCGTTGAGCGCTCCGATGCCATCGGCGCGGTCGGGGTGTTCCGGCTGCCCCGTCCCGGAACCGCCCCCGCCATGCAGCAGGGCGCTCTCCCAGGTGTCGAGGCGCTTGCTGCCGGCATCGGTCAGCGCCCGCACCCCGAGGGTGCCGGACAGGCGCCAGCCGAAGCGGTCTTCGGCCATCGGCCGTTCCCAGTGCAGGCCGCCGCCCAGGATCAGTTCATCGACCCGCAGCGCCATCGTCGCGGATTCGGCCCGGACCGGCGACCAGACGCCTTCAAGCTGCACCCCGATCCCTTCGGCCGGCCAGACCGGGCGGGCGAAACCGATCGCGATTTCGCGCCGGCGCGGCACCAGCGCCCCCACCGTGTTGTCATCCGGCGCGAAGTTCTGCAGGAGCCACTCGCGCGGCGCGATCATCGGCAGCGCCCCGAGATCCGCCGACGGCGCAAGCTCGGAAGCGTCGGCCCAGGCGCCGACGGCGGCCAGCAGGATGGCAGGGAACCGGGCCATGTACCGACCGTAGGCTGGTCGGTGGCGGAACCAACCGGCGCCTGGATCCCAGCGGACGAAGCGAAACGACGACGTCCGGGAGGATACCCCCCCCGGACGTCCGAGCATCGACGCTTCAATCCAGGACGCAGGAACTCAGACGTTGACGCGCACGAACCCGGTGACGGTGAGCTGGTGCCGGGCGGCGTACTTCTCGACCGATTCGCCCTTCTCGGCGTCGAGCAGCATCTCCTGCTCGAGCAGGCAGTTTTCACGGAAGAAGCGGCCGAGCTTGCCCTGGACGATCTTGGGGCGCATGGCCTCGGGCTTGGCCTGCACGTCGGGCGTGGCCATGAGGATCTCCTCCTCCTTCTTGACCAGGGCGGGGTCGACCGAGGCGCGGTTGAGCGCGACCGGTTCCGGGCTGGCGGAGGCGGTGTGGAGCGCGATCTGGCGCAGCTTGTCGGGGTTGCCGGTGCCGGCGATCAGGGTGGCGATGCGGCCGCCGTGGCTGTAGCCGGTGACGACCTCGCCCTTCAGCACCGCGACCGTGCTGATCACGATGTTCTCGCCGATCTTCTGGATCTGGCCGGCGATCGCCTCCGCCATCGGCTGGCCCTTGAAGGTCTGCGCCTTGAGCGCCTCGGCGCTGTCGGCGCCGCTCGCCAGGGCCTGCTCCGCCAGTTCCTTGGCGAAGGCCTTGAAGCTGTCGTTGCCGGCGACGAAGTCGGTCTGGCAGCCGACCTTCACCAGGACGCCCTTGCCCGGGGCGAGGACGAGGGCGATGTGGCCGTTGGGCGTCTCGCGGCCGGCGAACTTGCCGGTCGCGGCGATGCCCTGCTTGCGCAGCCATTCGATCGCAGCCTGCTTGTCGCCGTTGGCGGCGGCGAGCGCCTGCTTGCACTTCATCATCGGCAGATTGGTGGCGTCACGCAGTTCCATCACCAGCTTGGCGGAGATTTCGGACATGGCTGATCCTGTCAGGGTTGGTTGTGGGAAGGCCGCCGGCGCGACGGGCCGCTGCCGGCGGCGGCGGGCTTACTTGGTCGGGAAGTTCGAAGCGGCAGGGGCCGGCGCGGCGGCGGCGGCCGCCATCGGGGCGACCGTCTCCTCGACCTTGGTCATCTGTTCCGTGCGGCCGCGGGCGAGACCCTCGAGGATCACCTTCACCACCGCCTGGATCGAGCGGATGCCGTCGTCGTTGGCGGGGATGGCGAGGTTCACCAGTTCGGGGTCGGTGTCGGAATCGATCAGGCCGATGACCGGGATGTTGAGGCGGCGGGCCTCGCTGATCGCGGCCTCTTCATAGCGCGGGTCGACGACGAACATCGCGTCGGGCAGCTTGGCCATGGTCCGCACGCCTTCGAGGTTGCGGATGATGCGCTTGCGCTCGCGCATGTGCCGGGCCTGGACCTTCTTGGACTCGCGCACGTATTCCGGCTTCGCCATGTCGGATTCGATCTGGTCGAGGCGGCGGACCGACGAGCGCACGGTCTCGAAGTTGGTCAGGGTGCCGCCGATCCAGCGTTCGGTCACGAAGGGCATGCCGACCGAGCGGGCGGCCTCGCGCACGATCTCCTTCGCCTGGCGCTTGGTGCCGACGAAGAGGAGGACCTTGTTGGCCTTGGCGAGCTTGGCGGCGAAGTAGTGCGCCTGGATCAGGCCGCGCGCGGTCTGGCGCACGTCGATGATGTGGATGCCGCCCTTCTTGCCGTACAGGTACGGCTTCATCCGGGGGTGCCAGAGGCTGGTCGCGGTGCCGTAATGGCAGCCGGCTTCGAGCAGGTTCTTGATCGTGACGATGGGCGCGTTGGCCATGGGTGTCTTCCTGGCCTCCTCTGCACGGAGGCTCGGTCGGGGGCGCGCCGGAGGTTCGAGATCCCGATCCGGCACGGGCGCGCCCCCCGCGCGTGAGGCGCTTGGGGCGACCGGAATCGAGGCGCGTCCGACGGAAGCCGGATGCGAAAAGGACGGGCAGGCTAGGATCATGAAGGGCGAGGTCAATCCCGGCGTTGAGCCGACCCCGTGCTGCTTCCTGGGAGCGCCAGCGTCCCGCCGGCCAGGGAACCGGCCGCCGCAACCAACGAGGAAAGCCGCCTGAACTCGACTTTTCCCCGTCAGGGACAGCGCGATCAGCACGCGGCCAGCGATGGGGATCGTCGTCGCCTCTGCCTCCAGGGATGCAGCCGGCGTCGGCCACGGGATGCATCCGGCCGGAGCTGCCGCGCCCGACCGCGATGCTCGGCTGGCGTCCGACGCGGATGCCCTACACTGCGCCAACCGCCATGCATACGATCCGTGCCAACACCACCCTCGCCGCCAATGTCCACCGCCTGGTGCTCGACGCGCCCCTGGTCGCGAAGAAGCGCCTGCCTGGGCAGTTCGTCATGGTCCGCCTCGGGGCCGGCCATGAACGCATCCCGCTCACCATCGCCGACAGCGATCCGGTGGCCGGCACCATCACCCTGGTGATCCAGGCGGTCGGGGTCAGCACCCGCGCCCTGGTCGCGCTCAAGCCCGGCGAAGTGATCCGCGATGTCGCGGGACCGCTCGGCCGCGCCACCGATCTCATCGAATCCGGCCACGCGGTGTGCGTCGGCGGCGGTGTCGGCACGGCGGTGGTGTTCCCCATCGCCCAGGCCCTGCACCGGGCCGGCGTGCGGGTGACCTCGATCATCGGCGGTCGCAACGCCGAACTGGTGATCCTGGCCAAGGAGCTGAAGGAGCTGGGCGAGGTCGTCATCTGCACCGACGATGGCAGCCTGGGCCAGAAGGGCCTGGTCACCGACGGCCTGCGCCAGGTCGTGGCGGAGGCCGCGGCGAAGGGCGGCACCATCGACATCGCCTACGCCGTCGGCCCGGTGCCGATGATGCGCGCGGTCGCCGACCTCACCCGGCCGATGGGCATCCATACCATCGTCTCGCTCAACCCGGTGATGATCGACGGCACCGGGATGTGCGGCGGCTGCCGCGTCACGGTCGGCGGCCAGACCCGCTTCGCCTGCGTCGACGGTCCCGAATTCGACGGCCATCAGGTCGACTTCGCCGAGATGTGGAGCCGCCTCGGCACCTACAAGGAACTCGAGAAGGAGGCCGCCGCGACCGCCTCCGCCGCCTGCGACGCGCAGGCCTGCCGCCTGAGCGGTGCGACCGGCCCGGCCTGAGCCTGCACCACCCCAACCATCTTCCGTCCGACTGGATCCGCCCCATGGAAAAGCAGACCTCGCCCGTCCCGCCCGCAGCCGCGCTGCCGCTCAAGGAGCGCATGAAGATCGACCGCCAGGACGTGCCGGCGCAGGACGCCGGACAACGCAGCCGCAACTTCACCGAGGTCAACGTCGGCTACGACCAGGCCCTGGCGATGATCGAGGCCCAGCGCTGCCTGGAATGCAAGAACGCCAAGTGCATCCAGGGCTGCCCGGTCAGCGTCGACATCCCGGCGTTCGTACGCCGGGTCGCGGTGGGCGATCTCGCCGGCGCGGCGACCAGCCTGATGGGCGACAACTGCCTGCCGGCGGTGACCGGCCGCGTCTGCCCGCAGGAATCGCAGTGCGAGGCCGAATGCGTGCGCGGCAACAAGGGCAAGGCGGTGGCGATCGGCGCGCTGGAGCGCTTCGTCGCCGACTGGGCGCGCAACTCCGGTGCCGCCGACGCACCGCGTCCGGCCCCGACCGGGCGCAAGGTCGCGGTGGTCGGTTCCGGCCCCGGTGGCCTCACCGCCGCCGGTGAACTCGCGCGTCTCGGCCACGCGGTCACCGTCTACGAGGCCTTCCACACCCCCGGCGGCGTGCTGGTCTACGGCATCCCCGAGTTCCGCCTGCCGAAGGAGATCGTCGACCGCGAGGTGCAGCGCCTCCAGCGCAACGGCGTCGAGATCGTCTGCAACGCGGTGATCGGCCGCACCATCACCATCCAGGAACTGCGCGACACCTTCGACGCGGTGTTCATCGCCGTCGGCGCCGGCCTGCCGGTGCTGCTCGGCGTGCCGGGTGAAAACCTCAAGGGCGTGTATTCGGCCAACGAATACCTCACCCGCGTCAACCTGATGGGCGCCTGGGCCTTCCCCAGCCAGGGCACCCCGGTGCTGCGCGGCAAGAAGGTCGTGGTGGTCGGCGGCGGCAACGTCGCGATGGACGCCGTGCGCACCGCGCGGCGTCTGGGCGCCGACGACGCGGTGATCCTCTACCGCCGTACCCGTGAAGAGATGCCGGCCCGGCTTGAGGAGGTCCATCACGCCGAAGAGGAAGGCATCCGCTTCGAGATGCTCTCCGCCCCGTTGTCGGTGCGCGGCGACGACAAGGGCTGGGTCGCCGGTCTGGTCTGCCAGCGCATGCGCCTGACCGAACCCGACGCCAGCGGCCGCCGCCGCCCTGAGCCGATCCCGGGCAGCGACTACGAGATCCCCTGCGACGTGGTGATCTCGGCCATCGGCACCAAGGCGAATCCGCTCCTGACCGGTTCGTGCCCCGAACTGAAGCTCAACAAGTGGGGCAACATCGAGGTCGACGCCACCGGCATGAGCTCCATCCCCGGCGTCTTCGCCGGCGGCGACATCGTCCGCGGCGCCGCCACCGTCATCCTGGCGATGGGCGACGGCAAGACCGCGGCCAAGGCGATCGATGCCTGGATGGCAGGGAACAAGAAGGCGTGATCAGGTATCGGTTGTTGCCGAACGCGGCGCCGGCCCACGTCCCGGCAGCCAACCGCCCTCGGGCAGGCGGTGGTCAGGCCCTGGTGTGGCGAGCGTACCGACCCAGCCGGCGTTCGCCTCTGGATGGGCGTCATAGGCGGGGATGTACGGCTTGATGTCCAGCACCGGCGTGCCGTCTAGGAGGTCGTGGTCGCGGATGAGGATCGAACCGCCGTAGACGGCGACCAGGCGGACGCACGAAAGACCGATCGGATTCGGCCGGTCGGGAGCGCGGGTGGCGAGGACGCCGCGCTTCACCCGGTCGCGCGGGGGCACGATCTGCGGTTTCCAGCCGTGCGAGCGGTGGAACCAGGCCAGCACCCAGATGCGTTCGAAGCCGGCGAGGTCCTTGAGGCAGTTGTGATGGCCGGCGAGGAGGCGGATCTCGCCGTCGCTGGTCGCCAGATCCGGTTGGCGCGGCGCCTCTTCGCGCCAGGTGAACGGGGATCGAACCACCCCGATCGGGCGGAAGACGGCGGTACGCAGTCCGGCGGGCAGGGTACCGACCGCAGCACGACGGGCGGCCTTGGTGGCATGGCGCAGGGGGTGGTCCATCGGGGTGGTCTAGGCGAAGGCTCAGCGTTTTCCTACCGTCCGCGCCATGCCCGGATCGAGGTCGATGATCAGCGACGGGGTGATCACGAGCAGACCGCCCTGGTCGGGGCTGCGCAATCGCGCGGGCCGGAAGCCGGTGCGGGCTTCATCCCAGCGCAGCGGCGGCTGGCCGGACCGGCAGAAGTTGCCGTTGTCGAGCCGCCAGCCGATCCCGAGCGGTTCCTTGCCCTGCTCCGACTTCGCGGGTGCTTTCAGCACCGGCCCGCTGCCGAGCACGGCCAGGATGCGATGGTTCCCATCTGCGATGCCGACGTCGAAGCGGCCAAGCAGGGAGAAGCGTTCGGCCCCGTTGAAGCGGCCGAGTTCCAGCATCTCCCCGGTTTTCCTTCCGGCCGGTGGCCGGCGGGTGCTGCCCGCCAGCGCCCGTCCCTGGGTTTCCAGGGTGATGAGGTTGCCCTCGAAGCGCCAGGCGTCGACCGGGCAGAGGCTGGCCGCACGCGGCTGGCCTTCCTCGCCCAGCTGCTTGTCGACCAGGCGGGCGTCGAGCTGGTACCAGCGCGACGGCTGCCCCCACAGCCGCCACAGCCAGGGACGCGGATGCTCGTTGTCGTCCGGTGCATGGCGCAGGCGCTTCCCCAGGGGGGACAGTTCGATCCATTCGCCGTTGCGGATGGCGAGGAAGCGGCGTCCGAGCCGGTCGACATCGATGTTCGCGCGGCCGGGTTCCAATTCGAGGTCGATGGCCTTCCGCTTGGCCGGATCGCGGTCGAGCCGCACCACCTTGTAGGTGCGCGTCGCCTCGGGGCCGAGATGGACCACGCCCCAGGTGCGGTCCTGCACGTCGAACCACGCCGCCTGGCCGCGCCAGACCTCGTTCGCTTCGCGATCGGTGATCAGCCATTCGCCGCCGCGCATGCGGATCCGGGTGCGGTGGTGCTGTTCATCGATGTGTTCGATGTCGAGCGGTGCGCTGAGGAGCGGTCGCTCGCTCAGATCCTTGCCGCTGAAATCGAGCAGCTTGGCGACGGGTCCGTTCCATAGGTAGATCGCCGCGTATTCGGCATCGGCGCGCGAGAGGGGGGTGGCAAGGACGCGTACCGGCGCGGCCTTCGGGTTGGCGGCGAGATCGCTCCAGCGCCAGCAGGCGATGGTGTAGGGTTGGGGCTGGCCGCCGGGGATGACATTGTCGATCGCATCGCGGGATTCCCGGGTCAGGCCGTTCCATCCCGATCCCACCACCAGCCAGGAGCCGATCGTGACCACCTTGGGGTCGTTGCTGCCCATGCCCATCGGCACGTTGAGGTCGGCCAGCGATCCATCGCCGAGGATGAGTTTCACCACGGGTTGCTTGTCATCGGTGATGCAGGCGCCGAGACCCGCCCCGGTGGCCAAGTGGAGCAGGCGCGGACCGGGCTGGCCCGCGACGATCAGGACGGGACGATCCCGCCCGTTGGGATGGGCGGCGACCCAGCGGGCATCGGGGCCGATCGCGCGCACCCGGTGGTAGCGATCGAGCTGGAGCGGCTGCCCGGTGACCGCATCCGGGCGCACCGCGATGCAGATCTGCGATCGGGGAGGCAGGTTGAGATCGCGGTTCCAGTACACTTCGCACGCGGCGGCGCTGCCATCGTCGGCCACCACCGATGGTCCGCTCCACCAGCCGAGGGACTCATCAAACGAGGCGGTGAAGCGCTCTTCACCGCCTGGGATCGCGACCACGCCCAGGTTGAGCGACCCACCGCGATGCTCGGCGCAGGACGCGAATCTGCCGTCGCCGGACAGGCCCACATGGTCGGTGCCGAGGCGCAGGTTGACCGAGGGGAACAGCACCCGGCCATCCGGGGCGAGGACGTGGACGCGCCGCTGCGCGGCCACGATCAGGCTGGAGCCAAGATCCCAGTGCCGGTTGATCCAGGCCGGAAAGGCGAACAGAGCCTCGCCGGTGATCTCGCATTCGCTCAAAGCCGGGCCAAAGGGGACCGCCGGGGTCTGCTTGCGGCCCCAGTTTTCCAGCCGGATCATCGACCACAGATCGCCGGCCTTGGCGCAGTCGCCGTAGGTCTTGCGCGCCTGCTGCCGCACGTCCGCCTCGCCAGCCGCCAGGCAGCCGGCGACGGATCCGATGAGGATGAGGACGCGAAGGAGGGGGAACCGCATGGCAGGACGAAATATACGGCACGAATGCGGCTTCGCCGAGGGGGAAAACCAGACCGGCGGATCCGGCGTGACCGGCACCGCCCGCAGGGGCTGGTGCCGGTCGGCATCGGACGGAGGCCTCAGGCGTTGCCGAGGAAGTCCTTGATCGTGTCGCGCTCGCCGACCAGTTCGGCGTTGGTGGCCTTGATCTTGCCCTGGGCCCATTCGTTGTGGCTGAACGACTTGTCGACGGTGTAGGTGCCGTAGGCGGTGGTGCGGACCGGCACCGAGGCCCAGACGCCGGCGCTGAAGCCGTAGCTGCCGTCGCTCGGGACCGCGATCGAATGCAGGGCCGGGCCGACCGTGACCAGGGCGCGGACGTGGTCGATCAGGGCGTTGGCGGCCGAGAACGCCGAGGATGCGCCGCGCGCGGCGATGATCTCGGCGCCGCGCTTGCCGACGGTGGATTGCAGGGTTTCCTGCAACCACTTTTCATCCGTGATGACCTGGGTCAGCGGCTTGCCGTCGATCGACGCATGGTAGAAGTCGCTGTACATCGTCGGCGAATGGTTGCCGTAGATCACCAGGTCCTTGATCGCGGTCACCGCGACGCCGGCCTTCCGGGCGAGCTGGGTGTAGGCGCGGTTCTGGTCGAGCCGGGTCATCGCGGTGAAGCGTTCGCGCGGCAGGCGCTTGGCCTGGGCGGCGGCGATCATGCAGTTGGTGTTGCAGGGATTGCCGACCACCGCGACGCGGCAGTCATCGGCGGCGTTCTCGTCGATCGCCTTGCCCTGGCTGATGAAGATGCGGCCGTTGTCCTTGAGCAGGTCGGCGCGCTCCATGCCGGGGCCGCGCGGCTTGGCGCCGACGAGCAGGCACCAGTTGGCGTCCTTGAAGGCGACTTCCGGCTTGTCGGTGCAGACGATCCCCTGCAGGAGCGGGAAGGCGCAGTCGTCGAGCTCCATCGCCACGCCCTTGAGCGCCAGCTGCGCCTTCTCGACGGGAATGTCGAGCAGGTGCAGGATGACGGGCACATCCTTGCCGAGCATCTCGCCGGAGGCGATGCGCGGAAGGAGGCTGTAGGCGATCTGGCCGGCAGCGCCGGTGACGGCGACACGGATGGGCTTGGGCATGTGGTTACCTGAGGTGGGTGGTTGGCGCCGGCGTCCGGCCGGCCGGGTCACCTTACGCCCATCCTGGCTGCGCCAAGGGGCGCCCTGGCGTCCGCTGCCGCATCCATGTCCGATCCGCAGGCTTGAGGCCCGCTTCGGCGCGGTCAGGCTGCCGCCATGCGCGAACCGTCCGAGGTCATCCAGTTCGTCCGCGCCGAGGCGCGGCGGCGCGGCGTGCGCTGGACGAGCCAGCGCCAGACCATCGTCGAGGCCTTCGTCGCGAGCGGCGACCATCTGACGGTCGAGGAGATCCACCGCCGGGCGCGCCTGAGCGATGGCACGGTCAGCGCCGCGACGGTCTACCGCACCCTCAACCTCCTGGTCGAGATCGGCGTCGCCGCCAAACGGCAGTTCGGCGACGGATCCTCGACCTTCGAACCGAATCTCGACAAGCCGCACCACGACCATCTGGTCTGCCTCGGGTGCGGAGCGATCCGCGAATTCCACCGCGACCTGATCGAAGCCATCCAGGAGGATGTCGCGCGCGAATCCGACTTCGTGCTCGCCTCGCACCGGCTCGAACTCTACGGCTGGTGCGCCGCCTGCCGCGCCAAGGGGCTGGGGAGAGCGCCGAGTCAACCTGCGGTCGTGGATCGACCGCTCTGAATTGATCGCTTCCTGTCAGGGCCGCGATCCTCATCCCATACCGGATGGAACGCCGCCCATTGCGCCGGGGCGGCGAGCAGGAAGCGCGCCAGCGACCGGCCGAGTTCGGCGGTGAGGCGCGGGGCCTCTTCGTGCTTGGGCGCATCGGGTCGGGCGTGCAGCGGCCGGCCGGCGATCAGGGTGAAGCGTCGCGCCGAGCGTTTTCCCAGGTAGAGCGGGATGATCGGGGCGCCGGTCTGCACCGCGAGCGCAGCCGGGCCGATGGGCAGCCGCATCTGGCGGCCAGCGAGCTCCACCCGGGGTCCGCTGCCGGCGTAGTCGCGGTCGCCGGCGAGCAGGAGCAATTTCCCCTCGTGCAAAGCCCGCAGCGCCGCCAGCGGACCGCGGTCGATGAGCACGCTTTCGCAGCCGACCGACGCGCGCAGGCGTTCGAAGACGCGGTCGATGGCAGGATCGCCGTGGCCGAGGGCGAGGGTCACCGCCTCGCGCATCAGGCCCAGGTGGTGGAGCGCTGCGGCCAAGAGTTCCCAGTTCGCGTGCACCGTGACCAGGATCGCCGGGCCCTGGATCGGCGCCTTCCGCAGCACGCCGAAGGGATCGCGCACCTCCAGGCGTTCGGCCCCGAAGAAGCGGCCGGGCAGGCGCCCGATGCGCAGCGATTCGGCGGTAGCGACGGCGAAATGGGTGTAGGACCGGCGCGTCGCCCGGTCGAGCGCCTGGTCGCAGCCGCGCGGCACCAGGTTGGCGAGATTGCGCCGCACCCGCTTGCGCCCGCGCGCATCCAGGCGGTACGCCGCGACCCCGGCGCAATGCGCGAGGAATCGCGTGGCGTTGAGCGGGATGCGCTTCGACGCAGACGTCGCCAGCTTCCAGCAGAACCTCCGCACCTTCGGCCAGCGCCGCAGGATGTCGCGGCTCATCGCGTGCGTCCGTCCACGTAGACCAGGCGCGTCTGCACCGCACCGCGCCAGGTCTCGCTCTTGGGCCGCACCAGCAGGTCGAAGCGGGCGCCCTGGGCGCTCAGGCCGGGGAACAGATCCTTGCCGCGCCAGGCCAGGAGTTCGCGCAGGCCGCCGCCGCGATCCGACACCGCGCCGCGGACATGGTCGCCGGTCGCTCCGAACAACCGCGGCCGGGTGACGAAGGCGACATCGTCGATGCGCAGCAGCGGTTCCGGGTTGGCGATGCCGAAGGGCGCCATGCCGGCGAGGGCGGTGAAGAAGTCGCTGTCGAGTTCGCCGATCGCGGCCTGGCCGTCGTGCTCGGTGAGGGGGCCGTGCGCGGAACCGGTGCGCGCCGCGACGAAGGCTTCGAAAGCAGCCGCGAAGTCCGCGACCTTGCCGGGTTCGATCGAGATCCCGGCGGCCATCGCGTGGCCGCCGCCCTTGATGAGATGCGCCCGGCAGGCGTTGAGCGCCTGGTCGAGCGGCACCAGCGCGGTGGTGCGCAGGCTGCCCTTGCCGACCCCGTCGTTGATCGCGATCACGCAGGCGGGCTTGGCGAACTGCTCGCACAGGCGCCCGGCGACGATGCCGACCACGCCCTGGTGCCAGCCCTCGCCGGCGAAGACCAGGCTGCTGCGCGCGGCGGCCTCGGGCTGGGCCGCGCGGGCGGTGAGTTCCGCCGTGAGCGCCAGGGTCAGGCGCTTGCGCTCCTCGTTCTCGTTCACGATGCCGGCGAGCGCCGCGCCGGCGACCTCGGCGCTGGTGGCGGTGAGCAGGGTGATGTTGTCCATCGCGCTGCCGACCCGGCCGGCGGCGTTGAGCAGCGGTCCGAGGCGCCAGCCGACGTCGGTGGCCTCGATCGCGCCGTCCATCCGCGCCTGGGCGAGCAGCGCGCGCAGGCCGGGGCTGCCGCTGCGCGCGAGCGCGAGCAGGCCATGGTGGACCAGGATGCGGTTCTCGCCGGTCAGGGCGGCGCAGTCGGAGATCGTGCCGAGCGCGACCAGGGCGGTGGAATCGAGGAGGAACTCGCGCAGGCGGGGGCTGACCTTGCCATCGGTCGCGAGCGAACCCGACAGGACCTTCGCGGTCGCCCAGGCCAGCTTCCACGCCACCCCGACGCCGGCGAGGGCCTTGTCGGGATAGGTGCAGTCCGCCCGGTTCGGATTGCATACCGCCCGCACCCTGGGCAGCGTCGCGGGCGGCAGATGGTGGTCGGTGATCACCACCACGCAGCCGGTCTCGGCCTCGATGCGGGCCCCGAACCCGGCATCGCTGATGCCGCAATCGACGGTGATCATCAGCTCGGCGCGATGCTCGACCACCGCCGCCAGGCTGGCCTCGCCCAGGCCGTAGCCGTCGATGCGCCGGTGCGGGATGAAGACGATGGCCTCATGCCCGCAGGCGCGCGCGAACAATGCCAGCAGCGACGCGGCGGTGGAGCCATCCACGTCGTAGTCGCCATGGATGAGGATGCGCTTGCGTTCCGCGATCGCCTCGGCGAACAGCCGGGCGGCATCGGCCATCCCGGCCATCAGCTCCGGCGCATGCAGATCCCCCAGCCGATGGCCGAGGTACCTGCGCGCGTCCGTCCCGCCCTGCACCCCGCGCGCTGCCAGCAGCCGCGCCGTCAGCGCCGACACCCCGAGGTCGTGCTCCAGCTCCCGGACGATGTCCTCCGGCGGCTGCCGGGCCTTCCAGGTGCGGGTCGGGATGAGCATGGGCGTGGTCGCCAGTGTGGGCCCTTATCCAGGATTGGGAGCGTCGTTTCCTGTTATCAGCGGGACGCTGTCCCGCCACGCCCTGCCAGGGCCAATGGCGCTGGACCCCGTGGTTGCCCGGCATGACCTTATTCACCGCGTCCTTGCGCGGTCGAGACGGTTGCCCGGATGGCGGCGGGGGGGGCGCTGCGCTGCCCCGCCTTCGACTTGCGGGAGGCTGTCACGCTTACCGGATAGCGGCGGGGAACGCTGCGTTGCCCCGCCTTCGGCCCATTGGTAAAATTCGCTCTATCAACCGGCCTTTTTCTGGAAATCCTTCATGAACTGCGCCAGCGCCCTGCAGCCTTCGACGGGCATGGCGTTGTAGATCGAGGCGCGGATGCCGCCGACGGTGCGGTAGCCCTTGAGCGCGACCATGCCCTGGAGGGCGGCTTCCTTGACGAAGCGGTCGGTGAGCTCCTCGTTGGGCAGGCGGAAGGTCACGTTCATGTGGCTGCGCTGCTCCTTCACCGCGACGGTGCCGGTGTACCAGCCGCCGGAGCCGTCGATCGCCTGGTAGAGCAGCTCGGCCTTCTCGGTGTTGCGCGCCTCCATGCCGGCGAGGCCGCCCTGGCGTTCGAGCCAGCGGAAGGTTTCGAGCAGGATGTAGACCCCGAACGTCGGCGGGGTGTTGATCATGCTCTTGTTCTCGGCCATCTTCTGGAGGTTGAAGAGGCCGGGCACGTTCTTGGGGATGCGCGGGTAGAGATCCTTGCGCACCAGGGCGAGCACGACGCCGGAGGGGCCGAGGTTCTTCTGCGCCCCGGCGTAGACCACGGCGGCGCGGCTGACCGGGTGCGGCCGCGACATGAATTCCGACGACGCGTCGACGACCAGGTTCTTGTGCTCGGGCCAGGCGGCGAGGCGGTGGCCGTGCACGGTCTCGTTGGTGCAGACGTGGAAATACGCCGCATCGGGACTGAGCTTCCACTCGGCGGGCAGCGGGCTGCGGTCGAAGTGGGTGCCTTCGCTGCTGGCGACCACGTTGACCTTCTGGCCGGCCTCCTTGGCGACCTTGGCTGCCTTCTGCGACCATTCGCCCGAGACCAGGATGTCGATGGGGCCGTTGGCGAAGTTCTGCGGGATCTGGCTGAACAGCGCGGTGGCGCCGCCTTGCAGGAAGAGCACATCGTGGGTGTCGCCCAGACCGAGCAGCGACTTGGTGCGCGCGATGGCCTCATCCATCACGCCGTCGAACTCCTTGCCGCGGTGCGAGCATTCCGCGATTCCGAAGCCCTTGCCCTGGTAGTCGAGCAGCGCCTTGGCGGAGGCTTCAAGCACTTCCGTGGGCAGCATGGCGGGACCGGCGCTGAAGTTGAAGACGCGGGGCATGGGGGACTCCTGTGGTGCGGGATGCTGTGCCGGCAGCGGGATCGGGCCAGCGGTGGTCGGAGGGAATGATGCGCGCGCATGCGAGTGGCCGGGGAGGCCATGCGTCGGCGTCATCGATGGACCGGATCAACGGCCGAGGCGCAGGCGTTCAGCGAGGTAGTGATCCAGGTTGGAGTTGGCCTCGATCGCCATCGCGGTCGCTTCGACATCGTAGGCGATGCGGCGATACACGACGCGGGGGGCGCCGGGATCCGTGTCGAGCAGGACGTAGCACGCCCGCACGTCGCCGTCTCGCGGCTGGCCGACCGAGCCGATGTTGACCAGCGCCTTTTCGCCCGGCTCGATGAAATAGGTCGAGGCCCAGAGCTGGCTCGGCGGGGTGAAGGTCAGGTCGGGCAGGAAGACGCCCGGGATGTGGGTGTGGCCGACGAAGCAGACCTGCGGGATGAGCGAGAAGATCTCCTGCATCTTCGCGTGATTGTGGATGTCCTTGGGCAGGACGTATTCGCGCGTCGGCTGGCGCGGGCTGGCGTGGGTGAACAGGAACGGCCCGTCCTGGGCGTGCAGCTGCAGGTTGCGCAGGATGCGCCAGCGGTACTCGCGGGTCTCCTCATCGCCATCGGTCTGCAGGTGCTCGCGCGTCCAGTCGATCGCCCGGCGGGCGCGCGGATTGAAGTTCTCGGCCCCGTACAGCAGGGCTTCCTCGTGGTTGCCCATCAGCACCGCGCCGCAGCGGCGCACGAGATCCAGGCACTCGCCGGGGAAGGGCCCGTAACCCACGACATCGCCAAGGCAGAGCACCTTTTCCGCCCCGCTCTGCTCCATGTCCGATAGCACCGCCTTGAGGGCGGCGAGGTTGCCGTGGATGTCGCTGATCAGGCCGAGAATCATCGCCGGTCCACGCGAGCGGGCCTGGAACCCGGATCAGGAGGACGGCGACAGGCACCCATGCCCAAAGCATGAAGAACCGATCGGTCCTGCACAAGTCCCGCCCTGGCCAGGCAGGACCGCATCAGGGCGCCGGGGCGTCGGCCTTGGGCTGGTCCAGGCTCTTGCGGGCGCCGGCGATGATGTCGTTGAACTCGGGCGCCTGGCGCAGCTCCTCGGGCAGGGATTCGACCTCCCTGGCCAGGGCCGGCGCCAGCTTCAGGGCCGCCCGCAGGCTGACCAGGGCCTCCTTGATGTTGTGGCGTTCAGCCTGGCTGCGCACCACCGCGAAGAGGCGCCTGGCCTGCTTCATCTTCAATTCGTCGATCTGGGCGATGGTCGCGTTCATCGTCGCCTGCCAGTCGACGTGCTTGCGGACTTCGATGAATTCCGCCGCGTTTTCGCAATCCTTGAGCAGGAACGGATCGAGTTGCAGCGCAAGCTTGAGATTGATCATCGCCGCATTCGGGTTGTGCCTGGCGGCGGCCTGCTGCGCGCTGACGAATACGCGCTTGGCGTTGGCGTGGCTGACGAACAGCGCCTCCAGCGCCGCCACCCCGGCGTCGAGGGCATAGCTGCGCACCGACACCAGCATGAGCGAGGTCTGGCCGCGGAAGTCGAGTTCGATCAGCTTCCGCTGTTCGGTGAAATCGAGGAGGATGCGCTGGTTCGTGACCGTCGCCTGGAGCGGACCCGCGCCGGTGCCGGGGAGCTTCACCTGGGCCGCGAGGGCGACCAGGTTGTCGCGGTCGATGGTGATGCCATAGCGCTGGGCGAGCGCGACCCGGGCGGGATCCCTGGCGAGCTGCGCCACCTGGTCGCGCTCCAGCGGCGTCGAACAGTAGGATTCCCCGATGAGATCCGGCAGCATGAGGTCGGCCTGGAGGTTGCGCACCGCGCGCAATTCGATGGTCTTCCCTGGAATCTGGTAGGCCATCACGCGCTGGTTCGGCACGTCGACGACGATGAAGGATTCATTGGCCATCGCCGCGACCCAGACGTCGCTCCTGGGCGTCGCCCCGCCGGCCGGCAAGCGGCCGCAGGCGGCCAGCGCCTTTTCGATCTCGGCCTTGCGGGCGGGCGGGGCTTGCAGCGTCTGGAGCAGCTTGGTGACCGACGGTTCCGAATTCAGGGTCTGCGGCATGAACAGTTCCGGCCCGTAGTTGCGCCAGCCCACCGCCTTGAACGACTCGCTTTCAATCCGGTAGAACATCAGGGTGTGCCGGCTCGGGATCGCGATCAGCAGGTGCTCGCGCGCCAGCGCCGCCCGTACCACGCCATCGTAGGCGGGCAGGTTCTGCCAGAAGGTGTCCTCCATCTCATACATGCGTTCGAGCGGCTTCTTCAGCTCCGCCGCCTGGTCCTCCTTGGTGTAGGGATAGATCTTGCCGATCATCTCGATCACTTCGCTGCCGGTCGGCTTGTTGCTCCAGAAGCCGCCGTAACTCGCATCGCTGCCGGTGCGCAGCAGCGACCACGGTGCGCCGTTGCGGTTGGCGATCACCCACTTCGAGTACAATTCCTGGTCGGCGAAGAAGTTGGCGCTGCCTTTGCGCGTCAGGCGGGTGTCCTCGACCGTGAACATGGTGACCGAGCCCTGCGATGGACTGATCTGGGCGGCGTAGTTGGTGCCTTCGCCTGGGATCAGCAGCGGCGTCTCCATGCCCTGCAACGGGATCGCGGCGAACGGGAGGGCCGACACCGCCAGGGCGATCGCGCTGATGGACTGGGACAGCCGGGCGATGGGCGTGGACATGAAGGCCTCCGGTGGGGGAGGATGCACCGCGATCGGCGCCCCGTCGACCCCCGGATCCGAGGTCGGGGGCGGGGTGATTGCCTCAGTGCGGCGCTCCGTCGGGCGGCACCGGAGCGCCGTGCAGGGGCTCAGCGCACCAGGCAGAGCGTCAGCAGCGCCACCGCCGCGAGCCAGCCCATGCCGGCGAGGATGGCGAAGAGGATGGAGCGCTGCCGTTCCTTGGCGATCTCGCGTTCGAGCTGGCCGATGCGGGCCTTCTCGGCGCTGATCACGTTCATGATCTGGCTGCGCGAACTGGGAAGCTGGCCTTCGACCCCGGCGACGTTGAGCTTCAGCAGCTCGAACTCCTTGATGAGTTCATCCGGCGTCTGGTAGCGGTCGATCGGGTCCTTGACCAGCATGCGCTGGAGGATGCGGATCAGATCCTTGGGCAGATCCTTGCGCAGCTTGGCGATGTCGGGCGGGACGGTCTCGATGTGGTTGCGCATCACCGCCGAGCACGTGCCCGAGAACAGGGTCTGCCCGGACAGCATGTGGAAGAGGGTCGCGCCGAGCGAGTAGATGTCGCTGCGCACGTCGAGATTGCGTTCACCGCGCGCCTGTTCGGGACTGATGTAGTCCGGCGTGCCGATGGTCGTGCCTTCCTGCAGGAGTTCGCTGTCCCACACCGACTGGATGAAGCCGAAGTCGCCGAGTTTCACCACCCCGTCCTTGGTGATCATCACGTTGGCCGGCTTGATGTCGCGGTGCACGATGTTGTGCTGGCTCAGGTATTCGAGGGCCTCGCACACCTGCAGGCAGATGTCGATGACCTTTTCCAGCGGGATGACGCCGTCGTGGCGGATCATGTCGTCGACGGTGACGCCGTCGATGAACTCCATCGCGAAGTAGTAGTAGCCCTGGTACTTGCCGACGTCGTAGACCGAGATCAGGTTCTGGTGCGAGAGCTTGCCCGCCGCGCGCGCCTCGAGCAGGAAACGCTTGCGGAACTCCTCGTCGTCGGCCCATTTGCTGTGCAGGATCTTGAGCGCCACCGTGCGGTGCATCGACAGCTGTTCCGCGAGGTAGACCTCGCCCATGCCGCCTTCGCCGATGCGGCGCACCAGCTTGTAGCCGCCGATCTGCTTCTTCATCAGCACGCCGCCCTCGGACTTGGCGCGCTCGTCGCGCAGGATGCGCTTCAGCGCCTTGGTCAGGCGGTCGGAGGTCTGGGCGTCGATGGTGCCTTCATCGACCAGGATCTCGGCCAGGGGCCGGCCCAGCGATTTCACCTTGTCCATCGCCACGTCGAACTGGTCCGGCGTGATCAGCCGACCTTCGATGGCGAGCTGACCGTAGCGGAAATCCTCATCGAACGACGAGGGAGCCGGATTGGGGATGGTGGAGGTCACGGACCGCAGGCCTTGCGCCGCCGGTTGGCTGGCTGGGTCGGACGGTACGCGAGCGCCCAGGCACCACAATGCCACGCAATGAAACGCAGAACCACATGATGATACGGAATTTGCATCGTTTGATACATGTTTTCGCTCAAGGTGTTCCTTCGCTGCATCCCAAGGGGAGCACAGGCAGAGATGCCACACGAATGGCACCCTTGCCGGGAAAATCCGACCGCCTGCCTCCGATGCGTGAAACACCGGCCGGACGGCCGGCCGCGTGGCCGGCGCGGCGACAGGATGGGTGTTCCGGTCAGGTCTCGAACTCGTCGAGCTGCGATCCGATCGCCTGGACCACCGTCATCGCGAGGTCCTCGTCGGCATGGCCGATCGCGATGTGGGTCCAGAGGTAGTAGATCGCGAAGGCGGCGGGGGCGAAGCGGGTCAGGCGTTCGACCTCCGGCCCCTCGCGGCGCAGGTCGGCCTCCATGCCGCTGATGACCGCGACGAGCTCCCCGGTCGCCGTCGGTTTGGCCGTGACTCCGCGCTGGGTCAGGGCGGCGGCCACGGCGGCTTCGAGCAGCCTGCGTTGCGGCTTGCCGGGCGGCGCGGCGGCCGGCTGGCAGGACGGCCAGACTTCCAGCAGCTCATCGATCCAGGCCTGGACGGATTTCGGTGGCGGGTTGGCGATCGGCCAGACCTCGGTCGCGTCCTCGTCCTCATCAGCGCCTGGCACCGGGGCGAGCCAGCAGGCATGCACCACCGCGCCCGCCGCCGGCGCCGGCAGGAGGTCGGCATGGACGTGGGCGGCGAGATAATACAGGAGGAAATGCTGGAGTTCGTTGATGTGGTGGTTGTCGGGATCGCCCGGGGCCTGGCGGCGGAGTTCCACCGTGAGGTCGGTGACCTCGTCCATGCTCGCGTCAGGATCGGCGAAGGGCTCTTCGATGCCGCGCGCGGCACGGGCGAGGCGCACGGCCTCTTCCGCGACGCAGAGGAACCACTCGTGGTCCTCGTCCTCGGGGTCGAGGTCGCGCGCCAGCGCCACCTGCTCGGCCGCCTGCATGCTGCGCACGATCTCGGCGAGCCAGCCCTCGGGATGCGTCGGAATGGGCTGGGGCTCCATGGGGTGTCCGCTCAGCGCACCAGCGCGTCCCAACCGACCGGGCAGGTCAGCGGCTGGTTGGAGATCAGCCCGGCCAGGGTCGGGTCGGCGAGCTTGAACTGGCCGCGCAGCAGATGGCCGTCGCCGGCCTGGGTCGGCAGCACCGCGGTCACCTGGGGCCGGCCGAGCACGACCTTGGGCCATTCCGCGACGGCGGTGATCAGATCCGCAGCGCCGAGATCGCAGCCCTGCGGGTGCAGCGCGATGAAGCTCTGGTCGGACAGGCGGCGGATCAGCACCACCGCGTGCGGGCCCGAGGTGGCGGGCAGGTAGAGGACGATCTCCTCGCCGGAATGCTTGAGCCCGCGCAGGCTGAAGACCTGGAGCGGTTCGCTCTTGTTGCGTGCGCTCAGCGGCGGCATGCGCAGGCCGAAGCCGCGCCCGCCGAGCTGTTCCATGGTGTCGTGCGCGATCAGCACCTGGCCCGGATTCGCGGCGTGCTCGATGCGCGAGGCGGTGTTCACGGTGTCGCCGAGCAGGGTGTAGCTGATCTGCGAGGACGACGAGCCGATGTTGCCGGCGACCACCGGGCCGCTGTTGATGCCGATGCCATGGCTGAGCAGGGTCTTGCCGCGTGCCGCCTGCAGGCTGTTGAAGCCGATCAGGGCGATCTGCATGCCCAGCCCGGCGGCGCAGGCGTGCAGGGTGGAATCGCCACGGTCGATCGGCACGCCCCAGAAGGCCATGATCGCATCGCCGATGAACTTGTCGATCGCGCCGCCATCGCGCAGGATGGTCGGCACCATGCGGTCGAAGTAGCCGTTCATCAGGGCGACGACCTCGCCAGGCGGCAGGAGTTCGGTCAGGCGGGTGAAGCCGACCACGTCGCTGAACAGCACGGTGCCCGGATAGGTCCGGCCGCCGAGGCCGAGATCGAGCTGGCCGGCCATCGCTTGTTCGGCGAGCGGACCGGGCAGGAAGCGGCAGAGGTTCTGCCGCGTGGTGGTCTCGCGCTCCAGCCGCTTCAGCATCTTGGCGTTGTGGATGGCGATGGCGGCGGTCTGGGCGATCGCGAGCGCGAGTTCGAGGTCTTCCGCCGTGAAGGCGCGGTTGCGGTCGGGGGTGTCGATCTGCACCAGGCCCTGGATCTCGCTCTCGACCATCAGCGGCACGGTCATCGCGCTGCGGATCTTGAGCGAGACGATCGACAGGCCCTGGTCGAAGTCGTTCTGCGCGCCCTCGTTGAAGATGAAGGCGCTCCGGGTGGTCAGGGCGCGGCGGCAGATCGAGTTCGACACCGTGGGCAGCTCATCGCCGCGCGGGCTGCGCTGGCGGATCGCCTTGGCCTCGAGCCGGCTGACCTCGGCGCCGAGCATGATGAAACCGCGGTCGGCCTGGGGGAAGACCTCGAACAGGGTGTCGAGGATGTCGTTGAGCACCTGGTCGAGATTGCTGATGTTGACCAGCGCCTTCGAGACCTTGAGCACCGCGGCGAGGCGCTGGCCGATGACCTCGGGGCCGCGCTCGGTCGGGGCGGCATCGGTGACCGGCATGACGATCGACTGGCTGAGGTCGGCCTCGATCTCCTTGAAGCCGAAGACCGAGCTCGAACCGACCTCCTCGTTGTTCGCCGCCTGGCGCTGCTGCAGGCGCAGGCGCGTCTCGCCCAGGCGCAGCACGTCGCCGGGCTTGCCGATCACGCTGCTGATGCGCTGGTCGTTGACCCACGTCCCGTTCGACGAGTTGTTGTCGGTGAAGACGACCCCCGTCCCGTCGAGCTGGATGCGCGCATGCTGCCGGCTGGCGTTGGGATCGGGGACTTCGAGGGAACACTCCGGGCTGCGACCAGCCACCAGCGGCTTGTCGATCGGAACCACCACTCCCGCCTTGGGTCCGCTCAGGAAGACCAGCTCGAACATGGCGGCATTGAAGTAGCACGGGCAATCCAGGCAACCCCCGGCCGGAAGGCTGAGCCAAGGCCGTCCGGAACCCGCCCATGGCGGGCCGGATCCTCAGACCTGGTCGAGGGCCTGCTTGAGATCCGCGATCAGGTCGTCGATGTGCTCCAGCCCGACCGAGATCCGCACCATGTCCTGGGTGATGCCGGCCGCGGTGCGGGCCTCCTCGGGCATCGACAGGTGGGTCATGGTCCAGGGGTGCTCGATCAGGGATTCGACGCCG
Source organism: uncultured Candidatus Kuenenia sp. (assembly GCA_964654285.1). Lineage (GTDB taxonomy): Bacteria > Planctomycetota > UBA11346 > UBA11346 > UBA11346 > BJHQ01. Next base: position 88,835 of record CAZZJC010000011.1, read on the forward strand.
CCCAGGGATTCGGCGAGGATGTGCAGCCTCACCGCCGAGAGCAGGCGGAAGACGGCCTCCTCGCCGCCCTTCACCTTGAACGAGAACGTGCCGCCGAGGTTGCGGAACTGGCGCAGGGCCAGGGCATGCTGGGGATGGCTTTCCAGGCCGGGATGCAGGACCTGGCTGATCTTGGGATGCTTCTCCAGGAACCGCGCCACCGCCAGGGCGTTGCTGTGGTGGCGCTCCATGCGCAGCGACAGGGTGCGGATGCCGCGCAGGACGAGGAAGCAGTCCTGCGGGCCGGCGCAGGTGCCGAGGGTGTTCAGGAGCAGGCCGAGCTGCTCGGCCAGCTTCGCATCGCGCACCACCACCGCGCCGCCGACGACATCCGAATGGCCGTTGAGGTACTTGGTGGTCGAGTGCAGGACGATGTCGATGCCGTGGTCGAGCGGCTTGATGCCGCAGGGCGACAGGAAGGTGTTGTCGCACACCGTGAGGATGCCCTTGGGCCTGGCGACCGCCGCGACGGCGGCGAGATCGAGCACGTTCATCAGCGGATTCGTCACCGATTCGAGCCAGATCATCCTGGTGTTCGGTCGGATCGCGCGCGCGAGCGCGGCCGGATCGCGCAGGTTGACGAACTCGACCGCGACGCCCTGGCGTGCGGTGACCGCCGTCGCCAGGCGATAGGTGCCGCCATACAGGTCATCGTGGATGATCAGGTGGTCGCCGGCGGACAGCAGCGCGAGCACGGTGGCCTCGGCCGCCATGCCGGTGGCGAAGGCGAGGCCCCGGGTGCCGTTGTCGAGCGCGGCGAGGGTGTCCTCCAGCACCTTGCGGGTCGGGTTTCCGGTGCGCGAATAGTCGAACGGCCCCGGCTGCTTGACGCCTTTGAACTCGAAGGTCGAGACCTGGTAGATCGGGGTCATCACCGCGCCATAGGCGGGATCGGCCTTGGGGCCGGCGTGGATGGTCAGGGTATCGAAATGCATGGTGGCTCCGGATTGGAATTCAGACGGTGCTGGGCGGCAGCGACGAGGCAATCGCGCGCCAGGAAAGGCCGGGCAGCAGGGCGTGCAGCCGGCGCGCATCGACGCGCAGGCTGCGCACCGGCTGCGCGTCCCCGCTGATGGTGATCGCGACGCCGAGTTCGCGCGCGCGCGCGCGGTAGAGATCCTGGATCGCCACCGGTTGCGGATGCGCGGCGTTGAGGATCCCCCGCTGGCGTCCGATCCCGTGGTCATCCAGCAGGGCGCGGACGCAGATCGCGGCCAGGTCGGCGGCATCGATGTGCGAACACGGCCGCAGCGGATCGCCAGCGATGGCGACCTGGCCGGTAGCGATCTTCGCGGTCGCGCCGCGTCCCGGCCCGGTCAGGGCGGGACAGCGCAGCACCAGGGAATCCGCCCGCGCCAGCACCGCCGATTCGATCGCGAGCAGGGCCCGGGCCGCCTCATCGTCGCCCACCGCACCGGATTCACCGACCCACGCGCCTCCCGCATCGGCATAGACCGAGGTGGTGCCGGTGTAGACGAAGCGGGCCTGGGGCAGCCACCGGTTGACCGCAGCCATCCCGGCCGCCAGTCCGTTGTCGCGTCCCCGGCGCAGGCCAGGGGCGGCGGCGAGCAGGATCGCATCCGCCGCTGGCAGCGTGGCGAGGAGCGCCGCGTCGCCAAGATCGCCCCGGACGATGCGGAAACCCGGATCCGGCCCGTCCTGGCGCCGGACGCCCACCACCGCATGGCCTGCTTGCAGCAGGAGTCCGCCCACCGCCGCGCCGAGCCGACCGCAACCCAGGATGACCACCCGGGCCATGCGTCAGGTCCCCGTCGGCCGGGTCGGCCACGGCGCAGCGGGGTTGGCTGTCGCGCGCAGTTCCGAGCAGCGGATGCGCTCATCCACCACCTCGCCCACCACGACCAGGGTCGGCGAGGCGAGTCCGGCCGCCTTCACCCGGTCGGGCAGGTCGGCCAGGGTGCCTTCCACCACGCGCTGATCCGGCCGCGTCGCCCATTCGATCGCGCAGGCCGGCGTCGTCGTCGGCCGGCCGTTCGCGATCAGGCTGGCGCACAGTTCCGGCAGTTGGCGCAGCCCCATGTAGAGCGCCAGGGTGTCGATGCCGGCGAGCGCCCGGAAGTCGGGCACATGGCCGTCGACGCAGCCGTGGCCGGTGGCGAAGGCGAGGGTCGAGGCGCTGCGGCGCAAGGTCAGCGGCAGCTGCAGCGCGGCGGCGGCTCCGAGCGCGCTGGTGACGCCGGGCACGACCTCGGCGGGCAGGCCGGCTTCAGCCAGGCTGGCGAGCTCTTCACCGCCACGGCCGAACACCAGGGGATCGCCGCCCTTCAGGCGCACCACGCGGCGGCAGCGCCGGCCGCACGCGACGATCAGCTGATTGATCTCGGCCTGGCCCCGGCCCGGACCCCAGCCGGTCTTGCCGACCTCGTGCCGTTCCGCGTTGGCAGGGGCGAGCGCGAGCAGTTCCGGGGCCACCAGGCGGTCGTAGATCAGGCAGTCGCAGCTGGCGATGAGTTCGCGCGCGCGCACGGTCACCATGCCGGGATCGCCCGGCCCCGCGCCGACCAGATGCACGGTCACCGCGCCGGCAGGCGGGACCGCGGCCGGATCCAGCGTCGCCTCGGCGACCCGGCGCTCGGCCAGCTGCACCAGGAGATCATCGAAGCCGAGCGGGTTGGCGAGGGTCACCGCCACCGCCGGGGTCGCGGCCCGCGCCCCGGCGATCGCGCGCGGGATGTCCTCGCGCAGATGCTTGCCGAGCTGCAGAAGCCACGGCAGCACGACGACGCGGGCGACCTCGGCGGCGGCCAGTTCCGCCACCAGCACCGGCAGGCGTTCCGCCGCCTGGTCGACCAGGCAGGTCCGCACCGGACGGTCGCGCCGGGTCAGCGCGGCGGCGACACGGTCCATGTCGCGGCTCGCGCCCGCGACCGTGCTGCCGTGCCCGATGAGGATGATCGCGTCCACGTCAGAGGTCGGTGTGGGTGGTGTCGTTCAGGTTGAGCACGCCGCGTTCGCGCAGCAGGCCCGTGATCCGGGTCACCACGGCCGGCTCGGGCTCGTCGCCGCGCAGACGCAGGTCGCAGTCGCTGGTCGCGGTGCCGGCGGGATCGATGTCGATGGTGAACATGGCGCGGTCGCCCAGCAGGGTGCGCACGCTGGCGTGGTCGGACAGGCCGATCGCGTTGCTGGTCGACACCACCACCAGGCCGGCATCGGTCAGCAGATGCGCGATCTCGCCGAAGCGGCGCACGAGTTCGTGCCGCGCCGACTCCGCCGCCAGATCGTTGCCGACGCCCAGCAGCAGGTTGGCGCCGTCGAGCAGGTAGGTGGCGATGCGGGCGCGGAACAGGGCCTGTTCGAGCGCCCGCGCATAGCGGTGCTTGCCGACGCCGTGCTTGCCGGTGAACAGCACCAGGGCCGGGGCGTGGTGGAACAGCGCGCGGCGTTCAGCCGGGGAGACGCCGCCGGAGATCCAGCGGAAGTCGCGCAGGCGCGATTCCAGGCGGAAGCCCTCCTGGTCGTCGGCCACGGTGGCGGTGATGATGCCGCCGCCGGCGATGTCGAAGCCGTCGACGATGACGAAGCGCCCGGTCGACTGGTCCTGCTCGGCGAGATCGAACGCGACCGGCTGGCGGGTCTCTAGTTCCACATCCGCGACTTCATGCCGGCCGATGCGGTCGGCGCCCGCGCCCGGATCGAGCGTCGAGGCGTCGCGCACCGAGATCAGGCGGTGGATGCGCACCGGCAGGGCGGCGGTGTGGAGCTTGATCTTGTAGTCGCGGCCGGTCTCCATCGGCTTGCGCCCGAGCCAGACCAGGTTGGCGCGCAGGCGGGTGCCGACCTGCGGCGCCTGCTCGACCCGGCTCATGATCTCGCCGCGCGTCACGAAGATCTCGGTGTCCAGGGTGAACCCGGTCGAATGCCCGGCGCCGATGCTGGTCCGGGTCCCGGCGTTGAAGGCTTCGATCGAGCGGATGCGCGCGCGCTTGCTCGACGGGCTGAACACGACCTCGTCGCCCACCGCCACCGAACCGGATTCGATCCGGCCGGCGACGATGCGGCGGTCGTCGCCGCCATCCGTGAACTTGTAGACCGCCTGCACCGGCAGGCGCAGCGGCCGGTGCAAGGCGGCGGGCGACTTGGCGAAACCGTCCAGGGTCTCCAGCAGGGTCGGGCCCTTGTACCACGGCATCTCGCCGCCCCTGGTCGCCAGGTTGGCGCCGTGCAGGGCGGCGATGGGGATGAAGCGCACCGGCGGCGGCGCGCCGATGCCGGCGAGGAATTCGCGGTATTCCTTCTCGATCGAGGCGAAGCGGTCCTCGCGCCAGTCGGCCAGGTCCATCTTGTTGACGCAGACCACGACCTGGCGCACGCCGAGCATCCCGAGCAGCCAGCCGTGCCGGCGCGAGTTCTCGCGCACGCCCTCCTTCGCGTCGATCACCAGCACCGCCGCCTCGGCGCGCGCGGCGCCCGAGATCATGTTCTTGAGGAACTCGATGTGGCCGGGCGCATCGATGATCACGTAGTCGCGCCGCTGCGTCTTGAAGAAGCAGCGCGCGGTGTCGATGGTGATGCCCTGGTCCTGTTCATCGGTCAGCGCGTCGAGCAGGAAGGCGTACTCGAACACCTTGCCGGTGCGCTGGCATTCCGCCCGCACGGCGGCGAGCTTGCCGTCCGGCAGGCTGCCGGTGTCGGCGAAGAGCCGGCCGACCACGGTGCTCTTGCCGTGGTCGACGTGGCCGACGATGACGATGGACATCTGTTCGCGGGTGGACATGCGGAATTCCTCCTCAGGGTGATGATTGCCTGGCTTATCCAGCAACGTCAGATCGGATTCTCAGCCACCTGCCACAAGGAAAAATCGCAAGTGTACCCCAGATGCAAGGCGGGAGGATGGAGTGTGGCAGCGCCACATGACTGACGACCAACGCAGCAGGCGGGGTGCAATTGCGATTTTTAGGGCTCACATGTAGCCTTCGCGCCGCAGTTCCTCCAACCCGTGCTTGCCGTCCTGGAGCCGTCCCGACCGTTCGGCGATGCTGCGCAGCTGGCCGGATTTCAACTCGGCGATGACATCATCGAGGTTCTTGGCGGTCGATTTGATCGGCGCCTGGCACGGGCCGCAACCGAGCGAGCGGTAGCGGGTGCCCTGGCCCTGGTCGAAGTAGAGCGACACCACCGGGATGTTTTCGCGCCTGATGTATTCCCAGATCGTGAGTTCGGTCCAGTCGAGCAGGGGATGGATGCGCACGTGGGTGCCGGGCGCGTAGTCGGTCTTGAACTGGTTCCAGAACTCCGGCGGCTGGTCGCCCACATCCCAGGTGCCGGACTTGTCGCGCGGCGAGAAATAGCGTTCCTTCGAGCGGCTGCCCTCCTCATCGGCGCGCACCCCGGCGATGACGCCGTGGTACGGCTGGCGATCCGGATCGGGTTCATAGACGCCGGTGGCCAGGTTCAGGCGCTGGCGCTGGCGTTCGCCCGACAAGGTCGCGTTGAGCGTGTCGCGCTTGAGGATGCCGCAGCATTGCACGCGGGTGAGCTTGCGTGGGTCGCCATCCGGCAGGTGCTGGGTGGCGGGGAAGGTGCGGCCTTCCTTCACCGCGGCGGTATCCGCGCCGACGATCATGCGCAGATTGAACTCGCGCGCGAGGCGGTCGCGGTAGGCGATCATCTCCGGCAGCTTGTAGCTGGTGTCGATGTGCATGAGCGGGAACGGCACGTGCCCGAAGAAGGCCTTGCGTGCCAGCCACAGCATCACGGTCGAATCCTTGCCGATCGACCAGAGCATGCACAGGCGCTCGAAGTGGCGGTAGGCCTCGCGCAGGATGTAGACGCTCTGCGCCTCCAACTGGTCGAGCTGGTCCATCGTCGTCGCGGAAGAAGGGGGAGGAGGGGCAGCGACAGCCGTCATGGTTTGGTTTCCAGGGTTTTTGCACGCACCAGCCTGCCGTCTTTGAAATGCAGGCCGCATTCCTTCTGCTCCGGCAGTTCCCACCACCAGCGCCCGGCGCGTTCGTCCTCGCCGGGTTCGATGGCGCGGGTGCAGCAGGCGCAGCCGATCGACGGGAAGCCGCGCTCATGCAGCGGGTTCACGGGCACGCCGTGCTCGAGGGCGAATGTCCGCACCTGATCCGCGCTCCAGCCGGCGAGCGGATTGATCTTCATGAGCTGGTTGCCCGCGTCCCATTCGAGTTCCTGCACCTCGGCCCGGGTCGGCCCCTGGCCGCGACGCAGGCCGCAGACCCAGGCCTCCAACCCCGCCAGCGCGCGCCTGAGCGGCTGGATCTTGCGCACGCCGCAGCAGGCCTTGCGCAGATCGACGGATTTCCAGTAGCAGTCGACGCCGTGCTCGTTCACCAGCGCCTCGACCGCCGCCGCCTCGGGCGAATAGACGCGGATGGGCAGGCCGTAGCGTGCCCGCGTCGCGGCGATCAGGTCGTAGGTCTCCGGGAACAGCCGGCCGGTGTCGAGGGTGAATACCGGGATCGGCAGACCGGCCGTGGCGATGTGGTGCACGACGACCTGGTCTTCGATGCCGAGGCTGCTCGCGAAGGCGACCCGACCGGAAAAGCGCTCCACCGCCCAGGCGAGGATGCGCTCCGGCTGCGCGCCGGCGATCCGCGCCAGATCGGCGGCGAAGGAGGGGGGCGTGGTCATCCCTCCTTCAATATAACGAACGAAATTTCAGTCAACAACCAGCACGGAAAACCATGGATTCAGACGGTTTTCGTCATGCTGGAATCAGGGTTTATAGATCCAGACGCGGCCGTTGGTGGCGACGAGGACGAGCTGGCCGTTCAGCACCACCGGGTCGAGCATGTCGGCGTCGGTCTCGCACGAGAACGGCTGCGGCCCGACCACCTTGACGCTGGTGCCGGTGGCGACGGCGACGTGGCCGTTCCAGGCCACGGGTTCACCGGTCGGCTTGGCGTCGAGCACCCGTCCGGGTTCGGCCTCGATCCAGGGCTTGGCGGCATCGCCCCGGTTGCGGATGAAGGCGCGTCCACCGCTGCTGATGAAGGCGGTCGGCCCGCCCACGGCCGGGGTGGCGGGCAGCTCCTCGCGCTCGGTCTTCTCCTCTTCCCAGGTCCAGAGCGCATTGGCGGTGTAGCCGGCCAGGCCCTTGGGCGTGGCCCAGGCGGCGAGGACCGCCTGGCCGACATCGGCGCGCGCCTGGACGCGGCCGTCGTCGGCCGACAGCACCTCCAGCTTGCCGTTGCGGCGCACCAGGCGCAGCGAATCGCCGAGCAGGATCGGGGCGCAGACGAGGGGATCGCCGGCCGCCGACGTCCAGGAGTCGAGCGGCTTGGCCTGGTTCACGGCGCGCAGGACGCCATCGGTGCCGGCCGCGATGAGGTAGTTGCGGTCGATGACCAGGGGACTGTGGTAGAGCACCGGGGCGAGGTCGCTTTGCGCGCCCAGGGTCACGCGTTCAGGCTGCCCGCCGCCGACGCGCAGGGCGAAGCCGTTGCGGGTCGAGAAGTACACGCCGTCCGACAGCTTGGCCGCCGCGGCATAGACCGGTTGCGACAGGGCGCCGCCGGCCGAGTCGAGGGCGAGGCGGACGACCTGGCCGTCGACCCCGATCGAGGCGATGACCGAATTCCCCGCCAGCCAGACCCGGTCGCCGATGACCGCCGGCTTGGCGCTGAGCGCGGTCTTGAGGTCGGTGCTCGCCGATGGCGACCGTTCGAGCGCCGCGCGCAGGCGCCAGCCGTCCTCGGCCTTTGCGCCGTGCAGGCGCTTGGGGACGTAGCCGTTCAGCCGGATCTCGAACACGGTCTCATTGCGTTCGCCCGCCGACAGGCGGAGGACGAGCGGGGTGCGTCCGATCGGCGTGCCATCGCGCAGGATCTCGGCTCCGCTCGGGGTGCTGTCGACCTGGAGCGGCAGATCCTTCTGCCCGAGTTCCGCCGCCAGGGCGCGCGCCTTGGCGATGTCGCCGGCCTTGAGCGCGGCCTCCAGCTCCGCGTTCTTGCGGCTGCGCGCCTCCAGCTGCGCCTTGACATCGGCGATGAGCTGCTCGGCCGCCGCCCGCGACGAGGTGATCCGCACCTCGGGTCGGGACAGGAAGGATTCCAGGGCCTTGTGGGCCCCCGCGAGATCGCCCTGGACGACCAGCCGGCGGGCGGATTCGAGGTTCGCCTGGGCCGACGCCTCCAATCCCCGCAGTTCGTCGCGCCGCTTGGTCGCCGCCGCGGCCAGGGTCTCTCCCAGCTTGGCCTCCTTCAGCCAGAGATCGATCGCGATCACCTGATCGGCGGCGGTGGCCTTGCCGAGCAGCTCGGCCAGGCGGCGCAGCGCGTCGACCGAACCGGCGATCTCGGCGGCGTTCGCGGCCTTGGGGTAGGCGGCGACGAGCTTCTCACCGGCGGCCAGGCGGTCGGCCAGGGTCTTGGCGGAGCCGTTCGCCACGGTCTCGGGAAGGCCGTCCAGATAGGAGGTGAGCTCGTCGCGCACGCCTTCGCAGCGTTTGCGCAGGGCGGCGAGATCGTTGTCGAAGGTGGTGCCCTTCACCAGCTCGGCGAGACCGCTCTGGCCGAGCTCGTCGAGGACGGCCTTCCAGGCCCCGGCATCGGCATCGGCGCGCAGGCGGCGGAAGTCGTCGGCGGTGCGGTTGTACAGGCGATTGATGTCCTGTTCGATGTCGGCCAGGCGCTGCTGCTCGTGCGGGCGCGGGTTCGACGCCTTGACCAGCTCCATCGCGGCGCGGCGGCGGGCGAGCGGGCCGGCGGCGGCGGCCTGGCCGAGGCGCGAGGTGCGCCAGTTCTCCAGCCGCTTCGCGGCCTCGCCCGACACCGCACCCGGATTGGCCGCGATCAGCGCCGCGACCTCGGCGTGGCCGTCGTGGGCGAGGGCCTGGTCGGCCTGGCTGGCGAGGCTGTCGCTGCGCTTGCCGAAGCGCTCCTTCTCGGCGGCGAGCTCGCCCTGGAGCGTGCCCGCGAGATCGGCCGGCAGGGGGTCGATGCGCGTCTTGATGGTGAAATCATCGGCGGCGATGGCCTTGCGGATCTCCTCGGTCTCCTTGGCCAGCGCGGCCTGGATCTCAGCCTGGAGCTTCTTGATGCGCTCCTTGGCCGCGAGGTCGGAACCGGCCTTGAGTTCGGCCTCGCTGACCAGCTTCTGGCTGCCGTCCCAGTCGCGGCGGGCGATCGCGGAGCGCACCTCGGAGTTCAGGCTGTCGATCGCGTTGTCGCGCTCCTTGGCCTGCTGCACCAGGTACCACACCCCGGCCGCGAGGAGGAGGATGAAGACCAGGCTGACCACCAGCATGGGACGGGAGCGCCTGGCCGGCGGCACGGATGCGTCAGGCGGGCTCCCCGTCGCCGCCCCCTTCGGCGCCGACACCGCCTCGGCATTGGTGCGGGTCTGCTCGAAGGAGAAGCGAGCGCGCGAGCTCGCGCTCGCCTGCCGGCGCACGATGCCCTTGGCGGCGAGCTGGCGCAGGACGTGGCCGACCTGGATGGTGTGCTCGCGCAGGCCGGTGGCGATGTCCTCGACCGTGCGCTGGCCGTCGACCCATTCGAGGACGCCCTTTTCCCACATGGACAGGTTGGCGGAGGGATGCTCGACCTCGGCGAGCATGAAGATGCTCGCGGGGGTGCCGATGGCGCTGCGGGTGGCGTCGTCCTCGGCGACCCGCGCGCCGACCGTGCTCAGCAGCACCCCGGCATCGAGGCGCATGCGCAGGGAGCTGTGCTCGAAGTCGAAGGCCTCGATGCCCTCGCCGGGGCTGAAGTGGATGGTCTCGATCTCGCCGGTGAGGATCCGCACCAGCGCATCCTCGACCATCGCCTGCATGACCTGGGCGATCTCCTCATCGCTCGCGGCCTGCTGCTGGCGGATGAAATCGGTGACCGGGGAATGGTGTTCGCCGCCCTTGGCCGAGGCGAGCACATCGCCGAGCATGCGGTGGAGTTCGGGCTGGATCTTGTGGTATTCGAGGAAGGTGTCGGCGAGCAGCATCTCCTTGTCGCGGCCGAGGTCGATCGCGACCGGATTGCCGTCCTGGAAGCACAGCCGCATGCGGAACCCGGTGCCGGCGACCCACAGGGTGCCGCTCTGCCTCTTATGGTGGGCCGACTGGATGTGGTCGACGGTGACCTGGTTCAGCATGGGGATCCTCAGCGACGGCGGGAGACGCAGGCGGCACAAAGAACAGCGGAACGGCAATCAGCGGGGCAGCAGGCGGATGGGCAGAAAGCAGAGGAGCACAGGCGGGACACCCGACGGCCAGGGGCGGGGCCGGGGGAATGAACGGAGGAATGGACCGGTGAAGGAGCGGGTTCAGGGTGAATACGCCACAACCTGTCCGTTCGCCAGACCGGCGACGATGGCGTCGGCGGTCACCGCGACGGTGGTCACGGCGGCACCGCAGGGTGTCGTCCAGGCCGGCTTGCCGGCGCGGAAGACGGCGAGGGTGCCATCGGTGCAGCCGACCGCGACCACGGTCTCGCGCGCGGCCGCCGGGGATGCGGCCGGGGCGGGCAGCAGGAGCGACTCGAGCGGACCGCCATCGACGCCGATGCGCTCCACCCGCCGGCCGGCGGCGAGGTGGACGATCCCGTTGGCGACCGCCGGTTCGCCCACCGCCGGGGCGGACAGCTGCTGGCTCCAGCGGATGCTGGCCCCGTCGGGGCGGAATTGCAGGCAGACCAGGCGGCTGCCGTCGAGCACCGCCAGAGCCCCGTCGGCGCCGAGCGGATTCAGCTGGCCGACCTCGCCGGCCTGCAGGTTGAGGCTCCAGGCCGGGCGTTTCGTCGACGCGAGCTCGACCAGGCCGATGACCTGGCAGTCGACGGTGACCACCACCAGGATCTGGTCGAGACCGCGCGTGATGGCGAGCGGGCCGGCGAGCGCCGGCCGGTCGAGCGGATAGCGGAATGTCGGCGCCGATCCGAGTTCGCCGCTGGACACGCTTTCCGCGGCATAGGCGAGGCGCTGTCCCGGCCCGAAGGAATCGTTGACGTAGACCAGCGGCCGGCCGCGCACCTGGGCGATGGTGGCCTGGCGGTGCAGTTCGCGGCCGTTGCGGTCGAGGATCACCACCCCGCGTCCCGGCGCGCCGACCACCATGCGGCCGTCGGGCAGGAGGACGGGCACATGCTGGTAGCGGCTGCGACCCGGATCGGAGAGATCGTCGCCGCCCAGGCTGACCCGCCACTGCACCGCGCCCGCCGCGTCGAGCAGGCAGAGCGCCTCGCCCGAGGTGACCAGCAGGCCGCTGTTCGGGCGGGGATGATCGAGCGGATGCGCGAGGAACGCCGGCTTGCCGAGGTCGGTCTTCCAGCGCGTCTGGCGCACGAGGACCACGCTGGTGCGCCAGGAGGCCGTCAGCTCCGCCAGCGGCCGGCTGACCGGGATGAATCCGGGCAGCTCCAGGCTGACCGTGCCGGTCGCGGTGGCCGCGGTGGCCGCATAGGTGATCACCAAGGGCGCCTGGCCGAGGATCTTGCCGTCCAGCCGGACCGTCGCCCCCGCCGGGAAGCATTCGACCAGCAGCGGCAGCTTGACGCTGCCTGCGGGCAGGGCGGAACCGTGGCTGGCGATCAGATCTCTTCCGGCCTGCCACGCCTTTTCCCACTCCTTCTGCTCCATCATCGCGTTGAAGCGCGCCACCGCCTGGTCCCGCACCTGGTGGCGCAGGCGCAGCGCGGCGAGCTTCGTCCGCGCCGGTTCGACCTGCGGCGTACCGGCATGGGCGGCGATGAAGGCCTCGAAGCTGGCGGGATCGGTGCTGTCGGCCAGGAGCAGGAACGCATTGGCGGCGGCATCCAGGCGCCGCTTCACCTCGGCCCGCCGGGCCGCCAGGTCTTCGCTGCGCGCCCACTGCTTCGCCTTGGCCTCCAGCCCGTCGAGGGCGGCGGCGATCCGCGTCAGGTCGCTGCCGGCGGAGGCGTCCTTCCATTCCTGCTCGAAGGCGCGCTCCTGGATCTGCAGCCGCGCCGCCGCTTCCTTGGCCTTCGCCGCGACCTCGGGGCTGATGCTCTGGCTCAGGCCGCGATAGTCCGACAGCGCCTTGGCGAGACGGCCCTCCTGCTCGGTGGCCTCGGCGGCGGCGAGCCGCTGCGGCGCCTCCTTGAGCAGCGTCTCGCGGGTCGAGCGCTGGTTCTTGAGCGCGGTCAGCCGTTCGCCGAGGTGGATGATCGCCGGCGATTCGCCCTCACCCTTGAAGATCAGGCGGTATTCGTGCAGGCCCTGCGCCGCCTTGACCAGATCCTCGCGGTCGAGGCTCTTGCCGATGTCCTCGCGGGCGGCGGCGGCCTTGCGGGTCCTTGCGACGCGGAAGTGCGCGTCGAGCGCCTCGGCCACGCGCCTGCCCTCGCTGCGCTTGCTCGAAGGCAGCTTCTCCGCCGCTTCGATGATGCGGTCGACATCGCCCCTGGTGTCGACCAGCAGGCGGGCGTCGAGGTTCTCGCGTTCGCTGAGCAGTTCCTCGACCATGGCCGCCTCGCGCTGGAAGTGGCGCATGGCCTGGTACGGCTTGGCCACCACGTAGGCGCCGGCGAGCAGGACCAGGAATCCGGCGGCGTAGACCACCGCGATGATCTGCTGGTTGCGCTGCGTCGCGGCGAGGATCTCGCGCAGGCGCGGCACCCGGGGATCGTCGCTGGTCAGGCCGGCGAGGGCGTTGCGGTAGGCCTTGCTCGCCGCCCACAGCCGGCGCACCCGCTTGAGCTGGTGCCCGCGCTCGATCTCCTTCTCGATGTAGGCGTCGTGCACCAGCGCCTCGAGGTGGCGCAGGCGGGCCTGCACCTCGGGACTCTCCGGCTGGATCTTCACCACCGCCTTCCAGTGGTCGAGCGCGAGCTGCACGTCGCCCTCGGATTCGGCCTTGCCGGATTTGGCGATGTTCTCTTCGAGCTCGTTGCGGAAACGCTGGCCCGGTGCCAGCACCTTGGGCTGGAGGCCGCTGCCCCCACCGATGATCCCCCCGCTCGCCACCGCCGACGCGGCGGCCTCGGCGATGGCGGAATCGACGGCGCTGCGCACGCGTTCCGGGCTGATCACGCGCGAGGTCGCCGGGCTGCCGCCGGCCTCGCGGCGCTGGCCGCGCTGCGAACGGTTGTGCGGATCGGCGCCGCAGAAGATGCAGATGCGGTCCGACACCCCGACCACCCGGCCGCACGACAGGCAGCTGAGATGCAGCGACGCCTTGCATTTCTCGCAGGTCGCCGCCTCGCGGTGGTTGACCTGGCCGCAGCCGACGCAGACCACCACGTCCTCGCTGTCGGGGTCGTTGCCGGCCTCGGAATAGATGCGCGCCAGTTCGCGCCGGGCCTGCACGTCCTTGCCGTCGATCTCGAGGATCTTGAGGCAGGTGCCGCGCGCGTCCTCGAGCTGGCCGAGCTGCTGGTAGCGCACCACCAGTTCGCGCAGCTCCATGATCGCCCCGGCGTGGTCGTCCTGGCCGAGCAGGCAGCGCACCAGGTTGAGGCGCAGGTGGAGGTCGTCGGGCGAGAGGTTGATTGCCTTGCGCGCCAGGTCGGCGGCCTGGTCCGGCCGGCTGTCCGCCAGGTGCGCCAGCGCGAGCTGGCCGTAGCAGGCGGCGGCCTCGGGCCCGCCGCCGATCTTCTCCAGGCAGCTCGCGAGCTTGGCCGTGGTCGCGGTATCGGTGGCGTCCTCGGCCAGGGCCTGGCGGAAGAGCTTGGCCGCCTTCGCCCACTGGCTCTGGCTGACCAGGTAGTCGCCGTGGTAGATGATGTCGTCGCGCGAGAGCAGGGCGAGGTGCTGCGCCTGGTAGAGTTCGGCCAGCACGGCGTAGACGTCGAGCCGGGTGGCGACGCAGTCGGCGACGATCTCGCCCACCGTCCGCACCGCGTCGACCAGCGGCACCACCGCCTTGGCCGGGTATTCCTCGGCGGCCTTGGCGAGGGCGGCCTCATGCCCTTCCGCCGGCCCGAAGATGATCTCGTCGTGGGTGATCACCAGCTTGTGCCGGTCCCATTCGTCCAGGCGGCGGGCGGCTTCCATCAGGAGCGAATTCAGCGGGATGGCCATCGGTGCCGAGCGCGCGGCGGCGATCTGCGCCTCGACCTCGGGGGTCTCCGGCCCGGCGTCGTGGAAGACGAAGTCGGCGTGCTCCCAGGTGGTCAGGTTGTAGAGCTCGTCCTCGCCCTGGCGCCGCTGCGCCTCGGCGAGATCGGCGGGATTGATGATGCCGTCGTCCAGCAGCGAGGCGACGACGTGGTCGTCGCGCCCATCCGACGAGATGTTCGCCGCGTCCTCGGCCGAGATCGTGCCCTCGAGGATGAGCCGGCGCAGCAGCGCCTGGCGCTCTGATCCTGGCCGATACCCGACGCCGATGATCTCGCCCTTGTCGAAGAAGACCTCGCGGCCGCCGTCCGAGGACGCGAGCTTCAGGGTGCCCGTCGCCTGGATGCGGTTGAGGGTCTGGAGCACCTCGCCCAGCGACAAGGTCCGCAAGTTTCCGGCGAATCCCATTGTTGCCACCGTAGTAGGCGAATGGTCGGGCGTCAAACGCGGCTTTGCGCGGTCTTCCCGCAGGGCCGGCTTCAGCCGCTGGGGACAGGCGGGGTGGATCGATCCGCCGTCCGAGGCCGGCGCCACGACGGCATGGTTGCCCTGCGACGTGCGGATGGTCGACTCGGCCCATGCCGCGCGCCCTGCTCTGCTGCCCTGCCTATCCGCTCGCCGATCGGCAGCAGTTCGACCGCGCCCTGGCGGCGGCCGGGCGGCTGGGCGGACGCGCCGGTTTCACCGTGGCCCAGGCGCCCGGATTGGGCGAATTCGCGCCGGGCCGGGGCGCCCAGCGGCCGGTCGCGGCGCGCCGGGTGGATTTCCTCGCCGCCCTGGACCATGACCTGCTGCTCGCAGCGCGCGGCGGCAGCGGTTGCACCGATCTCGTGCCCGACGCCCTCGCCGCCGGGCGGCTGCCGCGCCTCGTCGGCTATTCCGACCTCACCGTGCTGCATGCCTGCTGGCTGAAACGCGGCCGCCGTGACGGCGTATACGGTTGCATGCCTGCGGTTCCTCATGGCGAACGCGCATGCGCGACCACCGCGACCCTGTTGCGCGGCGAGATCCTGCAGCTCGGCCGGAATGAGGCTTCCGCCGCCGAGGTGCTGCGCCCTGGTCGCGCCGGAGGCCCGCTGATCGCCGCCTGCCTGCGCATCCTCGCCGCCCTGGTCGGGACGCCGGCGCTGCCGCGCCTGGACGGCGGCATCCTCGCCCTGGAGGACATCGACGAACGGCCCTACCAGATCGACCGCGCCCTGTGGCAGTTGCACGCCAGCGGCGCTCTGGGCGGCATCACCGGCCTGGTATTCGGCTGCTTCCCCTGGGAAAAGCCAGCGGAGGACGCTGGTCCGAGTGTGCGCGACATCTGCCGCGCCTGGGCCGACCGTTTGCGCGTCCCGGCCCTGGCCGGACTGCCGTTCGGGCATGACACCGATCCGATCGCCCTTCCCTGCGGCGGCGGGGCGGTGCTGGAATGCGCTGGTTCCGGGTGGAAGCTCACCGCCCACTGCTGCCCCCAGGTTCCCAACGCATGATCAAGCCTGTCTGCGGTTGCATGGTGGTTACCCGTCCCGGCGGTCGTCGGGCCCGCCGCAGCGCCGGTTTCACCCTGATCGAGATGCTGATCGTCATCACGATCATCGGGATCCTCGCCGCGCTGGCATTTCCGGCGAGCAAACTCGTGATCGATATGGCGAATGGGATCAAGTGCTCCAACAATCTCAGGCAGTTGGCGATGGGGATTGGGATCTATGCAGCGCAGAATGACGAAAAATCGCCTTTGCGACTGATGGATCTCACCGCTGCGGGTTATGGGAAGAAGTCCTTTCTCTGCCCTTTTGATAAATTCAAAGGAGTCGGGCCGGATAGTCTCTGGATGGGTCGCAGCCGATCCTGGGACCGTTATGATCGTCTGTATGAATCCGGAATGAGTTACATGTATGAATTCAGTTCGGAAACCAGGGAGATCGCACTTCCTGGTGGCGGAACGGAACGGAAGTTCAACACGGGTGATAGCGATTACTTCTATCGCAACCTGTCCGTCACTGATCGCAATGCCCTCAGCGACGAACGGCGGAATTGGGCAGATGGGAAGCGGAATCAGCAGGCCTTGGGAAATCTATCCCGGACTCCGGGCGCATCCTTGGTTCCAGAAGATTTCGGCGCGCCTTTCGCCACCAGCGAAGTCCCCATCATTCGTTGCTATCATCATTTTGACTGGGGTCTTCGCCTTTCCAACGGGAACGGCAACCCGCGCTGGTACCAGAAGAAGGTGAATAACATCTTCCTCGATCTATCCATAGGAACCAGCAGCTCCTATTGGGAAATCCAGGCGAATCCCTTGATACCGCCATGAAGCGGATCTTCGCCCAGCATGGATATCACCCCAGAAACCCGGCCAGGTTATCCATCTTCTGCCGGTCCAGCACCTTGCCACCGCGTCGGTGGCCGATGTCCCAGGCCAGCACGCAGCCGGATTCCAACCGCGTGTCGCTGGCGATGGTGACGGCGAAGGTGTCGCCGCGTTTGGCTGCCACGGGCTTGAGCAGCGGCAGGTAGATCTGCTCCCAATGCGTGGGCGGGGCGAGCGGGCTGGTCGACAGGGTGATGCCGGGGGCGAGGTCGGCCTCCCACCAGCAGGCGAGGCCGTGGATGGTGGCGGCGGATGACAGGGTGAATTCCACCGAACCCGTGCGGCGGCTGGATCCATCGCCGGGAAACACGGCGGAATCGTGGATCCGGGCCGCGGCGCCGGCCTGCAGCAGATCGCCGGCCGGCACGGTGCGGACGAAGAGGTTGCTGAGGCCGACCCGGCGTGCGGCCGCGTAGTCGAGTCCGAAGCCGACCTGCCAGGTGTCGACCGATCGCTGGGTGGCGGCGGCGACGACCGGGCACACGAACAGGCGCACCGCCGACGGCAGCATCACCCCGCCCTTGCGCAGGAAACGGCGGCCATCCCCCATGGTCTCGATGAGGTGCTCTTCCAGGCAGTAGTTTCCCAAGACTTCCGCGATCACCACGTCGGCGGGTTCAGGATCCGCCACGGCGTAGCTGAAGGACGTGACGAGGCGGATCGCCGGCTTCGCCTTGGCGGCGCGGTTGGCGCGGAGGATGTCCCGCGCCAGCCCGACCAGACCGGGATGCTGTTCGTAGGCGGTGACGCTGGCCCCGTGCTGGGCGGCGAGGAGCGACAGGAAACCGGTGCCGGCGCCGAGATCCGCGACGCGCATGCCCGGCCGTACCACCGCCGCGATGGCGGCGGCGAAGGCCTGGTTGCGCACGGAATCCGCCAGCAGCCGGCGTTGCGCTTCGATCATGACGGATCGCCTGCTGGTGAACGGCCGAGGTCGGGAATCAGAGACCGACGAGTTCCGCGACCTGGGTGCGGGTCGCCCGGCCGCCGAGGTGCACCGCGATCGCCACGTCGTCATTGATGACGGTCAGGGCCTCGTCGAGCGCGCCGGTGATGACCGCGTAGGCCTGGGCGACGGAAGAGGTCTTGGCCTTGCGGACCTTGCCGCGACCAGCGCCAGCAGCCTTGGCTTTCGCCTTGGCCGGCTTCGCTGCCTTCTTCACGGTCTTGCCTTGCTTGGTCGCCTTCCCGGCGGCCTTGCCCTGCGGCTTCTGCGCCATCGTGCCGCGGGCGCCGATGATGAGATCGGTGAGCTGTTCCGGGGTTTGCTTGAGGAATGCGGCGTACTTCGCCAGCGTCCGCTTGTTGGGCAGCGAACCCTTCGAGAGCAGGTTGCTCAGCGAGATCGTGCTGACCCCGATGGCCTCGGCGGTCTTGGCCTGGCTCAGGCCGGCTTCGGCCATCGCGGCGGACATCAGTTCGGCGAGCGTGGACATGGGGCGGGCTCCATGCGGACGGCAAAGTCCGCAAAATATGGTGAATAAGGCGGGGATCCTGCGGGAATGACCGGGATCCGCAAGGAGAATCACGGGAATCCGCGCCCATTCCGCCCGCGTCCGGGCCGTGGCCCGCGCCACCGGCGGGGGGTTCCCCGGAACGGGGAGCGGCGCTACGGTGCCGCCGTGCTGATGCGCTCGCCCTGGTTTCCGACGATTCTCGCCATCCTCGTCCTGATCCCGGCGACCGGTCACGACCTGGCGGCCGGCGAGGCCCCGCGCACCGTGGCGGTGGCGGGCACGCCCTACGTGGTGCCGGTGCCCGCGCTCTGGCGCGTCGATCCCGATGTGCCGGGAACCGCGCTGGTCCTGCGCGGGCCGAGCAGCGAGCCGGCCGTGCTCCAGGGGGCGATCGCGGTGGTGCAGACCCCGGTGCGCGTTGGCGAGGACGCCGAGGCGTTCCTCACCCGCTGCGAGACGGATCTCTCGCGTTTCGCCGCCGGGTACAAATCGGGGGGACGCGGCAGTCTCGCGATCGGCGGCGATGTCTGGTTGACCTGCGCCTATTCCTTCCTCATCGGCCAGGAGACGCAGCACCAGCGCCTGCATGTCCGCATCGATGCGGAGCGGGTGTGGGTCGTCACGGCGGGATGCGCCAGCGCCGACCGCCTCGCCGCCAATGGCAAGGCGATCGAGGGCCTGCTCTACGCTCTTGGCGGCAGCCGGGCGAAGCTGCGCTGAATCTAAAAATCGCAATTGCACACCAGCTGCTGCGTCAGTCGTCAGTCATGTGGCGCTGCCACACTCCTTCCCCCCGCCTTGCATCTGGGGCACACTTGCGATTTTTTGTAGGATTTTTACGGTCAAGATTCACGCCACGGTCTGCTCCGTCAATCCGGCATCAGATGCACGGTGATCTCGTCCTGCACCGGGCGGCCCTGGGCGGTGAGGCGGACGTGCGTCGCGCCGAGTTCCAGCAGCCCCTCGCGGGCGAGCAGATAGGCGCGCGGCAGCCAGCGCGATTCGGCGTCGCCCAGGGCGGCCAGGCGCTCGCGCGGCACGCCGGCGGCCAGGCGCAGGCCGAGCATCCAGGCCTCGGCCAGGCGGTCGTCCGGGGTCAGCGACTCGCGCTTCCAGGCGGCGTCGCCACCGGCGGTGATGGCGTCGATGTAGCGGCCGGAATGCTTCTCGCGCGTCAGGCGGATCCCGGCGAGGGTGCTCACCGCGCCGGCGCCGGCGGCGGCGTAGTCGTGCTGGTGCCAGTAGGCCAGGTTGTGCCGCGATTCCTCGCCCGGCCTTGAGAAATTGCTGGTCTCGTAGGCGACCAGCCCGAGCGCGCCGAGGCCGTCGGCGACCCGCGCGAACAGGGCGTGGCTCTGCCCGGGATGGATCTCGGCGAGTTCGCCGCGCGCGCGCCGGGCGTGGAACTCGGTGCCGGGTTCGATCGCCAGGTGGTAGAGCGAGGCATGGGCGAGGTCGTGGCGGCGGTAGAGCTCCAGGTCGGCGTCGATCTCCTCCGGCGTCTGCCCCGGCAGACCGAAGATGAGATCGGCACTGACCCGGGCGAAGCGTCGGCGCGCGAGCGCGATCGCGGCCTCGGCCTGGGCCGCGTCATGGACGCGGCCGAGGAAGCGCAGGTGGTGGTCGTGCGTCGATTGCACGCCCAGGCTGATCCGATTGACGCCGTGGTCGGCCAGCACGGCGAAGGCGGCGGCATCGGCGCTGCCCGGATTCGCCTCGCAGGTGAATTCCGCGTCGTCGGCCAGGCGGATGTGCTGGCGCAATCCGGCAAGCAGCCGCGCCAGCAGCGCCGGGCCGAGCATGGTCGGGGTGCCGCCGCCGATGAAGACGGTGCGGTATGGGCCGGCCGGCAGGCGGCGGATCTCGGTCAGCAGCGCGGCGACATAGGCGGCGTGCTCGTCCTCGCGCCCGGCGACCGAGTTGAAATCGCAGTAGGGGCACTTGGCGGCGCAGTACGGCACATGCAGATAGAGGTGCGCCGCCTCCGCCGTCGCGCGGGCGGGATCCGGATGGGTTGGATTCGCATCGGTCGGCATGGCGGCAGAGCCTGCATCGTCGCTCCTGCGACCTCGCCGCAATGGGGGCACTTGTCCGCGATCCCGTCGACCTAAGGTCACGGCCGTGGCCGACTTCACCTCCAGCCGCATCCATGCCGTGGTCAGCCCGAGCACCCGGCTGCGCGATGAGCTCCTGGCGCGGGAGATCGCCGGCTGGAACGGGCCGATCAAGCGGGTGATGGATCCCGCCGATGTCGACCGCATCGTCGTCGATCTGGATACGCCGTCGCTGTTTGATCCGCCCAGCCTGTGGCTGATCCGCTGCGATGAGAAATGGGTGAAGAAGCAGCGCGATCGCCTGCTGCCGCTCATCGGCCTGCCCATGGGCAATGGCGCGGTCATGCTGATCGCCGGGGCCCTGGAAGGCGGCGAAGACCGGGCGAAGGCGCTGTCCAAGGCGCTCGACAAGGCCGGCGCCCTGCATCGGGCCGAGGTGCCGGGCGACCGCGAGGCGCAGGCGTGGCTCATCGCGCGCCTCGGCGCGCAGCCGCATCCGGTCGAGCGCCCGGCCGAGGTCGCCCAGACCCTGCTCGACCGCGTCGGCACCGACGTCGATGCGCTCCTGGCGGTGCTCGATGTCGCCCTCGCCCATGCCGGCGATCAGCCGCTGACCGCAGCGGATGTGGCGGCGATCGCACCCGGCCTGGCGGCGCGGCCGGTGTGGGACTTCACCGGGGCGCTGGTCGAGGGCAACGCGCGCAAGGCGATCGAACTCATGCACGCCTCCGGCGGCATGGAACCGGGTGCCGCGATCGCCGCCGTGATCGGCGAACTGCGCAAGCTCCTGGCCTGCACCGAGACCCGGGATGACGGCGAGGCCGCCGCCTGGTCCGGCGCGAAGGGCCGGCCGAACCTGTACTACGCCCGGCGCCGCGCGGATGCGACCGGCCGCGCCAACCTGCTGCGGGTCTACCGCGCCGCCCTGCACGCCCAGGCGCAACTGCGTACCGGCGGCACCGATCATACCCTGGCGATGGAGATGCTGGTGCTTCACGCACAGCGCGTCGTCCGGCCGTCTGGCGGCATCATGCCACTGGCGGAGCGCAATGCCGGCCTACGTTCACGCGCGCCAGGGGAGTCCCGCGGATGAACATCTTCTTCTGCGATGGTTGCGGCATCCGGGTGACCGAGACCGATCTGCGCAGCGGCCATGGGGTGCGGCGCAAGACCGAGGTCTTCTGCCCGGATTGCGTCAACAAGGGCAAGGGTACGCCCGGCGTGCTGTCGCCGGCCGCCCCGGCGCCCGCGTCGAGCGCGTCCGTGCAGCCGGTTGCGGTCAAGACGCCGCTTCCCGCCGTCGATCCGCTTCCCTCAGCCGCTCCATTTGCTGCGGCGGCCCCGCCTGCCGCTGCCACGCCGCCTCCCGCTTCCGCTGCGCGCGAACACGAGAAGGCGAACGAAAATACCGCCCGGTTGCCGGCCCGGTCGCAGGACTTGTCAGCGGCGGTCAGCGGCTTCAGCGCCATGTCGCAGCCGATCGCCACCTCTGAGCGTGCGGCGGCCGCCCGCGACGCCTCTTCAGCTGACGATCTCATCGATGAGGCCGACGCCCCGGACGCCAAGACCGACACCCATCGCGAGGTGAAGTCCAAGGCCGCGACCGCCGAGCTGACCGATGCCGCGGCGGACGCCACCACCCCGGGCAAGCACGAGACCGATGCCGGATTGGAAGCGGTGCAGGCCGCGGACGCGGCAGCGGCCGACGCCAGCGACGCGAAGGGCAAACCCCCGACCAGGGCCACCGTGCGGGCGGATCGCGTCCCGCCGCCGTCATCGCCGGCGAACCGTGCGGCCACGGCGTCGCGCTCGTCCACGGCGTCGCGTGCCTCGACCGCGTCGCGTTCGTCCACGGCGTCGCGGGCTTCGACCTCCACCAAATCCGGACACCGCACGCCAACGCCGAGCAGCAGCAGCAACCGCACCCCGACCCCGGGCAGGGCCTCCGGCCGCGGCAAGACGGGACCGCAATCCGGGCGGAAACTCTCGAACAAAGACCGCAAGATGCTGGCCTTCAGCGTGGTGGGGATCGCGGCGCTGTTGGCGATCTTCCTGGTCATCAGTTTGATGCAGGACCGCAAACCCAGGCAGCAGGAACAACCCCGGGAAATCAATTATCTCTCCGAATTGAATGCCCAGCTGGTCAAGGCGCGTGACGATGCGAACGCGGCCCTGAACCGTGATCCCAAGAGCCTTGACGAGCTCAACAAGGCGCGGGCGTCGCTGCTGGCCTTCCAGGAAGCGATCAACAAATTCGAAAAGCGCATGAGAACGGAACAGAAATGGACTGAGGAAAACGTGAATACGCAGCTCAGCCAGCTCAACGCTTCCGACGTCAACATGCTGATGCGCAACATCAACGACGAGCGCATCAAGTTGATGAACCATTGATCTCCGCCCGCGCCCAGGCGATCGCCATCCTGGTTGGGACTGCAGCGGGCGAGCGCACGCGGCCGCCCACTGGCGCAGCCGGAGCCGACGCCCGCGACGATGCCCTGGTGCGCGAACTGGTCGCCGGGGCCAACCTGCATTACCGGCTCTACGACCACCTCGCGGCCCGCTTCCTGCAACCGCGTCCCCAGCCGCCGCTGCTGACCATGGCGCTCAGGGTCGGCTGCCATCAGTTGTTCGCCCTCGACCGCGTCCCACCCCATGCGGCGGTGTCCGAGACCGTCGCCGGACTGCGTGACGCCGGCGGGCCGAAACTGGTGTCGGTGGCGAATGCGGTGCTGCGCCGATTGTCCGAACTGCGGATCGACGAGCGTGACGCCGACGGGCCGGTCGGTCGCCTGCGCCCGGAAGTCCGGCCAGGGGATTCCGGCCTGGCCCACAGCCTGCCGGCGCTGCTGGTGCGCGATCTCGCGCCGCTGCTTGACGCCGATCCCGCGCGCCGTTTGAGCGATCTCAACCGACGGGCGCCGCTGTGCACCCGCACCCGGCCGCGTCGACCGGATCCGATCGGCCACTCCATCCTGCGCCGCGACGGCCCCTGGACCTGGTGGGAGGATCCCGCCGAGGCCCTGGCCTGGGTCGCGGAGGGCGTGTGCACGGTGCAGGACCGCAGCCAGGGAGAGGTCGCCGATCTCGCCGCCAGCGTCGGCCTGGCCGGACCCGGCGCCCTGGTCTGCGATCTCTGCGCCGCCCCGGGCGGCAAATCCCTCGCCCTGGCCGACCTCGGCTGCCGTGTCGTCGCAGCCGATTCCAGCCGCGAACGCCTGCGCGACCTCGATTCCCTTGCCAGCGATCTGCCCATGCGCCTGGCCCAGGACGGCCTGCATCCCGCCCTGCCCGCCCAGGCTTTCGACGTGGTCCTGGTCGACGCGCCGTGTTCGAACAGCGGCGTGTTCGCGCGCCGCCCCGAGGCCAAGCAACGCTACGACGAGCGCCACCTCGCCAGTCTCGCGATCATCCAGCGCGGCCTGCTGGCCGCCGCTGCCGGACTCGCCCGACCGGAAGGGCGCCTCGTCTACGCGACGTGCAGCCTGTCCCCGGCGGAGAACCAGGGCGTCGCGCATTCCCTGCCCGGCTGGCGCCTGCGTGGCGAACGCCTGCGCTGGCCCGACGCCTGGAGCGGCGGCGGCTATTGCGCGGTGCTGGTGCGCAACTGATGCCGGGATGGACAGGTCGCGACCTCAGCCTCCTCCATCCCCGGCCTTGACCGGCGCTGCGCCGCCCATGATCCCGCCCGCCGGATGACGGCAGCGGGAGAGGCCCCAGCCGGCGCACGCCGGGCCCGGGGCGCCGAAGGAGTAACGCTCTCAGGCCGAAGGACCGCTGCCTAACGGCACCCGGGAAAGAGCCCATCTGGGCCGCCGACGGAGTCACGCTCTCAGGCCACCCGACCGGGGGAATCCACGCCGACCACGACCCGGGTCGGCGTCGGCATCCCCATCGGGCCGGAGCGTTCCCATGTCCCAAGCATCATCTCCTGCGGTCGCCGCTGCGCCGGCCGCGACCGCCATCCCGCGCCTGGCGACCTTCGCCGATCGCCACCTCGGCCCGGATGCCGACGCCGTCACCGCCATGGCAGGGACGCTTGGCTTCCGTTCGCTCGACGCGCTGGTCGACGCGGTGGTGCCGGCGGGCATCCGCGCCGAACCGACCGGACCGCTGCCCGCGCCGCTGAATGAAGCCGAGGCGCTGGCGAAGCTCGGCGCCTATGCGGCCCGCAACCGCGTCCTGCGCTCGTGCATCGGGCAGGGCTGGTCCGACTGCCGGGTGCCGGCGGTGATCCAGCGCAACGTGCTGGAGAATCCGGGCTGGTACACGCAGTACACGCCGTACCAGGCCGAGATCAGCCAGGGTCGCCTCGAATGCCTGCTGGTCTTCCAGACCCTGGTGTGCGAACTCACCGGTCTCGACATCGCCAACGCGTCGCTGCTCGATGAAGCCACCGCCTGCGCCGAGGGCATCGCGATGTGCCAGCAGGACGGACGTGCGACGATCGCGGTCACCGCCGACATCCACCCGCAGAACCTCGCCGTCGTGCGAACCCGTGCCGAGGCGCAGGGCTGGACGGTCGCCGTCATCGAAGCCGGCGCGACCACCGTGCCCGCCGACGCCTTCGCGCTGCTGATCCAGTACCCGGGAACCGACGGCCGGGTGCGCGACCCGCGTCCGCTGATCCATGCGGCGCATGCCGCCGGCGCCAAGGCGGTACTGGCCGTCGATCCGCTTGCCGCGTGCCTGCTCGCGCCGGCCGGCGTGCTTGGCGCCGATGTGGCGGTGGGATCGCTGCAACGCTTCGGCGTCCCGATGGGCTTCGGCGGCCCGAGCGCCGGGTTCCTCGCCACCCGCGAGGCGCTGAAGCGGCAGATGCCCGGCCGACTGGTCGGGGTGTCGAAGGACCGCCACGGAAACCCCGCCCTGCGCCTGAGCCTGCAGACCCGCGAACAGCACATCCGGCGCGAGAAAGCCACGTCGAACATCTGCACCGCGCAGGCGTTGCTCGCCAACATGGCGGCGCTCTACGCCATGTGGCACGGGCCGGAGGGCCTCACCGCGATCGCGGGAGCGGTCGCCGCGCGCGCGACCCGCCTTGCGGGACTGCTTGCTGGCGCAGGACTGGAGGTCGGCGGTGGGGCGCGTTTCGACACCGTGCGTGTCGACGGCGTCGCGGCCGACGCGGTGCTGGCGCGGGCGCTGGCCGCCGGCTTCAACCTGCGCCGGTTGTCGGCCGAGGCGGTGGCGATCGCGCTCGACGAGACCACCACCGACGCCGAGGTCGATGCGCTTGCGCATGCCATCGCCGGTCGGCCGCTGAGCGCCGTCGCCCCGGTGGCGGAAGTGCCGGCGGCGCTCAAGCGCACCGGCGCGTTCCTCGCCCAGCCGGCCTTCCATCGCTACCGCAGCGAGACCGCGATGATGCGCCACCTCAAGCGGCTGGAATCGCGCGACCTGTCCCTGACCACCAGCATGATCCCGCTCGGGTCGTGCACGATGAAGCTCAACGCCGCCGCCGAACTGCTGCCGATCACCTGGCCCGGTTTCAGCAGCCTGCATCCGTTCGCGCCCGCTGATCAGGCCGCCGGCTACCACGCGCTGTTCGCCGACCTGTCGGCTTGGCTCGGCGCGCTCACCGGCCTGCCCGGCGTGAGCCTGCAGCCGAACTCGGGCGCCCAGGGCGAATACGCGGGATTGCTGGCGATACGCGGCTATTTCGCCGCCAAGGGCGAAACCGGGCGCACCGTCGTGCTGATCCCGACCAGCGCCCACGGCACCAATCCCGCCACCGCGTCGCTGGCCGGACTCAGCGTGGTCGCGGTGGCCTGTGACGCGCAGGGCAACGTCGACCTTGCCGATCTCGCGGCCAAGGCCGAGGTCCACCGCGCTGCGCTGTGCTGCCTGATGGTCACGTATCCGTCGACCCACGGCGTCTTCGAACCCGGCATCGCCGAAGCCTGCCGCATCGTCCACGCCGCCGGCGGGCAGGTCTACATGGACGGCGCGAACATGAACGCGCAGGTCGGCCTGACCAGCCCGGGCGCGATCGGGGCCGACGTCTGCCATCTGAATCTGCACAAGACGTTCTGCATCCCGCACGGCGGTGGCGGGCCGGGCGTCGGCCCGATCTGCGTCGCCAAGCACCTCATCCCGCACCTGCCGGGCGATCCGGGCACTGGAGGTCATGCCGTATCCGCTGCGCCGTTCGGCTCCGCCGGCATCCTGCCCATCCCGTGGATGTACATCGCGATGATGGGCCTCGCGGGACTCAAACGTGCGACCGGGGTGGCGATCCTCAACGCCAACTACATCGTCGGCCGGTTGCGGGCGCACTACCCGGTGCTTTACACCGGCGCCAACGGCCTGGTCGCGCACGAATGCATCATCGACCTGCGCGGCTTCAAGGCGGCCGGGGTCGAGGCCGAAGACGTCGCCAAACGCCTGATGGATTACGGTTTCCACGCGCCGACGCTGAGCTTTCCCGTGCCCGGCACCCTGATGATCGAGCCGACCGAATCCGAGGACCGCGAGGAACTCGACCGCTTCTGCGACGCCCTCATCGCCATCCGCGCCGAGATCGCCAAGGTCGAACGCGGCGAGTGGGACCGCAGCGACAACCCGCTCAAGATGGCGCCGCACACCGCGGTCGAGGTCAGCGCCGACGCCTGGACCCATCGCTATTCCCGCGAGATCGCCGCCTATCCCGTGCCCGGCCTGCGCACCCACAAGTTCTGGCCCGCCGTCGGCCGCGTCGACAACCCCTGGGGCGACCGCAACCTGGTCTGCACCTGCGCCGGGATGGAGACCATCAGCGCATGACGGCTGGCGGCGGCGTCAGCCGACGCCGCAGAGCATGAGCAGCAGGTAGAATCCCGCCGCCAGCAGCGCGCTGGCGGGCAGGGTGAGCACCCAGGCGATGACGATGTTGATCACCGTGGTCCAGCGCACGGCGGCGAAGCCGCGCGTCGCGCCGGCGCCCATGATGCTGGAGGTGATCGCGTGGGTGGTCGAGATCGGCATCTTGAGCCAGGTGAAGGCGAGGATCACCGCCGTGCCCGAGGTCTGGCCGGCGAAGCCCTGGAGGGGGGACAGCTTGATCATCTTCCCGCCCATGGTCTTGATGATGCGCTTGCCGCCGGCCAGGGTGCCACCCGCCATCGACAGGGCGCAGGCGAGGATGACCCAGAACGGGATGGAGTAGTCCGTCCGCTTGGTCTTCGGGTTGGCGGTGGCGGAGGGGAAGATGCTCTCGGGGTGTTCGCAGACGAAGGCGGGGGCATGCACGCGCTCCAGATCCGCCTTGAAGCGGGCGTTTTCCGCCACGATGGCGCGCTGGCGTTCCTCGGCCATGGCCGGGGTGACGTTCACCGTCGCCGCAATCGGCGACACGGCCGGGGGTTCGACCTTCACGCTGCCCAGCCACGCGACCAGGGCGAGGGTGATGATGCCCATCGCCTTCTGGGCGTCATTGGAACCGTGCGCGAAGGACAGGGTGCAGGCCGAGACGAGCTGCATCAGCCGGGCTCCGCCATTGACCGTGGCCGGGCGGAAATGCCGGACGACCCACAGGCAGCCCACCATGAGGATGAAAGCGATCAGGAATCCGGCCAGCGGGCTGATGACCAGCGGCAGGAGGACCTTGGTGGTCAACGCGCCCCAGCGGAAGGAGTCGAGACCAGCGTGGACGACCACCGCGCCGGCCAGACCGCCGATGAGCGCGTGCGATGAACTGGAAGGCAGGCCGTACCACCAGGTGATGAGGTTCCAAGCGCTCGCGCCAAGCAACGCCGCCATCACCACGGTGGGGGTGCATGAGGCCGGATCGGTGATCAGTCCACCCGTGATGAACTGGGCCACCCCGATCGCGACCATGGCGCCGATCAGATTGAAGACCGCCGACACGATCACCGCCGTGCGGATCGACATCACCCCGGTGGCGACCGAGGTGGCGATGGCGTTGGCGGCGTCATGGAATCCGTTGATGAAGTCGAACGCCAGGGCGGCGAGGACGACGAACAGGAGCAGGGTCATCGGTCGGTTCCGCCCGGCTCAGGCGTTCTTGACCGCGAGGTTGGTCAGGATGTCGGAGACCGAATCGCAGGAGTCGATGGCGTCCTCCAGGTCCTCCAGAACCTCCTTTTCGCGCAGGATGGTCTTGGCGTCGATGGCGGGATCGTGGAAGAGCGTATGCATGGCGTCGCGGTAGATCTGATCGCCGTCCTTTTCCAGCATGGCGACGCGACGCGCGTCGGCGATCACCTGGGTCCAGTTGCGTCCGCGCAGCTGGGTCAGGGCCGCGAGCAGGGCGCCGGTGCATTCGACCAGCTTGTCGGCGAGCAGGCACATCGGCCTGGTCGGCTTCTCGACCCCGAAGAGCACGCAGGCGCGTGCGGCGGCGTTGGTGTGGTCGATGATGCTGTCGAGCCGTTTCGAGAGCTTTTGCAGGTCTTCACGGTCGATGGGCGTGGCGAAACTCTTGGCCAGCGCATCGAGCATGCCGTGCACCGCCTTGTCGCCCTGGTGTTCGATCTCCTGCACCCGGTCGCGCACGGTCAGCGGCGAGGCGCCCTCTTTCAGCGTCGCCATCGCCAGGGCGGCGGCGCGGGCATGGGCGGCGATCTCTTCCAGGTAGTCGAAAAAGTGGTCTTCGCGCGGCAGAAGCCAGCGGATCAGGACGTTGGGTGACATGGCCGGGCATCCCAGCCGGTATTAAGAGAAGGTCAAGATCAGGTTAAAATCACATGAAAATCCAAGGGACTGCGGAACCAGGCTTCAGGACCGCAGGTGCTCGCGCATCAGCGCGGCGTAATCGGCCTGGTCGGCGGCGGCGGCGCATTCGCGGGCGCTGTGCATCGACAGCATCGGTGCGCCGACATCGACGCAGGAGATGCCCAGGTTCGCGGCCACCGCCGGGCCGATGGTCGAGCCGCAGCCCAGATCGGTGCGGGCGACGAAATCCTGCAGGGCGATGCCGGCGCGACGGGCGCAGGCGTGGGCGTGCGCGGCGCCGGCGCCGTCAGTGGCGTAGCGGCGGTTGTGGTTGCTCTTGAGCACGATGCCGCCGCCCAGACGCGGGCGGTGGCGCGGTTCGTGGCGGTCGGGCCAGTTGGGGTGGACGGCGTGCGCCATGTCGGCCGACAGCATGCGGCTGCCGGCGAGCGCCGCGAGGTACGCCGCGCGATCGAGCCCGCAGCCCAGGGCCACGCGTTCGAGCACCTGTCCGAGCAGGCTGCCGTCCGCGCCCTCGGCGCTTTCCGAACCGATCTCTTCATGGTCGAAACAGGCAAGAACCTGTGCGGAATCCGCGGATTCTGCGGCGTTGGCGCCCACGATCGCGGTCAGCCCGGCGTGGCACGAGGCGAGATTGTCGAGCCGGCCCGAGAAGACGAGCTCGTCCTTCGCCCCGCCCCGCGTCGCCGGGGTGAGATCGTAGAGCGACAGGTCGGTGGCGGCGAGGTCGGCGGGCGCGATCCCGGCGGCACCGGCGATGAGGGCGGCGAACTCCTCGCCTGCGTCGGTGCCGGTGGCGAGACCCCAGAGCGGTGCGAGGTGCAGCTGGGGATTCAGCTTGAGACCATCGTCATTGAGCCGGCGGTCGAGGTGGATGGCGAGGCTGGCGACGCGCGCCAGCGGTCGTGCCAGCCGGACCGGCAGGCAGAGGCCATCGCGCGTCCAGACCTCGCCGGCGAGGCCGAGATCGCGGTCGAGCCAGGTGTGGGCGAGGGCGCTGCCGTAGACTTCGACCCCCAACTGCAGGCAATGCTCGCAGGTGTAGGCGGCACGCGGTTTCAGCCGCAGATGCGGGCTGTCGGTGTGCGCCCCGACCAGGGTGAAACGCCGGATCCGGCGGGAGGAGAGGACCAGCGCGATGACCGTCGCCCCCCGCCGCAGGACGTAGCGGCCGGGCGCCAGATCCCAGGTGGCGGCGGGATCGAGCGTCTGGAATCCGGCCGCCGCCAGCCGTCTGGCGATTTCCCGCGCCGCGTGCGACGGGCTGGGCGAGGCGTCGAGGAAGGAGAGCAGGTCGGCGACGGTGTCCATGCCCGATCGTCGCCCGCGAGACCGGTCAAGGCAAGCCGTCCGCGCCACAGAACGAAGAACGGACGCCTGGCGAAACCAGGCGTCCGGCGATCGGCAAGGCGGAGATGACGGAGCCGCGCCGAGGCGCGGCGTCCGGGATCAGCCGGGAACGGGCGTGACCGGCACCACGTCGACGAAGCGGTTGCGGTACGACACCTGGCCGTCGACCACGGCGAAGATGGTGTAGTCCTTGCCCACCGCGGCGCCGCGACCCGGTTTGAACCGGCCGCCGACCTGGCGTACCAGGATGTTGCCGGAGCGGACGTGTTCGCCGCCGTATTTCTTGATGCCACGGCGCTGGGCGCGCGAGTCGCGACCGTTCTGGGTCGAGCCGGTTCCCATCTTGTGTGCCATAAAGGACTCCTCTGCGCTGGCCGGTGCATCCCGGCGGGGTGGGGAAGATAGCAACCGAGATGGGGTCGGCAAGAGCACGCCTTGCGATCGCCGGGAACCAGGCGGCGGAACCCGGCACTGCCCCGGGTCACCGGTCCGGGCCCTGGCCGATGCGCGCTCCGTCGCCGCGAGCGCGCCCTTTTCCCGACGTCGCTGCCTCTATGCTGCCCCCTTCCTGGAGGCACCCATGTCCACTCAGATCGGCGGCGATTTCGCCGGCAATGGCCGCACGTTCGCCATCGCGGCCGCCCGCTTCAACTCGGCGATCGTCGAACGGCTCATCGAGGGCGCCCTCGACACCCTCGCCCGGCATGGCGTCGCTGACGCCGACATCACGGTGGTGCGCTGCCCCGGCGCCTGGGAGCTGCCCCTGGTCGTGCGCCGCCTGGCCGACACCAGGCGCTTCGATGCGGTGATCGCGCTCGGCTGCGTCATCCGCGGCGAGACGCCGCATTTCGACTACGTCGCCGGCGAATCGGCCAAGGGCCTGGGCGTGATCGGCCTGACCTTCCCGGTGATCAACGGCGTGCTGACCTGCGACACCACCGACCAGGCGCATGCCCGTTCGGGACTGAAGGCCGGCAACAAGGGCGCCGACGCGGCGCTCGCCGCGCTCGAACAGGTCAACGTATTGAGGGCCATCGGCGGCATTCATGGTTGATGCTCCGCGGCCGTCTACCGGGTCCGGGGCCAGCGGGTCCGGGATCGGCCAGAGCCCGAGCGGGCGCAGCGGTTCCGGCGCGAACCGGGGCGACCGCCAGGTCCGCACCCTCGGCCGCACGCTCGCCCTGCAATTGACCTACGCCTGGGAGCAGAACCGCTACATCGATGACGGCAACCTGCTGCCGCAGGAGGTCCTCGACGGCCTGCCGCTCGCGGCGGTGGCCTTCGCCAGCGAGCTCTTCGCCAGCCTGCGCGACCACCGCCAGCCGATCGACGCCGCGATCGACCAGCGGCTCGAGAACTGGACCATCCATCGCCTCGCCTGCACCGACCGCGCCATCCTGCGCCTGGGCACCTGCGAACTGCTCTACGGCGCCGGCACCCCGCCCAAGGTGGCGATCAACGAGGCGATCGAGCTGGCCAAGCGCTTCGGCAGCGACTCCAAGACCGCGCGCCTGGTCAACGGCGTGCTCGACCGCACCGCGCGCGACTTCCGCCCCGACGAGATGCGCGGCCAGGAACCCCGCCGCACCGGCGAGACCGGCGTGCTCAGCGATGTCTGGAAGGGCGACGATCAGCCGCGTCCGCCGACCAGCCTGCTGCGTCCCGGCGGCGGCTCGCCGCACCCGTAGCCGCTCCCCATGGTGGCAGCCGATCGGCCCGGTGACGATGCCGCGTGGATGCGCCGCGCCCTGCGCCTGGCCTCGCTCGGCCTCGGCGCGACCGCGCCGAATCCGTCGGTGGGATGCGTGCTCGTCCGCGATGGACGCCTGATCGGCGCCGGCCGCCATGCCCGCTGCGGGGCGGAGCATGCCGAGATCGCGGCGATCCGGGACGCGCGGCGTCGTGGCGCGGATCCGCGCGGGGCGACCGCTTACGTGACCCTGGCGCCCTGCACGCGGCACGGCCGGCAACCGCCGTGTGCGGAGGCGCTGGTCGCGGCCGGCGTCGCCCGCGTGGTCGCGGCGATCGCGGATCCGCACCAGGAGGACGCCGGTGTGCATCTGCCCGGCGTCCGCTACGAGGTCGGCTGCGGTGCGGAGGTCGCGGCGCAGATCCACGGCGGTTTCCTGACCCGGATCCGCCACGGCCGCCCGCGCATCACCGGGAAGTGGGCGATGACGCTCGACGGCTGCCTCGCGGCGGCCAGCGGCGACAGCAGGTGGATCTCGACCCCGGCGGCCCTGGCGATGGCGCGGCGGCGGCGGCGCGCGTTCGACGCCATCGTGGTCGGCGCCGGGACGGCGTTCGCCGACGATCCCCAATTGCTGGCGGTCGGGGCGCGCGCCCACCTCGACGGCGCGGGTCCGCGCCGGGTGGTGCTCGGGCGGAACCCGCGCCTCGCCGCGTCGGCGAAGATCCTGGCGCCGGCAGCGGCCCCGGTGCTGGTCGTCGCCACTGCGGCGGTGCTGCGCGAACGGCCGTGGCTCGGGCCGCTGCTGATCGACCAGGTCGACAGCCACGATCCGCACGCGGTCGCGGCGTGGCTCGGGCGGCTGGGCTGCAATGACGTGCTCGTGGAAGGCGGATCCCAGGTGCATGCCGCGTGGCTCGCCGCCGGGTTGTACGACCGGTTGGAGATCTACCTGGGGACCATCGCGCTCGGGGGCGGTCTCGCGGTGGCGGTGGGCGGCGCCTGCGCCCGCATCGCCGACGGCGGGAGGTTCGTGCCTGAACAGGCGCCGCTGGGCGTCGATGGGGGCGTGGTGCTGCGGATGCGCCGCGCTGATGCGACCGATTCTCGGCCTTTGGCGCCATGATCGCCGCGCTGCTCGGCCGCCATTTCTGGATCCCGGCCTACGTCGCCCTGGCGCTCGGCCTCTGGCTGCCGGGCGGTGAATTCGCGGCGGCGAAGTCGGCGGTGCCCTTCGCCCTGGGCGGGATCCTGTTCTTCACCTGCCTGCGCATCCCCTTGGCCGAGGTCTCGACCGGGCTGCGCGATCAGCGGCTGCTGCAGCGCACCGTCTGGATGGGCGGGCTGAAACTGATCGCGATCCCCGCCCTGGCGTGGGGGGCGACCTGGATCGTCGCGCCGGCCTGGGCGCCGGGCGTCGCCCTGGTCAGCATGATGCCTGCCGGGTTGTCGTCGGTCGCCCTGGCCGACCTGCATCGCGGTGACCGGGTGCAGGCGCTGTTCCTGATCATCGTCACCAGCCTGTGCGCGCCCCTCATCATCCCGCTCGCGATGGCGCTCATCCACCCAGGATCGTCCGGTCCCGGGATGGGCCAGATGGCCGGGCAGACGGCCTACATCCTGCTTCTGCTCGCCGTGCCGTTCGTCGCCGCTCAGGCCGTGCGCCGGATCGCGCCCGGCTGGGTCGCGCGCGGCATGCCCTGGTGGAGCCGGTTCGCCATCCTGTCGCTGGTCGTGATGGTGCTGCTCAGCTGCCTCGGCAACCGCCAGGCGTGGGCGGGCTGGGATCCGGTGCGCATGCTCGTCCCGCTCGCCCTCGTCGGCCTGGCGACCGGGATCGCCTTCGCTTTTGCCGCCGGCCTGCGCCGCTGGCTGCCGCTCGGGACGGTGACCGCCTTCGCCTGCGCCGCGCTCTACATGAACAACGGACTGGCGATCGCCTACGCCACCAGGTTCCATCCCGGCGAGGCCGAGATCATCCTGCCCTGCGTGCTGATGCAGGTGCCCATGGTCGCGTCGGTGGTGCTGTGGGGACGTTGGGTGAAGACGGATCCCGCCGGCGCGGCCATCGCCTGATACCAATCCACTTTCAAAGGCATAATAACCAGCATGCTGGCCGCCGGA
>CAZZJC010000012.1:0-105865 GCA_964654285.1 uncultured Candidatus Kuenenia sp.
TGGTCCGCCCGAAGAGCCTGGACCGCATCAAGGACGCGATCCGGGACCTCACCCCAATGGCGTAAAGTTAACGAAGTTGAAATCCCTGGGTGAAAACCGAGGGATTTCTCTTGACAATTGGGGCAAAAAAATTTTGGTGGGCATGGACCTCTCATATCAGCCCCTGCCTTCCCTGACTTTTTCCATCTCCTACGCCAGCATGTTCCCGATCGCCTAGCCCAACTTCCGCACCACACACCCCAAAACCGGGGTTCAGCGGCACTCAAGTCGAGTGATGACAAGCCCGGCATGGTGAAAAGGGCGATGTAGTCCCGAATCGTCGGGTGGTCTTGCTCACACGAATCGACGTGCGTAGGTTGGCAGGATGTTCGTGAAGCACCGGACTCGCCGCGTACAGGGTCGCACCTACCACAGCTACGCACTGGTCGAGGCGGTGCGGACCGCGCAGGGTCCGCGCCATCGGACGGTCTGCGGTCTGGGTGATCTGCCCGAGGGCCTTGATCTGCGCACGCTCAGCCTGCAATTGGACGCTGCCGCTACGGGTCAGCAGACGATGCTGGGCGATCTGGATGCTGCGGTGATCAGTCAGGTCCAGTCTGCCACTGCCCAGATGCGTTCCGGTGCTGCCGTCGAAATTGATACGAGCCGAGTCGCTGCCGAGGAACTCCGGGAACTGGGTCCGGTCTTCGTTGGTCATGCGCTGTGGCGCCGGCTGGGTCTGCCGGAGATCCTGGCTGACGCTGGCATGTCGACGCGGGGGCAGGTGCTGATTGAGGCGATGGCGCTCAACCGGTTGATCGATCCGAGCAGCGAGCACGCCATGCCGGCCTGGTTCGCCCGTACCGCTGTCGGCGATCTGTTGGGCGAGGATGTGAGTGCGACCGCTGATGACAGCCTGTACCGGATGCTGGATCGTATGCATGAACAGCGTGAGCGTATCGAGCGAACCCTGGCGCAGCGCGAACGCACGCTGTTCAACCTCAGCGACAGCATCCTGCTGTACGATCTGACCTCGACGTACTGCGAAGGTCTGGCCGAGGCCAATCCCAAGGCGCAGCGCGGCTACTCCCGCGATGGCCGTCCCGACTGCAAGCAGGTGGTGATCGGCCTGGTGCTCGACGGCGAAGGGTTCCCGCGAGCGCATGAGGTGTTCGCCGGCAGCACGGCCGACAGCAGTTCGGTCGAGACCATGCTCAACGCCCTGGAGCGGCGCATCGGCCGCCGCGCCGGTGCCACCGTCGTGGTTGATCGCGGCATGTCCGGTGCCGCCAACCTGGCCCTCATCCGCGCGCGCGGATACCACTTCATCGTTGCCTGCCGGCAGGGTGAGCGCGATGGCGTCTACGACGACCTGACCGGCGAACCGGGCTGGACGGCGGTCATGCGTGACCCCTCGCCCACCAACCCCGCCCAACGCAAGACCGCCGTCCGCGTCAAGCGCATCCAGGGCGACGGCTGCACCTACCTTGGCGTGCACAGCACCGAACGTGTCGACAAGGATCGCGCCATCCGCGAGAAGCACGAGGCGCGGCTCCTGGCCGACCTGGAACGCCTGCGCCTGCGCATCGCCACCGGCAAGCTCGTCCAGCCGGAGGTCATCCACAAACGCATCGGCAGCATCCGCCAACGCCACAC
This sequence comes from uncultured Candidatus Kuenenia sp., assembly GCA_964654285.1. Taxonomy (GTDB): domain Bacteria; phylum Planctomycetota; class UBA11346; order UBA11346; family UBA11346; genus BJHQ01. The sequence continues at coordinate 1,636 of CAZZJC010000012.1, forward strand.
CCGCGTCGCCCGCTATTACGACATCGACATGGATGCGCAGGGCCAGCTCCGCGTCGTCCTCGACCAGCAGCGCCGCGATCGCACGGTCGCGCTTGATGGCACCTACCTCATGAAGACCGATCGCGTCGACCTCCCCGACGACGAGATCTGGCGCACCTACATGCTCCTCACTCGCGTCGAGCACGCCTTCCGCGACCTCAAGACACCGCTCGGCGAGCGTCCCATCTTCCATCAGATCGAACACCGCGTCGAGGCGCACATCTTCCTCTGCATCCTCGCCTACCACCGCCTCGTCGCCATCGAGTACGCCCTCCGCCAGCAGCACGACCACCGGTCCTGGGCCACCATACGCGACCAACTTCGCTCACATCAGATGCTGACCATCGTCCTGCCCACCACCACCGGTACGACCCTCAGGATACGTCGCTCGTCCTCCCCCGAACCCGTGCACAGAGAGATCTACACCCTCCTCGACCTCAATCCGGACACCCTCCCCATCCGACGGACGTGGAACCCAATGTAGTCCCGAATCGTACCATCCGTGACGCATAAGCCCTTGGAAAGACTGAATCCGTACTTTCGGAGTGCGGAAGTTGGGCTAGGGCGCAAGCCCCGCCAGGTTTCAGTGCCCAGCGGCCGGCGGCGACTCGTTCAAGGATGCAGCGGACCACGTCGCGATCGTGGTCGCGGCAATGACCGAGGCGTAGCGGGCCACCAGGCGATCGTCATCGGTCAGCAAGGTGGCGGTCGGACCCAGGCTGTGGACGAACGCCACCTGCCCGAGGTCGAACAGGGTACGACCGGATGGTTGCAGTTCCTGCGCCAGGGCGGCATAGGACGACCACCATTTGTCGGTCTCGTGCAGCAGCCGCGAGCAGGCCATCCGCATCGCGGTGATGGAGGCCCAGGCGGGTGGAAAGGCCAGGCCAAGTCCGTTCGCGCTGAGCGGCCGGGTGGCCACGGCGAGGGACTCGCGCATGGTCTGGGTGGTGACGGCCAGGGTCTTGCCGGAGGATATGATGCTGCGCGCCGCCAGGTGCGAAGTGCGTGAACGGTCGAGGGCGGCGATGAAGACGGTGCTGTCGAGGACCAGCATCAGCCGTTGGATTCGTCGTAGGACTGGTTGATGAGGTCACGGGTGACCGGGCCGGTCTGCCCGGTCGCCACGGTCGCGACGCTGCCCCAGTCGACGGTCATTTCAGCCCGGGCCTCGCGGGTCAGGATCTCGCGGACCTCGGCCTCCAACGAACGGCCATGGCGCTTGGCCCGCGTGCGCAGCGTCGCCCGCACGCTGTCGTCGAGGTTGCGGATGAGCATGGCGGTCATGGTGATATGCTATCAATGACCAAATAATGGGCAATGTAATATATTCCTCGTAATAATTATTGTTTTTAATATGATATCACGGTCAGGCCAACACACGCTCCAGATTGAAATGCGAAGCCCTTGGATCCGGCAGCGACCGCCATTCCCCCACCGGATCGGCGGAGGCGCAGAGGTCCATTTCCAGCATGGCTGCGGTGAAGCGCGGGTCGCGCACGCTGCGCCAGTCGAACGGATCATCCGGGCGCAGCACCACGACTGGGCCTTCGCGGCGGGTGCGGATCCTGACCGTCTCCTTGGCGTCATGCATCTCCCAACCGGGGGCGTTCTTCCAGGCGCGGGTGGTCATCAGGGCGGGGCGGCCGAAGACCGTGATGGCGAGCGGCACCGGACAGGCGGCGCAGAGGTCGGCGAGCATGGTCGCGTCGGCTTCGGCGCAGGCGGTGACCAGGGAACAGCCCTGGTCGGCCAGCACGCGCGCGGCGAGCGGATTGAGGACGGCGATGCCGGGGCCGCCAATACAGGCGACCTTGCTGCGGTGCGCCAGGCCAAGCCCGTCCCAGCCGTTCACCTCGACGGTCAGGCCGAGCGCAGCAGCGCGGGCGAGGACGGCGGTCAGGTCAGCGAACTGGCCTTGGTAGATCACCGGCGGCAGCGCGACGATCAGGCGATCGCCGAGCGCGGCGTGCAGACGATTGACCTCGGTCGGCAGGTGGATTTCCACGATCACCGGCACGGTCGGGATGTGACTGGCGAACAGCACGGCGGACTCGGCGTCGACGCGGGCGCGGTCAGGGGCAGAGGTCAACGCCTTGCGATTCGTCGGATGCGGTGCGGATGGGGTGAGGGCGGCGCGTGCGGAGTCCGGGATGGTGACGCGCAGGCGGTCGATGCCATCGGCGCGGGGCCTGAGCAGCGCGGCGATGCGGTCGGCCAGATCGTTGGCGACGCGGCGTGGGACGAGGAAGGATCCGGTGCGATCGTCGAGCGCGACCAGGGTCACATCTTCGGGCAGGATCTCCTGGATGCGCTCGCGCAGGCCGTCGGCGTCGACCGCGCGGCCAGGATGGGCCTTCGAAGCGGGGATGCTGATCTCCGCATGGATCGCCGCGCAGTCGACGCGGATCAGCAGGCCGCGCGCGGGGGCTTCGATGGTCACGCTCAGGTCGCGTGGAGGATCCTGGTCGTCGCAGGCGGCGAGCGACGGATCCGCCGCCGAGCGGCCTTGATCCGGATGCACCAGACCGATGCGTTTTCCGGTGAAATAGGCATCAGTCATTTCGCGACCGGTATAGGCGCCCAGACGTTCGGCGGCCGACCACAGCGCCTCGGGCGTGTCTGCGCCGGCGCGCGCGCGGCGGAACAGGGCGACGGCTTCACCGACCCAGGCGGCGGTCTTCAGACGACCTTCGATCTTGAGGCTGGCGACGCCGAGTTGGGTGAGTTCGGGCAGCACGCGCACGGCCGAACTGTCCTTCATGTCGAGCGGCCGGCCGGGCTCGCCGCCGCCGCACGACCAGTTGACCCGGCAGATCGAGGTGCAGGTGCCCCGGTTGCCGCTGCGACCGCCGACCCAGCTCGTCAGGCTGCACCGGCCGGAAACGGAAAAACACAGCGCACCCTGGGCGAAGACCTCGATCTCGGGCCCCACCGCGCAGCACGGCGCGATCTCTTCCAGACTGAGTTCGCGCGCCAGCACCACCCGGCGCGCGCCCAGCGCGGCCAGGGTGGCCACGCCGCTCGCCGCCGAAACGCCGGCCTGGGTGCTGCCGTGGACTTCCAGCTTGGGAAAAGCGGGCATCAGGGCGAACAGGGCGGGATCGGCGATCAGCACCGCATCGACGCCGCTCTGCTCGGCCCAGGCCAGGGTCCGCGCGGCGCGGCCGAGCTCGCGCCAACCCAGCTGGATGTTGAGGGTCAGGTGCACGCGCACCTTGGCCGCATGGGCATCCGCGACCAGCTTCGGCAGATCGGCGATGGCGAAGCCGACCGCACCGCGCCGGGCGTCGAGTTCGCCCAGGCCGAGGTACACCGCGTCGGCCCCGGCGGCGAGCGCTGCGGCCAGCTGCTCTGGCCCGCCAGCGGGGGCCAGGATCTCGATCGGGCGCGGCGGGGCGGCGGTGGTCATGGCCGGAAGGATGGGCCGGATGAAGGCCAGGCCACTGGCGACCCGCCGGGGCCGGACGCGTCTACATCCAGTAGAACCGGTCGACCCTGCGTTCGCTCGCCAGGGGCAGGCGCGTCAGGTCGTCTGGGATGGCGGCCTGGAAGATGTCGCAATAGCCGCGGCGATCGCTGGTGTAGATCACGCTCTTGCCATCGGGGCTGATGCGCGGATGGGCGTGGCTGAAGTGGTGATGGCGCGAGGTCCCATGGACGCAGAGCAGTCGAGGTGCCGACCAGCCATCTGCCGTGCGGTCGACCAGCATCAGGCGGTCGCCGGTGGCGCGGGTGCCGTCGAGCACCATCCGCCCGGCATCCAGCCCGTGCGCGTGCTGGGTGGGCAGTTCGGTCTCGGCCTCGTGCACCAGGGTGCCGTCGTGGCGCATGAAGCCGAGCAGGTGCCGGCGGTCGTCGCCGATGCGGCGGGCGTGGTAGCCGACGGTCACGCCGTCGCTGCACCAGAACTCGTGCCCGACGCCCCACTGGCCGTCGCGCGGGCGCAGGGCGTGGACGGCGCCGTGGTCGATGACCCACATGCGCTGGACCAGATCCCAGGGTCCTTCGTGGCAGAAGGTCGCCAGCTCGGGGTCGGTCGGCGACGGGTTCACATGGGTGATCCAGGCGGATTCCTCATGCACCACCCGCACCGCGCCGGTCGCCTGGTCGAGGCGCAGGACGCGCGAGATGCGCGGGGTGGCCGAGATGCGGCGATAGTCGGCATAGGCGATCGAACGATCGTGACCGATGTCCTGGCTGAGCGGGAACCAGATCGAACCGCCGCCCGCGCCGCAGGCGACCAGGCCGTGCTCCCAGCCGGCGGGCACGTCGAAGACGGCCTCCCACCGGTTGGAATCGAGATCGATCCGGAGCAGCCGCCGCGCGGACCAGGCGAAGTAGCGTCGGCCCGTGTGGTCGAGCGATCCGTGCGGTTCTAGATCGGTCCCGGCGGGCAGGGCGGTGACTTGCCGCAACGTGCCGGTGGCGACCTCGCACGAGAACAGGTTCCAGGCGCCCGCCCGGTCGGAGGTGAACAGCAGCTGCCGGCCGTCGTCCCAGCAGCCGTTCTCGGTGAAATACAGGTGGTTGCTGTGGCCGCGATGGCAGGTCAGGCGGGTGACCGTCGCGCCGCTCAGGCCATCGGTGGCGACGCTGCGTTCGCTCGGCCAGATCGCGCCGGCGCCGGGGGTGACGGGATTCATGTGGGGATTCCTGGAGGTGGTTCGACGGTCATCCACGCCCCGCCCTGGGCGCGGCTGCGTTCGGCCGCCGCCACCACGCGGCTGGCGGTGAAGGCATCGCCGGCGGTGGCGTGGTCGGTCGGCCGGCCATCGCGGATGCCGAGAACGAACTCGCGTAACGCGGGCAGCCAGCCCTTGTCGACGGTGAAGGTCGGCACGCACTGGGCGAGATAGCGTCGCGCCTTGTCCGCCTCGGCATCGGTGAGCGCGCCGGCATCGAGGCGCTGGCGCAGTTCCCACGCCCCGCGCCGGAACGCGAGCGCCGCCTCGAGGCCGAGCGCCTGGTAGAGCGCGGCGTGCGTCATCTCGCGGTCGGGATGGATGTGCCCGGCGAAGGTCTCGCGCGCCGGATGGCCCGGCCAGCCGAAGCAGCGCAGCTCGACGAAGTCCTCGACCGTCACCCCGCCGCCCTGGCCGACCGCCTCCAGGCGCTCCTTGGGCATGTCGAGGCTGCCGAAGCCGCCCGCCATGACCGTGGCCACCGCCCCGTCCGCGAGGCGGAGCAGCATCGCCTCATCGTCGGGCCGCGCCGCCAGGCACGCGACGGCGTCGATGCGGGTGCGGCAGAGCCAGGCGAGGCAGTCGAAGATGTGGCAGACATCGTGCCCGATGAGCGCCCCCGGCGCGAGCGCGGTCGCCCAGCGCAGCTTGGCGTCATCGACGAAGCGGTAGTGCAGGTTGCGGGCGCCGCCGTGCGCGTCCAAGATCGCGGCGGTGCGCCGGTAGGCCGGGGCGAAGCGCCGGTTGAATCCCACTGCCAGCCGGCGACCGCTGCGCCGCACCGCCGCCTCGACCGCCGCGCCATCGGCCGGCGTCGTGGCGAGCGGTTTCTCGACGTAGACGTGCTTGCCCGCGTCCAGCGCCGCGATCGCCAGCCCCGCCTGCACCGCATCGCCGGCCGCGATCACCACCAGGCCGATGCGCGCGTCGGCGAGGATCGCCTGGTAGTCGGTGGTGACGAGCGGAGCCGGGTAGCGGGCCGCGACCTCGGCCAGGCGCTGGGGGCTGCGGTTCCACAGGCCGATCAGCCGGCATTCGGGGATGCGGACCAGGTTGGGCAGGTGCTGGTGCAGGGCGAAGGCGCCGGTTCCCGCCAGCGCCACGCCTAGGATCTCGGACATGCCGGGACGCTACCTGGGGTCGGGACGGGCGCGAGCATGTTGGTTGGCTGCGGCGATCGGATCCGAAGGGAGTTCCGTGCCGGTCGTCGTGCATCCATGCGGGGGCGACCCTGCACCGACCATTGGCTCCCGGTTTGCGTTGCCTCGCTGGCGGGGGTAGACTCCCCGCATAGCGAAGGGGGTATCGTGGAGGTCCATGTCCTTGCCATCCAGGCCAGGATCCTCATGGCGGTCGGGCTGGGCTGGATGATCTTCGGCCTGTGGCTGGGCCAGGATCCCTGCACCGTCGCCTGGCGCGCCGCTGCGGGGGCCTGTTTCGCCTGCTGGATCGGCGGCAAGCTGATCCGCATCGTGGTGCGCACGCTGGAAGACCGCATCGCTGCGGACATGGCGGAACGTCAGCTCGCGGCGGAGAAGGCGGAGGCCGATGCGCACCGCAGCAACCCCGTCCTGCTCGCGGCCCAGGCGCAGCAGCGCGCCGCCGGTAGGGCCGGCTGATGGAGCCCTCCCCCGCCAGTTCGACGGCGATCTCGTCGCGCACCGACCGGGTGCGGGCCTACAAGCATGCCGAAGGCACGCGCACCGTGAACGAGCGCGAGAGCGAGGTCCTGCGCCATCTGCCGCTGGTGCAGACGGTGGTCGACCGGATCTGCGCCCACCTGCCCGCGAGCATCGACCGCAACGATCTCTTCCAGGCCGGGGTGATCGGCCTGATCGACGCGCTGAACCGCTTCGATCCGACGCGCGACAACACGTTCTCGACCTATGCCGTGCTGCGCATCCGCGGCCAGGTGATCGACGAGCTGCGCGCCCGCGACTGGATCCCGCGCGGGGTGCGCGAACGCGCCCGCGACTACCAGCGCGCGGTGAGCGACCTCAGCCAGCGCCTGGGCCGCACGCCGAGCGACCGCGAGCTGGCGAAGCATCTGGACGTGCCCGAGGCGGAACTGGCCGACCTCGAAACCCAGTCGCACCTCGCCAGCCAGGTCAGCCTCGACGCGCCGGCCGGCGAGGACACCGCGATCGCCTCGACCATCCCGCATCGCGGCGAGGACGCCGGCCATCCCGGCCGCTTCCTCGAGGCCGACGACCGCAAGCGCGCCCTGGTGCAGGCGCTGGCGCAGCTGGGCGACCAGGAGCGCATGGTGCTGAAGCTCTACTATTTCGAGGAATTGCTCATGAAGGAGATCGCCTCGGTGATGGGCGTGACCGAATCGCGGGTCTGCCAGATCCATGCCCGCGCGGTGGCCTCGATGCGGGCCCGCATGGGCGACGTCGACCTCTGGTGAGGCGATGGACCCGGCCTCGGTCGGACCGGGTCCATCCCGATCGCTGCCTCCCGGCGTCGCCGCGCCGTCCGCTGCCGTTGTCCCTTCGCATGCCCCCGCTGCGCTGACGGCAGTCCAGGCCGCCCTCACCGACCGGATCCTGCAGCAGATCGCCGGCAACGGCGGCAGCGTGAGCGGCCGGGTGGTGGCGTCGCTCGGTACCGGCACCTGGCTGCTCAACATCCGTGGTTCGATGCTGATCGCGGCCAGCGACCTGCCGCTGCAACCCGACAGCGTGGTGATGGTGCGTCCCGGCACCACCGGAGCCGATGGCACCCCGCATCTGCGCCTGCACAGCGCCGATGCGATGCCGGATCCGCCGCCCGCCTCCAGCGCCGATCCGATGGAAGCGCCGCTCGGGGACCGCTTGCGCCAGCTCGGCCTGCCCGACACCGCAGCCGTGCGCCTCGCCTTCACCGCGTTCACCGATGCGGGAGCGCCGCTCGACCGGGATCGCCTGCTGCGCGCGGCGGCGGCACAGGCGACGATCATGGCCCAGGCCGAGACGCCGACGTCCGCTGCACCGGGCGCGGATCCCCGTCCGCAGCCTGCCGCGGGATCGCCGCGCACACCGGCGCCCGCCCCTGGGGTTGCGTCGTCCACGCCGACCGCCCCGGCACGGCCAGGTGATTCCGTGGTCGCGCTCCCCATGTCCAGCACGCTGCCGGCGCTTCTGACCGCGCACGCCCTGCTCGCCCGTGCCGACCTGCCGGTGAACGCGGCGCTGCTCGCGCTGGCCGTGCGCGCCGCGGCCGGTGGCCTGCCCAATCTCGCTGCGGCGGTGCAGCAGATCGCGCGGAGTGCGCCACCGGTTCCTGCGCGGCCGGCAGGATCGCCGGATCCGGAAGCCGCCGCAGCCCCTGCCAGGCCGGATGCGCCGGTCGCCGGAGATCGGACTCCGGTGCCGGATCGGCTCGCACGGGATGCGCCCCCGGCGTCGAGGATCGGCGCGCCACCCCATCCGCCGCCACCACCGCTGGCGCCGGTCGTGGCCGCAAGCCAACCGTCGCCAGCACCGGTTGCGCCCGGGTCGTCGGCGCGCGGCCGGTTGGAAGGCAATCCGGCCGCGATCCGATCCGCCGCTTCCGCGTTTCCGCCCGGTTCTGCCACCCCCGCCCGTCCGATTCCGCAGGCGGCGGCGTTGGATGCCAAAGCGGGCACTCCTGCGGCGACCCCGGCCGGGCCAGCGCAACCACCGTTGCGGACTCCCGCGACGGTTGAGCCGCCGGCCACGGTCAACGCGGCTCCAGGTCCGTTGCCGATTGCCGTCACGACGGAAGCTCCTTCCACCACACCGCGTCCGGGCCCGGCGCAACCGCTCGCCCAGCCGACCGGTGCGGATCCGGCACCGCGTCCGGAAGTTGCCGCGCAGGGTGGTCGGAACCTGAGCGCGTCCCTCGCACGTACGGATCCGGTTCCTTCCTCGGGTCGGACGACGACCGAATCCGAATCCGCAGCCAAAGCGACGACAGTTCCAGGAAATTCCGGGAAATACGCTGTTTCGGCAGAGATCGCGGCAGGTGCTCCGAAGGTTGCCGATCGGGCGGCCGCAGCCGAGGGATCCGTGCGTCCCGTTGTGCCGTTGACCCCGACCGCCGATCCAGCGGCCGTCGGTCCACCGGCCCGGCAGCGGCCGGATTCCGCCCCGATCCCCGCGTCGGGCGATCCGATCTCCCTAGCGCACGATGCCGGGCGACCGTCCGCCGTCCGCCAGATCCGCGCCGAAGCGGCGGATGCGCCGCTTGCCCGCGAACCGGCAGCAGGCGTCCCCGCGCCTGCGCGCGGCATCGCCAAGGCGCCGACGCAACCGTTCCCGCTTGGCGTTTCGTCGATGGCGCCCGGCCACGTCCCCGTGACTTCCCTGGCGCTGACGCCAGGAACACCAGGCGCGGTCGCGCGCACCTCGGAAGCCGCCCCGCCACACGTCCATCCCGCTCGGGGCGCCAGCACCCCGCCGACCGCGCAGCGGCCGATGCCGGATCCGCCTGCGACGCCGATCCTGCCGGGCGGCGGATCCGTGCGCATGCCGCCGCCGACGGATCCCGTGAATCCCATCCGCCCGCCGAGCGCGGCCCCTTCCCGGGATCCGGACCAGCCGGGCGCGGTGGATGCCGGACGCGACGATCCGCCTGCGGCAGCATCGGCGCGACCGGCCGGGATTCCGCCCGCCCGAGAACAACCCGCCGGCCCCATGCCGATCCGGAACTCCGCGACGGACAGGACGATACCGCCTTCCCTCCAGACCAGTCCGATGCCGCCCACGCTCCCGGCCAGTCCAGGCCGCACCGCGCCGGCAGGCGCGGTCCCGGCGGTTCCGCTGGCAACCCCTGCCGCTCCGGCGAATCCGCTTCGCCCCGCCATCGAGGCGGAATCCACGCCGCTGGTGCATCGGGATCCCGCCATCGTCCTGCGTCAGGTCCTGGATGGACTCGCCCATCTGCCCGACCCCCAGCGCGATGGTGCGCCGGCGGTGTTGCGGGCGTTCGCATTGGCGGGTCTGCCCGGGGTGCCGGCGACGATGGCCGGAGCGCCGACCGCCTTGGCGCCGATGAGCGTGGTCCATCAGTTGGTCTCCTTGTTCCAGGCGATTCCGGAACGCCCGTCATCCGGCGCGCCCACGTCGTCCCTGGCCGATCCGGACAACCCCGGAGCGTCGATCGCGCCCGATCCGGCCAGGACCATGCCGAAGGCGCTAGCGCCTGAATCCATCAGACCGGAATTGCCAACCTCGACCGATGGACGGCAGAACCACGCGGAACCCGCGCCGGCGGAACCGGGCAAGTCCGAACCGCCCCGAGCCGGAGCGCCAGCGGACCTCAGACCGACGCGCCCCGAGCCGGGTGCCCCAGAAACCCCGCGCCCCGCGCCCGAGGCGCCGATCGAACGCCGGTCCTCGGCCGATCCCGACCTCAGCCAGGCGACGCTCAGGGCCGTGCGCGAGACCGTGGCGGAAACCATGTTCAAACCCAGGGAACTCGCCGACTACGACATCGTGCTGCCGTTGCCTGCCGCGCCCGGCGGCCAGCCCATGCCGGGCCGGATCGCGCTCGCCAGCCGTGGCACCAGCGGGGGCGGGCGCAGCGTGTGGATGCGGATCGACACCGAACTGTCGCATCTGGGCAAGGTCAGCGTGCGCCTGAGCGGATCCGACGCCGGCGCGGTGGCGATCACCGTCGTCGCCGAACGCCGCGCCGCCGCCGCGTTCGAAGCCGCCGCCCCGGGCATGAACACGTCGCTGCGCGACCTCGGCCTCGCCGCCGGCCTGCGCATCGCGGTGGAGGACGCGCCGTGGTAGACGGCGAGCCGCAATCACGCAAACCACGCCCACGCGGCCAGGGCGCTCTGGCCCGCGGCCTGGCAAGGGCCGGCGATTCCGATGACCATCGCCGCCGCGCCGTGGCGATGCGCTACCGCGACGATGTCGACCACGCGCCGCGCCTGGTCGCCAAGGGCCAGGGCGACCTCGCCGAGCGCATCATCGCCCTGGCCCGCAAGCACGGCATCCCGTTGCATGAGGACCGCGATCTGGTGCGCCTGCTCGGCCTGCTCGAAGTGGATGTCGAGGTTCCGCCGCAGCTCTACCGCGCCCTCGCCGAGATCCTCGCGCACCTGTACCGCGCCAACCATCAGGCGGGATCGAGCATGGGCGCGAAGATCGCACCGGATCCTGCGTCCGGCTGACCTGTCTCCAACCGTCAGGAAACGAAGACAGGCAGGCCTTGCGGCCTGCCTGTCGGTATTCGCATCTGGAATCAGTCGGTTCCGCGAGCGCGGAATCAGCCGGTTCAGATCGAGTTCTTGGCGTCCTTGGAGAAGCGGAAGACGAGCTTCTTGCGCTTCGGCTTGGCGGCGATGGTGATCTTTTCGCCGGTCTTGGGGTTGATGCCTTCGCGCGCCGGACGGGCGGCGAGCTCGCGCACCTTGACCTTGCCCACGCCGACGACCAGGCCGCCCGACTTGCTCTTGGCGTAGTCGATGGCGACGGCGGCGTAGGCGTCGATCAGGGCAGCGACCTGCTTGCGGCTCAGGGAGCCGAGCTTGGCCTTCTCAACCGCACCGATGAGGTGGTTGATGAGCTGCGATTTGGTGTAGCCCTTGCCGGAGGCGCTTGCCTTGCCGAGGGTGGTGACTTTAGCCGTTCTGGCCATGGGATCTCCCGCTGAGGGGGTTGGGGGTTGAAGATGTGGCGCTTTCTACAGGTGATTTGCCCACGTCAACATCAAACCCTGCATTTTGCCGTTGTGGCGCGGTGGTGTGTGCGAACGTCAGGTTTTTACCTCCTCTTTCGCGCCGTCTGTTGCGGTCGTCCGGAGGATGTGGCCGGCGAGGGCCGAGCGGGCCGGCCGCCGGAAGCGTGCCGTGCGGCCGGATTGGACGCGCCGTTGCGCCTTTGCACCGGTGCAGCCGACCGCTAGGAATGCCCGTGGACACTCGCGAGGACGAACGATGCCAGCCCCCGATCAGCCGCAGTCCCCGGGACGCAAATCCGACATCAGTCCGGAAGTGTCGGCGTTGGCGGGCCAGGTCGACCGGCTGCGCTCCGACAAGGAACGGCTGGAGGCCGACCTCAACGAGGTCCGCCGCAACATGATCAAGACGCTGACCGCGTCGGGCGAGCTGCTCAAGGCCGTGCAGTCGCTCGACAAGGATTATTTCGGCGGCCGTTTCGATGATCAGGCCCAGGCCCAGCCGAAATCGCCGCAGCGCGACTTCGCGACCGCCGTGCAGGTGGTCAACGCCGCCGGCGAGGAACTCGTCAACAAGGGCTCCGCCTTCGCCGACAGCCCGGTGCTGCGCGATCATCTCGGTACGCTTGTCCAGGCTTTCAACAGCCTGCGCAGCGAGGCTCTGAGCCTGGAGGAAAAAGTCCTCCACGCCGTCAACCTGCCGGTGAAGAAGGACGCGCTGCCCGCGCGCAGCTTCCCCGAGGACAATCCCCTGGCCCTGCTGAGCGAGGCCGGGCACTTCGTGCGCGACGTGCAGGGACTCCTGCAGCGCACCGCGCGCGGCGTTGCGGGACTTGAGACCATGCTGCGCGACGCCGAGCAGGCGGTCACCCCGGTGAACGCCGAGCAGATCTCGGCCCAGTTGACCGGTGAGCTGAAGGAGCGCGACGCCGAACTCGACCGCCTGCGCCGCCAGGCGCTGGCGCAGCAGGACGAGTTCGCCGCGGTCGAGGCCGGACTCAAGGCGGAACTCGCGGCCGCGCAGGAGGCGGTCGAGCGCGAGAACGAGCTGCGCCAGGGCGATTGCGCCGAGGTGCGCAGTCTCGCCGACGAGATCCACCGCCTCGCCGCCGCCGATCCCGATGTCAAGCGCAGCGATGATCTCGACATCACGGTATCGGTCCTGCGCGAGGCGCTGGTCAACCCCGCGAGCGGCATCGACGCCCTCACCGCCGGCGCCGAGGCCGTCCTGATCGGCTGGGCCAAGGTCGTCACCGACCGCACCCGGGCCGTGGTCGAGGAGCTCGGTGCGCTGCGCAAGCGCCTGATCGACGCCGAGGCCCGCGCCCAGGCCGGTGGCGCCAACGCCGAAGCGTTCGCCAAGGCGAAGGATACCGCGCAGCGGCTGACGGCGGAACTCGCCCAGGCCAGGGCCGCGGCCGAATCCGCCAGCAGGCGGGCCGACGAATCCGCACAGCAGGCCAAGGATGCCGTCGCCAGGCGCGACGCCGAGGTCGCCGCGCTCCAGGCCCGGGTCGCCCAGGCCGAGACCGCCGCGAAGCAGGCGACCCAGTCCGGCGTCGCGGACCTCGCCGCCCTGGGCCAGGCCAAGGAATCCGTGCAGCGGCTCACTGACGAGTTGGCCCAGGCGAAGGCCGAGGCAGCCGCCGCGCGCAAGCGGGCCGAGGAATCCACGCAGCACGCCGGGGAATCCGCAGCCAGGCACGCGGCCGAGACCAAGGCGCTGCAAGACCGCCTGGCCCAGGCCGAGGTCGCGGCGAAGAAGGCGGCGCTGCTCGAAACCGCCCAGCGCGAGCAGGCGCGCGCCGCCGAGGATCTGCGCCGGCGCGCGGTCGAGGCCGAGCGCACCGCCGGCGAGCGCGCCGACGCCCTGCGCAAGCTTGATGACGAGATCCGCAAGCGCGAAGCCGAGATCGCCAAGCTGCGCGAGCAGCAGGCCGCCGCCGCCGCCCGTCATGAGGAAGAGCGCAAGCAGCTCCAGGCGCGCCTCGCCAGCGGCGAGAACGCCAGCGCCGAAGTCGCGCGCATCAACGGCCAGCTCGCCGAACTGCGCGCGCGCCTGCAATCGGCCCAGGAGCAGCTCGCCGCGCGCGAGAGCGAACTGGCGTCGATCGCCCAGGCGCGGGCCAAGGCCGTCGCCGACCACGAGGCCGCCGCCGCCGCGCTGCAGGCGCGCAGTGCCGCCGCGACCCAGCTCGAACGCGATCTCAACGCCGCCAAGGACCAGCTCGCCGAGACGACCCGCGCCCGTCAGGCGCTCGAAACGTCGCTCGCGGCCCGGGCCGAGGAGCTGAAGACGCGCGACGCCGACCTGGTGAAGGTGCGCGACCAGCTCGTCCAGGCCGAGCGCGCGCGCGCCACCGCCGTGGCCACCATGGAAGCCCGCCTGCGTGAGGGCGAGCAATCGGCGCGGGCCGCCGCCAAGGCGCACGAGACCGAGGTCGCCGAGGCGCGCACCCGCGCCGCCGCCGCCGAACGCGCGGTCGCCGACCTGCGCCGCGCCACCGAGGCCGGCACGGGCGAGGCCAACCGCCTGCGCGACGAGAGCCAACGCCTCGCCGCCGAGGTCGCGCGCCTGACCTCCGCCGTCGAGCAGGCGGCGGTGCGTGAAAAGCAGCTGGTCGCCGCCAAGGAACGCGGCGACCAGGACGTGGCGGCGCTGAAGGCGAGGCACGACGAGTTGAAGCAGGGCAGCGACACCGCTCTCGCCGCCCTGCGCGACGAGGTCGCGGGCCTCAAACGCCAGCTCGCCGCCGTGACCAGCACCGAACAATCCGCGCGCAAGGACACCGAGCGCATCGCCAACGAGGCGCGCAGCACCGGCGAACGCGCCGCCGCGCTCGAACGCGAGCTGGCGCAGCTGCGTTCAGCCCGCGACCAGGCCGAGCAGGGCCGCGCCGCCGCCGGGCGCGAACGCGACCTCCTCCAGGCCCGCCTCGCGGAAGCGAGCGCCGAGATCAAGCGCACCGTCGAGGCGCGCGACCAGCTCACCCGCTCGCTCGAACAGGCCCGCGTCGACGCCGAGCGCGCGCGCGCCGCGACCGGCGAGGCCAGCGGCCGCGTCGAACAGCTCACCGCCCAGCTCACCCAGGCGCGGACCCAGCTCACCGCTGCCGTGGCCGCGCGCGAGGAGGCCGCCGCCGCCAAGGCCGCCTTCGCCGAACTGGAAACCAGGCTCGCCGCCGATCTGGCCTCGGCCCGCGGGGCCGCGACCCAGGCCGCCGCCGACCGTGACCGGCTGAAGGCGACCAACGAACGCCTGGTGCAGGAGCAGCAGGTCCTCGGCCGCCGCCTCGAAGAACGCGAATCGCAGCTCACCATCCGCAACGCCGAACTGACCCGGCAACTGTCCGAGCTGAAGACCGTCAACGCCCGGCTGGAGCACGAGCGCACCCAGGCCGAGGCCGCCCGCCGCACCACGCCTGCCGACCAGCGCGAGAACTCCGGCGTCTGGAGCAAGCGCCTGGCCGAGGCCACCGCCCAGACCGAAGAGGCCAAGGCCCGCGCCGAGGCGATGACCGCCGAGGTCGAACGCCTGAAGATCCAGCTCGCCGACGCCGAGAAGGACCTCGCCGCCAGCGCCGAGACCCGCCGCCGCATCGCCGCGCTGGAACAGGAGACCGCGACCGTGCGCTACGAGGCCGCCCAGGCCAAGGCCCAGGCCGCCGATGCCGCCGCCCAGGTCAACGCGTCCAAGGGCAAGCTGCTCGAACTCGGCGCCAGCTGGCAGCGCAAGTGGGACGAGGCCACCCTGCTGCTCAAGCAGGCGCAGGCCGCCTGCGAAAAAGCCAAGCAGCAGCATATCGACGACGTCGCCACCCTCGACGAGTTCAAGACCGTCGCGCGCGAGAAGATCGCGGAGCTCACGGCGCAATTGGCGAAGAAGCCCGGCTGATTCTCAGGGCTTCGCCGGCGCCTTGAGCGCGTGCACCGCGCCGTCGCGGGTGCCGATGACCAGGTGGCCGCCGGCGATGGCGGGGCCGCTGCGGATGGTGCCACCGGCGGCCCAATGCCAGCGTTCGCTGCCGGTGCTGAGATCGAAGGCGCGCAGGACGCCGTCGTCGGCGCCGATCCAGACCAGGTCCCCGGCGATCGCCGGGGCGGACAGCGAGGCGCTGGGGAGCTTGGTGCGCCAGCGTTCGTTTCCGGTCGCGGGATCGATTCCGATGAGATGTCCGGATTTTCCCAGGAAGACGGCGCAGGTCGCGCTCACGGCGGGGCCGACGAGGATCTGGTCGATGCCGGCGGGGCGGCGCCAGCGCACCGCGCCGTCGGCCAGGGCGACGGACAGGATCTCGCTGCCGGTCGAACCGGCGATCAGGTCGGCGCCCAGGCGGGCGGCCGGGGCGCCGAAGTGCTCGGCATTGGCGCCGAGCTTGGTCGCCGTCGTCAGGGTGCGGCTGGTGCCGTCGGCGAGCTTGAGCGCACGCAGGACGCCATCGCAGCCGGCGAGGACGGCTTCATCACCGATCAACGCGGTCGCGGCGCGGATGTAGTTGGTCGAGGTGAAGACCCAGCGCTGCTTGCCGTCGGCCATGCCGACGCAGAACAACCGGTTCTTCTCGGTGCTGGCCAGCACCACGCCGGATCCGGCCATGGCGCCGATGTTGATCTGGCCAGCGAGATAGGCGACCCAGCGTTCCTTGCCGGTTTCGGCATCGACGGCGCGCAGTTCCCCGCCGTTGTCGCCGATGAACAGGGTGCCGTCGGCATAGGCCGGTCCGGCGGTGTAGCCTGGTCCGGCGACCAGGCGCCAGCGTTCGGATCCGGTGGCGAGGTCGAGGCGCGCCAGCACTCCGTGCGTGGTGGCGGCGAAGACCGCTCCATCGATGATCACCACGGTGCCGTCGACGGCCGAGCCTGCATCCCAGGTCCAGGTCTTGACCAGACCGGCAGGCAGCGGCGTCGACGCCACACCCGAGAGATCGGGGTTGCCGCGCACCGAGGTCCAGTCCCCCCGGGCATCCGCCGCCGAAAGGACGGCGGCGAACGCCAGGAGCACCGACAGGGATCGGCGCATGGCGCGGTTCAGCGCAGCGCCACCGCCGCCACGGCGCCCTTGGTGTTGCGGATGTAGACCAGCCCGTTGGCGATGGCGGGGGGTGTCCACGATTTGCCGGCGATCACCTGGCCGCGGATGGCCTCGGTGTAGGCGGCCGGGTTGGCGTCGACGATGACCAGTTCCACCTTTTCCGTCAGCACCACCAGCTTGCCTTCGGCGGCGACCAGGCTGCCTGATCCGAACCCCGGTTTTTCCCAGGTCTTCTCGCCAGTCTTCCAGGCTACGCAGGAGAGCTTGTCGAGGTCGATGCCGTAGAGGTGGTCGCCGATCTTCACCGCCGGGGACAGCTTGGTGCGCATGGTCTTGGCGGTCCAGACCGGCTTGGCCTCGGTGGCGGTGATCTCATAGACGCCGCAGCCGAGATTGCCTTTTTCCCCGTTCGAACCGAAGAACGCCTGCGAGCCGGCGACGATGGGGTCGGAGGCGTTGGTGTCGTATTGCGACAGCCAGGGCATCTCCCAGGCGACCTTGCCGTCGGCGGGCGCGACCAGGCTGACGCTCTTGCTGGAGAAGATCAGCAGGTGGGGCGCGCCGCCGACCTGGGCCGTGACGACGCTGGCATAGCCGGCGGGTTCGGGGCCGCTCTTCCACAGCACGGCGCCGGTCGCCGGATCGAGCGCGGTGCCGGTGCGGCCGACGCTGACCAGGATCCTGCCGTCGATCAGCCGCGGCGAACTGGTGAAGCCCCAGGTCGGCGGCTTGGCGCCGGTCTGGGCGGCGAGGTCGACGGCCCATTTCTCCTTGCCGGTCTTCGCGTCCACCGCGTAGGCGCGGCCGGAGCGCGACAGGCCGTAGACCACGCCACCGGCGACGGTCGGCGAGGCGTTCGGGCCGCCTTCGTAGTAGTTGGGATCGAGTTTTTCCGGGAAGGCGTAGTTGGTCCACCCGGCCAAGGGCTTGCCGGTCGCGGCTTCGAAAGCGAACAGGGAGTCGACATCCTTGACGTTGCCGCTGGTGTAGGCCACGCCGTCGGCAATGACCACCGAGGAGCTGCCGGTGCCGACCTGGGCCTTCCAGACCGCGACCGGGCCGTCCTTGAGGTTGGCGAACAGGCCCTTCGCCGGCGAGATGCCGTCGGCATTCGGGCCGCGGTACTGGGGCCAGTCGTCGCCGGCGGGCAGCACGGCGGCGCAGGCCAGGGCGAGGGCGGTGGAGGTGAGGGCGGCGCGGACGGACATGGAGGACTCCGGAGTGCCTGACTGATTACGACCTTGGTCCGCCGATGGAAGACGGACACCGTCCGACCTGAACGAGCCTGCCAGGACGGTCGCAACGGCCAGGGTGATGGTGGCGAGGAACGAGAGGATGCGGATCAGCATGGAAGAGGCCATGGTGATCGGCGGGATAGGAAGGAGACCGGCGGAGGGAAGCCGGACCGGGGCCAGGCTTGATCCTCCGCCGTCTGCGCCGACGCGCTGCGGCTACCCGCGCTTCGCTAGCACGGTCGCGTATTCGATCGCCTCGACCAGGGCGACCCAGCTCGCTTCGATGATGTTCTCGTTCACGCCGACGGTGCCGATCACGGTTTCGCTGCCGCCGGGCGGGTGGAAGCGGTGCTCGATGAGCACCCGCACCTTGGCGGCGGTGCCATCGGCGCTGTTGACCACGCGCACCTTGTAGTCGACCAGGCGCAGGTGGGCGAGCCACGGCTGCGACGGGCGCAGGCACTCGCCCAGGGCGTGCGCGAGGGCATCGACCGGGCCGTGCCCTTCGGCGGCGCACAGGCGGGTCTCGCCGCCGACATCGATCTTCACCGCCGCCTCGACCAGATCCTTGGCGTCGCCGGGCGTGCCCAGGCCGTGGATGCGGTAGTGCAGCAGGCGGAATGACGGCGTCCAGGCGCCGACCTGCCGGCGCACCAGCAGCTCGAAGCTGGCCTCGGCGGCCTCGTAGCTGCAACCGGCATTTTCCTGCGCCATGACCTCGTCGAGCACGCGCTTCATCACCTGCGGGTCCTGCAGGGCCGGATAGCGGTCGGCGAGCTTGGCCTGCACGTTCGAGCGGCCCGACAGTTCGCTGATCAGGATGCGGCGTTCGTTGCCCAGCGCTTCGGGGGTGACGTGCTCGTAGGTCGAGCTGTTGCGGCTCACCGCGCTGACGTGGACGCCGCCCTTGTGCGCGAAGGCGGCGCGGCCGACGTAGGGCTGGTTCGACGGGCCGACCAGGTTGATGCGCTCCCATACGACCCGGCTGGTCTCGGTCAGGCGCTGGAGCCGGCCTTCCGGCAGGCAGCGCAGACCGAGCTTGAGTTCGGCATTGGCGATCACGGTGGTGAGGTCGACGTTGCCGCAGCGCTCGCCGATGCCGTTGATCGTGCCCTGCACGTGCACGCAGCCAGCCGTCACCGCGGCCAGGGTGTTGGCGACGGCGCAGCCGGAATCGTTGTGGACGTGGATGCCAAGGATCGCATCGGGCAGGCGCGCGCGCACCGCCGCGACGGCGGCGCGGATGCCCTCGGGCAGCGACCCGCCGTTGGTGTCGCACAGCACCAGGCGCGAGGCGCCGGCGGCCCAGGCGGCGGCGACGGTGTCGAGGGCGTAGCCCGGGTTCGCGCGCCAGCCGTCGAAGAAGTGCTCGGCGTCGTAGAGCACCGGCCGCTGCGTCGATTCCAGCAGGAAGGCCACCGACGAGCGGATCATCTCCAGGTTCTCATCGAGACTCACGCGCAGGGCGTCGCGCACGTGCAGATCCCAGGTCTTGCCGAAGATGCAGATCGTGTCGGCTCCCGAGGCGACCAGCTTCTTCAGGTTGGGATCCTCGGCCGGTGCGTTGCGCGCATGCCGGGTGGATCCGAAGGCGCTGATCAGGGTGCCAGGGCGCTTCGTGGCGCGCACGCGCTCGAAATAGGCCTCGTCCTTGGGGTTCGATCCGGGCCAGCCGCCTTCGACGAAGCCGACCCCGAGCCAGGCCAGGGCCTCGGTCAGGGCGAGCTTGTCGTCGAGGCTGAGATTGACGCCCTCGCCCTGCGAACCGTCGCGCAGGGTGGTGTCGTAGATTTCCAGCCGACCGGCGGCAGGAGGGGGGAGACGGGATGGGTGTTGCTGAGAGGTCATGGTGGTCCGTAGGCAACCGTGCGGTTATTGGGGTAGGAAGGTTGAAAGCGGCCGCCTGCCACGGACACGACGCTCGGCACGGAAAGCGACTTCGCCCCGCCCGCGGCTAGCGGCCGCTGCTAATTCGGAAAACCGGGACGAATCCAGCGTACATGGCGCGGCAGGATGGCGCCGGTCGGCCGCGACGCAACCGCGTGTCCGCCGGCCCTTCCCTCAGCCGCGTCCAGGCGTCAGCGTCCCGCCTTCAGCCGCAGCCGCTGCCAGGCGTCGTCGAGCTCCTGGCCGGACAGGTCGCGCAGGCAGATGTTGGCGCGGCACCGGTCCATGCGCGGGGTGCCGTGGCAGGGCCGGCAGGGGGCGCGGCCTGCGAGCACCTCCACCACGCCGGGGCCGGTCGGGGCGAAGATGGCGGGATCGGTGGGGCCGAAGACCACCAGCAGCGGACAGCCCACGGCGGCGGCGACGTGGGCTGGGCCGGTGTCGACCGACAACGCGGCGTGGGCGGCGGCGAACCAGGCCGGAAGTTCGGCCAGCGGTGACGACCGCGTGAGATCATGGCAGCGGGTCCGCGCCGCCTGCGGCAGGCAGCGGAGCACCTCGGCGACCTCGCGCGCCTCGGGCGGGACGCCGACGAAGGCCACGGCGTCGGCCTCGTCGCGGGCGAGGATGCCGGCGAGCAGTCCGGCCCATTGCTGCGGCGCCAGGCCTTTGAGGTTGGGCTTGCGGCGGAACCAGCCGATGGTCGCCGACGAACCGACCTGGACGAGCAGCACCCGCCGGCCGAGCCGCCCCAGGTGGGCACGGGCCGCCGCGAGCGCGGTGTCCTTCACCGCCAGGCGCGGCACCGGGTCGAACCCGGTCGTATCCAGGCCGACGTTGGCGAGCGCCAGGCGCTGGGCCTCGACGCGGTGCGCCACCCCGGCGTCGTTCTTGAAGGTGATCTGGCGCACGACCGCGGCACCGCGCCAGGATCCGATCCAGGCTTTCACCCGTTTCGATTCGCCGGCGAACACGACGACCTCATCGAAGTTGCGCCCCGCCAGGGTCTCTCCGAGCTTTTGGCGCGGACGGCCATGCCACCATTCGGCGAAGCCGCCGGCGTTGGGATCGGCGAGCACATGCACCGCGCCGACGCCGGGCTGGCCGGCGAGCAGATCGCGCGCCCACGGGCGACCGACGACCTCCAGGCCGCCGCTCTGGGCGAGCTGGCGCATGAGCGGAGTGAGGATGACCACGTCACCGACGCGGGCGCAGTAGATGAGGAGCCGTCGCACGGCCGCGACCGTAGCGGGAGCGCCGGAAAGGGCGAGCGGGCCGGCATGCCGGCCGCCACGGGATCGCGCTGGCGCACCGGGTCAGCCCATCGCACCAGCCGTGCACCTGCGGCGCACGCGGATTCAGCGCGGGAACACGTCCCGGATCGCCTCGAGGTACGCCATGCCATGGACGGTGTCGGGTTCAAGGTGGCTGCCTTCCGTCCACTCGTTCCAGCTGTTGATGGTGAGGACACGTGCGTTGCCGGGACGCCCGGTCAGCCGATCGCGGACCAGGCGCAGGGCCTCGCGGAAGCGCTCCGGCGTGTTGCCGCAGATGGTGTTGGTGAAGGGATAGCCGGAATGGTCGAAAGGGTCGCACTGGCGTGCGCGCGGGCTGCTGTCCCATCCCATGCTCACGTTGGGATGGTAGGGCACGCCGAAGCGTTCAGCGGCGCCATCCCAGAAGCGCAGGTAGCCATCCCGCATGTCGTCATAGGGGGTGGCGGGCGTGGGCATGTTCAGGTGATGGACCCAGACATAGGATCCGACGCTGTCGCAACCCAGGTGCCGGATCATGCCGGCAACGTCCTGCACCATCGTCGTCCCAGGCAGCAGCTGCACGCCCCAGGTCACCGCATTGAGGTGGAGGCCCGGCAGGCCGGCGGCGACCGCCTTGGCCCGGAAGCGGTCGAGGGCGGCACGGGTCTGGTCCAGCCCGCCCAGGCCGCTGACCAGACGGAACAGCTCATAGACCGAGAAGTAGGGCCGTCCGTCGATGCGCCAGTAGGCCGGGTGCAGGAAGTAGTCCTTTATGAGGTGGTCGCAGATGCGATCGAAGGCGGCAGGACTCACGGCGCCAGGATACAGCAGGGGCGGCGACGCCTTGCGGGACATGGGGAAGATGTCGACCCAGTCGTGATTGGCCCACATCAGGGCGAACGTGAGGCGCTGGTGGTTGGCCGCGCCCAGGTAACCCTCATCGAGCGCCCGCTGCAGGAAGGGGCCATCCTCGTAGTGGTACCAGTCGAAGATGAAGGCGTCGAGGCCGTGGTCGGCTGCGGCATCGATCTTCTGCGCCATGACCGCAGGATCGGCCTCGTCGCCGTAGCCCCACAACGGCACCTTGGGCTGCTGATGCCCGGGGAAGCGTGGCCGCGCGGACTTGACCAGCTCCCATTCGGTCCAGCCCGGGCCGTACCGCCGCTCGTTGCGGGCATCGACATGGTAGTTGGGGAAATAGTACGCGGCGACGGTGGGCCGGTTTGCGCAGGCGGACATGGGGTGACTCCAGGGTCACGCCCAGTGGACAGGTCTCGTCGCTGGGCGTGGCGGGTTGGTGGTTCAGCGGTTCAACGGATGGGCGGTATCGCGGTCGGCGGGTGCGGCAGGAGCGCGCCGAGGCGGCAGGCCAGCCGTACGCAAACCGGCTCTTGTGAGGCTCTTACGGTTTCCTGGCTCAGGGTTTGACGCCGTCGCGCAGGACGGCAGCCAGGGCCTTCAGCCGGCTGTCATCCGGTCGACCATCTGCGCCGCGGGTCGGGGTGATCCAGCCGCCTTCGTCGTATTCGTTCCAGGCGTAGATCATCACGGTGCGCGCCGGGCTGATGGCCGGATGACGATTGACGAAGTCCAGGGCCCGGCGCAGGTGGTCCGCCAGTTCGGTCGGGGTCGGGGTCGGCGGCCAGGTGTGGTTCGCGTCCTTCGCTTCCCAGGGCACCGGATGGTCCTGCCGCGGGCGCTTGTCCCAGCCGGCGGTGACCAGCGGTACCCAGGGGATGGCGTGGTTGGCGGCTTTCTGCCAGTCTCTTTCGGCCTTGTCCGCCAAGGCGGCATAGGCGGGCTTGTATTCAGCCACCGCGTAGGCCGACATGGCCCCGACGCCCGCGTTCTTCAACCTTGCGAAGTCCCCCATGTTCCAGTTCATGCAGACCAGGAACGGCTTGTGACCTGCCGCCTGCGCCGCCTTCATGAATGCCCCCCAATGGCGCGATTCGAAGTAGTACACCAGGGGCCGGCCGTCGGGCAGCCTCTGGTAGCGGGGATGGGACAGGAGGTCGACCGCCCGCTTCACCTCCACCGGAAGCTCGGCCTCGGAAACATTGAGATTATTGTGGAGCAGGAGGCTGAAGCCCAGGCGCTTCGGCGATGTGCTGGCAAGGAAGCGGCTCAGGGGCACGCTCATGGCGTCGGTGCGCGCGTACATCACGAAGGCCCAGTAGTCCAATCCGGCATCGGCCGCGAAGGCGATCTCCTGGTCCATGATCTCCTGCGTCCCGCCGGCGATGCGCACCGCATCGGGCCCGGTCACCGCGGCGAACCAGGGTAGACGGTGGTGATACCGTCGCGGCCCCAGGGTCGATTCCATGATCTTCGACACCGATCCGCCCGACCAGGCATCCCAGCGGATGGCGCCGACCGTGGTCCGGGGGGCATCGCCGGCGGCCGCATAACTGCCCAGCAATGCCAGGAGCGCAGCCCCCATCAGGGCGATCTGCGGCCGGAATCGGATGATCATGACGTTTGCTCCAGGGCCTGGGTCAGGGTGTACCGGAATGCATCTTCTACTGAGGATTCACCAACAGGTTGACGAACCCAGGTACGGTTCCGGTGGCCGCAAGAGATTGATCCACAGGCAACAACCGGAAATTCGTGCGGGCCGAGGCCCGCCGATCCAGGTTTTATCCGTCAACCTGTTGGTGAATCCTGAATAGGTACGATGGCGCGGCGGATCATTCATCATATGGACGTTACGTTCTCGACTTGGACGATCTGACGCGCATGGCCGCGAGCTTTCCCATCCAACACCCACCTCGCATCGTGCTCGCCGGAACCTATCCGTTCAGGCCAGGCGAACAGGTCGGCGGCTGGTGGAGCGCGAGCCAGCACGTGGTGGTGGGCCTGGACGGGGCGGGAGTGGTGCAGGTGGCCGGACAGGACCATCTCCTGGCCGCCGGATCCGCCGTGGTGGTGCCCTGGGGCGTGCTGGTGTCCTGGCGTGCGGATCGGAAATCGGGCCTGACCATTGCCAGCCTCCATCTCACGGCGCTGCCCTGGGATGCGCCCACTCCGGGATTCCCCCGGCATGGCCAGGCCAAGGAGCCTCCTCCGGCGGCTCCACGCGGCCTGCCGGTGCTGCCGCGTACGTACGATGACCTCAGTGGCGCGCGGCTGCTCCCGGATCTGGCCCTGGCGGTGGTGCGGGCCTGGGACGATCCGCCGAGTCTCGGCCGCGAGATGCTGCTGCGCGGCCTGGCCTTGCAGTTGGTAGCCCGCCTTCTGGCCCGAGGTGCGAGGCTGCCCCGATCGCCGGCCATCGACCCCCGGGTGGGCGACCTCCTGAGCTGGATGCACTTCAACCGCAGCCGGGTCGTGACCCGGGCCGAACTCGCGACGCGCACCGGGCTGGGCCAGACCGCCCTCGGCCGCCTCTTCCGTCAGGCGACCGGCCAATCTCCGCTGGCCTGCTTCGAGGCCATGCGCCTTGACGAGGCGCGGCGGCTGCTCGATTCCACCCGGCTGCCGGTGAGCGAGATCGCCCGCCGCAGCGGCTTCACCGATCCGGCCTACTTCAGCCGGCGGTTCCGGCGCCGGTTCGGGGTCCAGCCACGTTCCAGCCGGACGCGGACGTTGCCGTCGGCAACGGGTTGAACGATCGCCAACCCGGCGATGTCATTCGGCGATCCGGCAGCGCTCCAGCTTCCGCGCCGGCAGTCCCGGCTGGCACGCCTCGCCGCGCAGCGCGTCGATCCGCAGCCCGTCCACGTCGGCGGCATCCAGCGCGTGCGTCCACCAGGGCCTGGCCTCGCCGTGGAAGCGCACCGCGACCTCGCGCAGGACGACGTCCTTGGCATGGCGGATGAGCACGGCGGGATTCCCGCCCGGATTCAGCCCGCCGTGCTCGGCGCCGTTCATGGGCCGCAGGTCCAGCCGTCCGCCCGGCCATTTGCTCAGGGTGGCGAGGTCGAGCCGGATGCCGTCCAGGCGCAGGTCCTCGATCGGCGCGTCGGGCGAACCGTGGATGACGATGCCGTTTTCAGCGCGGCAGAGCAGGTTGCTGAGCGCCACGCGGCGGATGGTGCCGACCTTGGTGTCGGCCCGGCGCGGGATGGCGGTGACGTAGACCGGTTCGGCGTTGCCCCACCAGGCGTCGTGGAAATGCCGCGATTCGATGACGCAGTCGCTGATCAGCACGTCCTCGACCGTGCCGGTGTCGCGCAGCTGGATGGCCACGCCGCGATGGCTGCCCCTGATGACGCAGCCATTCATGACGATGCGGCGGAAGTCGCCGAAGCTTTCGGTGCCGATCTTCAGGGCCGCCGAGGTGCTGACCAGGGTGCAGCCCTGGATCGTCACATCGGTGCAGTCGCCCTTGCCGGCATGCTGGGCCGTGTTCTTGAGCACGATGCAGTCGTCGCCGGCCTCGATATGGCAGCCCAGGATGCGGACGTTGCGGCAGCGGTCGGGATCGATGCCGTCGCAGTTGGGCACGTCGAGGCGGTTGCGGATGGTGACGCCCTGGATGAGCACGTTCTCGCAGCAGGTCAGGTGCACCGTCCACTGCGCCATGTCGCGGATGGTGACGCCGGTGATCTGCACGTCGGTGCAGCCGATGAAGCCGATCCCGCGCGGCCGCCAGTCGAGCGGCTTGCGGATGTAGCGGCCCTCGGCATCGCGCCAGCCGTCCATCCACGCGAGCGAACGGCCATCGATCGCGCCCTGGCCGGTGATCGCCACGTTGGTCGCACTCTCGGCAAAGACCAGGAATCCACCGGCATCGCCGGCGTAGGCGCCGCCGAGGATGCGCTCCTCGTAGTCTTCCCGGCGCGGGCTGCCGGAGAGTACCGCGCCGGCTTCGAGGTGCAGTTCGACATGCGACTTCAGGCGGAGCGTGCCGCAGACCCAGGTCCGTCCGCCGCCGACCACGACCCGCCCGCCGCCCGCCGCATGGCAGCGGTCGATCGCCTCCTGGATGGCGAGGGTGTCGTTGGCGGAGGGTTCGACGGTGATGGTGGGCATGACCTGTTCCTCGGGAGGGGGGACAGCATTGACGGGATCGGGTGGATGCAATCCGGGCCTGAGGCCGTGCGGACCACCCGCATGCGGCAGAGGTCCTTTCTTCTGGCGTTCCTTCGCCAGGGCCCGTGGCTTGATCAGCGTCTAACGGTCTTCGCCGGTCGTCTTCACGCTGGTCCCGTCGTCAGACGCCGCGACTGCCGGAGGCGCCGGATGCGCTTCTCGATGTCGATGACGAGCAGCACCGCCAGGCCGGGCAGCAATGCATGCCACCAGGCCGCGAAGTCCAGATGGGCCGTGCCGAAGACGGTTTGCATGAAGGGCGCATACACAAAGGCGGCCTGCAACCCGAGCAGGAGGGCGAGACAGGGCCAGAGCACGGGGTTCGAGAACCAGCCGATGGATCCCAGGCCACCGTGCAGGCTGCGGCAGTGCAGCAGGTAGCACGCCTGGAAGAGGGCCACCGTGGTGACCGCGATGGTCTGGGCCTCGGCCAGGCTGGTGGTCCAGAGTCCGGCCGGGACCAGCGCCATGGTGTCCGGGACGAAGCGGCGGAATTCCCAGAGGAACAACCCGCAGGTGCCGGCCGCCATGAGGATGGCCACCAGCACCGTGCGCCAGACCACGAAGGTGGAAAAAATCGGTTCATCGCGTCGTCGCGGCGGTCGGCGCATCGCCCCTGGTTCCAGGGTTTCGAAGGCCATCGGCAGGGAAAGAGCGACGCTGGCGACGAGGTTGATCCAGAGGATCTGGGTCGGGGACATCGGCAGCAGCAATTCCGCCCCTAAGCCTTCGACGTGGATGACCGGGAAGAAGAGCGTCGCTGCCGCCAGGATCAGCGCCAGGCCGAGATTGGTCGGCAGCAGGAAGGCCAGCGCCTTGATGAGGTTGTCGTAGACCCGCCGACCCTCCTCGACCGCAGCGGCGATGGTGGCGAAGTTGTCGTCGACCAGGACGATCTTCGCGGCCTCTTTGCTCACGGCGGTGCCGGTGATGCCCATGGCGACGCCGATGTTCGCCCGTTTGAGCGCCGGGGCGTCATTCACCCCATCGCCGGTCATCGCCACCACGTGGCCGGCTTCCTGCAGGGTTTCGACCAGGCGGATCTTGTGTTCGGGGGCTACGCGGGCGAACACGCGCACGTCGCGCACCGCCTTCCGCCACCCCTCGGCGTCCAGACGATCCAGCTCGTTGCCGGTCAGGGCGGTGGCGCCGCCCAGGCCGAGTTCCCGTCCGATGGCGGCTGCCGTGGCGGGATGGTCGCCGGTGATCATGGTCACCGTGATGCCGGCGGCATGGCATTCACGGATGGCCGCCATCGCCTCCTGGCGCGGTGGATCCAGCATGCCGACCAGACCGCACCAGACCCAGTCCGCCGCCGCCACCTGTCCGGACGACAGTGCGCCCATGTCCCGGGGTCCGGGTTTGCGTGCCAGGGCCAGGACGCGCAGACCCTGCCGGGCGAAGGATTCCTGGGCGGCCCGGATCGCGGCGCGCGCCTCGTCATCGAGTCGGCACCGGGCCACCACCGTCTCGGGCGCCCCTTTCATCCACGCCACCACCCCGTCGCCCTGGCGATGCAGGGTGGCCATGAAGCGATGTTCGGATTCGAAGGGGACCGTGTCGAGACGGGCGTGGTCACGACGCAGACCGGATTCATCCAATCCGCCTTTGCGGGCCAGCGTCAGCAACGCCGCCTCGGTCGGATCGCCGGCGATGCGCCAGGTGCCATCCGCATTCCGCTCCAGGCCGGCATCGTTGCACAGGCAGCCGCCCACGAGCAGCTCGCGCAAGGGGTCGGGAAGGTGTGGAACCGGTGCTCCAGCCTGCTCGATGCGGCCTTCGGGCGCATAGCCGATGCCCGAGACGCGGTACTCCTGGCCCTGGCACCAGATGGCCTGGACCGTCATCTCATTGCGGGTCAGGGTGCCGGTCTTGTCGCTGCAGATGGCGCTGGTCGACCCCAGGGTCTCCACCGCCGGAAGCTGCCGCACCACCGCCCGGCGGGAGGCCATGCGGCGTACGCCGATGGCCAGGGCGATGGTGATGATGGCCGGTAGGCCCTCGGGAATGGCGGCCACCGCCACGGTGACGGCGGTGAAGGCGGCCTCACCGTACCTCCCGCCCTTGCCCCAGACGCTGTACGCGAAGAGCGCCACTGAAAGCAGCAGGACCCCGATGGTGATCCAGCGTCCGACCTGGGCCAGCTGCCGGGTCAGCGGAGTCTCAAGGGATGGCGCCGCCTGCAGCAGGGCGTTGATCCGTCCCAGTTCGGTGGCTGCCCCCGTGGCCACCACCACGCCCCGGCCGCCACCCTGGGTGAGGTGGGTGCCGGCAAAGGCCAGGCAGAGCCGGTCACCCAGCGCCGCCTGGGCCGCCACGGCTTCGATCTGCTTGGTCACGGGCACGGATTCGCCGGTCAGCGCGGCTTCCTCGACGCGCAGGTTCTTGGCCTCGATCAGGCGCACATCCGCCGGGACCTTGTCGCCCCCGGCGAGCACGACCACATCGCCGACCACCAGCGCCTCGGCCGGCAACGCCTGGGGCCGACCATCGCGCAGCACGGTGCAGGCATCGGCGACCATCGCCGAGAGGGCGGCGATGGCCCGGCCGGCCCGCCACTCCTGCACGAATCCGATCGCGGCATTGATGAGCACGGCGGCGAAGACCACCGCCGCGTCGGTCGGCTGGCGCAGGACGAGGGCGAGCACCCCGGCGCCGACCAGCACCCACGAGATCGGGTTGTTGATCTGGCGCCAGGCGATGCTGAAAACCGACTCTCCGCGCGCGACCGGCAGCCGATTCGGCCCATGTTCGGCCAGGCGGCGCGAGGCCTCCTGCGCGGTCAGGCCTTCCGGCTGCGAGTCCAGCAGCTGGAGAACCTGGGGAGGCGGAAGGGCGTGGGGTGGAGCTTCGCTGCGTGGCGGCATTGGGCATCCTGGTTCGGTCGGGTCGGGCGCGAGATCGGGGAAGGACCACGAG
This sequence comes from uncultured Candidatus Kuenenia sp., assembly GCA_964654285.1. Lineage (GTDB taxonomy): Bacteria > Planctomycetota > UBA11346 > UBA11346 > UBA11346 > BJHQ01. The sequence continues at coordinate 30,362 of CAZZJC010000012.1, forward strand.
GATACGAGCGGAACGCACGAAACAGGCAAGTCCGACGCCGGCGCGGGCGATGTCGTGCCCGGTGGTCGGATCCATGCGCGTCAGGGCGTGATCGCTGCCAGACGGCGCAGCAGGGCAGCCAGGCGGGAATCGCGCTCTGCCGCCGTCGTCCCCACCACCGTCAGGTGGCCGACTTTACGGCCGGGCCGGGGCTTCTTGCGGTAATCCTGGCGATACGCGCCGAACTCATCGGTCTGGCGCGGGTCAGGCATGGTTCCCAGGCAGTTGACCATGGCGGCATATCCCCGGATGGAGGTCTCTGCCAGCTGATAGCCGAGGATGGCCCGCAGGTGGTTCTCGAACTGGCTGCATCCGGATCCATGGATCGTCCAGTGTCCGGAATTGTGGACCCGCGGAGCAATCTCGTTGATCTCCAGCGTCTCGCCGGTGCGGAACATCTCGACCGCCAGGACGCCGACGTAGTCCAGCTGGCGCAGCAGGGCGGAAGCGATGGCCTCTGCGCTGGCCTGAAGCTGCGGCGACCAGGCGGGATGCGGAGCCAGCGTCGTGACGAGGATGCCATCACGGTGGCGGTTCTCGACCACTGGCCAGTGACGGATCTCGCCATCCTGGCCGCGCACCGACACGATCGAGCATTCGTCGGTGAAGGACACCAGGCGTTCCAGGATGATCCCTGATGGACCCCGATGGTGCCAGGCTGTGGTCACGTCGTTTTCGTCGTGCAGGATCCGCTGGCCCCGGCCATCGTATCCGCCGAGCCGCACCTTGGCCACGAGGGGCAGACCGAGTCTTCGTGCGGCCTCGTGACAGGCCTCCAGATCCTCGGGCGCCGTCCACGGCGCGGTGGGCAGGCCAAGGGCATCGAACAGGCCCTTCTGCTTGGCCCGGTCCTGCACGGTGGCCAGGACCGACCTGCCCGGTCGCAGCGGCACCAGCTGCGACAGGTGCTCGACCGTCGCCAGGGGAACGTGTTCGACCTCCCAGGTCGCCACCGTGGCACCCGCTGCGAGTTCACGCAGGGCGGCGTGATCATCCCAGGCCGCGTTGATCACCGGGGCATCATCCCATGAAGCCACTTCCGCATCGGGGGCGAGCAATCGGCAATCCACGCCGATGCGCCGGCCGGCCTGGACCAGCATTCTGCCAAGCTGGCCACCCCCGAGCACCGCCACCATGGGACGGGCCGACCTGCTCATGGGTGGTCTCCTGCCGGGGCGATCCGCGGATCAGCGTCTGCAAGCACCCGTTGCGTCTGCGCGGTCCGCCACTCGGTCAACCGTCCGGCGATGTCGGGATGGTCTGGCGCCAGCAGGGCGGCGGCGAAGAGCGCCGCGTTGACCGCCCCGGGTTTGCCGATGGCGAAGGTCGCCACCGGTATCCCGCCCGGCATCTGCACGATCGACAGCAGGCTGTCGAGACCATTGAGCGCCGCCGAGGTCACCGGCACGCCGAGCACCGGCACGCTGGTCTTGGCGGCGCACATGCCCGGCAGATGCGCGGCCCCGCCGGCCCCGGCGATGATCGCCCGCAGGCCGCGGGACTCGGCCTGGTCGGCGTAGGCCATCAGCAGGTCGGGGGTGCGATGGGCGGATACGACCCGGACCTCGTGCGGTATCGCGAGCTTGTCCAGGGTGTCGCAGGCATGGCTGAGCGTCTGCCAGTCGCTGCGCGAGCCCATGATCACCCCGACCAGGGGAAGCTGGCGATTCATATCAGCGCCTCGAAGTCGCGGATGCCGCCGCCGTCCTGGAAGGCGGTCAGAATCCGACGGCCCAAGGGATCCAGGTCCGCCTGGTCGTAGGTCGCGAGGACGCTGGTGAAGAAGTGCTTCAGGATGTGGGCGCCCGTGTCATAGGCCTCCTCCCCCACCTCGGCCTGCTCATGGGTGCGCAGCAGCCAGTCGGGCAGCTGCTCCCCCTCGATCTGCAGATGCGACGGGGTCCAGCCCAGGATCGGGCTGCGGCTGGCCACGAGCTGCGCCTTGTCGAAGCGGACGCCGCCGCGCCGGGCGAGGTATTCCCGGGCGAGCCATTGCGGCATGAAACCCATCTTCCAGGCGCCGACATGCTGGTTCGGGACCAGGATGTACCGGGTCTCGGGCGTCGCCTGGATCTGCCGCAGCAGCAGGTTGGCCTGGTCGACGCGCCGACCGGTGGCGAACGGCCAGTAGCTGCCGACCCCTTCGCTTTGCAGGCCATCATCGCTGACGATGCTGGGGTTGGCGTGACCCCGCGGGGCGACCAGGCGCCACAGCCAGGCCAGGGCGGGTGGCAGGACATGCAGCAGGCCGAGGATGCCATAGGTCGGCATCTTGGCCGTGCAGGGAGGGCAGCGCACCCCGAAGCTGCGCACATCCACCTCGACCGGGCCGTTGACGATGTCGGGCACGATGCGTCGCGGCAGGATGACCCGAGGATTGGGGCAGCGCACGCCGGGTTTGTCCAGGATGTGCTCCCAGATCAGGGTCGTGGCCCCGGCCACACCCTGGATATTGAGGAACACCAGGGGCAGTGGCGGCTGGATGGTCAGCTGCTCCAGCTGATGATCGGTGCCGTATCTCTCGATGTGGTTGACGCGGACGAACCACGCATCCTCCGCATCCTGCACCACCAGTTTGCGCTTCCCCCCCTGGTCCAGGGGATGGCATAGCGCCATGTCATCCGTCACCGGACGCAGACGGCATCCTTGCGGGATGCGGAGGTGCCGCGTTTCATCGGTCAGGACGTTGGTCCCCAGACGCAACTGGCCATCCTGTTCCCGGTGGGCGTATTCGAGCATCTCGCTCTTTCCGCCGCCACTCGCCCCCTCGTGCAGGATGGTGACGGTGTTGTCATAGGGGGTGACCACCTGGACCGTCGCGCCATGGGCGGTCAGCCAGCCTTCCTTCTCGCCGATGTGCAGCAGGACTCCATAGATGCCCTTTTTCGCGCTTGGACCCGGATACAGGTTGAGGGAGTACAGCTCGTGGATCTCGTCGGTGCGGTTGTGCACGACCACCTGCTTCCCCTGGCAGAGGGTGTGGCGGAAGGTCGGCGCAAGCAGGATGACCGCCTTGGGGGTGAACGTCGCGGGCAGTTCGGCGGCCGGGATGAATCCCTGGATGTCCGCCAGACCGGCAGCGAAGAAGCCGGCATTGGCCGGCGCGATGAGCAGCGCGCCATGGCCGAGAGCCGGATCGCCCGCCCAGAACGGCAGCACGATGAGGTGCTGCGTCGCCAACCATTCGTGCACCTGTCTGCGGGTGGTGAGAAAGGGTTTGCCGAAGCGCTGCGCGAAGGTGGTCTGGTCGGTAGGCAGTCCGTCGGCGACCACCAGGCAATCCGGATCCCGCCGACGCATGTAGGGTTCGCTGTAATTGACCACCAGGCCATTGCGGGTGCGCACCACCTCGGCTTCGGTGATGTGCCCACGCCCGGGCACCTCGTAGGAGACGCGATAGGTGTCGGAACCGGCCCCGCCGACCGCGCGATCGACCAGATCCTCGCGCGACAGCGGCAGGGTCCAGGACGGTGCCTCATCCAGGATCCTGGTCAGGTCGCTGGAAAGAATGATGTGAGGCGAGTTTGTATGAACACGCATGATGACCTCCTGGCTCAGCATGCTAAGACAGGATTCATGAGCGATATATATACATTGACCGACAGCTGTATGGTTCAACCTGACAAGTCTCGGCTTGAGCGGCTGTAGTGGGGACCCATGACCGATCGTGTCAAATCACCGATCCACAGTGACTTACGCGAGCTTCTGCGGCTCAATCATCTGCATATGCTCTATTTTGCCGCCGTCATGGATTACGGCGGGGTGCATTCCGCTGCCCGACATCTGGGAGTCACCGCAACGACCGTGAGTGCCCAGATCAAGGCCCTCGAGGCGCTGGTCGGGCAGAAGCTCTTCCTGCGCCGGCGTCAGCGCCTGGTTCCGAGCCCTTTCGGCGAGCGCATCTACATCCTCGTTTCAGCCTGGTTGGCATCAGGCCGACGGGTCCTGGCCTGTGTCGACCAGACGGCGCAGTCGCGGCAGGCGCCCCAGAACATCGGTATCGCCGACGGCGTACCTCTTCTGGTCGCCGCACGGATCCTCAAGACGCTCAGGAATCGCATGGGTGAACGGCAGATCATCTGCCGGACCGCCAGGCACGACACCCTGCTCGAAGAACTCACCCACCATCACCTGGATCTCGTGCTGACCGACCGGCCACCGTCCCATCGGTTCGGGGTCGAGCTGTCCACGCGTTGGATCGAGAGCAGCAGCATCGCGTGGTGCGCAGCATCCGCGCCCGCGACGGCATTCCCGGACTGCCTCCACCGCGCGGCCGTCATCCTGCCGATGCGCGGCTTTGCCATGCGCGAATCGATCGACGCCTGGTTGGCGCAGCGTGGATTGGAACCACTGGTCGTGGCGGAATGCAGCGAAAGCGCCCTGGTCAAGACCCTGGGCGCATCGGGCATGGGCATGTTCCCGGTTCCCGCCATCGTCGCGGACCAGGTCTGTTCGCAGTATTCGGTCGTGGTCATCGGCAGGCAGGCGGGCGAGACGGAGCGCTACATGCTGGTGACGCACCAAAGCCAGCCCCTGGCGGAACTCGCTGCCAAGGAACCGGAACCCCGCTGACGATTCGTCCAGGCGCGCGGCTGAAAGCGACGAGGCGCCAGGGCATCCCACCGGCAATGTGTGAAAATTTCAAAGGAATTCCCACGTGGTTGCGCGGCGAAGGCGGAGCCATCGCGCGCAGCGCTGGAGGGCTCAGACCCCGATCTCACGGTGTGGGCGCGAATTGGGGTCTTGCCAAAAAGAGAACCCGTGCATAGTGCCCCGCCCACCCAAGAACGGAGGCCCCGAGGCCGCCGATCCTCTGGGGGCCGCCGCACCGGGACAAGCCCACTGGTGCGGTCGGAATGCTGGAAGATTCCATCTTTCCGCATTCCTGGTCGAAGGGCCCACCGCAGCCGCAAGGCTGGCTCGGCGTACAGCGCCGGGGGAGAAGACGTGAAAGAGAAGATCAAAATCCGTCTTGAGGCATACGACCATCGTATCCTCGACAAGGCCGCCCTCGACATCGTCGAGACCGCCAAGCGCACCGGCGCCAAAGTTGCCGGCCCCGTGCCCATCCCGACCCGGATCGAGCGCTTCACCGTCCAGCGCTCTCCGCACATCGACAAGAAGTCCCGCGAGCAGTTCGAGCTGCGCACCCACGCGCGCATCATCGAGATCATCGAACCGACCGCGAAGACCAATGAGGTCTTTAGCAAGGTCGATGTCCCTGCGGGCGTCGACATCACCATCAAACAGACCGTGAGGTGAGCCAATGCCGGTCGCACTCTACGGAACCAAAGTCGGCATGACCCGGGTGTTCGATGGCGACATCGCCGTCCCGGTCACCGTCATCCAGTGTTCCCCCAATGAAGTCGTCGAGATCAAGACCGAGGACAAGCACGGCCACTCCGCGCTGAAGGTCGGCGTCGGCCCGAAGCGCCGCAAGCCGAGCAAAGCGGTCGCCGGCGAGTTCAAGAAGGCCGATGTCGCGCCCCGCCGCTTCCTGCGCGAAGTGCCGGTGCCCACCGACGCCAAGGGCCAGCCGAAGGTCGAGATCAAGGCTGGTACGAAGATCACCGTCACGGTGCTCGACCAGGCCAAGCTCTGCGACGTGGTCGGCACCAACAAGGGCCGCGGCTTCGCCGGTGTGGTCAAGCGCCACAACTTCGGCGGCGCCAACGCCACCCATGGCCACATGGGGCTGCGTCGGCCCGGTTCGATCGGCTGCCGCATGGATCCGGCCCGCGTGTTCCCGGGCCAGCGCATGGCCGGCCACTGGGGCAATGAGCAGGTCACCATCAAGAACCTCAAGATCGTGTCCATCGACGCCGAGCAGAACCTGGTGGTGGTCAAGGGCGCGATCCCCGGTCCCAACGGTGGTCTCGTGACCATCAAGCAGAATTGAGGCGACCACCATGGCACAGATCACCATCTATAATGTCGACGGGGTCAAGACGGGCGAAGTCGACCTGGATCCCAACAAGCTCGACATCACCGTGCGCAAGGCCCTGTTGAAGGAAGCGCTGCTCAGCCACCTCGACGGCCTGCGTCAGGGCACCCACAAGACCAAGAAGCGTTCGGAAGTCGCTGGCGGCGGCAAGAAGCCGTGGCGCCAGAAGGGCACCGGTCGCGCCCGCCAGGGTTCGACCCGCAGCCCGCAGTGGGTCGGCGGCGGCCACGCCAAGACCATCGAGCCGCGCGACTATGCCTGGCGCATGCCGCTCAACCAGCGCCGCATCGCGACCCTGAGTTCGCTCCGGCGCCAGCTCGAAGCCGGCAAGATCAGTGCGGTCGACGGCCTCGAAGGCGCCACCGACAGCAAGCCGCGGACCACCGCGATCGCCAAGTTCCTCAAGAAGATCGGCCTCGAAGGCCGGCGCTCCCTCCTGGTCAGCGAAGGGCTCAAGGACAACCTCGTCCTCAGCGTGCGGAACCTCGACAAGGTCCACCTGGAGGAGCGCCGCAACCTGAATGCCGGCCTCATCCTGCGCCATGGCAACCTGATCTTCACCAAGGGGGCGCTCGACGCCCTGGTCAAGGATCTGGGCGACGCCCAGGTCGAGGGAAAGTGAGGCAGCCATGAACCCCTACGAGATCATCAAGCGTCCGGTGGTGACCGAGAAGTCGACCTACGCCCAGAACAAGCTGGGCCGGTACACCTTCGAAGTCCACACCTCCGCCACCAAGACCCAGATCAAAGATGCGGTCGAGACCCTCTTCAAGGTCAAGGTCGCCGCGGTCAACACCATGAACGTCCGTGGTAAGCTCCGCCGCATGCGCGTCGGCATCCCGGGCACGACTCCGGCCTGGAAGAAGGCGATCGTCAAGCTGATCGCCGGCCAGAAGATCGAAGGGATGTGACGCCATGCCATATCGTCCCCTCCACAATGCTTCGGCCGGTGCGCGGCACGCCACCATCCCGGACTTCGCCGAGATCACCAAGGGCAAGCCCGAGAAGAGCCTGACGGTCAAGATCCCGTACCGCGCCGGCCGCAACTGGCAGGGCAGGATCACCTGCCGCCACAAGGGCGGCCGCCATGACCGCCAGTACCGCTGCGTCGACTTCAAGCGCCGCAAGCTCGACATCGTCGGCACCGTGCGCGGGATCGAATACGATCCGTACCGCAACTGCCGCATCGCCTACCTCACCTATGCCGATGGCGAAAAGGCCTACATCATCGCGGCCAAGGACCTGGCCGTGGGTGCGCAGGTGGTCAGCTACTCCGGCGAGGGCGACCCCAACGTCGGCAACTGCTTCGAACTTCGTTTCATCCCCCAGGGTCTTGCGGTCCACAACGTGGAACTCAACCCCGGGCGCGGCGGCCAGCTCGCCCGCTCCGCCGGCACCTTCGCCCGGCTGATGGCGATCGACGGCGACTTCGCCATCCTCGCCCTGCCTTCCGGCGAATTGCGCAAGGTCCTGGCCAAGTGCCGCGCGACGATCGGTGAAGTCGGCCGCGCCGACGCCAACGTCCGCAACATCGGCAAGGCCGGGCGCAACCGCTGGCTCGGCGTGCGTCCGACCGTGCGCGGCAACGCGATGAACCCGATCGCCCACCCGCTGGGTGGTGGCGAAGGTCATACCAACGGCGGCCGTCAGCACTGCTCGCCGTGGGGCCTGCGCGAAGGCACCAAGACGCGCAACAAGAAGCATAAGAGCAACATCTTCATCATCCGCCGCCGCGACGGCCGTACCATGACCAGCGAGAAGTGACGCATGAGCCGCTCCTCACGTAAAGGCCCGTACCTCGACCTGAAGCTCCTCTCCAAGGTGGAGAAGCAGAAGGCAGGCAGCGCCCGGACCCCGATCAAGACCTGGTCCCGTTCCTGCACCGTGGTGCCCGATTTCATCGGCCACACCTTCTCGGTGCACAACGGCAAGGGCTTCCAGCAGGTGTTCGTGACCGACAACATGGTCGGGCATAAGCTCGGCGAATTCGCGGTGACCCGCACCTTCCGCGGCCACAGCGGGGCCAAGAAAGAGGAGGAGAAGAAATGAGCCAGGTGAGCTACCAGGCGATCACCCGCAATGCGCGCATCAGCCCGCGCAAGGCGATCCTCTCTGCCGGCCTGATCCGCGGCAAGCGGGTCGAGGACGCGGTGAACATCCTCGGATTCGAACTCAAGCGCGGTTCCAACTTCGTGCGCAAGACCCTCGAGAGCGCGGTGGCCAACGCTGCGGTCCAGGGCGGCGCCGATCCGATGGATCTGGTCGTGGTCGAGGCCCGGGTCGACAAGGGGCTTTCGATCAGCCGCTTCCGGCCCCAGGCCAAAGGCCGGGCGCATGCGCGCGTGAAGCGCTGCTGCCACATCCTCATCAAGGTGGCCAAGCAGGCGGCGGAAGCCAAACCGGCGCGAACCCCCAAGCGGGCTGCTGCAACCGCGACGGCCGACGCCAAGACAGGTCAGGAAGGCTGATATGGGCCACAAGATCAATCCCCTCGGCTTCCGCATCGGGATCACCGAACCGCAGCGCAGCACCTGGTACGCCAAGGGCGGCCGCTACGCCCAGCTCGTCATCCAGGACGAGAAGATCCGCACCTACCTCAAGGAGCGCTTCTACTCGGCCGCGATCGAGAAGATCCTCATCGAGCGCAAGGCCGAACGCGTCGTCGTCACCCTCCATGCCGGCCGTCCCGGCGTGATCATCGGCAAGCGCGGTTCCGAGATCGAAGGCCTGACCAAGCACCTGGAAAAGGTCGCGGGAACGCCGGTCAAGATCAACATCATGGAAGTGCGCAAGCCCGATGTGTGCGCCCAGCTGGTCGCCGAAAACGTCGCCGAGCAGCTCGAACGCCGCGGCTCCTTCCGCCGCGCCATGAAGCGCGCGGTCGAGAACGCGATGCGCGAGGGCGCCAAGGGCGTCAACGTCAAGATCAGCGGCCGCCTGGGTGGCGCCGAGATCGCCCGGGTCGAGAACGACATGCAGGGCTCGGTGCCCCTCAACAGCCTGAACACCAAGATCGACTACGGCTATGCCATCGCCAAGACCACCTACGGCACCATCGGGGTGCGGGTGTGGATCAACCATGGCAAGTACAGCGACCTGAAGCAGGACAACTGAACCGCCATGCCCCTCCTCCCCGCCCGCGTCAAATTCCGCAAGCAGCACACCCGTGGCTGGCGCCTCGACCACGTCGCCGGAACCGGCAATGAACTGTCGTTCGGCGACTTCGGCCTCCAGGCCCTGGAGAGCGGCAAGATCACCGCACGCCAGCTCGAAGCCGCCCGCGTCACCGCCTCCCACTACCTGGGCCGTTCGGGCAAGATGTGGGTCCGCATCTTCCCCCACACCCCGGTGACCAAGCATCCCGCCGAGTCGCGCATGGGTTCGGGCAAGGGCGAGGTCGAGTACTGGGCCTCCTTCCTGGATGCCGGCACCGTCATGTTCGAATTCGCCGGAATCACCGAGGACATGGCGCGCGAGGCCATGCGCCGGCAGGCCTTCAAGCTGCCCCTCCGCTGCCGGCTCATCAAGCGCCGCGCCATCGCCTGAAGGGACAAGGACAATCCGCATGAAAAAGAATGCCAAGGCCGACCTGCGCGCGAAAAGCGTCGATGAACTCAAGAAGGAGATCGTCGAACTGCGTGGCACGATGCTCAAGGCCCGCTTCGCCCAGTCCCTTGAGGGCAAGGCCATGGGCGTGAAGTACCGCAACCTCCGCCGCCAGATCGCCCGCCTGAACACCATCATCACGCAGAAGCAGAAGGCCGCCCCATGAGCGAAGTGAATGCCCCGGCCGCCCCCGCCGCCGAAACCGAGGACAAGGTCCTGCGCAAGCGCGTGATCGGCATCGTCTCCTCGGACAAGATGCTCAAGACCCGGGTCGTCTCGGTCACCGAGATGTTCCGCCACGCGAAGTACGGCAAGTACATCAAGCGGACCCAGAAGTTCCACGTCCACGATGAACGGAACGACGCCAAGGTCGGCGACAAGGTGCTCATCACCGAGACCCGTCCGCTCTCCAAAACCAAGCGCTGGCGCCTGATCAAGGTGCTGGAACGCGCCCTCTGAAGCCAGGCAGGAACAGGAAAACCCCATGATCCAGATGCAATCCTGGCTCGATGTCGCCGACAATTCCGGCGCGAAGCGTGCCATGTGCGTGAAGGTCCTCGGCGGATCCAAGCGCCGCTACGCCACCATCGGCGACATCATCGTGGTCGCGATCAAGAAGGCGATCCCGACCAGCGAAGTGAAGCAGAAGACCGTGTGCAAGGCGGTGATCGTGCGCATCAAGCACCCGATCAAGCGCGAAGATGGCAGCACGGTGCGCTTCGACTCGAACGCGGTCGTCCTCATCGACGATGAGAAGAACCCCAAGGGCACCCGCATCTTCGGCCCCGTCGCCCGCGAACTGCGCGCGCGCAACTACATGAAGATCATCAGTCTCGCTCCGGAAGTCGTTTGAGAGCGGCCTGACGGAAACCAAGGATCGAAGGACAGCCCTATGCCCAGCCGATTGAAGAAACCCCGCCCGGATAAGATCCCGAAGTGCCACGTGCACGTCGGTGACAAGATCGTCGTCCGCTCTGGCGATGCCAAGGGCAAGACCGGCACCGTGATCAAGGTGTGGCCGATGAAGCAGCGCGCCCTGATCGAAGGCGAGGCTGCCCTCTATGACACCCGCCATGTCCGCGCCAACCCGCAGGCGAATGTCGAAGGCGGGCGCATCCGCCGCCTCAAGCCGATCCACCTCGCCAAGCTCGCCCTGGTCGATCCGACGACCAGCAAGCCCACGCGGGTCCGGCGCGAACGCACCGACGCCGGCGTCGTCCGGGTCGCGGTGAAGAGCAAGCACCGGTTTGAGAACTCCGCTCGTCCCTGATCCCACTCAACGAAGATCCACCCATGGCCACCCAGTTGCAGAAGACAACCCGCGCGATCTACAACGAGCGTCTGCCCGAACTGCTGAAGAAGCACGGGATCAAGAACCGCCTCGCCGGGCCGCGCATCGTCAAGGTCACCCTCAGCATGGGCGTCGGCCGCGCGGTGCAGAACGGCGAGATCCTGAACATCGTCGCCGAGCATCTGTCGCTCATCGCCGGCCAGCGCGTCACCGTGACCAAGGCGCGCAAGGCGGTCGCCAACTTCCGCACCCGCATCGGGGTCAAGGTCGGCTGCTATGTCACCCTGCGTGGTGAACGTCAGTGGGCTTTCCTCGACAAGCTGGTCAACCTCGCGATCCCGCGTATCCGCGACTTCCGCGGATTGTCGCCCAAGGGCTTCGACGGTCGGGGCAACTACAACATGGGTCTGCGCGAGCAGGCGCTCTTCCATGAGATCCAGCTGGAAAAGCTTGAGCACAACCAGGGTCTCAACATCTCCATCGCGATCAGCAACAGCGACGACGCCAAGTCGCTCGAACTGCTGAAGGCGATCGGCTTCCCCTTCCGCGATCGCTGAGCCGGAGCAACCATGGCCAAGACCAGCACCGTCAACCGCAATACCGAGCGCATCAAGCTCGTCGCCAAGCAGAAGGCGAAGCGCGACGCCCTGCGCGCGCGCTCCAAGGATCTCAAGCTGACCCTCGAGGAGCGCATGGAGGCCCGTGCCGCCCTCGACCTGCTGCCCAAGGACGGCTCGGCGACGCGGATCAAGAACCGCTGCCTGCTGACCGGCCGCAGCCACGCCTATCTGCGCAAGTTCGGCGTCTGCCGCAACGCGCTGCGTGTCCTCGTGCACCAGGGCAGCCTGCCCGGCGTGCGCAAGGCCTCGTGGTGAGCCGGAAATACCAGGATTAACAGGTACCAACCACATGAGCCAGACCGACCCCATCGCCGACCTGCTGACTGTCATCCGCAACGGCGTCCTCGCCAACAAGGCCACGGTCTCCGTGCCCTGGTCGCAGGTGAAGCAGGGCATCGCCCAGGTTCTCAAGGATGAAGGCTACCTGTCGCGCATCGACGTGCTCGACACCAAGCCGGCCAAGACCCTCCAGGTGGTGCTCAAGTACGCCGACACTGGCGAGCCGGTCATCCACGACATCACCCGCGTCAGCACCCCCGGCCGCCGGCTCTACGCCGGCCGCAAAGAGCTGAAGCCGATCATCCGCGGCTTCGGCGTCTCCATCGTCTCCACCTCGCAGGGCATCCTGTCCGACCGCGCCTGCCGTCAGCGCAAGCTCGGCGGCGAAGTGCTGTGCGTCGTCAAGTGACCGGAAGCTAAGGAACCCCCATGAGCCGCATCGGAAAAGTCCCCCTCGACATCCCCGCCGGGGTCCAGTTGACCGTCGACAAGGGCGCCGTCGTCGTCAAGGGGCCCAAGGGAACCCTGACCCTGCCCCTGACCGATGGCATCTCGGCCAAGGTCGAGGCTGGCAAGGTGAGCATCGCCCGCGCCAGCGACGAACGCCACCAGCGCGCCATGCACGGCACCGTGCGCGCCCAGGTGAAGAACATGATCGAGGGCGTGACCAAGGGTTACACCAAGAAGCTCGAGATCGTCGGCGTCGGCTACAAGGCCGTGCTGCAGGGCAAGAAGCTCGCGCTGACCGTCGGTTTCGCGAATATCATCGAAGTCCAGATCCCGGATCAGGTCAAGGTCACCACGACCGATCCGACCCATGTCGAAGTGACGGGCATCGACAAGCATCTCGTCGGCCAGGTCGCGGCCAACATCCGCGCCGCCCGCAAACCCGAACCCTACAAGGGCAAGGGCGTCCGCTACGCCGACGAGGTCGTGCGCAAGAAGGCCGGCAAATCGGCTGCTGCTGGCGGCGCGGCCAAGAAGTGATGCCGACCCGGTCGAGCGTCAGACACGAACCCCAATTCATCGCATCATAGAAGGCAGGACATACCATGGCCAAGGACAAGCGGCAGGCGATTGCCACCAAGAAACGGCGGATCCGGAAGCACGTCTTCGGCGAATCCAGCCGGCCGCGTCTGAGCGTCTATCGCAGCGAGAAGCACATCTACGGGCAGATCATCGACGACCTCAAGGGAGCCACCCTGGTCGCGGTGAGCACGGTGTCCGAAGGGCTGCGTGATCAGGTCAAGGATCTCAAGCCGATGGAGGCAGCCAAGGCGGTCGGTACCGCGCTGGCAGAAAAAGCCCTCGCGGGCGGCATCACCCAGGTGGTGTTCGATCGCAATGGCCGCGCCTATGGCGGCCGCTTGGCCGCGCTCGCTGATGCAGCGCGTGCCAAGGGATTGCAATTCTAGTCATCTCAACTAACATTCCGCCCCCTTGATGCGGACCTCTCCGGTCTGCGGGGCACGAAGGGCACACGACATGGCGAGAAAACCGGGACCTCCTGCTGGAGGCAAGGACCAGAAGGGTCAGGGCGGACAGTCCGGCCAAGGCGGCCAGGGCGGTCGCGACCGGCGTGCCGGCGGCCCCGCCCAGCGCGAAAGCCGCAGCAAGTTCTACAGCGAGGAGGTCGTCAAGATCAACCGCTGCGCCAAGGTGGTGAAGGGCGGCAAGCGCTTCAGCTTCGCGGCGTTCATCGTCCTCGGCGATGGCAAGGGCAAGGTCGGCTTCGGCAAGGGCAAGGCGAAGGAAGTCGCCAGCTCGATCGACAAGGCCGTGCGCGATGGCGAGAAGAACGTCAAGCCCTACCCGATCGTGAACGGCTCCATCCCGCATGATGTCGAAGGTCGTTTCGGCTCGGCCCGTGTCCGCCTGATCCCCGCTGCGCCCGGAACCGGCGTCATCGCGGGCAAGTCGGTGCGTGCGGTGCTCGAAAAGGCCGGTGTCCACGACATCCTGACCAAGGCCTACGGCAACCACAACCCGGTGAACCTGATCCGCGCCACCATCGATGCGCTGGCCCAGTTGCGCACCCGTGAACAGTACCTCCAGATGCGGGGAGTCGAACTGTGAGCCTCAAGGACATCCTCGAAAACAACAGCGCCCGCACCAAGCGCCGCCGTGTCGGTCGTGGCCTCGGTTCGGGTATCGGCAAGACCGGTGGCCGCGGCAGCAAGGGTGAAGGTTCGCGTACCGGCGGCAAGAACAGCGGCCCTCTCTTCGAAGGCGGCCAGAAGCCCCTCTTCATGCGCCTGCCCAAGCGCGGCTTCTCGAACTTCAACCATACCGCTCGTTACCAGGTGCTGCCGCTCCACCGCGTGCTCGCGGCCATTCCGGGCGATATCAATCTGGACGCCCTGGTCGTCGCCGGCCTCATCAAGCCCGGCGTCCCGGTCAAGCTGGTCAGCGGTCGCGGCGAACAGGCCGAGATCAAGATCGGCCGGAAGATCGCGGTCAGCGTCCATCGCGCCTCCGCCTCCGTTCGCTCGGCCATCGAAGCCGATGGCGGTTCCCTCGTCGAACTCGACCGCGCCGAAGCTGCGGCGAAGTAACCAGAAGGCTGCTCCCGGATGGCCGACAAGGATCTTAATGAAAGCCCGGTCCGGGAACTCGTCCGGCGGTTCTTCATCACCTTTCTCCTCGGAGTGGTGGTGTTCCGTCTGGGTGCGCATGTCGTCATCCCCGGCGTCGATGCCGAGGCGATGCGCAACCTCCTCCAGTCCGGCAAGGACGGCGGCGGGGTCGGTGACATGGTGGTGCGCTGGCTCGACATGTTCAGCGGCGGTGCGATCCAGAACTCATCCATCTTCGGCCTCGGGGTCACCCCGTACATCAGCGCCAGCATCATCATCCAGCTGCTGACCTTCAGCATTCCCGCCCTCAAGGCGATGCAGAAGGAAGGCGAAGGCGGCCGACGCCGGATCAACCAATACACGCGCTATGCGACCCTGCTCATCTGCATCGTCCAGTCCGGCATCGCTGCGGTGGCATTGACCCATGTCGATGTTCCTGCCGGTTCTCCGCCTTTGGTTCCGATGGCGGCTGAACATCCGATCGCCTTCATCGCCACTGCGATGCTGGTGATCACCACCGGCTCGATGGTCATCCTCTGGCTGGCAGAGCAGATCACCAAGCACGGCATCGGCAATGGCGTCAGCATCATCATCGCCATCGGCATCCTCGCCTACTTCCCCAACGCCTTCACCGGCGTCGGTACCGACCTGCCGAAGTTCCTCACCATCGCCGCGGTCGGCCTTGCCCTCATCGCAGCCATCGTCGTGGTGGTCCAGGCGGTGCGCCGGATCAACCTGGAACAGCAGCGTCGCGTCCAGGGCAATCGTGTTTTCGGCGGGGCCCAGACCACCCTTCCGCTCAAGATCAACCAGGCCAACGTCATCCCGGTCATCTTCGCCTCGCCAGTGCTGATCGGCCTCGGCATGCTCGCCAAGTGGGATCCCATCGCGAGCACCGGCATCGGGCAGATCTTCGACTACGGATCGGTCGGCCACCGCTACATCTTCGCCGGGCTCATCATCTTCTTCACCTACTTCTACATCAGCATCACCTTCGACCTGCATGACATGTCGAACCACTTCAAGCAGGCTGGATTCTTCGTGCGCGGCATCCGTCCGGGCAAGAACACCGTGGATCACCTGCAGAGCATCCTGGCGCGCATCACCTTCGTGGGCGCCATCTTCCTCGCCCTGATCGCCATCCTGCCTGAGGTCGCCGGCAACCAGATGAACATGCGCGGAGCCAACCTGCTCATCGGCGGCACCGGCCTGCTCATCATCGTCGGTGTCGCCTTGGATGTGATGCAGAAGGTCGGTTCGTTCTTCCTCGCGCATCAGTACCGTGGCATGGGTGTTGACGGCAAGAGCGGACCTTCGGGCGCGAAGAGGTTCTGATGCCCAAGGAAGACGCCATCCGGCTTGAGGGGATCGTGCGCGAAAGCCTCCCCAACGCGCGTTTCCGGGTGGCCGTCGCCATGCCAGGCGGGGCCCAGCATGTCGTGCTGGCGCACATCTCCGGCAAGATCCGGCAGAACTACATCCGCATCCTCCCCGGTGACAAGGTCACCATCGAAATGTCCCCCTACGATCTCACCCGCGGTCGCATCATCTACCGCGAAGCCTGAAGCTATTAAGGAATTCCCATGAAGGTGCGCCCATCCGTCCGTCGCCGCTGCGAGAACTGCAAGATCGTCCGTCGCAAGGGGCGGGTCCGCATCGTCTGTTCCGACCCCAACCACAAGCAGCGCCAGGGCTGATTCTCTTCAACCGCGAAAGACCAACGCAATGCCCCGTATCCTCGGCGTCGACATCCCGAACAACAAGAAGGTCCCGTACTCTCTCGCGGGCCTGTACGGCATCGGCCTGAAGCGCGGCCAGCAGATCTGCGCCGCCACCGGCATCGATCCGCATCGGCGGGCCTACCAGCTCACTGAAGAGGAACTCGGCCGCATCGCGACCTACATCGAAGGCAACTTCGTCATCGAAGGCAATCTCCGCCGTGAGATCCAGGCGAACATCGCCCGGTTCAAGGAGATCGGCTGCTACAAAGGCTATCGCCACAACCGCAACCTCCCGGTGCGCGGCCAGCGGACCCGGACCAACTCCCGCACCCGCAAGGGCAAGAAGAAGACGGTCGCCAACAAGAAGATCCTGCGCAAGTGATCTGAGGAAAACACCATGGCCTACACCAAGAAGAAGATCCGGAAGACCGTCCGCGCCGGAGTCTTCCATATCAACTCGACCTTCAACAACACCATCATCACCGTCACCGACGCCAATGGCGAGGTGGCGTGCTGGGAATCCGCCGGTTCGATCGGCTACAAGGGTTCCCGCAAGTCGACGCCCTTCGCGGCCCAGCTCGCGATGGAACGCGCCGCCGAGAAGGCGATCAAGCTCGGTCTCAAGGAGGCGGAAGTCCGCGTCCGCGGGCCTGGCGCCGGCCGCGAGAGCGCGATCCGCTCGCTGGTCGCCTCCGGCATCGCCGTCAAGGCGATCCTCGACGTGACCCCGTTGCCGCACAACGGCTGCCGTCCGCGCAAGAAGCGCCGCGTCTGATCCGACCCGGCTCCAGCTACCACTCACCACGAACCAATCACTGATCGGAGTACCTCATGCGCATTCGCTGGCGCGGTTTCGAGCTCCCCACCCGGGTTGAGAAGCACGAGGGCACCGCTGCCCCCAACTATGCCAAGTTCCACGCCGAACCGTTCGAGCGCGGCTTCGCCACCACGGTCGGCAACGGTCTGCGCCGGGTTCTCCTGAGTTCGATCCAGGGTGCTGCGGTGCGTTCGATCCGTCTCCAGGGCGCCAACAACGAGTTCACCTCGCTCAACGGCGTGCTCGAGGACGTGACCCACATCATCCTCAACATCAAGCGCCTGCGTCTGCGCCTGCACAGCGATGAGAACGTGGTGATCCGCCTGGAAAAGGGCACCAAGGGGCCGATCACCGCCGGCGACATCACCCCGCATCAGGATGTCGAGATCATCAATCCCGATCTGGTCATCGCGACCTTGACCAAGGATGTCCGCTTCGTCCTCGAGATGGATGTCGGTAGCGGCCGTGGATTCATCCCCGCCGAGGCGCAGCAGATCGACGGTTCGCCACTCGGCACCATCGCGATCGACAGTATCTACTCTCCGGTCACCCGCGTCTCCTTCCTGGTCAACACCTGCCGTCTCGGCAAGCGCACCGACTATGAGTCGCTCGATCTCGAAGTGTCGACCGACGGTTCGATCACGCCCGAGTTGGCGCTGGTCGAGGCTTCGAACATCCTGCGCAAGCACCTGAACCCCTTCGTCAAGTACTTCGAGATCGGCCGCGAACTTGATGGCAGCACCGCCGCCGACCTCCAGGTCGAAGGCGATCCCGAACGCACCTCGATGCTGGCCAAGCAGATCAACCTGCTCGACCTCAGCGTCCGCACCGAGAACGCGTTGCGCGCCGCCAACATCAAGCTGATCGCGGATCTCGTCCAGATGGACGAGGCCGAAGTCGCGGCCATCCGCAATCTCGGCAAGATCGCGACCAAGGAGCTCAAGAAGAAGCTCTCCGATCGCGGCCTCTCCTTCGGGATGCGCCTGGCGAACAAGACTGCGGCCCCGGTCTGAAGCCCGGTCCCGCTTCCGAAGTCGAACTGACCTGAAACACCTGGGCTAGGATACCGCCATGCGTCATCTCAACGACCACCGCAAGCTGAATGTCACCACCAAGCACCGTCGCGCCATGCTGCGCAACCTGGTGCGCGGCCTGATCGAACATGGCAGCATCACCACGACCCTGCCCAAGGCGAAGGAAGCCCGTCGTTTCGGTGAACGCTGCATCACCATCGGCAAGAAGGCCGTCGCTGCCGGTGACGCTGCCGGCAAGCTGCACTACACCCGTCTTGCCCTCAGCGAAATCGGCGATCCCCGCATCGTGCAGCAACTCGTCGACGAGGTGGCGCCGAAGTACAAGGACCGCCAGGGCGGCTATACGCGCATCTACAAGGCCGGCTTCCGTCTCGGCGACCGTTCGCCCAAGGCGATCCTCCAGCTCGTCTGAAGCTCCAGCTTGAGCGAACCGTCCGGTCGGGTCGTTCCCGGCCGGGTTCATGGTGAATCCCAGAAAAACCAGACCTCGTGTCTGGTTTTTCGCTTACAGCCCCACCTCGACCTTGCCGGCGCTGATGCGGACCGGATAGATCGGTACCGAGAACGTTCCCGGCCGGGCGTTGACCGCCTGCGGCTCTGCCATTTCACCATCGGCCAGGCGGAACCGCCAGCCGTGGGCGGGGCAGCGCACGGTGCCGTCGGCGAGCGGACCGCCGGTCAGCGCCACCCCGGCGTGAGGGCACACGTCCTTGAGCGCGTACCAGCTGCCGGCGTGGCGGAAGACGCCGATGCGGCGTGCGCCGACCTGGATCCGGCGTCCGCCTTCGGCCGGCCATTCGCTTACGTCGCCGACCACGGTCCAGCGCATGGTGTCGTTCATGGTGACTCCCGGCGGACGCAGTAGCGCACGGCGGCCACTCCAGGTTCCGCATCGGTGCGGGTGTGGGTGCCGACGCTGCCGGCCCGCCGGCGCGCGGCCTGGGCGACCAGCGACGCGACCACGAGCTGGTTTTGCAGTTCCCAGCCGGCGCGCTCGCGGAATTCGCCGCGCGCCTGGTGCGCGAGCCAGAAGCCGAAGGTGCGCGCGGCGAGGGTGAGCTCCTTCGCGTTGCGCTCGATGCCGACCTGGCGCCACATCTGGTGGCGGACGCTGCGCACCAGATCGGGCACGTCGAGCCCCTCTGGCGCGGCATCGGCCTTGGCGGCGGCGGTGCGCACGCGTCCGGGTTGCCCTCCGGCCCTGGCGGCGGCGCGACCGGCGCGTACCCCGAGCACCAGACCTTCCAGAATGCTGTTGGATGCCAGGCGATTCGCCCCGTGCAGGCCGGTGCAGCCGACCTCGCCCGCCGCCCACAGGCTGGCGAGCGAGGTCGCGCCGTGCGCGTCGGTGACCACGCCGCCGCAGTGGTAATGCGCGCTGGGATGCACCGGCATCCACTGCGTCGCGATGTCGATGCCGAAGCGGGCGCAGGCCTGGTGGATGGCCGGGAAGCGGCTGCGCAGGAAGGCGTCGCCCAGATGCGTCGCATCGAGCCAGACGTGCGGGAAGCCGCTGGCGCGGATCTCGCTGATGATGCCGCGCGTCACCACATCGCGCGGGGCGAGTTCGGCGTCGGGGTGGTACTTCGCCATGAAGCGTTCGCCGGCGTGGTTCTTGAGCACCGCACCTTCACCCCGGATGGCCTCGGTGATGAGGTGCCGCGCGCCGCCGGCGATGTAGAGCGTGGTGGGGTGGAACTGCATGAACTCCAGATCGCCCAGCACCGCCCCGGCGCGGTAGGCCATCGCCAGGCCGTCGCCGGTGGCACCGGGCGGATTGGTGGTCTCGCGCCAGACCCGGCCGCATCCGCCGGTGGCGAGCACGGTGGCGCCGGCCAGCGCGGCGAAGAGCTCCTCACGTCGATGGTACAGCACGCCGTTCACCCGTCCGCCCGGAGCCTGCCCGTCGGCGCTGATGAGGTCGATGGCGAAGGCGTTCTCGACCAGGGTGATGCGCGGATGCGCCGCCGCCGCCGCGTGGAGCGAGCGCACGACCTCGGCGCCGGTGGAGTCGCCGCCCGAATGCAGGATGCGCCGCGCGCTGTGGCCGCCTTCGCGGCTGAGCATGATCTTGCCGGCCTCGAGATCGAAACGGCAGCCATGCTGACGGAGGAAGTCGATCGCCTCGGCCCCGCCGATCAGGATGTCGCGCACCACGGTTTCGTCGCACAGGCCGGCACCGGCGACCAGGGTGTCGCGGACATGGTGCTCGACCCCGTCGCCGCCTGCGCGCTCGTCGTCGCCCAGCACCGCCGCGACGCCGCCCTGGGCCCAGGCGGTGTTGCAGTCCTCGGCCCCGCCCTTGAGCAGCACCAGCACCTCGGCGCCGGATTCGGCCGCCGCGAGGGCGGCGCACATCCCGGCCACCCCGCCGCCGAGGACGAGCACGTCGGCCTCCAGGTGCGGCCGGCGCCGCAGGTCGAATCCGACCAGATGGCGAGGACAGGCCGGGCCGGGAGCGAGTTCTGAGACCATGGCGCCAGCATGGATCGCCGTCTCGGCCGCCAAGTGCGTTTCCGCGGGATTCCCGCGCCTGTATGGGCTTGCCCTGCGGCATGCGGATCGACGATCCCCGGCATGGGCCGGCCCGTCGTCGCAGTGATCGGTGCCGGCGCGATCGGGCAGTTCTACGGTGCCCGCCTGGTGCGCGGCGGGGCCGAGGTCCGCTTCCTGCTGCGCCGGGATTTCGCTGCGGTTTCGCGATGCGGCCTGGTGGTGCGCCAGACCGCTACCACGCAGATCGAGGGCAGTGCCCACGAGGCCGAACTGCGCTTCGCCCCCGACCGCTTCCGCGCCTGCCGGACGCCCGCCGAATGCGCCGCCGGGGCGCCGGTCGACTGGGTGCTGCTCGCGCTCAAGACCACCGCGTTTGCCGACCCGGCTGGGCTTGCCGACACGGCCGCGCTCCTCCGGCCGCTGCTCGCCGCGACCACCCGGGTCGTGGTCATGTGCAATGGCCTCGGCGTCGAGGAAGCGCTCGCCAGGCGGCTCGGTGCGGAACGCCTGCTCGGCATGCTCTGCTTCGTCTGCGTGAACCGGCGCGACGATGGCGTCATCGAGCATCTCGGCCATGGCCGGGTCGGGGTGGGCAGCCTCACCGGCGACCGGGCCGCCGGCGAGGCCCTCACCGGGCTATGCTCGCTCGGCGGCATCCAGTGCGACCATTTCCCATCCCTGCTCGAGGCGCGTTGGCGCAAGCTGGTCTGGAACGTGCCGTTCAACGGCCTGTGCGTCGTCCACGATTGCGGCACCGACACCGTGCTGGCCGACCCGGGGCTCAGGCGCCGCGCGCGGGTCTTGATGGAGGAAGTCGTCACCGCCGGCAATGCGGAGCTGGTGGCGCGGGGCGAACCCGGCCGCATCGAACCCGCCTGGATCGACGAGCAGTTCCGCCGCACCGCGCTGATGGCGGATTACCTGCCGAGCACGCTGATCGACGTGCGCGCCGGTCGCGACATCGAACTCGATGCGATGTTCCGCGAGCCGCTGGCGCGCGCCCAGGGGTGCGGCATCCCGGTGCCCGAACTCGCCGCGCTGACCTCCGAACTGGCGCACCGGGCCGCCAGGACCGCCCGCACCGCACGACCCGAAGCATGACGACGCCATGACGCCGGCATGATGGGGCACGTTCCTCGCCACGGATTGCGCCGGCCGTCCTATGCCGACAACTCGTCGCCATGCGCCTGCTCCTGATCGAAGACAACGACGAACTGCGCGCCTCCCTGGCCCGGGGTCTTGGCTCGGTGGGCTATGCCGTGGACACCGCCGCCGACGGGGCGGCCGGCTGGCAGGCGGCGGCGGCGGCGGAGCACGACCTGATCATCCTCGACCGCATGCTGCCGCATCTCGACGGGCTGGAGGTCCTGCGCCGGCTGCGCCGATCCGGATCCACCGTGCCGGTGCTGCTGCTCACCGCCCGCGACACGGTGCAGGACCGGGTCGAGGGCCTCGATGCCGGCGCCGATGATTATCTGGTCAAGCCCTTCGCGGTGGCGGAACTGCTGGCGCGCATCCGCGCCCTGGGGCGGCGCGGCGCGCACCGCCCTGATCCGGTGATCACGGTCGACGACCTGGAGGTCGACACCGTGGCGCGCACGGTGCGCCGCGCCGGCCGGCGCATCGATCTCACGCCCAAGGAATACGCGGTGCTGGAGCACCTCATCCTGCGCGCCGGCGCGGTGGTGACCCGGATGGAGCTGGTCGATCAGGTCTACGCCGGCGAGACGGCCGGCACCAGCAACATCGTCGATGCGCTCATCGCCCGGCTGCGCCGCAAGCTGCATCCGCCGGGATCGCTGCCGATCATCCACACCCGGCGCGGCTTCGGCTACGAGTGCTCGGTGGAACGCTGATGGCCAGCCTGCGCCGGCGCATCGGAGTGGGCGTGGTCGGCATCACCTCGGGCGTGGTGCTGGTGGCGGCGGTCGGCATCCGCTTCGCGAGCCAGGCGGTCCTGGTCGGCGATGTCGATCGCGAACTGGAGGAGCGCAGCGAACGCATCCGGCGGCTGGACGCCCTTCCCCGTCCCCCCGATGCGCAGCGCCGCCGGCTGCCGGCGGATCCGCGCCTGGACGGCCGCCGGGTCTGGCAGGTGTTCGCCCTTTCCGACGGCAGGGAACTGGCGCGCTCGTCCTCGCTGGAGGCCGGTGCGGACCTGCGGTCGCCTGCCGCGGCGCTGGATGCCCCCAGGACCATCGTCCTCGGCGATGGTCGCGCGGTGCGCCTGCTGGCCTTGCGGACCGCTAACCTGCCGCCATTCGCCGAATCAGCGCAGGATGCGGCCGAACCAGCCCTGCCGGCGGTCGCCGCTCCGGCCGCGCCGCGCTTCCTGGTCATCACCGGGATCGATCTGGCCCAGGTCGAAGGCGAGCTCGGGCGGATGACCTGGATGCTGGCGACGCTGTGGGTGGCGGCGACCGGTCTCGCCCTGGTGGCGGTGCGGTTCCTCGCCGGCGCGATCATGCAGCCGGTGCACGCGGTCGGCATGGCGATCGATCGGATCGGTCCAGACGATCTTGCCGCCCGGCTGGCGGTGCCGGGCTGCCCCGAGGAGGTGCTCGGCATGGTGGAGCGCCTGAACGGCCTGCTCAGCCGCCTGGAGCAGGCCTTCCAGCGCGAGCAGGCGACCATCGCCAACATCGCGCATGAACTGCGCACGCCGGTGGCCACCCTGCGTTCCGAGATCGAGTTCCGCCTGCTGGCAACCAGGGATCCCGACGAGATCGCAGTGCTGCGCGGCAATCTCACCACCGTCCAGCGCATGCAGGCGATGGTCACGAACCTGCTGCTGCTCGCCCGGCTGGAGGCCGAACGCGAACCGCTGGAGGTGGTCGAGACCGATGTCGTCGAACTTATCCAGACCTGCATCGCCTCCTGGGACGACCGCACGCTGGCGCGAGGGCAGGACATCGTGGTCGCGGCCCCGGACCGGTTGGCGCTCCGGACCTCGCCGGTGCACCTCCGCCTGATCATCGACAATCTGCTGGGAAACGCGGTCGCACACGGCACGACCGGCGGCGAGATCCGGCTCGCGGTTTCGCCGCAGGACGGGAAGGTTCGGCTGACCCTCGCGAATCCCTGCACGGCCGACCTGGATGCCGGCCGGCTCGGCCAGGCCTTCCATCGCGGCGACCGGGCGCGCCAGGGCAGCGACCACAGCGGACTGGGCCTGGCGCTCAGCCGGAGGCTGGCGTCGCTGCTCGGGGGCGACCTGTCGCTGCAGGCCATCGGCGGGGTGTTCACGGCCAACCTGATCCTGCCACCGCAGCCGCCTGCGCGGCGGCGTCCGCCAACCTGAGGTCTGCATGCGTGCCAAGTCCATGATCATCATCGCCGCCGCTGCGGGCATCGTCGCCGCCGGCGGCATTTCCGCATGGCTCTCCCTGCGCCGGCCGACGCCTATCCGCTATGAGACAGCCGTCGTCGATCGCGGCCGCATCGTCGCCAAGGCCACCGCCACCGGCACCTTGTCGGCGGTGGTCACGGTGCAGGTCGGCAGCCAGGTTTCCGGCCGCATCGCGGAACTGCTAGTGGATTTCAACTCGACGGTGAAGAAGGGCCAGGTGCTGGCGCGCATCGACGCGCAGCTCTTCGAGGCCGCGCTGGAGCAGGCCCAGGCCAGCCTGGCGGTGGCCGAGGGCAACCTCGCCAAGGCCAAGGTGGTCGCCGACGAATCTGCGCGCCAGGCCAGGCGGCTGGCGCAGCTGGTGGCCGAACACATCGCCAACCAGTCCGATGTCGAGGCGGCCCAGGCCGCCGCCGAGGCCGACCGCGCCGCGGTCGCCGTGGCCGCCGGCAGCCGCGCCCAGGCGTTGGCGACGGTGAAGCAGGCGACGATCAACCTCGGCTACACCACCATCACCTCGCCGGTCGACGGCATGGTCATCTCGCGCAGCGTCGATGTCGGGCAGACCGTGGCCGCATCGCTGCAGGCCCCGACCCTGTTCACCATCGCCGAGGATCTGCGCAAGATGCAGGTCGACACCAGCGTCGCCGAAAGCGATGTCGGCCGGTTGAAGGAAGGCATGGCGGTGACCTTCACCGTGGACGCCTGGCCGGGCGAGCGTTTTCCCGGTGCCGTGCGCCAGGTGCGGTACGCGTCCCAGACGGTGCAGAACGTGGTCACCTACGATGCGGTCGTCGATGTCGAAAACCCGGCGTTGAAGCTGCGGCCCGGCATGACCGCCAACGTGGCCTTCGTCTACGCCGAGAAGGATGCGGCCCTGCGCCTGCCCAACGCGGCGCTGCGCTACCGGCCACCGCAATCGGCCGCCGCTGGTCCTGGCGCGGGCGCTGACCGGGCCGGCCCGCCGCCCGCCGGCGGCCAGGGTCGTGGCGAAGGCGCCCGGGCCGATGGCGGCCGCGCTGAAGCAGGCTCGGCCGGTGCACGCGGCCCGCGACCCGCCGACCGGCGTTCGGTCTGGGTGCTGCGCAACGACCAGCCGGTGAAGGTGCCGGTGCGGATCGGCATCACCGACGGTTCCTTCTCCGAAATCGTCGAAGGCGCACTCACGGAGGGCGATGCGCTGATCGTCGATGCGATCGGGGCGCCGGCATCCACCAGCGCCCAATCGGGTCCACCCGGTCCGATGGGCGGACGGCGGATGTTCTGACATGGCCGATCCGCTCATCCGCCTGGCCTCGCTCGCCAAGGTCTACCACATGGGAGATGTCGACGTGCATGCCCTGCGCGGCGTCAGCCTCGACATCGCCGCCGGTGAATTCGTGGCGGTCATGGGCGCGTCGGGGTCGGGCAAGTCGACGCTCATGAACATCCTCGGCTGCCTCGACCGGCCGAGCAGCGGGTCGTACCGGCTTGACGGTCGCGACGTGTCCGGCCTGGACCGCAGCGAACTCGCCCTGGTGCGCAACCGCACCATCGGCTTCGTCTTCCAGAGCTTCAACCTGCTGTCGCGTACCAGCGCCCTGGAAAACGTCGAACTGCCGTTGCTCTACGCCGGCGTCGGCAGCCGCGATCGCCACGCGCGGGCGCATGAGGCCTTGCATCGGGTCGGTCTGGGCGACCGCGTCGACCACCATCCGAACCAGTTGTCGGGTGGGCAGCAGCAGCGGGTGGCGATCGCCCGTTCGCTGGTCGGCCGGCCGCGCCTGATCCTGGCGGACGAGCCCACCGGCAACCTCGACACCCGCACCAGCGTCGAGATCATGGTGCTGTTCCAGGAACTCGGCCGCAGCGGCATCACCATCGTCCTGGTCACCCACGAGGCCGACATCGCCGAGTACGCCGCCCGCGTGATCGTGATGCGTGACGGACTGGCGCGCGAGGATCGCCGGCAGGCCCCGCGCGACGCCGCAGCGACCCTGGCGGCCTGGCCGGCGGCCACGGCGCCATCGCGAGCCGGGGCCTCCGCATGAGCCCGTTCCAGACCCTGCGCGTGGCGATCCGCGCCATCCTGCGCAACAAGCTGCGTTCGCTGCTGACCGCGCTCGGGATCATCGTCGGGGTCGGGGTGCTGATCGCGATCTCGGCGGTGGGCGAGGGCGCGAAACAGAAGGTCTCCGAGACCTTCGCCTCGATGGGCTCCAACCTGCTCATCGTCATGTCAGGCAGCACCACCACCGGCGGATCCCGTGGCGGGTTCGGCACCATGCCGACCCTGACCTGGGACGACCTGCGCGCGATCCAGAACGAATGCACGGCCGTGCGCCGGGCCGCCCCGGTGCTGCGCCAGCGTGTTTCGGTGGTCAGCGACGAGCAGAACTGGTCGACCGATGTGCAGGGCACCACGCCCGACTTCTTCGCCATCCGCGAATGGTCGATCGCGTCCGGGACGTTGTTCACCCTCGCTGACTCGGAAGGTGGGACCAAGGTCGTCATCCTCGGTCGCACGGTCGCGGACAGGCTCTTCCCCGGCGTGGCCGATCCGGTCGGGGCGACGGTGCGGATCAAGAACATCCCCTTCCAGGTGGGGGGGGTCCTGGCGACCAAGGGGCAGAATCCGATGGGTCAGGACTACGACGATGTGGTGATGGTGCCGCTCAAGGCCTTCCAGCGCTTCATCGCCGGGGGGTTCAACGCCTACCTGAGCGGCGTCATCTTCGTGAACTCCTATTCGCCCGAGACCACCATCCGCGCGAGCGAGCAGGTGCGCCGCCTGCTGCGCGAACGCCACCGCCTTGCCGATGGCGTGGATGACGATTTTTCCCTGCGCAACCTGACCGAGATCGCCGAATCGCAGGCCCAGGGCGTCGAAACGATAGCCCTGCTGCTGCGCATCACGGCGGCGGTGTCGCTCCTGGTCGGCGGCATCGGGATCATGAACATCATGCTGGTGAGCGTGACCGTACGCACGCGCGAGATCGGCCTGCGCATGGCGGTCGGCGCCACGCCGGGGCAGATCCTGATCCAGTTCATGACCGAGGCGCTGACCTTGTCGGTGGTCGGTGGAGTGATCGGGATCGCCCTGGGCGTCGGGTCCACCCTCCTGATCGCACGCTTCACCGGTTGGACGCCGCTCATCCGTCCCGAGATCACCTTCATCGCCGTCGGGGTCAGCGCCGGGGTCGGCCTGGTGTTCGGCATCTATCCCGCCTACCGCGCCTCGCGCCTCGATCCGATCGACGCCCTGCGCTACGAGTGACCAGCGGAAGCGCCGCGCGCCGAGCTACCGGCCATCCCGCTCTTGCGATCCGGGCGGATTCGCACAATCCGGCCATGCCATCCCTCGCCTGGGGCGACCGCTACGTCAGCGGCAACCCGACCATCGATCGCCAGCACCGTCTGCTCTTCGATGCCTTCGACGCCCTGACCCAGGCCTGCGCCGCCGGCACCAATCCGGCAGCGATAGGCCATTTCATCGACATCTGCCGCGACCACATCCTGACCCACTTCAACGACGAAGAGGCCGAGATGGAGCGCATCGGCTATCCCGCCGCCAAGCTGGAACAGCACCGCAAGGCGCATGAGCAGGTCGCCGAGGCCGTGCTCGCCCTGGTCGTGGCGCAGAACAACGGCGACATCGTCACCGCCGGCCAGGCCCTGCACGCCGCCGACCTGATGGTCGAGCACATCAAGCGCGAGGACGCGGCCTTCATCACCGTCGCCCGCGCGGCGTGGACGAAGCCGCAGGCCCCGGTCAAGCCCGCAAAAAGCGCGGCTAAGCCGGTTGGGAAGCCCGTTGAGAAACCCGCCAAGGATGCCAAGAAACCGGCCCGGGTAGCGAAAACCAGCCCGGCGAAATCCCGCAAGCGCTGAACGGATTCCATCCGACGCCAATCCAACCTTCTATCCGCCAAGAGAGGCTTGCGTCATGACCATCAAGGAATCCGTGGAGAAGATCATCCACGCTCTGCCAGATGATGCGACTCTGGAAGACATCAACTACCACATCTATGTCTTCGAGAAGATCCAGCAGGCGAAAGAATCGGAACGGGAGCATGGCCTGGTTTCGGACCAGGAGGCCAAGGAGCGGATCCGGCGATGCCTGGCGCAGTGAAATGGACCGAAGCGGCCATCCAGGATGTGCAAAACTGGGTGGGTTGGATCAGGCGTGATTCGGAATTCCAGGCGGGGAGGGTGGCGACCGCAGTCCTTGAACTGGTCGACGACATCGCTCGGCATCCCCTTACCGGGCATATCGTGCCGGAATTGAAAGACGAAACCATGCGCTTCAAGATCATCTATGCGCGGCGATTGGTATACGAGGTCCGTGGCGAAGCCATCATCATCAAGCGAATCATCAGCTGCCGCATGGATTTTATGCGGGAATTCCAACCCGATCGCCAGGACGCCTGACGCTGCAAACCGCTTTGATGGATGCGATGGATGCCCGTGTCGCCCAGGCCCGGCCATTGCGGCGCGGGGTGGGTTCCTACCCTCCCCGCCGCCATGACCGTGACCCATCGCATCGACGTGCGCCCGATCGTTTCGGCCGCCGACCCCCACCTCGCGCATGAGGCCGAACTGCTCGGTCTTGGGCACCTGACGGATCTGCGCCGCAGCCGCTACTACCTGATCAGCGGCAAGGTCTCGAAGGCGCAGGCGCAGATGCTGGGACGCCGGCTGCTTTCCGATCCGGTCATCGAAACCTGCGCCCTGACCGCGCCCGCGGCCGAGGGCCGGCGGGTGATCGAGGTCCAGCGCAAGACCGGGGTGATGGATCCGACCGAGGCGTCGATCATCAAGGGCGCACGCGACCTGGGGCTGGCGGTCGTCGCCGTGCGCTGCGGCATCCGGGTCGAGGTCGCCGGCGCGTCCGACGCCGATTGCCAGCTTCTGGCCTGGAAATCCCTGGCGAACCAGGCGGTTGACGACGCCGTCATCGACCCGGTGGAACCGGTCCGGCTGGTCCTGGGCGGCAAGGCCGCCAAGCACAAGCGCACCCTGGTGCCCCTGGGCGGGCTCGACGACGCGGCGCTGATGCAGTTGTCCAAGGACGGCTGCCTGTCGCTGACCATCGACGAGATGCGCGCGATCCAGGCGCATTTCCGGGAACTCGGCCGCGAGCCGACCGATGTCGAGCTGGAGACGATCGCGCAGACCTGGTCCGAGCACTGCGTCCACAAGACCCTCAAGGGGCTGGTGGAATACACCGGGCCCGAGGGCGAATCCGGGCCGATCCGCACCCGCGTCATCGACAACCTGCTCAAGCAGACCATCGCGCGGGCGACCAGGGAATTGAAGGCCAAGTGGTGCCTGTCGGTGTTCAAGGACAACAGCGGCGTCATCGCCTACGACCAGGACACCGGCGTCTGCCTGAAGGTCGAGACGCACAACCGTCCGTCCGCAATCGAACCCTACGGCGGCGCCAGCACCGGGCTGGGCGGCGTCATCCGCGACGTGATGGGCACCGGCATCGGGGCCAAGCCGATCTTCAACACCGACGTGTTCTGCTTCGGTCCGCTCGACACCCCGGCGGACAGGCTGCCGGCCGGCACCATCCACCCGCGCCGGCTGATGCGCGGCGTCGTGAACGGCGTGCGCGACTACGGCAACCGCATGGGCATCCCCACGGTCAACGGGGCGATCCGCTTCGATCCGCGCTACCTCGGCAATCCGCTGGTCTATTGCGGCACCGGCGGGCTGATCCCGCGCGAGTACATCGAGAAGGAATCCAGGAAGGGCGACCATATCGTGGTGATGGGCGGGCGCACCGGCCGCGACGGCATCCACGGCGCTACGTTCTCCAGCGTCGAGCTGCATGAGAAGTCCGAGATCGTGTCGTCCGGCGCGGTGCAGATCGGCAACGCGATCGAGGAGAAGAAGGTGCTCGACTGCACCCTCCAGGCGCGCGACGCGGGCTGCTTCAGCGCCCTCACCGACTGCGGTGCGGGCGGCCTGTCCTCGGCCTGCGGCGAGATCGCGAGCGCGCACGGCTGCCGCATCCACCTCGACCGGGTGGCGCTGAAGTACGACGGCCTGAGCTACACCGAGATCTGGATCAGCGAATCGCAGGAGCGCATGGTCGCCACCGTGCCGGCGAAGAAGGTGAAGAGATGCCTGGAGATCTTCGCGGCGGAAGGGGTCGAGGCGGTCGACCTGGGCGAGATCACCGACACCGGCCGGCTGGAGCTGTTCTACCACGGCGAGCAGGTCGCCGACATGCAGATGAGCTTCCTGCACGACGGCGTGCCGCGCCTGAAGCGCCCGGCGGTGTTCAGTCCGGTCATCGAGGAAAACCCGGAAATGACCGCGCCCGACGACTACGCCGAGGCCCTGCGCACGGTGCTGGCGCGGCCCAACGTGGCGAGCAAGGAATGGGTCATCCGCCAGTACGACCACGAGGTGCAGGCCGGATCGGTGGTGAAGCCGCTGGTCGGCGCCAGCCACGACGGGCCGAGCGACGCGGCGGTGGTCGCGCCCCGGCCGGGCAGCCACCGCGGGGTGGCGGTGGCGTGCGGGCTCAACACCAACTTCGGCGATACCGACGCCTGGCATGCGGCGGCGGCCGGCATCGAGGAGTCCCTGCGCAACCTCGTCTGCGTCGGCGCGCCGCTGGGCAAGGTCGCCATCCTCGACAATTTCTCGTGGTCGAAGTGCACCGACCCCAAGGTCTTCGGGGCGCTGGTGCGCGCCTGCGAGGCCTGCTACGAACTGGCGATGTACTACCGCACCCCGTTCATCTCGGGCAAGGACAGCCTGTCCAACGAGTTCGTGGTCGGCGGCCAGGTGATCCGCATCCCGCACACCCTGCTCATCACCGCGATGACGGTGATGAAGGACGTGCGCGCCGCCATCACCATGGACGTGAAGCGCGCCGGCGACGCGGTGATCGTGGTCGGCGAGACCCGGGATGAGCTCGGCGGCAGCGAATATCTCCTGTCCCGCGGCATCAGCGGCGGAATCGTGCCCAAGCTCGACCGCACCCTGTCGAAGCCGGTGCTCGACGCTGTCGCCGCCTGCACCGCTGCCGGCCTGGTCAACGCGGCGCACGACTGCTCCGACGGCGGCCTGGCGGTCGCCCTGGCCGAGATGGCGTTCGCCGGCGGTCTCGGGCTCGAGATCGACGCGGGCAAGGTGCCCCGGCGCGGAGCGGACCGGCTGGATCGGCTCCTGTTCAGCGAATCGAACTCGCGCATCGTCCTCACGGTCGAGGCCAACCAGGTCGGCAAGGTGCGCAAACTGCTGAAGAAGGTGCCGCACGCCCAGATCGGCACCGTCATCGCCGAGCCGGAACTGCGCATCCACGGCTGCGGCGGCGAACTCGTCGCCGGCCTGGATGGACTCAAGCAGGCATGGCAGAGCGCGCTAAGCGTGATGGCTGGCTGAGCCCCAGGGCGCGGTCGATCCACGATCCCGCCAGCGGCTGGCCGCAGCCGGCGCGCCAGGCGCCCAGGGTCTCGGCCCGGGTGTCCCAGGTGGTCGCCGTCGTGAGATCCGCCGTCTGGGCGAGTTCGCGCAGGGCGCGTCGGTCGAGCGTGCGGACCTGGCCGCGCAGGGCGACGACCAGGGGCGGTGCGGTGAGCAGGTCGCAGCCGAAGCGACCGCCCCAGACCGTGAACAACCCGGCCAGGCGGTCGTGGGCGCAGCCGCTGAGCGGCGCTCCCATCCAGGCGGCGAGCACCAGATGGCCGTCGGCGGTGGTTCCCGCCGCGTGGCTCGAACAGCGTTTTTCGCGGGCGAACTGGGCGAACAGCAGGTCGAGGGCATGGCCCAGGCGCTGGGCGTGCGCTGGCGGCAGGCCGGGCTGGCAGGTGCGGACGAGCAGGCAGGCGTGATCCGGCAGGTCGGCGAAGGTCGGCATGGCCTCAGGATGGCCGCACCGGCGCCGGGCGGAACCGGTGCCGGCCGGGGCCTCGACGCCAGGTGCGGTCATCCGACCCCACCCGAATAGCATGCTTCCCGTCGTGGCCGGGAATAATGGTTGCCAGCCCCCCCCATGCTGAGATCGTCCAGCCCCGCGAAACTGAGCCGGAACCAAGCGACGAGACCCATGGATACCTTGACCATCACCCCGACCACCTGGCGTGGCGTGAAAGCGCACCGGATCCTCGGATCCCGGCTTGAAGCCGTGCTGACCGTGGTCGGCTGCCACCTCGCCTGCCTTCGACGCCGGGGCGAGGAGCTGAACCCGCTCTGGCAACCGCAATGGCCCTGCGGCGATCCGGCCACGATCAAGCCCGGGGTCGAGGGCAAATGGGGCGCCGGGCCCGACGCCTCGCTGCTGTCCACCATCGTCGGCAGCAACCTCTGCCTCGACCGCTTCGGCCCGCCCTGGCCAGGCGAGAACCGGCCGGTGCATGGCGAAACGAACGTCCTGCCCTGGAAGATGATCGCGCATGCGACGATGGCGGAATGCACCACCGCCCTGCCCGAGGCGAAACTGATGGTCCGCCGCCGGGTCCGCATCGACAACGACGTGCTCGAACTGTCGACCGGCGTCTGCCATGACGGCAAGGAGGCGCGCGCGGTCGAATGGTGCGAGCACACCACGATCGGCGATCCCTTCCTGGATGGCTGCGTCTTCACCGCCGGCCTCGACGCGATGCGCGCCCTGCCCCCGGGTGGTGGCGATCCGGTCGATTTCGACATCAACAAGGGGCTGGTGATGCCGGCCGCCGATGCGCCGGCCGAAGGCTCCATCCGCGCCGGCCGCGTCGTCGCCGGCTGGTGGACGGCCGAGAACAAGCGCCTGGGCCGCCGCCTGACCGCCCGCTGGAACCGCGAGGACTTCCCCTGGCTGTGCCTGTGGACCGAGCACAAGTCGCGCAGCATCGTCCCCTGGTCGGGACGGGAACGCACCCGCGGCATGGAGATCGCCACCAAGCCCTTCCCCGATGGCAAGCCGCCCCAGGGCCGGGCCGAGAAGTTCCTCGGCCGCCCGACCACCTGCCTGATCCAGCCCGGCCAGTGGCGCGACCACGTCGTGCGCTTCGCCTGGCAGCCGCTCTGATCCGGGCGGCGACGTCCCCCTCATTTCACCGCTGAACTCGTCGGATAGGTCCATGCCCTCCCCCGTCCTCGTCCAGTTCGGAGCCGGCAACATCGGGCGCGGCTTCATCGCCCCCACCTTCGCCGCCGCCGGCTGGAAGGTCGTCTTCGTCGATGTCGCCCAGGCGATGGTCGACGCCTTCAATGCCCGGGGCAGCTACCAGGTGATCGAGGTCGATACCGGCAGCGCCAAGCCGGTCATGGTCGGCGGCGTCTCGGCGATCGACGGCCGCAACCTGGAGGCGGTCGCTGCGGCGGTGGCATCGGCGCGGCTGGTCGCGACCGCGGTCGGGCTCAACGTGATCAGCCGCCTCGGCGCGCCGATCGCGGCCGGGCTCGAACGCCGGCTTGCCGCCAACGGCGGGCCGCTCGACGTCCTGGTGTGCGAAAACGGCGTCCAGGCCCCGGCCATGCTGCGCGCGGCGGTGCTCGAGCGCATCGCGCCCGAACGCCGCGCCAGCGCCGATGCGGCGCTGGGCTGCGTGCGGACCTCGATCGGCCGCATGATCCCGCCGCCGGCGCCGGGCGCGGATCCGCTCGACATCAAGGTCGAGCCGTACAACCACCTGCCGGTCGAGGCGCCGGCCTTCCGTGGGCCGATCCCGCAGGTGCCGCACCTGGAACCGAAGCAGGACTTCGACCTCGTCCTGCGCCAGAAGCTGTACCTGCACAACCTCACCCACGCCTGCCTCGCCTACGCCGGGCACCTGCGCGGCCTCGCCACCATCCCCGACTGCATGGAGGACGCCGACCTCGTCGCCGCCTGCCGCGCCGCCGGCATGGAGGCCAGCGCCGCCCTGGCGCGGGCGCACGGCGGGGGCGATCGCGCGCGCGAGGCGGCGATCCTGCGAGAAAACCAGGCTTTGATCGCAGATCTGTTCCAGCGCTACAAGAACCGCGCCCTTGGCGATCCGGTCGGGCGCGTCGCGCGCGATCCGCTGCGCAAGCTCGCCGCCGACGACCGCCTGATCGGAGCCGCGAGGCTGTGCGTCGAGCACGGTGTCGCCTTCCCGGCGCTCGCCCGGCACATCTTCCTCGCCTGCCACTACCGTCCGGCCGCCGACGAGCCCGGCGCGGCCGACTTCCTCCGGCATCAGGCCGGCGGCTGGCGCCAGGTGCTCACCGCTGTTTCCGCCCTCACCGACAAGGATCCGATCATGACCGCCACCGCCCAGGCCGCCCGCCTGCAACGCTTCAAGGAACTCCTCCCCCACCGCCGCGCCGCCGCCGCGAAGGCGATGCGCGCCGCCGGCCTGGTGCTGCGCGACGACGAGGCGGCCGCGATCGAGATCGCCGACTTCGGTCTCGACCGCTATGAGCAGTACGGCCTCGCCATCCATGTCTACGTCAACACCGAGCGCTGCTGCGGCAAGGAGCTCATGATGGTGCCGGGCCAGATCTGCCCCGAGCACCGCCATCCCCCGATCGCAGCGGCCAACGGTCAGCCCGCTGATCCGGGCAAGGAAGAGACGTTCCGCTGCCGTCAGGGCGAGGTGTTCCTCTTCCTGCCCGGTCATCACAAGGACAGTGGCGAACAGGCCAAGGCCGAAGCCTTCATCCCGGCCGACAAGCGGGCCGCGCACAGCGTCTACAAGTGCGTCCACCTCAAGCCCGGCGAGCAGTACACCCTGCGTCCGAACACCCCGCACTGGTTCGTGGCCGGCCCCGACGGCGCGGTGATCAGCGAGTTCTCGACCCGCTCGCGCGACGAGGCCGACGTGTTCACTGATGCGGAGATCGTGCGCCTGCCACCCGCCTGAACCGGACTGCCGTTCAGGCAGGGGGAAGATCGGTCGCGGATGTGCTGCCCGCCGGCGCGTCTTCCGGTTCCGGCAGACGCGCCAGGGCGAGGATCGACAGGTCGTCGCCCAGCGCCCCGCCGGCGTGGGTGCCCGCATCGCGGGCGATCGCGTCGACGAAGGCCTGGGCCGGCTGTTCGATGTGCGAGAAGATGCTCGCGCACAGGCGGTGCTCGCCGAATTCGTGCTGGTCGCCGTCCTGCGCCTCGACCAGCCCGTCGGTGTACTGCACCAGGGTGTCGCCCGGTTCCAGCTGCACGGTCTCGACCGCGAGCGTCGAGGCGAAGCGTTCCCCGCTCGCCAGGCCGACCGCCATGCCGCGCTGACCGACGTGGCGCAGCATCACCGGCCCGGCCGGGCGCACGAGCAGGGCGTGGTGGTGGCCGGCGCGCAGGCAGGCGAAGGTGTGGTCGCCCGGATCGAAGATGCCGGCGGTCAGGGTCATGAACTGGCCGGGGAGCAGGTCCTGGCGCAGCTCGTCGTTGAAGCGCGCGACCAGCCCGATGAGGTCGCTGCTGGTGCGGGCGATGAAGCGCAGCGTCTTGAGCGCGGAGGCGACCACCAGCGCCGCCTGCATGCCGTGGCCGCTGACATCGCCCAGCGCCATCAGAACCCGGCCGTCGGGCAGGGTCAGGCATTCGTAGAAGTCCCCGCTGACCCCGGCGTGCGCGCTGTAGTGCACCGCGAGCTCATAGCCGGGCACGCTCGGCAGCCGGGTCAGCATGTGCTGCTGCACGGTGCGCGCGCGTTGCAGATCCTCGTTCACCACCGCCGGACGCGAGCCGGACGGCGACAGGGCGGGATTCGCCCCCGACGTCGGGTTCGCCGGCTCGCCATCGGTGGCCCTGCGGGTGGTGGAGCTGGTGCCGGAACCCTTGCTGATCAGGCCCAGGCTCTGGCCGCGCGCGAGCAGGGTCTGCTGGTCGAGCATCGGGCCCTTCTGCGCCTCGGGGCAATTGGCCAGGTGCCGTGCCATCTGCATGAACGTGCGCGGGGTGACCTTGCCGTCATCGCGTTCGACCTCGGTGGTCAGGTTCCCCGTCCACGGATTGAGCCAGCCCCTGCCGTCGCGCGAGAAGATGCGCAGGCGCGGCTCGTTCGGCACCAAGCGGACGAGATCGAAGCGCCAGCGTTCGTAGTTCAACTGCGTCAGCGGCAAGGGATCGCGGTCGCGCCAGATGCCGGTCTCGACCAGGTATTCGCGGGCTGAGATCAGCCGCCCGAGCGACGCCGGCACCGCCTGGGCGGTGTAGGGATCGATCCAGAACTGCTGGTCCATGCTCATCACCCGGAAGCGTTCGTCGCGTTCCAGCATCTGGAGCACGTCCGGGCTCAGCGGCCGCCGCCCCGACTTGGCCGCGCCGCCGGTGCTGACGCCCGGGCGTCGGTACCCCGAGCGGGTAGAGGTGGTTCCGGATGTCGAGCGTCGGGACTGCATGTCGATACGATCACGACCATGTACACCCGCCGCGAACGAGGGTCAACCGAGCATCGGGCGACACTCCCCGGTCAGTGGTCACGCTCCACGACGAATCGCGCCAAGGAGATCAGCGGATCGGCGGTCTCCCCGAATGCATCCAATGCCGCGATCGCCGATTGCAGGCGCCGCTGCGCTTCGCTGCGGGCGGCGTCGAGACCGTGCACCGCGACCCAGGTCAGCTTCTGCTGTGCGGCGTCCTTGCCGGCGGTCTTGCCGAGGGTGGCGCTGTCGGCGGTGGCGTCGAGCACATCATCCTGGATCTGGAAGGCGAGACCGAGTTCGTTCCCGTAGGTCGCCAGCGCACGTCGCTGCGGTTCCCCTGCGTCGGCCGCGAGCGCCCCGAGTTCGCACGACGCCTGGATGAGCGCGGCGGTCTTGCCGCGATGGATGCGTTCCAGCCGGCTGGCGCAGGCGGCGGTGGCCTCGACCGGCCGGCCTTCGGCGTCGAGATCGTCCTGCTGTCCGCCGACCACGCCGAGCGAACCGCCGGCGCGCGCGAGCACCCGCACCGCCGTGGCGGACACCTCCGCCGCCAGTTCGAAGGCGAATGCCTGCAGCGCATCGCCGGCGAGGATCGCAGTCGCCTCGTCGAAGGCGACGTGGCAGGTCGGGCGGCCGCGACGCAGGTCGTCGTCGTCCATCGCCGGCAGGTCGTCGTGGATCAGGGTGTAGGTGTGGAAGGCCTCGACCGCAGCCATCGCCGGGGCGCAGGATGCATCAGCCCCGCCGCAGGCGCGACAGGCCGCCAGCACCAGGGCCGGGCGCAGGCGCTTGCCTCCGGCGAACAGGCTGTGCCGCATCGCCGCGTGCAGGCGGCGCGGTTCGCAGTCCACCGCCGGGATGCGCCGGTCGAGTTCGCGTTCGCAGCGCGTGGCGGCTTCCAGCAGGAGCGCCGTCGCAGCGGTCGCGGTGGAGGAGGGCCGGGCCGGACCGGCGGCGGGACGCGCATCGTTCATGGGCGGGCACCATAGAACCCGCTAGACCGGCACCAACGCCCGCTCGCGGCGGCGGTGCCCGGATCCGGCCGCGGACCGTCCGCCGGCCCCAATCCGGAGGCCTCTCCACGGTTGCCGCCGCGACAGCGGTGCTACGCTGGTCCGATCGTCCCAGCCAAGGTAAAACCCTCATGCCCGATCTGCCCTCTTCCGCCTCCAGCCTGACCCCCGCCGATGACTACGGGGTCGACAAGATCCAGGTCCTGGAGGGCATGCAGGCGGTGCGCAAGCGGCCCGGCATGTACATCGGCGATCCGGCGACGACCGGCCTCTACCAGCTGGTCTGGGAGGTCATCGACAACTCGATGGACGAGGCCCTGGCCGGGCACTGCAACGAGATCTCGGTCACCATCCACCAGGATTGCTCGTTCTCGGTCGCCGACAACGGACGCGGCATCCCGACCGCGCCGCATCCCTCGACCGGCCGCAGCACCCTGGAAGTCGTGATGACCGTGCTGCACGCGGGCGGCAAGTTCGACAACCAGGGCTCCGGCGCCTACAAGAAGTCCGGCGGCCTGCACGGCGTCGGCGTGTCGTGCGTCAACGCCGTCTCGGCCTGGCTCGAATGCGACGTGAAGCGCGACGGCAGGCAGGTGCGTATGCGCTTCGAGCGCGGTCTGGCGATCGGCGACCTGCAGGAGATCGGCCCGTCGAGTGAACGCGGCACCAGCGTGCGCTGGAAGCCGGACGCCGAGGTCTTCGGTGCCAACACCGTGCCCGACTACGCGGTGATCGCCCAGCGCCTGCGCGAGCTCGCCTTCCTCAACAGCGGGGTGCGGATCTCGCTCCAGGATCTGCGCGAGGAGGGCAAGGCCGAGGTCTTCTATTCGACCGAGGGCCTGGCCGCCTTCGTGACCTACCTCAACCAGGGCAAGCAGGCGCTGCATCCGGTCATCCACATCGACCGCGAAGGCGAGGACGGCATCGAGGTCGAGCTCGCGATGCAGTTCAACGACGGTTACGACGAGCAGGTGCTCTGCTTCACCAACAACATCCGCAACCGCGACGGCGGCAGCCATCTCGAAGGCTTCAAGACCGCGCTCACCCGCACGTTCAACGACTACGCCAAGGGCGCGGGACTGATCAAGGACGGCAAGCCGCCGGCGGGTGAGGACCTGCGCGAGGGCATCTGCGCCATCGTCTCGGTGAAGATGGGCGATCCCAAGTTCTCGAACCAGACCAAGGACCGCCTGATCAACAGCGAGATCTCGGGCGTCGTCCAGGCCGCCCTCGGCCAGGCCCTGGCCGACTACTGCCAGGAGAACCCCAAGATCGCCAAGCTGCTGGTGATGAAGGCGCTGGCCGCATCCGAGGCGCGCGAGGCGGCGCGCAAGGCGCGCGAACTGGCGCGCAAGAACCGCAAGAGCCTGCTCTCGAACGCCGGCATGCCGGACAAGCTGCGCGACTGCCAGAGCCGCAACGTGGCCGAGACCGAGCTGTTCCTGGTCGAGGGCGATTCGGCCGGCGGCAGCGCCAAGCGCGGCAGCGATGCGCGCATCCAGGCCATCCTGCCGCTGCGCGGCAAGATCCTCAACGTGGAGAAGGCGCGCATCGACAAGGTGATGGGCCATGCCGAGATCGCCGCGATGATCCAGGCCATGGGCTGCGGCATCGGCGAGGAATTCAATCTCGACGGCATCCGCTACGGCAAGCTGGTGATCATGACCGACGCCGATGTCGACGGCAGCCACATCCGCACCCTGCTGCTGACGTTCTTCTTCCGCCAGTGGCCGAAGCTGATCGACAACGGCAACGTCTGGGTCGCGCAGCCCCCGCTCTACAAGGTCACCCGCGGCCGCCACGCCGAATACATCTACAACGACCGCCTGCTCCAGGACGAGATCGTCCGCCTCGGCCTCCATGACGCCCGCCTGGTCGACCGCACCACGACGCCGGAGCGCACCCTGGCCGGCGCGACCCTGGCCGAACTGGTCGCGATCCTGCAGGAGTTCGAGGAGCACGAGCGCGTGCTCGCCCTCAAGGGCCTGACCGTCGATGAGTACCTGGCCCTGCGCAGCGCCACCGGCGTGCTGCCGCTCTACCACGCCCGCATCGGCGACGCCGACCGCTGGCTCGCGAACGAGGCCGAGCTCGCCGAGCTGCTCGGCCACGTCCAGGCGGCGCCGGCCTCGACCGACCCGGACGCGCCCGCCCCGCAGCTGCCCGAGATCGTGGAGTTCACCGAGCGCGATGCGGTCGAGCGCAGCCTGGAACGGCTCAAGACCCTGGGCTTCGATCCCCAGTACCTGCTCGACGGCCCGGGCCGGGTCGCGCCGTTCACCCTTGCCGACGCCAAGGAGGAGGCGGCGCTCACGCACCTGCTCGCCCTGGTCAAGGCGGTGAAGAAGTTCGGCCAGCGCGGCCTCGACATCCAGCGCTACAAGGGGCTGGGCGAGATGAACCCGGAACAGCTGTGGGAAACGACGATGGATCCCGCCCGCCGGCGCATGAAGAAGGTCACCATGAGCGACGCGATCGAAGCCGAACGCATGTTCTCGACCCTGATGGGCAACGACGTCGGCATCCGCCGCGACTTCATCGAGCGCCACGCCCTCGCGGTGGCGAAGAAGCTCGACGTCTGAGCGATCGGCCCCTGGATCGGGAATCCACGGGGACCAGGCGCCGGCAGCCGCCCCGTTCGCCGCAATCCAGCCAGGCCGATGTCGCGATTTGAGCGGTATTCCGTCGAAGAATCCTGGGAAAATCCTGCAACGGCATGAAGGGCTCAGCGTATCCCCTGGGGTCGCACCCGGGCATGAGGCCAGGTGCGCGGCGCAGCGGCACTGCGCCGGACCTGTCCTCAGCGTGGAAAGATCCCATGCCCAGATCGCGAGCAGCACGTGTGGCGATGGCGGTCCAGGGGGGGATGCTCCTGGCCCTGGTCGCCTCGGCGTTCCCGGCCGAACCTGCGCTGGAATCGGCCGTCGTCGCGGATCGCTTGGCCGCCGTGCGCGACGCCGAGTGGTCGGCGTGGCGAGCCGCGGCGGCGGCAGCGCGTGAACCGGCCTGCGACATCACGCTCCATCTGCCGGATTTCCTCGAATGGAAGCCGACCCTGCCGGTGCAGCGTCTGCGCCCGGCCGAGATCATCGTGGTCCTCAAGCGCCGGGATGGACGCTGGCTGCCGGGGCGGGTGAGCGGTTGGACGGGGGGCGAGCATCGCATCGAAACCATCGATCTGACCTGGACGCCGGCCCACGCCGGTGCGGCGGGCCATATGCGCGGCCGTCTGCGCCTGGGTTTCGATCCACGCGGCGACCGCAAATCGGTCCGCCGCGCCGTGCCGCTCGATGTCGATCGGATCCCGGTCCAGCAGGAGCGCTTCTCCCTGGAAATCACGCTGGATCTGATCTCGACCAGCGCCGGATCATGGAGCGGCACCTGCCAGCGGGCGGCCCAGGCCGGGTTCGGGGCGAGCCGGACCAGCGCCACCGCCGAGGTCACCGCGCTGGCGGAGCCCGACCTGCCGGAATCGCCGGCCCGCGTCGATCCTGCGCTGCGAATGGCGGATTGCTGGCGGCAGCTCGTGGGTCTGGAGTGGATGGCGTGCAACGCGGGCTCGTGGCCAGAGGCCCAGAAGCGCATCCCGCAGCTTGCGCCTGACGCCCCCGGCGATGCTGCGGCCCAGGCCGCCTGGCAGGAACTGGCCGCGCGCGTCGACCTGGCGCTCCGGGACCGCGAGGCGCGTCCGACGCCAGACCTCCGTCGCGGGCCGGGAGGCTGCGATGACCCGGAATTCGGGCCGTTTTTCGCAGACCAGGCGCTGGTGAGCAGCCCCAGCGCCGATGGCGTGCTGCCCGAGGTGTCCGCCACCGGGCCGCAGGCGTGGCGCTACCTCGGTCGCTGGCACATCCTCAGCCCGGTGGACGGCGGCCCGGACCTGCATTCCCGTCCTGGTCGGCTGGCGCCGCTCCTGGCCGATCCGCGCCTGCCCATGCGCTCCGGCAAGGGGGATGTGCTGCGGTGGCGGATCGCGGGTCCGCCGGCCGGTTCGGCCCAGGGTCGGGCGCTGGTGCGCAGCGCCCACGCAGGCCTGCAGGTGGTGGCGCCGTGGATCGACCCGATCGCCGCGGCCAACGTTGCTGCGGCCAATCCCGATCCCGGCAGCGGCTATATCGCTGTCGCCGATCTGGAATCGGCGCAGGCGGCCGAGGTCTGGTTGGGTACGGCCCTGTTCGAGCATGGCGTCGCGCAGCGCCTGTACGTGAACGAACGGCTGGTCATGGAAAGCGCGGCGGTCGACGAACCGGGAAACATCCGCCCCAGCGTGATGCGGGTGCCGTTGCGGGCGGGCCGCAATCGCATCCTGCTCCACGCGGCGGCAAGCCGGTACAGCGGAACCCTGGCGCCGTTCCTGGTCGCGGTGTGCGTCCAGGGCTGGCCGCGACCAGCCCGGCAGGTCCAGGAGGGCCTCCTTCGGCAGCGGCAGCTTCTGGCGGCTGCCGATGCGGCCCGCCGGCACCTGCGCGGCAATATGACCGATGGGCGGGGCCAGCATCCCGACGCGAGCCCGGTGCGCGCCTGGAACCTGGACGCGGGGATCAACGTGGTCTGGCGCACCACGCTGCCCGAACCATCCAGCGCCAACGTATTGGTGCTCGGACGCAAGGTCCTGGTCTCCGGCGAGCCGCATGTCCTGACCTGCCTCGACGCCGACACCGGTACGGTGCTGTGGCGGCGGGTGAGCAGCCGGTTCGAGCTGCTGGATCCCGCCCTGGTGGACGAATCCGAACGCTTGCGCCGATCCGCCGAAGACGCCCGGGAACAGCTCGCCAAGGCGGTGCGGCCCAAGGACGAGCGGGACCTTGCGGATCCGCTACCGGCGTCCGAACGGCAATCCTTGCAAGGGCGGATCGGTTCCTGGCAGAGGATGCTCGACCGCCTGGGCGATCAGCGTGGTCGGCGCAAGCTGATCTGGGATTTCCCATGGTATCATGCGTCATCCTGGGCGCCGCCGGTCAGCGACGGCACCTGGGTCTGGGTCAAGTTCGGGACCGGCGTGGTCGCCTGCTACGATCTGGAGGGCAACCGCCGCTGGCTGGCGGCGACCGGCAATCCGGTCGTGGGCGAACGCTGCGCCCCGGTCCTGGCCGACGGCATCCTGGTGCTGATGCTGCCGCGCCGGTATGGCCCGGGCGAACCGGCCTCTGGCAAGGCGCCCGGGGAGAACAATTCCGGCAGCGGCTATCTGGAGGGCGACCTGCGCAATTACGAACTGGTCGGACTCGATGCCGCGACCGGGGCCGAACGCTGGCGCACCCCGGTCAAGGGCGGCGGCAACGAGGGCAGCCCGATCATCGCCCATGCGACCGACGGCAGTCTCGTGCTTCCGGTCGTGGTGACGCCGATGGGCAGCGTGGTCCGCGTCGCTGACGGCAGGTTCATGGCCGAGCGTTCGGGTCCGGAAGGCTGCTCGTGGCAGATCCCCTACGCCGAGGGGAACCTGCTCGCCTGGACGATGA
Organism: uncultured Candidatus Kuenenia sp.; assembly: GCA_964654285.1. GTDB lineage: Bacteria > Planctomycetota > UBA11346 > UBA11346 > UBA11346 > BJHQ01. Next base: position 72,915 of record CAZZJC010000012.1, read on the forward strand.
CGGAGAGCGGATCGGTGGTCGCCGGCCGCCTGGTGCTCAAGGATCGCGACCACCTGGCGATCGCCCCGGCCTGGCTGTCGTACAACCAGGGCCAGACCCAGATGCAGCAGGCCGGCGTCTACACGGTCTCGTATCCGGGCCGGATCTGCACCATGAACCCTGGTCTGGGGTGCTCGCAGGACATGGTCTTCCAGGTGGCCGCAGTCATGGACCTGGAGACCGGCGACACCGTGCATCGCATCCAGCCGGTCTTCCACGACGGCGGCTGGACCCACATGCCGCACGTTTCGGCCAGGGATGTCATGCTGTTCGGCCAGACCGAACCCGCGAGTCCGCACATCAGGCCCCACCTCAATCTGGCGGTGACCTCGCTCGGCGATCGTCCGCGCGTCCTGGTGCGCAACAGCATTCCCAAGAGCCTGGCCGCCCCGGTGTGCGAGGGCGATCGCATCTACCTGCGCGCCGGGAAGGAGGTGATCTGCCTCGGCCGGGTCGGTCCGGACGGCGCGGCCTACGAACGCCGGCAGCAGGCCCGCACCCTGGTGGAGGAGACGATCCCGCCGCGCCCGCGGAACCCGAGGACGCCGGTCGTCGCTCTCGACCCGGATCCGGCCGCTCCGCCCGCAGGCGCACCGGTCTGGCCGGTGTCGAGTCAGACCGCTCCAGGACGATGGCTGTTCGCCGGTCCGTTCCCCGAGAAGGATCCGCCGCTGGCCAACCTGGCGACGGCTCGGCTGATCCCGGGCCAGGTGCTCCGCTCGGGATCGGTGGATCAGGTCGTGACCGAACTGGGACCGGATCTGGTCAAGGCGAAGCAGGGCGACCTGTGGTATCGCGGCGCGATGCTCTATGGGGAATCGAACGGCATCGACATCCTCAAGGCGATCGGCCGCAGGCCGGGATCGCTGGCCTATTTCGCGACCAATCTCCAGGTCACCCGGCCCACGGTGGTTCAGGTCGATCTCAGGGGCGGCAACACCGCCACCGCCTGGATCTCCGGCAGGCCGGTCGGCGATGGCGACCTGTGCCGCCTCGCCCCCGGCATCCACCACTGGCTGATCGCGGTGACCATCCGCAGTCTGCCCCCCATCGAATCGGTGATGATGGGGCCGAGGTTGCTGGAGCAGCCGGATCATGATCTCGCCATGCGGGTGTGGCGCGGACACATCCGGACCTACCGCACGGAACTCGAAAGGATCTCGATCGACGATCCCGATTCGCGCGAGGCGGTGGTGGCGCGTCGGCTGCTGGCGGACCTGGAACCCGAAGGGAAATGAGGGCCGAGGACATCGTCCACGGTTGCGGATGAGCCGGATCCGCGTGCCGTCGCGGAAGGCGGGATTCAGAGCTCGATCTTCGGGCTGCCAGCCGGAACGGTCTCGACGCAGCGTTCGCTGCGCACCTTGAGGACGGTGCTTGTGCCGCCCTGGCGCACGACGGCGCCGGCGCGGCCGGCGAAATCGAGGCCGGCGCCGCGCCAGGTGAACGGTGCGGCCGACAGGCAGGCGACGACCTCGCGGCCGTCACCGTGCCGGATGCGGACGACCTTGCCCTCCTCGTCGAGACGCTCCGCCGCCATCGGCACGAGTCCCGATTCGCGCACCGTGAAGACCCAGGTGGCGGAAGAACCCAGCGGCATGTCCCACTTCAGGCAGACGCTGCGGGTGTCGTAGGGGGCGGGATTCTTTCCTTTTCCGTCGAGGTCGCCGATGGCGTGGCCGAAGGGCGCATCCGGGATCTTGCCGCCTTCGGCCGGCTTGTCGTGGCGGGTGACAACGGACATCGCCGCGCCAGCGGGGTGGACGATGGCGAGATCGCCGGTCAGGCCGTGCGGCGAGGCGAGGGTGGCTTTCGCCCCGTCCGCCGTGGTGCCGGCGGCCTGCAGGCTGTGCAGGCGCCAGACGGTCCGGCAGGGGCTGTCGACCTCGTCGCGTACGACCAGGATGTCGGGATGGATGAACAGCACGCAGCGGTCGTAGCCGTTGCTCAGCGCCGGCGGGGTCGAGCGGCTGAGGTCGAGCGGCGGATTGTAGGGATAGCGGCAGCGCGCCACGCACCAGTCCGCGCCATCGGCGTAGTTCTCGTCGGCGATCCACGGAGCCGGATACTTGCAGGGCAGCGGCCAGTTGTTCACCCCGACGAATTCGAGGTTGGTGTGGCCTTCGGGCCCCTGCTTGTAGGGATTCCAGTAGGTGCCTCCGGGCGGGCTGCCCCAGGCGCAGTCGCCGAAGAAATGCACGTCCTTGAACCAGCCCCAGAGCGAGCCCTTGTCCTGGTGGTGGTGGCCCCAGCTCTGCTCGGCGCGGACGATGACCATGGATTCGCGCGCCTGGGCATCGGTGGCGCGCAGGATGCTGCCGTAGCCCTGCAGCCAGGCGCTCTTCCACGGCGGTTTCTGCGGTTCAACGCCGAGATCCTTGGTGGGCTCACCCGACTCGGCGAGCATCCACGCGAGTTCGGCCGCGGTGCTGCGCGCCGCCGGGGTGCCGACCGCGAGGAAGTCGGGAATGCTCCAGCCCACCTGCTTGGCGCGGCCGAAGTTCGGTCCGCCATGGTCGCCGACCGGCGCGATCCCGCGTCTGCCGCCGAAGCCGGGATCGCGGGGGGACAGCACGCGCGGCCAGAAGGAGTAGACCCGCTGGATGCGTTCATCGGCGAACGGATTCCACTTTCCCCGGGCCCGGATCGGGATGCCGGCCTCGCGCGTCGCGGCGAGGATGCTGCCGGCGTAGGTGTGGCTCTCCTCCCAGCAGCCGCTCTGCGGATAGACGTACCGATCCACCTGGCTGCGGTACTGCCCTTCGACATAGGCCAGGGCCTGGTCGGCCCAGGGGCAGCCGAGTTCATGCAGGGCCTCGGCGAGATGCTGGATGGTCTTGAAGCGGTCGGTGTTGAAATTCATGTTCTCCATGCCCTGGTAGAACGGATTCAGGGCCTCGGGATCCGACCACGGCAGCATCGCGCGCGGCCCCGGATAGGCGGAATCATCCATCGCCATCAGGCAGAGGATGGCGGTGCCGGCCTGGCGCGTGCTCAGTTCCTTCGCGGCTTGCAGCGCCGTCGCGCCCTTCAGGGCGGGATTCGCCTTGGCCCAGGCGGCCAACGTCTTTGCCGCCTGGGGGATATGCCGTCGGATGTTGGGGTTCGAACCGTTGAAGCACATCATCCCGCACCGGCTGGTGGTGGACTTGATCACGGTGGTGATGTCGCCGCTGAACCCGAGGCCGCCCACCGGGCGCTGGTCGTCGGGTGTCGGCACCGAACCATCAGCATTCCAGGTCAGGACCTGCCGGTTCAGGCGGTCGAGGTTCCAGATGCCCTCGGTCACATGGGCGAGGGTGAAGAACGGATCGCCGCTGGAGGATGCCGGCGGCACCCCGCCCTGCCCCTGGGCTTCGGCGGATCCTTTCGCTTTCCAGGCCTCGACGCGGCGCAGGTACCAGCCGGTCTCGCGATGGCCGTCGGTCAGCCAGGATTCGAAGGCGAGGTGCGGCGTGCTGCCGTCCAGCCCGACCCGGCCGCGCGACAGGCGGCTGGCTGCCGGGTCGCCTGGTGCCTGCGGCCGTTGGAACAGGTCGACGTGGTTGACCTTCACCCGCGTCCAACGATCCGGCCGGCAGAGGAATGCACCCAGGGCGAGATCGCCTCCGTCCGACGGCAGCGCCACCGCGAGATGCTCCTGCTTGCCCCGGAAATAATTGTGCTGCGACCAGATGACCAGCCGCGCCAGGCAGCGTTGGCCGGCGAAGGTGATGAAGTCCTCGGCGCCGTCGCTCACCGAGCCGGAATCGTTCAGCGGCAGCCAGCGTTCGAAGTCGGCATCGGTCGGCATCAGGTAGCGGCTGGGTTGCGCCACCGCGACCACGAAGCGGCTGTCGTCGCCGAGGTCGCTGTCTTCGATCAGCGAGACCCAGGATTTCCCGGCGTAGAGCCGGACCTGGGCGCGGTAGCTCTTCCCGCCGCTGAAACGGTAGGTCAGGGCGAGCTGCTGGAAGATCGGTCCGGATTCCCAGGCCCAGGCGATGGATTCGACCGGTCGGCGGCAATCCAGGTAGCCGGATCCCTGCCAGGCGGCTCCATCCAGGCTGAGCCCGGCGATCGGCCCCAGGATCAGCACCGAGGCTACCGGAGTCTGGAACTTCAGTTCGCCGGCGGCCTGCGGGCCGGGCGGCACCCCGCCCGGCAGGGGAACCCGGATGCGCAGGTGCGCATTGGCGATGATGCCGACCGGCACCGGGCCGGTGCTCTCCGACGCCACCGGCGCGGGCGCCGTGGCGGGCGTGCCCTTGCCGACGGTGAAACGCATCTGGCCCGGACCTTTGAGGTCCACCGCAGTCCAGAGCCGCACCGTGCTGGCCGCGGCGCGGGTGCCGGTCACGACTTCGACCTGGCTGGCACCGCCCTCCAGCCCGACCGTTTCTGCCGGACGGGGGGGATCGAGGGCGACCTCGAACGACACCGGTTCCTGGCGGTAGTCCATGCCGATGTAGTCATTGACCACCAGGGGCGTCGCCTCGCCGGCGAAGGCGCCGGCGATGAGTGCGCCCAGACAGGACATTGCACGGCGTTTCATGGCGCGGCCTCCATCGCTTTCGCCAGCGCCGGGATGATGCCGTCGCGCTGGTCCGGCCGGTTCACCACCGCCAGCGCGAGATGGCGTTCGCCGACGCCGAGCAGGAATTCCAGGGTGACGTGGCCCTCGTAGAGCGAGGTGCCGATCAGCCCGGCGGTGCGCGGGTTGGGGGTGCCGTCGCTCTTCACGTCGGGGCCGAGGACATGCCGGCTGCGCACGTCGTTGCCGCGCTGGCGCCGTTGCCACAGTTCGATGCCCAGCTGGCCGGGATTCCTCCAGGTGGCGGCCTCCCGCGCCCACACCGCCAGGATCTCGCGGCGGTCCTCGGCGGCGCTGAGCACGGCGAGACCGGTGGGGATCTGCGGCCCCGGCTGGTGCGCCAGGATGGCGGCCTCGACCCGGTCGTAGTGGCAGGGCAGGGTCAGGAAGTTCGCGGTCGCTGCGCCGCGCGCGAGCGCGATGCCGGCGCCGGGCTGCCAGTCGTAGAACGCGTCGAACACCCAGGCGTCGCGCGGCCCCAGCTGGGCGATCTCATCGATGAGCACCAGCGCACCGCGCACCGTGACCACCGCCCGGTAGTGGCCGCCATCCGCGAAGGCGTAATCCAGCGTTACGGAATCGCTGCGTCCTTCCACCTTCAGCGCGGTCGCGGCCGAGGCGGTGTCGAGGTAGCCGCAGCCCAGCCACGGCGCCTGCGGGGTCGAACGCACGGCGATGATCGGGGCCGGCAGCAGGACCTCGCCCTGACCCGGTTTGGCCTGCCAGTCGGCGCCGGGGACGCGGATCGCGAAGCCCTGGCCGACCAGCTCGATCGCGGCGGTGGCCAGGGTCGGACGCGGCGCCGGCACCGGCGCGTTGGCCTCGGTGGCGGCGGGAATCATTGCCGGCAGAGCGGCCAACGCGACCAACCAGCCGCAGTTGGGACGGTGACAGAAACGATTGCGCATGAGCGTCTCCAAACATGGGAAGCGGACGCAAGTCGTCGCGGCTGATCAGGATCGTGCAACGAGGGGTCCTGCCGGGGGGAGATCCTGCTCCTACCCCCCGTGCGTCGTTGCGTTGTGGGTTTGTACCGGCTCGGGTCGCCTGGGATCGCGGGCGTCCCGCCCGCTTGCCTTTCAAAGCGCGTGGATCAGGCCGGCGTCAGCACCGCCACGCCGTAGGCGGGCAGGTCGAGCCGCTCCGTGACCGTGCGGTCGCCCAGGTGATCGCGCTGCGGATGCGGTAGCGGGACGGTCTGCGCCGCGTCAGCATGGTTGACCACGATCAGGATGCGGCGATCGCCCTGCCAGCGGGCGCAGACCTCGACCCCGGCGGGGACGCGCAGGTGGCCCTCCACCTGGGCGAGGGCGAGCACGCGGCCGATGAGCCGGTCCGCGAGCGCATCGTCGAGCCACGCGCCGACGTAGGTGATCGATCCTGCACCCACGCGGCGGTGCAGCACCGCCGGGCGTCCGGCGAGCCAGCCGCTCTCGGCGCTGGCGGCCTGATCGTAGTGCAGCCAGGCCCGGGTGTCCGGAGAGGTCGTCTCCAGGTCCTCGGCAAAGGCACGGGCGCTCCCCTTACCCAACTCGCCCGCGACGGCGAGCGTGGTCTCGACCGTGTAGTGGTCGCGCACCCGGCCGCCAAGGAGATCCGCGAGCGGGCCGGGCTGACGCTCCGGCGCGAGGCGGTTCTCATCGTCCTTGAAGAACGAGCGCATGCCGAGCACCAGATGGCCGCCATTGGCGACGAAGGCGCGCAAGGCGGCCACGGTCTTCGCATCGCCCAGGTGCAGGTGGGGCGCGACGACCAGCCGGTAGGGCGACAGGTCGAGGTGCTGGTCGAGCACGTCGACGGTGACGCCGGCGCGTTGCAGCGGCGCATAGTAGGACTGGGAATGCTCGACGCAGGTGAAGGCGTGGTGGTGCGGCTGGTGGCGCAGCACCCAGCGGTCGCGCCAGCGGTCGAGGATCGCCACCTGGTTGCGGCAGGTGCTGCCGTCGATGAGGGCCGAGGTGGTGGCGAACTCCGCACCGATGCGGGCGATCTCGGCCTGGCGCGGGCGGGGTTCGCCGTCCTGCGCCAGGACGCAGCCGTGGTATTGCTCCTGCCCGCCGGGGGCCGAACGCCACTGCCAGTACAGCACCGCGTCCGCACCGTGGCCGACCATCTGCCACGCCATGCTGCGCATCTGCCCACGCGGCTGATGCAGGTTGAGCCGCGACCAGTTCACCGTGCCGGGCTGGGTCTCCATGATCCAGATGTTCTTGCGCTTCAGGCCGCGGATGCGGTCGCAGTCGTGCGCGTTCTCGCCCGGCATGAAGCGCGGAGTGCGGTGGATGTAGGCATCCCAGGCGACGAGGTCGAGTCCGGCGCCGATCGCCTCGCGGTCGAAATCGTCGTTGGGGTGGAAGTTGTGGCAGATCCACTGGCGGGTCTCGGCGTGGGCGCGGATCGCCCCGATCTGCCCGCGCTGGAATTCGACGTAGAGCTGCGTGCAGAACTGCTGCCACGCCAGCATCAGGCCCGGATTCGCGCCCGGATTCGGCGACTCGATCTGATCCCAGGCGAAGTAGTCCTGGCTCCAGTAGGCGCCGCTCCAGGCGGCGTTCAGGGCATCCAGGGTGCCGTAGCGCCGGCGCAACCAGCCCTGGAACTGCGCCGTCGTTTCCGGGTCGCGCGACATGCGCCAGTATTCATTGTCGATCTGCCAGCCGATCACGTTGGGGTGGCGGCCGAAACGCCGCGCCATCTCGCCCGCGATGCGGTTGCTGTAGCGCTGATAGACCGGACTGCCGGCGCGGTAATGGCAGCGTGCGCCATGGCCCTGGACGTGGCCGTGCTCGTGCTGCGGCAGCACCTCGGGATGGGCATGGGTCAGCCAGGCCGGCGGCGCGGCCGAGGGCGTGCCGAGCACGATCGCGATCCCGTGCCTGGCCGCGAGATCGACCACCCGCTGCACCCAGTCGAGCGCGAACACGCCGTCGGCGGGTTCCATCCGGCTCCAGGCGAACTCGGTGATCCGCGCCACCGTGAACCCGGTCTCGCGCATGAGTTCCAGATCGCGCGGCCAGCGCGATTCCGGCCACTGTTCGGGGTACCAGGCGGAGCCGAGGTGCATGGGGATGGTCCTGCTGCGGTGGTGAAGGGCGGAACGCTGGCGGCGGCTGGGATTGGTGCAACCGGCTGGGCCGCCTGGGACCGCCGGTTTTCAACCGGCAGGGTGACAGAAGCGATTCGTGATTCACTGAGATCGCCAGTGGTTTCTGCCGGTTACAAACCGGCGGTCCCAGGGTCGAAATCTCAGACTCAGAGATCCTGATCCGTAGGATTCGGCCATGAGCCCCAACAAGATCTTCAGCCGTCCCTACGGGACTATTTCGACTCGATGGTCGTGAAACCCGGGGTTGAAACCCCGGGCTAACTTCACCTCGTCCCTACGGGACGGAAAAACACTTGAAATTACATTGAATTTTTTGGAAACGTGCGTCCCGTAGGGACGCTGTGAGGTTAGCCCGGGGTTTCAACCCCGGGACGGTAAGAAGGAGGTGGCCAGTCCCGTAGGGACGACTGAAGTTGAGGTAAAGTCTCAAATGTCGATCCCGACGGTAGGGCGGTTAAACGGAAGTTGGAAATTCTGCTATGATCAAACGTCCAGTCTTTTCTGTAAAACCCACTCAGGCAGCGAATAGTCGTCTGCACGGATCAGGATCTCTGAGACTTTGTCTGATGCCTCACAACTTGACCGGACTCGGGCACTCGTTGATGGCCCCCGACCACCTCGAGAATCATCGCCTGTTTGATGCCTCGGTAAGGGTTGTTCCCTTGGCGTTTGCCCTGGTCGGACTGGCTCTGACCCTTCTCGGCTCACTCGTCTTGCTATTCAGCTCCTCAGAGCTGAGGCGAGTCCCAAGTACCGGCCGTTGCGGTCGCAATCCCATGATATTTGTGCGATTCCTGGCGCCGTCGAACAAGACGATGGCCGGTTTCCGACGTGCCATGGATCGCGAATGGGGCGGCTTCCGACGATCATAACCTGCACGTTGTCCACTGGAGCAACAGTCGCTTCACCCCGGGACTGGTTACAAGCGCAGCGTCATGCCCACCACGTCCTCCACTGCAGGCCTTCCCGCCGCTTTCAACGAGATGCGCGCCGGGTCGGCGGTGCGCCCGGCCTATGGGCGCATCGCCCAGTGGCTGGAGACCGTCTCGCCCCAGGTGCTGGCGCGCGGGCGCGACGAGGCGGAGGCGATCTTCCGCCGGCGCGGCATCACCTTCGCCGTCTATGGCGACACCAGCGGGGCGGAACGCCTCATCCCGTTCGATGTCATCCCGCGCATCCTCGAGGCGCAGGAATGGGCGGCGCTGTCCAAGGGCTGCATCCAGCGCGTCACCGCGCTCAACCGCTTTCTCGACGACATCTACGGCGGGCAGGAGATCCTCCGCGCCGGGGTCATTCCGGCTGAAGAGATCCTCGCCAACGAGTTCTTCCTCAAGGAGGCGGTGGGGCTGAAGGTCCCGCTCGGCATCCACAGCCACATCGCCGGGGTCGACGTGGTGCGGACGGGGCCCGAGGGCTGGTACGTGCTGGAGGACAACCTGCGCACGCCCTCGGGCGTCAGCTACATGCTCGAGGACCGCGCCGCGATGCAGCGCATCTTCCCTGAGATCTTCCAGCAGAACCGCGTCGCCCCGGTGGCGCATTACCCCGATCTGCTGATCGAGACCCTGCGTGCGGTGGCGCCGGCCGGGGCAGACCAGCCCAACGCGGTGGTGCTGACGCCGGGATCGCTCAACAGCGCGTTCTTCGAGCACGCCTTCCTCGCGGCGCGCATGGGCGTGCGCCTGGTCGAGGGCCAGGATCTCTACGTCGAGCGCGACCGGGTGTACCTGAAGGACACCACCGGGCCGATCCCGGTGCACACCATCTACCGGCGCATCGACGATGACTTCCTCGATCCCGAGGTCTTCCGCGGCGACAGCGTGATCGGCGTGAAGGGCCTCCTGCGCGCGGTGCGCGCCGGCAACGTGACCCTGGTGAATGCGCTCGGCAACGGCGTCGCCGACGACAAGGCGACGTATTTCCACGTGCCGGACATGATCCGCTTCTACCTCAGCGAGGAACCGATCCTGAACAACGTGCCGACCTGGCGCTGCCGCCTGGCCGGGGATCTCGCCTACGTGCTCGATCACCTGCCGGAGCTGGTGGTGAAGGAGGTCAACGGTTCCGGCGGCTACGGCATGCTGGTCGGCCCGGCCGCGACGAAGGAGCAGATCTCCGCCTTCCGGAGCAAGCTCAGCGATCACCCCGACGGCTACATCGCCCAGCCGACCCTGGCGTTGAGCACCTGCCCGACCTTCGTCGCCAGCGGCATCGCGCCGCGCCACGTCGACCTGCGGCCCTATGTCCTGTCCGGCAAGACCTGCGAACTCGTGCCGGGCGCGCTGACCCGGGTGGCGCTCAAGGAAGGATCGCTGGTCGTCAACTCCTCGCAGGGCGGCGGGACGAAGGACACCTGGGTGCTGGAAGGGCCGACGCCATGCTGACTCGCATCGCCGGAAACTGCTACTGGATGGCCCGCTACCTGGAGCGGGCCGAGAACAACGCGCGCCTGCTGCGCATGGCGCAGCGGCATTCCTGCCTGCCCGAGTCCGACGCGATCGGGCTCTGGAGCACCGCGCTCGAGGTCGGCGGCTCGCTCGACGAATACCTCGCCCGGGTCGGCTCGATCGCCGGCCCGGCGGTGGCCCGCTTCATGATCCTGGAGCGCGAGAACCACTCCGGCATCGTCTCATGCCTGCGCGCCGCCCGCGACAACGCGCGCACCGCCCGCCACCTGATGCCCGACCTCGCCTGGGAGGTCATCAACGGCATCTGGCAGGAGGCGCAGCAGCTCGACGAGGCGCGCATCGAGGCGATCGGCATCGAGGGCATGGCCTCGTGGGCCAAGGTCCGCTGCCGCATGGTCGAGGGCTGCTTCAATGAACTCTGGCGCGACACCCTGCCCCACGTGATCGACCTCGGGCGGTCGATCGAACGCGCCGACTTCATCGCGCGCATCCTCGCGGAGATGCTGCCGAAGCTCTGCGATGCGGGCCTGGATCCGCCGCCCATCGGCAGCGCCGCCGCCCGGCGCTGGCTGGCGCTGGTCGAAGGGCTCGGCCTGGCCGAGAGCTGGCGCCGGGTCGGGGCCGGCCAGGTGCATCCGATCGGGGTGCTGCGCCTCGTCCTCCTGCATCCGACCGCGCCGCACGGCATGCTGGTCAACGTCCGCACCATGGCCGAGGCGATCAGCGGCTTCGCGCCCGGACGCGAGGGCGCGGCCCTGGCCACCGCGCGCGAGATCGAGGCGCGCCTGCTCGCCAACCACCTGGAAACCGTCGATGATGCGTATTGCCGCCGGCTGACCCAGATGACCAACCGCCTCGGCGTCGAGGTCCAACGGGATCACTTCTCATGACCCTCCGCGTCGCGCTGCATCATCGCACCACCTACCGCTACGACCGGCCGGTGACCCTGTCGCCGCAGGTCATCCGCCTGCGGCCGGCGCCGCACGCGCGCACGCCGATCAGCGGGTACCGCCTGGCGGTCGAGCCGGCCGACCACTTCGTCAACTGGCAGCAGGATCCCCAGGGCAACTGGCAGGCGCGGGTGGTGGTGCCGAAACCCACCGACCGCTTCCAGGTGCGGATCGACCTCGTCGCCGAGATGGTGACGGTGAACCCCTTCGACTTCTTCGTCGAGGAATCCGCGAAGAGCTGGCCCTTCGCCTACGTGCCGGAACTCGCGCGCGAACTGCGGCCGTACCTCGAGATCCTGCCCGGCGACCTCCCCCTGACCGCCGCCTGGGCCGCGCGCGCGCGCACCATCGCGAAGGACTGCGCCACCACCGTGGACCTGCTGGTCGCCCTGAATCAGCGCCTGCAGCCGGAGATCCGCTACCTGATCCGCCTCGAACCCGGGGTGCAGACGCCGGAGGAGACCCTCGCCAAGGCCAGCGGCAGCTGCCGCGACTCGGCCTGGCTGCTGGTCCAGGGCCTGCGCCGCCTCGGCATCGCGGCGCGCTTCTGCTCCGGCTACCTCATCCAGCTCGTCGCGGACCAGAAGGCGCTCGACGGGCCCTCCGGCGCCAGCGCCGACTTCACCGATCTGCACGCCTGGTGCGAGGCCTACGTGCCCGGTGCGGGCTGGATCGGCCTCGATCCCACCAGCGGCCTGCTCGCCGGCGAAGGCCACATCCCGCTCGCGGCCACCGCCGAGCCGCAGAACGCGGCCCCGATCAGCGGCGGCTTCTCGTACGAGGAAAGGCATCCCGACGACCAGGTCGAGACCGCCTTCGACGTGGCGATGGAGGTCGTGCGCATCCACGAGGATCCGCGCGTCACCAAGCCCTACACCGAGGCCCAGAGCGCGGCCATCGACGCCCTGGGCAGCCAGGTCGATGCCCGCCTGAAGGTCGGCGACGTGCGCCTGACCATGGGCGGCGAGCCGACGTTCATCTCGATCGACGACTACGACGGCGAGGAATGGAACGGCGCCGCGCTGGGCGCGAGGAAGCGCGAGCGCGCGAACGAGCTGGTGCGCCGCCTGCGCGGCCGCTTCGCCGCCGGCGCGGCCCTGCACGTCGGCCAGGGCAAATGGTATCCCGGCGAACAGCTGCCGCGCTGGGCCTTCACCCTGTACTGGCGGCCCGATGGCGAGCCGGTGTGGCGCGACCAGGCTCTGATCGCCGATGAACGTCGGCCGCTGCGCCACGATTCCAGCCATGCGAAGGCCTTCATCGAGGCGCTCGCCGATGGCCTGGGCATCGGCCACCATGGCATCCTGCCCGGCTACGAGGACGCCTGGTACCACCTCTGGCGCGAGCGCCGCCTGCCGGTGAACGTCGATCCGCTCGCGAGCAGGATCGAGGACCCGATCGAACGCGCGCGCCTGGCCAAGGTCTTCCGCCAGGGCCTGGCCCAGGTCGTCGGCTACGCCTTCCCCTTGTCGTGCGACTGGGGCGTCTGGCGCACCGGGCGCTGGTTCCTGCGCGAGGAACGGCTGTACCTGCACCCTGGCGATTCGCCCATGGGCCTGCGCCTGCCGCTCGATTCGCTGCCCTGGTCGGTGGCCGGCGACCGCGTCGGCGAGCCGCCGCAGGATCCCAGCATCCGCCGCAGCGCCCTGCGCCCGGTGACGGTGCAGGTGCAGGCGGGTCCGATCACCCCGCCGCAACCGGGCGTGGCCGCCTCCGGCGTGGTGCGCACGGCGCTGTGCGTCGAACCGCGCGACGGCGTGCTGCACGTCTTCCTGCCGCCGCTCGCGCGCATCGAGGACTGGCTCGCCCTGGTCGCGATCGTCGAGGCCACCGCCGCCAGGCTCGACCTGCCGGTGCAGCTCGAAGGCTACACCCCGCCCCACGATCCCCGCCTGCTCTCGCTGTCGGTCACGCCGGATCCCGGCGTGATCGAGGTCAACATCCACCCGGCGAACACCTGGGAGGAGCTGCGCGACCGCACCCGCATCCTCTACGACGAGGCGCGCCAGGCCCGCCTGGGCACCGAGAAGTTCCTCCTCGACGGCCGCCACACCGGCACCGGCGGCGGCAACCACATCACGCTGGGCGGCAGCGCGCCGCTCGACAGCCCGTTCCTGCGCCGGCCGGACCTGCTCGCGAGCATGGTCGCCTACTGGCACAACCATCCCGCGCTGTCGTACCTGTTCTCCGGCCTGTTCATCGGTCCGACCAGCCAGGCCCCGCGCGCCGATGAAGGCCGCACCGAGCTGGCGCACGAGCTCGCCACCGCGCTCAAGCAGGTGCCGGCGGCTGACGGCCGGCCGTGGCTGGCCGACCGCCTGTTCCGCAACCTGCTCGTCGACCTGACCGGCAACACGCACCGGGCCGAGTTCTCGATCGACAAGCTGTATTCGCCCGACAGCCCGGGCGGCCGGCGCGGCCTGGTCGAGATGCGCGCCTGCGAGATGCCACCGCATCCCGACATGAGCCTGGCGCAGCAGCTGCTGATCCGCGCCCTGGTCGCGCGCTTCTGGCAGGATCCCTACAAGATCCCGCCGGTGCGCTGGGGCGACGCCCTGCACGACCGCTGGATGCTGCCCTGGTTCGTGTGGGAGGACTTCGCCGACGTGGTCGGCGACCTGCGCACGCACGGTCTGGCGGTGGATCCCGCCTGGTTCGCGCCGCACCGCGAGTTCCGCTTCCCGGTCATCGGCGGCATCGCCCATCGCGGCCTGGCGCTCGAACTGCGCCAGGCCCTGGAACCGTGGGCGGTGCTGGGCGAAGAGGCCGGCGCCGCGGGCACCGTGCGCCACGTCGACAGCTCGGTCGAACGGGTGCAGCTGCTGGTGTCGGGCGCGACGGATGGCCGGCACACGGTGACCGTGAACGGCAAGGCGATCCCGCTGCATCCGACCGGGGTCCAGGGCCAGTACGTTGCCGGCGTGCGCTACCGCGCCTGGCAGCCGCCGACCTGCCTGCATCCGACCATCGGGGTGCATGCGCCGCTGGTCTTCGACGTGGTCGACACCTGGAACGGCCGCGCCGTCGCCGGCTGCACCTACCACGTCGCCCATCCGGGCGGACGCAGCTACACGACCCGGCCGGTGAACGCCAACGAGGCCGAGGCCCGCCGCGCGGCGCGCTTCCAGCCCTGGGGCTTCACCCCCGGCCTGCGGCAGCCCGCCGCCGCCCGGCCCGACCCGGATTGCCCCTTCACTCTGGATCTGCTGCGGGAATCCTGAGCGGCCACATGCAGACGGCTTTCGACGAGCGGCAGGGGATCGACGGGATCCCCCGTCCGGAATGGTTCGGGCTGATGTCCCAGCTCGAAGGCCTGGGGCCGGCCGAGATCGGCCGGCGCTGGGAGCAGTGCCGGCGCATCATCCGCGAGAACGGCATCACCTACAACCTGTTCCGCAACGGCTCGGCCGCCGACCGCCCGTGGCAGCTCGACCCCATCCCGTTCGTCATCGGGGCGCGGGAATGGGCCCGCCTCGAAGCCGGGGTCATCCAGCGCGCACGCGCCCTCGACGCGTTCCTGGCCGACGCCTACGGCCCGCAGCGCCTGCTCGCCGACGGCATCATCCCGAACGGGGTCCTCTACGGCCATCCCCACTTCCTGCGCCAGGTGCATGGAGTCGCGGTGCCCGGCGATGTCCGGCTGCACACCTACGCCTGCGAGCTGGTGCGCGGACCCGACGGCGCCTGGCGGATCGCCGCCGATCTGACCCAGACCCCGCCTGGGGCGGGGTACGCCCTGGAAAACCGCATCGTCCTGTCGCGCGCCCTGCCGGAAGCCTTCCGCGAACTCCGGGTGCAGCGCCTCGCCTCGTTCTTCATCCGCCTGCGCCAGACCCTGATCGGCCTCGCGCGCGGCAACCGCGACAACCCGCGCCTGGTGCTGCTCACGCCGGGACCGTACTCGGAAACCTACTTCGAGCAGAGCTACCTCGCGCAGTACCTGGGCATCCCGCTCGTCCAGGGCGACGATCTCACCGTGCGCGACGACCGGGTGTACCTCAAGACCCTGGGCGGGCTGGTGCCGGTCGATGTGATCCTGCGCCGGTTGGTCGACGATTTCTGCGATCCGCTCGAGCTGCGCAACGAATCCACCCTCGGCGTGCTCGGCCTGACCGGCGCGGTGCGGGCCGGCACGGTGGCGATCGCGAACGCGCTCGGCAGCGGCCTGGCTGACAGTCCGGCCCTGGTGCCCTATGTACCACGCCTGTGCCGGGCCCTGCTGGACGAGGATCCGATCCTGGAAAGCGTGCCCTGCTGGTGGGGGGGCGAACACGGCGCGCTGCTGCGCGAGCGTCTGACCGACCTCATCCTGCATCCGGCCTGGAACAACCGCGGCCGGCCGGTGGTGCCGGCGACGCTGCGCGACAACGAGCGCCGCCGCCTGGCGGAGGACATCGCGATCCGGCCGCATTCCTACATCGGCTTCGCACCGCAGCCGCGCTCGGTCGCGCCATGCTGGGATGCCGGCAAGATCGTCGCGCGCGCGCTGTCGCTCCGGCTGTTCGCGGTGCGCGACGGCGACGGCTACGCGGTGATGCCGGGCGGCCTCGTCCGCATCGACGGCCCCAGCGACCACAGCGGGCTGTGGTTCGATCGCGGCGGCGGCAGCAAGGACACCTGGGTGCTGGCCGAGGCGCCGGTGGCCGAGATCAGCCTGCTGCGCCCCAGCAACGCCCCGGTCGAACTCAGGCGCGGCGGCATCGACCTGCCGAGCCGGGTCGCGGACAACCTGTTCTGGCTCGGCCGCTATGCCGAACGCGCCGAGGACCAGGCGCGGCTGATGCGCGGCGCCCTCGCGTGCCTGGCGGAAGACGCCGCCGAGGCCGACCAGGCCCAGATCGCCGCCTGCCTGGCGATGCTCGCGCGTTGCGGCATCGGCGCACCGGTGCCTGATGGCCATCCGGCCTCGGCGGTGCTGGTCGCCCTCATCGACGCGGGTGCGGGCGGGCCGCTGCGACCGGTGCGCGACAACCTGCGGCGGACCTCGTTCGGGGTGCGCGACCGCCTTTCCGCCGACTCGTGGCGCGCGCTCACCGCGCTCGATGCCGAACTGTCCGTCGATGGCGGCGAGGATGCGAACCAGGCGCTCGCCCGGCTGAACCGGGTGGTCATCGCCTGCGCCGCGCTCGCCGGCATGGGCAGCGAGAACACCACGCGCGGCCCGGGCTGGCGCTTCCTCGACCTCGGCCGCCGGGTCGAACGCGCGACCTGCACCATCGACTGCCTGCACGCGGTGCTGGAATGCGGCAGCACGGTGGCGGCGCTCGAGGCCGTCCTGCGGGTGGCGGATTCGAGCATCACCTACCGCTCGCGCTATCTCACCACCCTGCAGGCCGAACCGGTCATCGACCTGCTGCTGTGCGATGCCAGCAACCCGCGTGCGGTGGCCTACCAGACCGAGGCCATTGCCGCGCACGTCGCCGACCTGCCGCACGAATCCGGATCCGCCCTCGCGACCCCGGCCGAGCGTCTGGCGACCAGGCTGGTCGCGAGCGTGCGCCTGGCCGATCCGCTGGCCCTGTGCCGCGACCGCGCCGCCGGCCTGGCGCTGCTCGATGCCCTGAACGCCGACCTGATCGCGCTGTCCGAGGCGGTCACCACCGCCTATCTCACCCACGTCGCCCCCAGCCGGGCCCTGGCGCGCGAGATGCCGCCGGCGGAGGCGCCATGACCTGCTACCGGATCCGCCACATCACGCGGTATGCCTACGCCGAACCGGTGTCGCTGTCGCACAACCTGGCGCACCTGTGTCCCCGCAACCTGCGCGGGCAGACGGTGAGGACCCAGCGGCTGGAGATCACCCCCGCCCCGGCCCAGGTGCGCCGCCGCACCGACTGGTTCGGCAACCATGAAGATGCGTTCGCGATCCAGTTTCCGCACCAGGAACTGACCATCACGTCGGTGGCCGAGGTCGAGGTCACGACCCTCGCGCCGCCGGCGTCGACCCCGGCCTGGGACGCGACCGTGCCCGGCGCGGACGAATTCCGCTGCGATTCGCCGCTCATCCCGTGCGCGGTCGAACTGCACGCCTACGCCGCCGCCAGCTGCATGCCGGGCCGGCCGGTGCTCGACCTCGCGCGCGACCTCTGCCACCGCATCCACGCGGATTTCGCCTATGACCCCAGCGCGACCAACGTCGGCACCTCGGTGCTGGATGCGCTCGAACTGCGCAAGGGCGTCTGCCAGGACTTCAGCCAGGTGCTGATCGGCTGCCTGCGCAGCCGGGGCGTGGCCGCGCGCTATGTCAGCGGCTACCTCGAAACCATCCCGCCGCCCGGCCAGGCGCGCCTGGTCGGCGTCGACGCCACCCACGCCTGGGCCCAGGTCTGGTGCGGTGACCAGTCCGGCTGGGTCGATCTGGATCCGACCAACGACTGCATCCCCGAGGACCGCCACATCACGGTCGCCATCGGCCGCGACTTCGCCGACGTCAGCCCGGTCAAGGGCATGGTCCTCGGCGGCGGCCGGGCTGAGGTCTCGGTGTCGGTGGATGTGGAGCGGCTGGCGTCGTAGTGGCAAGAATCAGCCTAAAAATCGCAATAGCGCCCCACCTGCTGCGTTGGTCGTCAGTCATGTGGCGCTGCCACACTCCTTCCTCCCGCCTTGCATCTCGGACATTCTTGCGATTTTTCCTTAGGAATTGCGGCAGGTAGGGACAGCGGGGCAAGGGCCCAGCGGGCGATGGAAGTCAGAACCAGCATTTCGAGTCATTCACCCAACGGGTGAGGCTTTCGGATGTGTCACCGCTGGATCCTATCCCCCACTGGTAGACCCTGTCATGGTTGGAATGCGAATTTTCGAATCGGGCATAGGCAGACCGGCTCCTCTTGTGGCTTAAAGATTGAACCCCGGCGCTCCAGGCGGAGCAGACTGCAGCTGGCTGGTAATCGCGCCCAGCGATGTAGCATGCGCGCATGGGCCTCTTCGAATCATTCAAGCGCACTTTCAACATAGGTGGCTGCGACATCGTCATCTGCCCCAACGGCGGTAGTTTCCACCAAGGCGACCGCCTTGCCGGTACGGTGCAGTTGCGTGGCGGTGGGTATGTTCAGGAGGCCAACCAGTTGCGCATCAGCCTGGTAGAATTTTGGACCGAGAGCCGCGGCTCGGGCAAGAACCGTCGTAGGGTGACGGTAACCAGGGATGCCGATAGCGCCGTTCTCGCCCGACCCTGTCCCATCGGCGCGGGCGAAGAACGCGAAGAGCCGTTCTGCCTCACCCTGCCGCTTGACGCCCGGCTGTCGCAACCGGGCAAGAGCACCGGTTGGAGGCTTCACGTCGAACTGGATGTGCCCGGGGCGATCGATCCCTCGGGGAGCCTCGACCTGACGGTGCTACCTGCCGCCGCCCTGCTCGAACTTGCCCGTCTGTGGGCTGAAGTGCTGCATTGGGACGAGGTGCCCGAGAAACGCTCCTGGGACCAGAGCAACCGGAACACCTGTCTCCGTTTCATGCCGCCGGCCGAATTGCAGGGCGAGTTCGACCATCTCGACCTGGGCTGCCGACCTCTGCCGGGAGGCGACTGGCAGGCGTCGCTGAACTTCGATCTGCAAGAGAAGAACCTTCTTGACCGGCTGAAGGCGATCATCGACATCGACAAGGCAAAGCGCGGTCTGCGCATCCCCGCCGCCGCCCTTGCCGGTGATGGTGCGGCTCGCAATGCCTGCGCCAAGGAACTGGTCCAGTTGATGCAGGGCATCGTTGAGCTGCGGACGAGGTAGCCCGGGTCGAATACTCGGGAAGCCGATCTCAGGTCCCTCTGAGCTGAGTGACGCCCTGAAAGGCGTTGGCGGCTCAAACCCCGTTCCAGCGTTCGCCTTTGATCCGCACCGCGAGCAGCCGCATCGCCTGCGCTGCAGCTGCCCAGCCGAGATGAAAGTGGAAATGGGGATGGCGGTGAAAATGGGGGGACAGGATCTTCATCCAACGTACGCATCCGCCCTGGTGTCTGATCCAATCGGTCGACCACGTCGCAAATCGGTGAATCCCCGGTTGCCTTTCCCGCGCGGGCGGATTACAAGCCGCCTGCATGCCCTCGCCCGCGCACAAGCTCCGGAAGATGATGTCGGTGCGCACCCGTCGCAGCCGGGTCCGCCCGGCACGCCGGATCGCTTCCGCCAGGCTGGGGCAGCTGCGTCCATCGCGCGGCACCGAACTGCGGTCCTCGATCGCGCTGATCTGCCTGCTGCGCGAGAAACATGAAGGTCTGAACCGGGGAAACGCCGACCCGCCGGCCAGCTGGTAAACCGGCGCGGGATGGTCCTGCGCCGCGTCTGATCCCAGAACGCCGCGTGGAGACCGCCATGGCCATGATCGCCCTGGTTGCCGGCAGGTACTGCCGGACCGACCTCACCTTCCTCTCCCCCTTCCCTCCTGTCGCCGTTGATTCTTCCGTCGACTGGGCCCTGCCGTCGTGGCGGCGCACCAGTATCGGGCTGGCCTGGGGGCGGCCATGATCGGGCTCGATCTGCCGGACCGCACCGGTTACGGACGGCTGGTGCAGGACGGCCATTACGCGCACGCGCCCTCGGGTCTGTGGGGGAAATACGACAATGTCCGGCGCATCTGGGAGGACCAGATCACCCGTTTCGCGATCCGTCCGGCGCTGGAACGGCTCCGCCTGCACGCGCGCGAGGAAGGACGGGGCCTGCGGGTGGTCGACCTCGGATGCGGAGCGGGCGAAGGGCTCAACCTGCTGTTGCAGGTTCCCGCCGGGAACAACCGCACCTGGGGCCGCTATCTGCTCAACGATCAGGATCTGGCCGCCTACCACGGCATCGATCTCTGCCCGCACATGATCGAGCAGGCCAGCCGCCGCTGCGCCGGCATGCCAAGGCTCAGCTTCGCGGTGGGCGATCTCGCCGACCTCGCCTCCTCCCTGGCCGGGCATCCATCGTTCGACCTGTACTACAACAGCTACGGCTCGCTGTCCCACCTCGAGGACGCGCAGTTGCGCAGCATGGTGGCGGACGTGGTCGAACATGCGCCTGGGCCCTGCGTCCTGCTCATCGATGTGCATGGCCAGTTCAGCGCGGAATGGCCGTGCTACTGGAATTACAGCCGGGACCCGGCGGCGGCGCGCATGCAGCCGTACAACATGGTGTGGATGTATCCCGCCGCAGAATGGCCCGAACGCTTGCAGGAACAGCGCGACTACCGGGTCCGCTATTGGAGCGGGGAAGAGCTGCGCCGGTTCCTGCTCGCCGTGCCGGGGGTGGCTGAACGGCAGCAGACCCTGACCCTGGTCGATCGCTCGGTCCTGGTCGGCCGGCATGTCGACACGGGGATCTTCCACCCTGGGGTGAAGCCGCTGCGCCGGGCAGTGAACGCGATGTTCGAGTTCAACCACCGCTCGGATGCGATCGATCTCACCGCCGACCGCCTGTCTGTGAGCGGTGATCCGGAGGTGGACACGTTCTTCGTCAATTACGTCAGCGCCTGGAACGTCCTGGTGCGCTGGTTCGAGGACGTGAGCGCCGGCCGGCAGCCGATCCGGGCCGCGGACCTGTGCACCGCCGACGGACCGATCCCGCTCGCCCTGCTGACCGGGATGGAGGCCCTGGCCGAACAGGCTAGGCGACTGGCCTGGTTCGATCCTGGCGATCCTGAGGCAAACCTGCTGCAACCGCAGTTCGGGCTTCTGTTGCGCCAGTTGGAATTCCACGCCCAGCGCGGACTCGGCTGCGGCCACGGCCTGCTGGCGGTGCTCGAACTCGGGCGTGCCACGGGGCGGCGCTGAGGTGCGGCTTCATCGGATCCCGGCACCCGGAAGGCCGGCACCCTGGGACGCTGGCGGCCGGCCTGGGGCGGGCAGCGGCATTCCTGCTTTTCAGCCTGCGGCGCTTCGCCTATCACCCCGGTCGTCCTGGGTCGGAGCATTGCAAGCCGGCATCGGTGGGAGAAGACCAGCAATGAACCCCAGGTATGCACGATGACCACGCCTGACCTTCCGCTCGGCCGGCTCTCCGGCCTGACCGAGCCCTTCATCCGCTTCGCCCGCCACGAATGGACCGGCGGGGTGATCCTGCTGCTGTGCGCGATCATCGCCATCGCCGCCGCCAACAGCGGCTGGGCTGCCGCCTGGCAGGGGTTGTGGCATACGCCGGTGGCTCTCGCCCTGGGCGGATGGCGCGTGGACTTCGACGTGGCCCACGGCATCAATGACGGGTTGATGGTCCTGTTCTTCCTCCTCGTCGGACTGGAGATCAAACGCGAGGTGGTGTGCGGCGAACTGTCCACGCCCCGCAAGGCGCTGCTGCCGATCGGGGCCGCCGTGGGCGGCATGCTGGCCCCGGCGCTCATCTATGCCGCGCTGAACCAGGGCACCCCGACCGCCCATGGCTGGGGCATCCCGACCGCCACCGACATCGCGTTCGCCCTCGGCATCATGCGCCTGGTCCCGGGCCGGATCCCGGCCGCGCTGTTCGTGTTCCTGACCGCCTTGGCCATCGCCGATGATCTCGGCGCCGTCCTGGTCATCGCCCTGTTCTATTCACACGGACTCGATCTCGGTGCGCTGCTCGCCGTCGCCCTCACCTTCCTTGCCCTGATCGGCCTCAATCGCCTCGGGGTCAGGGCCGGATTCGTCTATGCCATCGGCGGGTTCATCCTCTGGGCGGCCACGCTCGCGAGCGGCATCCACGCCACGGTGGCCGGCGTCCTGCTGGCGCTGACCATCCCGATCCGGGTGGGCGACGACCACGGGTCGACCCTGCACCGCTGGGAGCACATCATCCAGCCCTGGAGCACCTTCCTGATCATCCCGCTCTTCGCGCTGGCCAATGCCGGGGTGGCGGTCGGCGGCGCCCTCGCGCCCGCGCTGCGGGATCCGCTGTTCTGGGGCGTGGCGGCGGGATTGCTCCTCGGCAAGCCGATCGGGATCACCGCCTTGTCCTGGCTGCTGGTGCGGCTTCGCCTCGCCGCGCTGCCCGAGGGCGTCACCTGGCGCCAGGTGGCGGCCGTATCCATGCTCGGCGGCATCGGCTTCACCATGAGCCTGTTCATCAACTCCCTGGCCTTCAGCGATCCGCACCACATCGATACGGCCAAACTCGGGATCATCGGCGGTTCGGCCTGCGCCGCGATCCTCGGAGCCCTGGCTTGCGCCCTGGTCATGCCGCGCAAACACGGTCCGCCCTGAATCCGACCGGCGGACATGCAGACGCCGCCGTCGTCCTCTTCCCGGTCGCAGCCGGGGACCCGCTCGGCCTGGGCGCGGGCATGGCCCCACCCCATTTCCCGCCCTTGAACGCCCATGAACGAACTGAACGCCATCAATCTCGTCCAGGCGCACACCTATATCCTGCTGGTCCTCGGCGTCTTCATCCTGCCGTACCTGCTGGAGCGTTTCCGCCTGCCGACCGCGATCACCAGCCTGGCGTTGGGGGTGGTCGCCAGCGTGGTCTTCGGCTGGTTCCATGGGGATCAGACGATCGCCCTTCTGGCGACCTTGGGCATCGTCGCGCTCTTCCTGTTCGCCGGCCTGGATGTCGAATTCTCGCTCCTCAGACGCGAAGCCCGGATCATCATGGTCCATCTCGTCGGGCGCTGTCTCGGCTTGGGGATCCTCGCCTCGGCCGCGATGCTCATCTTTGGGCTCGGCTGGCGTCCGTCCTTCCTCATCGCCCTGGCCCTGCTCACGCCATCGACCGGGTTCATCCTCAGTTCGCTGGGCAGCTTCGGTCTGACCCCAGGCGAACGCGATGCGGTGAAGACCAAGGCCATCGCTGGCGAACTGCTGGCCTTGCTCGGGCTGTTCTTCTGCCTCCAGACCGTCAATGCCAAGCAGTTCCTCATTGCCGGGTCGGCGATGGTCGGCCTCGCCGTTTCCCTGCCGGTGGCGTTCTGGTTCTTCGCCACCTTCCTGCTGCCGCGCGGTCCCAAGACCGAGTTCGCCTTCCTCATGGTGATGGCCATCGTCTGCGCCTCGGTCACCAAGATGCTCGGGGCGTATTACCTGCTCGGGGCCTTCCTGGCCGGCATCATCGCGCAGCGGACCCGGCATTACGTGCCCGCCATGGTCTCGCCCAGGATGATCGAGACGATCGAGATCTTCGCGGCGTTCTTCATCCCCTTCTATTTCTTCCACGCCGGGCTGGAACTGCGGCGCGAGGACTTCTCCTGGGAGGCCCTGCTCGTCGGCGCCGGCTTCCTGGCGATCGCCCTTCCCGCGCGCCTGTTCGCGCTGGTGGCGCATCGGCGCTGGCTGCATCCCATGCAGGACGGGCTGCCCATCCGGGCCGCAGTCGTGCTTATGCCGACCCTGGTCTTCACCCTGGTCATCGCGGGGATCCTGCGCGACCAGTTCGCGGTGCCGGCCCCCATCTTCGGCGGACTCATCGTCTATACCCTGGTGAACACCTTGCTGCCCGGTTTCGCCCTCAGATACCGGGCGCCCCGGCTTGATTTCACCGCACCGGAAATCGCGATGGTTTCCCAGGCGGTTGTCCCGGCTGAGGCGCCCCTGCCCATGGCCGAGGCCTGCCCCGACCAGCCGCCCGCCGGTGTCGCGCCTCGCGCGGCCGAGGCGGTCAGGCCGACGGACTCGAACTCTTCCAGCGTTCGCCCTTGATCCGCAGCGCCAGCTGCCGCATCGCCTGCGCGGCCGGGCCGTTGGAATCGCCGCCGGCGAAGGGGCGGCGGCTGCGCACGGCGTCGGTGACGGCGCGGTCGCGCGGGATCTGGCCGATCAACGCGAGATCGCGCCTGAGGTAGGCGTTGGCGACCTTGCGCAGGCGGTTGTAGACCTCGACACCCTCGGCGTGGCTGCCGGACTGGTTGACCACCACCCGCAGGTCGT
Organism: uncultured Candidatus Kuenenia sp.; assembly: GCA_964654285.1. Lineage (GTDB taxonomy): Bacteria > Planctomycetota > UBA11346 > UBA11346 > UBA11346 > BJHQ01. The sequence goes on from CAZZJC010000012.1 coordinate 96,790, forward strand.
GGCCGGGATCCTTGCCTTCGAGCACCTTGATCTGGGCATAGGCATCCGTCATCGAGGTCGGGTCCGGGGTCAGGACGACCAGCACCGCGCGGGCGGCGCGCAGCGCGGCCATCACCGTGCCGCCGATGCCGGCCGCAGTATCGAGGATGCAGAGGTCGTAGCCGGCGCCCAGGCGTTGGATGTGCGCGAACAGTTTCAGGTGCTGGTTGTCCGTCAGCGCGGTGAGGTCCTCGCGACCGCTCGCCGCCGGCACCAGATCGACCCCGGAGGGGGTCCGGCAGACGACGGATTGCGGATCCGCACCGTGGATGAGGACATCATGCAGGCTTTTCGCCGGATCGACGCCGAGCAGCACGTCGGCGTTGGCAAGGCCGAGGTCGAGATCGACCAGCAGCACGCGCAGCCCGCTCCTCACGCAGGCCACCGCCAGGTTCACCGCGACGCAGGTCTTGCCGACGCCGCCCTTGCCACCGGTCACCGCGAGCGCGGCGAGTTTCGGCAGGGTGGTCGGGATCCCGGCGGCGGTGCGCAGGCCGGTGAGCTGGTCGTCCATGGCTCAGGCCACTGAATCCGCGAATGGAGCCGCGTATGGCGCCGCGAACGGGCTGGCGGACGCGGTGGCGACGGGGTTGCCGGCGACGACGCGGGCGGCGATGGCCTGGGCCGACGCGGGCTGGATATCGGCGGGGACCTCCTGCCCGGTGGTGATCCAGCGCACCGGCAGGCGGTGCCGGCGCAGGCAGCCGTAGAGCCGCCCGGCGGCGGCGCATTCGTCGAACTTGGTCAGCACCGCGTGCTCGATCGGGAGCAGGCTGAAGCGCTCGACCACGGCCGAGAACTCGGCCCGGCCGGCATTGGCGCCGAGCGCGAGGCAGACCTGGATGCCGGCGGCGGCGCGGCAGAAGCCCTTGAGTTCATGCACCCGTACCGCATCGGCCGGGCTGCGGCCGGCGGTGTCGATGAGCACATGGTCGACGCGTTCGAGCCGGCGCAGCTCCTCCGCGAAGTGCGCCGGCGTGCTTGCCACCGCGAACGGGATGTCGAGCAGATCCGCATACGCCTTGAGCTGGTCCTGCGCCCCGACGCGGTAGGTGTCGATGGTCAGCAGGGCGACCGAACGCTTGCGTTTCAGCACCAGGTCGCCGGCCAGTTTCGCGATCGTGGTCGTCTTGCCGACCCCGGTCGGGCCGACCAGCATGAGGCGACGGCAGCCGTCCCAGTCCATCGTCGCGCATCCGGGCAGGGCCTTGGTCAGCACGGCGGCGCAGAACTCGCCCCGGCGCTCCGGCGGCAGCCGTTCGCCGGCGGCGGCGCAGGCGGCATCGAGTTCGGCGGTGAGTTCGCCCGGCAGTTCGGCTTCCTCCAGGATTCCGGCGAGCTCCTCGCCGAGATGGTCGACCGGGGTGCGGTTGCCGGCGGCGAGGCGGGCGAGCTGGCGGCGGATCGCCGCGAGTTCGTCGTCGAGTCCAGGGTTCACCGGTTCGCTGCGCAGGAGCCCGGCGGCCTGGCCGGTCGACGTGGACGCGCCGGCGGCGGGCTTGTTCCGGGTTCCGTCGATCACTTCCAGCCGGCGGAAGGTGTCGGCCACCGGCACGGCGTCCTCCGGTTCGTCATCGCTGGCCGCGACCACCTCGAAGCCGGTGCGCCGGCCGAAGAGGCCGGATTCCTGCAAAGGTCTGGTTTCGATGATCAGGGCGCGTGATCCGAGTCCGGCGCGGACTTTTTCCAGCGCCTCGGGCACGGTGCGGCCGGTGAAGCTTTTGACGATCATGTTGGCGCCCCCCAGAGTCCGGTGATCAAGCCGCATTCACAGCGATTCATGGATTCTTCCCGAGTTCGATCGTGCCGACGACTTCGACCGGCGTGCCGGCGCCGAGTTCGGTGTACGACAGGACGGCGAGGTCGGGATGGAACCGGCTGGTGATCTGGCGCAGGCTGCGGCGCAGGCTGCCGGTGGTCAGCAGGACCGGGTCGTGGCCCTGGGCGCTGGCCTCCTGGATGGCGCGGCCCAGGCGTTCGATCAGGGCGCTGGCCTCGGCCGGGGCGATGCCCAGGCCGCCGCCCTGCTGCGCCGAACTGATGGCCGAGGACAGCCGCTGCTCGGTGACCGGTTCGAGGATGATCGCCATGAGCTGGCCGCGCGCGTTCAGGTGCGGCGCCACCACCGAACGGCCGATGCGGGCGCGCGCCTGCTCGGCCAGGGCGGCCGGGTCGAGGCTCGGTGCGTCGGCGATGGTTTCGAGGATCTTCTCGAGATTGGTGATCGGCACCCGCTCCTCGAGGAGGAACGTGAGCACCTTCTGGACCACGCCCAGCTTGGCGTTGGTCTCGATGTCCTTGACCAGCGCCGGCGAATCCTTCTTCAGGCCGGTGAGCATGGTCTGGATGTCCTCGCGGTTGATCACCGCCGGGGCGTTGGCGCGCAGGACCTGGGTCAGGTGGGTGATGAAGACCGACGCCGGATCGGTGACGGTGTAGCCGGCGGCCTCGGCTTCCGACCGGCGCGAGGACTCGATCCACACCGCATCCAGGCCGAAGGCGGGTTCCTTGGTCGCGAGGCCCTGCACCGGCATCGCCACGCCGCCGCCATCGATCGCGAGCAGGCGGTCGCAATGCAGTTCGCCCTGGGCGACCGGCTGGCCGTGCAGCAGCATGCGGTAGCTGCCGGGCGGCAGCTGGATGTTGTCCTTGATCCGGATCGGCGGGACGATCATGCCCGATTCGCGCGCCAGCTGCTTGCGCAGCGCGGTGATGCGGTCGAGCAGGGTGCCGCCGCGCGCGACATCGACGAGCGGGATCAGGCGGTAGCCGATCTCGACCCCGATGCGGTCGGCGGTGATGAGATCCTCGACCTTTTCCTCTGCCTTTGGCGCCGCTTCGACCTCGGCCTTCGCCTTGGCGGCGGCGGTGTCGGCCTCGACGTTGCGCATCGCCCAGCCGAGGCCGAACAGCACCGCGGCCAGGAAGGCGAAGAAGATGAATGGCATGCCGGGCAGGAGCCCCATGACCAGGACCAGCCCGGCCGAAACCATGAGCGCACGCGGCTTGAGGAAGAACTCGCGCGCCAATTCGTTGCCGACCGTCGTCTCGCCGCGCGTCTTGCTGACCAGCAGGCCGGAGCCGATGGTGACCAGGAACGACGGGATCTGGCTCACCAGGCCGTCGCCGATGGTCAGGATGGTGAAGGTGCGCAGCGAGGTTTCCGCCGACATGTTCATCATCGTCATGCCGATCACGAAGCCGGCGATGATATTGACGATGGTGATGATCAGGCCGGCGATGGCATCGCCCTTGACGAACTTCGAGGCGCCGTCCATCGCGCCGTAGAACTCGGCCTCCTGCTCGATCTTCTTGCGCCGTTCGCGCGCGTCCTTCTCGCTGATCAGTCCGGCGTTCAGGTCCGCATCGATCGCCATCTGCTTGCCCGGCATGGCATCCAGGGTGAACCGGGCCGCGACCTCCGAGATGCGGCCCGCGCCCTTGGTCACCACCATCAATTGGACGATGACCAGGATCGCGAACACCACCACGCCGACCACGAAGTTGCCGCCGACGACGAACTGCCCGAAGGTCTCGATCACGGATCCACCGCTGCCGGTGAGCAGGATCAGACGGGTCGACGCCACGTTCAGGCCCAGCCGCATCATGGTGGTGACCAGGAGCAGGCTGGGGAAGGCGTTCACTTCCAACGGCTCGCGGGCGTAGATGCAGACCATCAGCACCAGCACCGACAGCGACAGGTTGCAGGCGAGCAGGAAGGACAGCATCGGTGCCGGCACCGGCAGCAGCAGCACCGCGATGATGCCCAGGAAGCCGAAGGCGAAGAGGAATTCGCTCCGTTTGGCCAGGGCGTCAAGGCGGCTGACCGTCTTCGTCGTCGCAACCGGTTTGGCCACAGCCATGCGTGCTCCTGCCCTCATGCGCCGTCTTCCGCGACGCGGCTTGTCGCTCCCTGCGACAGGCCGGCGGGGGAATCCGGGTCTGGGGACCAGTGGGGCGTCGGCCGTGCCGAAACCGCCGCGAACGGTCGCCGGTAAGGAGGGGGACCTCCACAGGCTGGCTAGGAGGCCCTTGCGCGGGAAAAAGTCTTGGAGTAACCCACTGTCATTCCCCATTCCTTCCGAGGAGGAACATGCGCTACCCCATCACCGTCCCGACCCTGCTGGTGCTCGCCGGCAGCGCCCTGGCGGAGGACTCGTTGGCGTCGAAGTTCGACGTGCACGGATTCTTCACCCAGGGCTACACCAAGAGCACCGGCAACACCTACCTCGCGGATGACAGCAAGACCGGAAGCTGGGATCTGAACTCGGTCGCCCTCAACGTCGGCTGCCAGATCACCGACCGCTTCCGCATCGCGGCGCAGTTCTACGGCGAGAACCTGTGGGAGGAGGGCGAGGTCCAGGACCAGACCTTCGCGCGCGAGAAGGTACAGCTCGACCTGCTGTTCGCCCAGTATTCGGTGCGCGACTGGCTGGGCGTGCGCGTCGGTCGCATCAAGCAGCCGTTCGGCCTCTACAACGAGACCCAGGATTTCGACCACACACGCGTGGCGGCGATCCTGCCCCAGTCGGTCTACGACGTGCGTGCCCGCGAGTACCATTTCGCTGTCAACGGCATCGGCCTCTACGGTTCGATCCAGGCCGGCAAGGCAGGCAGCTTCGACTACCAGGTCTTCTACGGCAATCAGCAGATCCCGTCCGACGGCACGGTGGCGAAGCAGTACCAGTCCCCGGACGTCGGCCTGAACAGCATCACCCTCGACCGCGTCGCCGGCGCCCAGCTCTTCTGGAACGCCCCGAGCGGCAAGCTGGAAGGGCTGAAGCTGGGTTTTTCCTACCGCCACAGCAAGAACCTGGTCGCCGAGGCCTACCTGCCGAACAACGTCCCCTTCGGTCCGCCGCCGTCGCCGACCGTGCTTGCCGGCCCGCTCACGGTGAAATCCGACCGCGTGCAGGAATATTGCGCTTCGGTCGAATACGTCCGGGGCAACTTCACCTTCCAGGGCGAATACCTGCGCACCCGCAACCGCCAATCGTACAGCCCGTTGCAGCTCCAGGTGCCGGTGCCCTTCCCGCCCTTCAGCGTGGTGACCCCCTATGAGCTCGGGACCGCCCGCATCGACAACGAGGGCTTCTACTTCATGCCCTCGTACCGCGTCCTGCCGGCGCTGGAGATCGGCGGGTATGCGTCCTTCTACCATCAGGACTTCCAGGAACGCAAGACGGAACGGTCGAACGACTACCAGTACGATTACGCCCTCACGGCGAAATACGACCTGTTCGACTGGTGGACCATCAAGTTCGAAGGCCATCGGGTCGATGGCAGCGGCCTCCTGAACGTGCCGGACAAGCAGACCGCCTACTTCGGCGGTAATGACACCGGTGTGAAATCCTGGTGGTACGTGGTGGCCAAGACCACCTTCAGCTTCTGAGGACCACCCCATGAACACCAAGAACCCCATGACCGTCCTCTCCATCTCCCTGCTCGCCTTCGCCACCACGACGGCCGGCGGCCTCGGTGCGGCCGAGATCGTCATCGTCAATGCCGGCAATGGCATCGCCTCCATCAGCAAGGATGACGTGCAGGCGATCTACGAAGGCAAGAAGGCCAACTGGGAGGATGGCGCCAAGATCCAGGTCGTCACCGTGCCCAGCGCCCCCGTGCATGAGGAATTCCTCAAGGACAACGTCGGCAAGACGCCGTCGCAGTTCGCCACCGCCTGGAAGAAGCTGGTCTTCACCGGCAAGGCCAAGGCCCCGACCGAGTGCAAGAGCGAGGCCGACGTGATCGCCTTCGTCGCCGCCAACAAGGAGGCGATCGGCTATGTCTCGGAGGGCGCGGCCCTCACCGGCGTGAAGAAGGTCCCGGTCAACTGAGACCGGGGTCGGGGTCCAGCGAACGCACGAGGAAACCATGTCGATCGCCAAGAAGATCTGGATCTGCATCGCCGTCCTCGCAGCGGGCTACCTCGCCACCGCCAGCGCCGGGTTCGTCCTGGGCTGGCGCGGCGAGGGACGCCTGCAGGCGATCGGGGAACGGCTGTTCCCCGCGTCGCTGCTGGCGCAGGAGGCGAGCGAGCATCTGGATGACGCCATGCGCAGCTTCGAGAAGGCGGCGATCGAAGGCGACAAGGAGGCGCCCGCCAAGGCCAAGTCCAAGGCGGTCGAGGCCGCTGCGCATGAACGTGAACTCAAGGACCTGACTACGTTGCCGGCGCGGGGCCAGGAAGCGGAAGCCATCGCGGCCGGAATCGAGGAATTCCTCAAGACCTATGGCCCCGCATTCCTCGCCGCCTCGAATGGGAAGAGCGACGAAGCGACCACTGCCGGGGTCGCCAAGGGGCTGGAGACGGGGAAGAAACTCATCGCCGGTTCCAAAGCCCTCATCACCGCCACCGGAGCCGACCTGAAAACAGCCCTCGAAGACGAGCAGCGGAACTCAAAGTATCAGCGTTACGTGGTGCTCAGCGCCTGCGTGGTGCTGCTCATCGCCGCCCTCGCCGCCACCGCCCGGGTGGTGCAGACCGGTGTGGTCCGCCCGCTGCGCCGGGTCGCGGGCAGCCTGACCGACATCGGCAGCGGTTCGGGCGATCTCACCGCCCGCATCGCGGTGTCGAATCGCGCTGACGAGATCGCGGCCTTGGCTGGAGGATTCAATACCTTCGTCGAGAAGCTCCAGACCACCGTGCGCCAGGTCGCCGAATCCGCCACCCGGGTCGGCGAGGCGACGCAGGAGCTCGGCACCACGGCCTCGCAACTGTCCCACCTTGCCGAAGGCGGCCGGACCCAGAGCGCGGATCTCTCCGGAGTGATCGCCAAACTCCAGGAAACCATGCAGTATGTCGCCGCATCCGCCACCGAACTGGCGGCCAGCGTGAAGACCCTGGCCGAGGGCATGAACGGCGCCAGCCAGCTCGCCCACCGCACGGCGGAACAGGTCCGCAGCGCCGACAGCGTCATGGACCGGCTTACCACCTCGGCCGAGGAGATCGGCACCGTCGTCCAGCTCATCAACGACATCGCCCGCCGCACCAACCTGCTCGCCCTCAACGCCACCATCGAGGCCGCCCGCGCCGGCTCCGCCGGCAAGGGTTTCGCCGTGGTCGCGAGCGAGGTCAAGGATCTCGCGCAGCAGACCGCCGCCGCGACCGGAGACATCGTGGCGAAGGTCAAGAGCATCCAGGCGGCGTCACATGAGGCCCGCCACGCCATGACCGCTGCGACCGGTTCGGTCGACGAGGCCACCAGCGCCCAGGCCAGCATGGCCGCCGCGGTCGAGCAGCAGGACGCCACCACGCGCGAGATCGCCATGCGCATGGAGCAGGCCGCCCAGGCCAGCAGCAACGCGGTCAAGCTGGTCGGCGACCTCGCCGCCGCCGCCGAGCAGACCGCCCAGGCGGCGGTCGCCGTCCAGGCGACCAACGATCGCCTTGGCGGCTCCGCCGCCACCCTGGGCGAAGCCGTGGGCCGGTTCCGCGCCTGAAGCGCAGCGAGGCCACTTCCCAGTGGTCACTACGAGGCTGACGGGACGAAGGTCCAGGCGAGGAAACGGCTCTGTTTCTGGCCTTGTCCCATCGGCACGACGCGCACGGCGGTCGCCCCGGTTGTGCGAGCCAGGGCCTGGAGCGGGCCGACGTGTTCGCGCTTGGCGATCAGACTGGTGAACCAGCGGCAGCGCGTTCCCACCGCCACGCTTTCGGCGATCATCCGACCGATGAAAACGGCTTCTCCACCCGGACACCAGAGTTCTGCGGCCAGACCGCCGAAGTTGAGCCGAGGCCCGTGCCGACCGCCATCCGCGCGACCGAGATTGCGCCACTTGCGCTGGCTGCCCTCCCGTGCCGCTGCGGCCGAGGCATGGAACGGCGGATTGCAGATGCTCAGGGCGAACGTCTCGCCGGGATGGATGACGCCAGCGAAGAGGTGTTGCGGACGCGTCTGCCGGCGCACGGCGATCGCCCGCGAGAAGCGGGGATTTGCCAGCAGAATGCGCTGAGCTGACGCGAAGGCCTGCGGATCCGCCTCGCTGCCGACGAAGCTCCACCCGTATTCGCCATGGCCGATGAGGGGATAGACCACGCTCGCCCCGGTACCGATGTCCAGCACCCGCACGTCCTGACCATGGGGAATCGACGGTTTCCCCGGTGCCCCGCCCGCCAGCAGGTCCGCCGCATGGTGCAGGTAGTCCGCCCGCCCCGGAATCGGTGGACAGAGGAATCCCTCCGGCAGATCCCAGCCGACCACCCCATGCCAGTCGCGCAGCAGGGCCGCATTCAGCATCCGGACCGCCACGGGATCAGCGAAGTCGATCGAATCATCGCCATACGAATTGCGGACCACGAACCGCCCCAACGGGGGATGCACCCGCACCAACCGCCGGAGGTCGTATCGCCCCTGGTGCCGATTGCGCGGATGCAGCGTCTCCGCCCGACGATGGCTGGTGGGCGGCATTTCGTGCGAGCCAGCGAGCACGCGTTTCATGGAATCCCATCCTGGTGGCGCCCCCAATTGATCAGAAGGGATTCGAACCTGAGCGCGGCACCGGCCGTCCGGCCGGTAGCGATCCCCGGTGGGGATCGCGGCCGCGCGAATTCGTGCGAGCCAGCGAGCACGCGTTTCATGGAATCCCATCCTGGTGGCGCCCCCAATTGATCAGAAAGGATTCGAACCTGAGCGCGGTACCGGCCGTCCGGCCGGTAGCGATCCCCGGTGGGGATCGCGGCCGCGCGAATTCGTGCGAGCCAGCGAGCACGCGTTTCATGGAATCCCATCCTGGTGGCGCCCCCAATTGATCAGAAGGGATTCGAACCTGAGCGCGGTACCGGCCGTCAGGCCGGTAGCGATCCCCAGTGGGGATCGCGGCCGCGCGAATCCGTGCGAGCCAGCAAGCACGCGGGTCATCGAATACCTCACGCCCCTGTTTTCTTCTGGCACCGGCCGTCTGGCCGGAGCCAGAAGAAAAAACCGGATGGTGAGGGATTCGAACCTGAGCGCGGTACCGGCCGTCAGGCCGGTAGCGATTCCCAGTGGGGATCGCGGCCGCGCGAATCCGTGCGAGCCAGCGAGCACGCGGGTCA
>CAZZJC010000013.1:0-103384 GCA_964654285.1 uncultured Candidatus Kuenenia sp.
CCGGGGCCTCGGGAAACCTGGTCCAGATCCAGAAGAACGGCACGGACCAGTTCAACGTCGATTACAACGGCAACGTCACTGTGGTTGGCAACCATATCGCCTCGGGGAAAAGCCACCATTTCGGGAGTGGATCTGCGATTCCGCTCACCTTCCAGACCGCAGGTGGAAAGGCGGCGCCAGCCAACGCCAGCGTTCGTGGACTCTCGACTGATCTCGATTTCATTTCGAGTGCCGCGATCTTCGGTAGGGCGGTGTCCAGTTCCGCAAATGGCAGGTCGAAGTATGGCGTGGTCGGATATGCCGAGACTGGCGGCGGACAATCCGATGACACGGTCGGAGTCTATGGCCGTGCTGATGTCGGAAGCACGACGCGCAATCCAACCACCGCGACGGGCCTGGAAGGATACGCGGTCAGCGCCACAACCATCAGCACCAACACGATTGCTGGCGTCCGTGGCACAGGTGTCGCAACCGCAGGGTCAGGGGCGCCAGATGTCTATGGCGGATCATTCACCGCTACGGGGGCTGCGACCAGTTCAACCGCTTATGGCTTGTATGCCACCGCAAGCGGAGCAGTGACGAACTATTCCGGGTATTTCGGTCCAGGTCTGGTCCGGGTTGCCGATACCACCGCGTCGAGCAGCACCACCACCGGAGCATTGACCGTCGCCGGCGGGGTGGGGATCGCCGGAAGCGTGCACAGCGGGCCGGTGACGGTCGCCGTCAGCGGTACGGCAGATACCACCGGTACGGCCCAGATCACTGCCCGCTACACGGACACGGGAGACGCGAACCTCTCCGGTTCGGTCGAACTGCAAGGCAAGGGGAATGTCGCCTTTGGCAACCTGCGGAATCCGACCGTCGCTTTCAAGGATGGCAGCGGAACGACGAATGCCATCATCCGTGAGGTGAGCGGCAACCTGCTCCTCGCCGCCGCCAACGGCACCACCCTGTATTACGATAATGCCCCCCTGAAGTTGACGGCAGGCGGGACAGTCGCAATGGGTGTATCGAATGGGGTTTCCTCCATGGATGTCACCACCAGCGGGATAACGGCCAATCAGCGATTGGAAATCACGGTCGCCACCGCGTCGAGCAGCACCACCACCGGGGCATTGACCGTCGCCGGCGGTGCCGGCATCGCCGGCAATGTCCAGGTCGGTGGCGATGTCGTGGCGGCATCCGCCGGAAGCGGCCTGAAGGTCAAGGAGGGCGGTGCCGCCGCCCGCCTGGGCACCGCGGTGCTGGTGGGCGGCACGGTCACGGTGAGCACCACCGCGGTCACGGCGACGTCGCGGATCTTCGTCACCATCCAGTCGGCCTCGGGAACGCCCGGGTTCTGCTACGTGTCGGCCCGCAACGCCGGCACCGATTTCACCATCACCAGCAGCAGCGGCACGGATGCCAGCACGGTCGCGTGGTTCATCGTCGAACCCGCGCCCTGATGGACAGCGTTCAGCCCAGCCACTTCCGTTGCAGGACGTAGAGCAGCGGCACCAGCACCGGCGCGGTGACGAGGCTGGCGAGCGAGCCGGCCATGAGCGCGAGCGCGAGGCCCTGGAAGATGGGATCGGCGAGGATGATCGCGGCCCCGGCGACCACCGCGAGGGCGGTGAGCAGCATCGGGCGGAAGCGCACCAGGCCGGCCTGGATGGCGGCGTCGCGGATGGACCTGCCGCTGGCGATCTCGGTCTCGATGAAGTCGACCAGGATCACCGAATTGCGCACCACGATGCCGGCGCCGGCCATGAACCCGATCATCGAGGTGGCGGTGAAGAACGCGCCCCAGCCGCCGCCGGCCGCCGGCATCAGGGCGTGCGCAGGCAGGACGCCGAGCAGGCTGAACGGGATCACCACCATCACCACCAGCGGGGTGAGGAACGAGCGGAACCAGCCGACCATGAGCAGGTAGATGAGCACGATGCAGCCGGCGAAGGCGAGGCCCATGTCGCGGAAGACCTCGAGGGTGATGTGCCATTCGCCGTCCCATTTGACCGCCGGGGCAAGGTCGTTGGTCGGCTGGGTCGAGTTGAGCACCGCGAGCCTGGCGCTGCCGCCGCCGAAGCGGGTCGCGTCGATCCTGGCCAGCGCCGTGTTCATGGCGACAATCGCATAGGCCGGGCTTTCCACCGCGCCGGCGACATCGCCGACGATGTAGGTGACGGGCAGCAGGTTCTTGTGGTGGATGCTCGGTTCGAGCACGCTGGTCTCAATGCGGCCGAGCTCGCGCAGCGGCACCAGGCCCCCCGGCCCGCGCACGCGCAGGGCGAGCAGGTCTTCGCCCTGGTGCACCGTGGTCGCGGGCAGGTCGACGACGATCGGCAGATCTTCGCGTTCGCGCGGCTGGTGCGCCAGCCCGACCTGGCGGCCCGCGACCGCCAGGCGCACGGTCGCGCTGATCGCCGCGGTCGAGATGCCGGCCAGGGCGGCCTTCTCCTTGTCGACGATGAAGCGCAGGCGGGTCTGCGGCGCCTCGATGTACCAGTCGACATCGACCACGCCGGTGGCTTCGCGGAAGATGCGCTTCACCTCGTCGGCCAGGGCGAGGCGGTCGCGTTCGCTCGGGGCGTAGACCTCGGCGACCAGGGTCTGCAGGACCGGCGGGCCGGGTGGAACCTCGGCGATGGTGATCCGGCCGCCGGCCTTGGCTGCGATCGCGGTCAGCCGCGGCCGCACCCGCTTGGCGACCTCGTGCGACTGCGCCGGGCGCTCGTGACGCGGTCGCAGGTTGACCTGCACGTCGGCGACGTGGTCGCCGGCGCGGTTGAAGTAGTGGCGGACGAGCCCGTTGAAGTTGAAGGGCGAACTCGTGCCGACGTAGATCTGGTAGTCGGCGACCTCGGGTTCCTCGCGCACCGCCGCGGCCAGGTCACGCGCCACCGCGGCGGTGCGCTCCAGCGCGGTGCCCTCGGGCAGGTTGAGGATGACCTGGAACTCGGATTTGTTGTCGAACGGCAGCATCTTCACCTGCACCAGGCCGGCGGGCACCAGCAGCATCGCCGCGACCAGGGCCAGCGCCGCGCCGCCGAGCACGCCGACGCGCCAGCCGCGCGAGTCGAGCAGGCGGGCCATCAGCCAGCGGTAGAAGCGCGGGAGGCGTCCCTCGGGACCATGGCCATCGCCGGTGTGCGCGGTCGGCTTGAGGATCCGCACCGCCGCCCACGGCGTGACGATGAAGGCGACGAGCAGCGAGAAGATCATCGCCGCGCTCGCGCCGACCGGGATCGGGCGCATGTACGGCCCCATCAGGCCGCCGACCATCGCCATCGGCAGGATCGCGGCGATCACCGCGATGGTCGCGAGGATGGTCGGGTTGCCGACCTCGGCGACGGCTTCGACCGCGATCGTCGCCAGCGGTTTCCCTTCGCTATCCTTCAATCCGACCCGGCGATAGATGTTCTCGACCACCACGATGGCGTCATCGACCAGGATGCCGATGGAGAAGATCAGCGCGAACAGGGTGATGCGGTTGAGGGTGTAGCCCCACAGGTACAGGACGAGCAGGGTCAGGGCGAGGGTCGCCGGGATGGCGATGGCGACCACCAGCGCGGCGCGCCAGCCGAGCAGGACGAGGATGAGCAGCGAGACGCTGACCACCGCGATGCCCATGTGCAGAAGCAGCTCGTCGGACTTCTCGGCCGCGGTCTCGCCGTAGTCGCGGGTGAACGCGACTTCCAGGTCGGCGGGCAGGACGCGGCCCTTGAGCGCCTCGACCTCGCGCCGCACCGCGTGGCTGACGTCGATCGCGTTGGCGCCGGCGCGCTTGGCGATGGCCAGGGTGACCGAGGGGCTCTCGCCCGGCCCCTTGGCGGACGCCTGCGCGCCTGCTCCGCGACCGAAGAAGGTGTAGGTGGCGGGATCGGCGGTGCCGTCGCGGATGGTCGCGACATCGCGTAGGAAGATCGGCCGCCCGGCGTTGGCCCCCACCACCACCGCGCCGATGTCGCGTTCATCGCGGAGGAAGTCGCCGGTCTCGACCAGCACCGCCTGGTCGCGATCGATCAGGCGTCCCGCCTGGTCGGCGTGGTTGGCCGCCGCCAGCGCGCCCACCACGTCCTCGGCCGCGAGCCGGCGTGCGGCGAGCTGCTGCGGATCGAGCTGGACCCGGATCTGGCGCAGCGCTCCGCCGATGATCCGGGTCTCGGACACCTGCGGCACGCGCTTCACCGCCGTCTCGACCTCGACCGCCGCCCGGCGCAGGGCGAGGTGGTCGTAGCGGTCGCTGTGCAGGGTCAGGGCCAGGATGGGCACGTCGTCGATCGAACGCGGCTTGATCAGCGGCGCGGTCACGCCCTGCGGGATGCGGTCGTAGTTGGCCTGCAGCTTCTGGTTGAGCTTCACCAGGCTGCGTTCGACATCCTCGCCGACCTGGAAGCGCACGATGGTCATCGCGCGACCCGACATCGCGGTGGAATAGACATACTCGACGCCGGGGATCTCCCACAGCAGCTGCTCCATCGGGCGGACGACGCGCTCCTCGACCTCCTTGGCCGAGGCCCCGGGCATGCCGACCATCACGTCGACCATCGGCACCTTGATCTGCGGTTCCTCTTCGCGCGGCAGGAGCAGCACCGCCATCGCCCCCAGCAGCACGCTGGCGATGACCAGCAGCGGGGTGAGCTTGGAATTGACGAAGACGTTGGCGATGCCGCCGGAGGGGCCGAGGTGCATGGGGTGTCTCAGGGTTCGGGTACCGGTTCAGCGGGTAGCGGGCATCTGCTCAGCGGACGGTGACGGCTTGGCCGTCGAGAAGCCCGGCCGGCACGTTCAGGACCACGGCTTCGCCCGGGGCGAGGCCGGCGCGGATGGTGGTGCTCGTCCCGGCCACGCCGCCGAGGCGGACCAGGCGCAGGCGGGCCCTGCCCTCCGCCACCACGAAGACCGCGTCGAGCTGCCCGCGCTGCACCACCGCGCTGCTGGGCACGGCGAGCATCCGTCCACCCGCGGCCGGCACGGAAACGCGGCCGAACTGGCCCGAACGCAGCCGCTTGCCGGGATTCGGCAGGGCCAGCTTGGCGAGCACGCTGCGGCTGACCGGATCCGAAGCCGGGGTGACCTCGACCACCTCGGCCGGCTGATCGAGCCCGGCGGCGCCGATCTGCACCCGCAGCTTGGCGCCGAGAGCGACCTGGGCCGCGAGCGATTCGGGCAGCTCGACCTCCAGGCGCAGCGAGGAGGGATCCTCGAGATCGATCACCGGCCGACCCGGCGACAGCAGATCGCCGACCTCGACATGCCTGCGCACCACCACGCCGGCGAAGGGCGCGCCGATGCGGACGTAGCCGGCCATGATCGCGGCCTCGCTCGCGGCGGCGGCCGAGCCGCTGGCGCGCGCCTGGACGGCATCGAGTTCCGCCTTGGTCACCGCCTGGGTCGCGAACAGCGACTGCGCCCGGCCCAGGTCGGCCGCCGCCTGCTGCGCCGCCGCCCGCGTCTGCTCGGCGCGCGCGGCCAGTTCCTTCGCATCGAGTTCCACCAGCACCGCGCCAGCCTCGACGGCGTCGCCCGGCGTCGCCGCGATGCGCGCGACCGTCCCCGGCACCCGCGCCATCAGCGTCGCCGCCTGGGCCGCCTTGACCGTGCCCGGCAGCACCTCGACCGAGCCATGGTCGATCAGGGTGGCGGCAGCGACGTCCACCGCGACGGGCGGTGGCGGGGTCGCCACCACCGCAACGGGTTCGGCGCCGCAGCCGGCGAGGAAAACGATGGCCATGGTAGAAGCGACGTTGAGGGCGAGACGCATGCGTTGGATCCTTGGCGATGGACTGAGGTGCGCAGACCGGGCAGAGACGGACAGCAAGTCAGAGACGAACCGCTGCGAACGGATATGCCGCTCGACACGCGAGCTGACGAGTTCAATGCCCAGGTCGTGCCAGCGGGCAGCATTGTCGGAGTGGCTGGAGCGCAAGGGGTTGCGAATAAGGCAGTCGATTCAACCACAGACGTTGCACCGACGATGCAACCAAGTTGATGCATCATATTGCATTTTAGAGACACGTCTGAGGCTTGATCGCCATGTCCGCCTCCGCCATCGCCGAGATCATCCTCGACTCCCTTGCCGAGGGCGTCGTCACCGTCGACGTCCAGGGCCGGATAACCGCGTTCAACCGGGCGGCCGAGGCGCTGACCGGGCTGGAGCGCGCAGGGGTGATCGGCCGCGACTGCCAGGAGGTCTTCGGCCCGTGCTGCGGCGGGGTGTGCATCATCACCGAGACGCTCAAGACCGGCGTGCCGATGCGCGACCAGCCGGGACGGCTCACGCACCGCGATGGCTCGGTGCGGGCGGTGACGGTGACCACCAACCTGCTCACCGACGCCAAGAACCGCCGCCACGGGGCGGTCGGGACGCTGCGCGATGTCACCCGCGAACAGACCCTGGAACGGGAACTGAAAGGCAGTTGGCGCCTGGACGATCTGGTCAGCCGCAGCGCGCGCATGCGGCGGATCTTCGATCTGGTGCCGGCGGTGGCGGCGAGTTCCAGCACCGTGCTGATCCTGGGCGAAAGCGGCACCGGCAAGGAGCTGCTCGCGCGCGCCATCCACGCCAAGTCCGGTCGCGCCGACGGGCCGTTCGTCGCGGTGAACTGCGGCGCCCTGCCTGACACCCTGTTGGAGGCGGAACTGTTCGGCTTCAAGAAAGGCGCCTTCACCGACGCCAAGGCCGACAAGCCCGGCCGGTTCGAACGCGCGCGCGGCGGCACGATCTTCCTCGACGAGATCGGCGAGGTCAGCACCGCGATGCAGGTGCGCCTGCTGCGCGTCCTGCAGGAACGCGTCTACGAACCGCTGGGCGCGAGCGAACCCGTGGCCGCCGACGTGCGGGTGGTGGCCGCGACCAACCGCGACCTCAAGGCGATGATCGCCGAGGGCGCCTTCCGCCTCGACCTCTATTACCGCCTCAACGTGGTCAGCCTCGACCTGCCGACGCTGCGCGACCGGGCCGAGGACATCCCGCTGCTGGCCGAGCACTTCGTCGACCGCCTGAACCGCCTGCAAGGCCGCCACGTCGCCGGCCTCACCGACACCGCGCTCGCCGTGCTCGGCGCGCATCGTTATCCCGGCAACGTGCGCGAGCTGGAAAACATCATCGAACGCGCCTTCGTCCTGTGCGGCAGCGGCCCGATCGACGTGGCGCACCTGCCCGAGGAGCTGCACGCCGCGCCGACACCCGAGTCAGCGATCCCGGCGGGTTCGCCGCTACGCCGCGCCGAAGCCGAGGCCCTGGCCGAGGCGCTGCGCCGGCATCGCGGCAATCGCGGCGCGGTGGCGCAGGAACTCGGCATCCACCGCGCCACGCTCTACCGCAAGATGCGCGAGCACGGCCTGATCGAGCGGCGGGATGATCCGTTCGCCAATGCGCCTCAGTCGGCGAGCACCACCATCTGATGGCATTCCAGGCGCGGGACGGTGAACCGCACCCGGCCTTCGACGTGGGTGAACGGCAGCACGTCACCCTGTGGCGCCAGGCGGACGGCGCTGGGCGGCTTGGGACGGCGGATGGCGACGGTGATGCCGGTGAGCGGAATCAGCTCCTCGATCACGTGGATCTGGCCGCGATGGAGCGGGGTCGCGTAGAGCAGGTGCAGGATGTCGCGGCGTTCGGACGCCTGGCGCATCAGGGTCAGACGGCCGGCCGAGGGCAGGCTGGTCTCGACCGGCAGGCCGCCGAGGACGCGGGCGAGGGTGCCGAGGAACAGCTCGCGCACGGCAAGCTGGCCATGGGCCTTGTAGATCCTGCCGGCGTCGAAGGCGAGCCAGGCCCCGGCGCGGCCGAGGACGATCGCCGGACCGGCGTCGCCGCGCCGGTTCGGGGTGTGCTGGTGCGAGCAGAAATGCATGATCTCGCGCTGGAAATAGGGATCCTCGCGGTGCGCCAGCACTTCTCCGCCGGTGAGCCGCAGGTTGCGGATCGGGCCGTAGACCACGCTCGCGGTCGGGCGCCACGCCGACCAGGCGAAGCGGGGATTCACATAGGATGGATTGAAGACGCCGGGACCGGCATCCTGGGCGCCGAAATCCAGGAGCTGTTCGTCGCGGTCGGTTGCGAAACCGGAGACGCCGGTGGCGACGATGCGGCCGCCGCCGGCGACGTAAGCCGTGAGTTTTGCCGCCAGCGCGGTGTCGAGCCGGATCGCATCGGGCAGCACGAGGCAGCGGTAGCGCGCGAAATCCGCTTCCGCATCCAGCATGTCGAACCAGACGTGGCCTTCGAGCAGCATGCGCGCGACGCCTTCGTCGCCGTCGATCACGTTGATCTTCCCGTCGGCGTTCTTCGCGCCGATGTTCACCGCTTCCAGCGACAGCACGCCGACCTCGGCACGGCTGGTCGCGCCGGTGACCCAGGGCTGCTTGGTTTCGACCTCGGCATAGGCCGCGCCGATCAGGGCGTAGGTGGCCGGTTCCATCAGGCCGTCGGGATGCAGCTGATCGCCGATCGAGACGCCCGCGCCCTGGGCGAGGCAGGCGGCGGCTTCATAGCGCAGGGCGTTGGGATGCTTGTAGCCGCCGAACTCGCCCCACCAGGTATGGAACTTGCCGGTCATGCCGAGGAACGGCATGCCGAGCGTGCGTGCATAGCCGGCTGAGAGCGGGAAGTGGTCGTAGCCGCCCCAGAACGGCGCGGTCGGCAGGCTTTCCAGTTCGAGGTGGGTGTTGGCGTGCGCCAGTTCGCGGTCGCCACGGCAGATGTGGCCGCCGTTGTGGAAGATCGGCAGGCCGGGCCGGATGCCCTCGACGACCTCCTTCACCCGGCGGGTGTAGGTGAAATAGGTCCGGCGCGCCTGGGCGTCGATCGCGGCCTGGTCGCGCGGATCACGGCCGCCGGCCATGCGTTCGCTCACGCAGGAATTGCACCAGCACGGCTTCGGACCGACGATGTCGAGGAAGATCCCGTCGCCGTCGTAGGTGGTGCAGACCTCGGCGATCTGCGCCAGCAGCAGATCCAGGTAGCCCGTGTTCAGGCACAGCTCGTGGAAGCCGGCGCAGTCGTTGCGCCCCGCCCACGGCACCTCGCCCGCCGCGCCGCGCCGGGCCCATTCCGGATGCTTCCAGTAGGTCTGTTCGTCGAGTCCGGCAGAGATGTAGATCGGGGTCTTCACCCCGATCGCATGTGCCGCGTCGATCTGCGCCCGCAACAGGTCGAAGGACAGGTTGGGATGCTGCGATCCCGCCGTGGTCGGATGGTAGCGCCAGCCGTGATGGCACTTCGAGAACACGGTGATCGAGTCGACATGCCCGAGTTTCAGCATGTCCTGGAACTGCTTGGGCGAGAACGCCGCGCCGATGCCGGGGATGGCTTCGGAGGTGTGGAAGTCGAGGTGGATCTGGCGCAGGCGCATGTCGGAATTCCTGGGTGGCGGGGATGGAGGCGGGTCGGCTGGCGAGAGTCGCCTGCTTGTAGCATCCGGGTCGGCCGCGACCATGGCCGGAATGGATCTATCTGTATCCTATTCCGGCATATCGCAGCCCGATACGGGGCGGCGGCGGCATCACGACCTGCATGATCGGATGCTCGTCGAACTGCTCTGCCTGGGCGCGGTTGCACTCGACGGAACCTGGAAATACAAGGATCTTATCAGTCCATTCTGGCGCCTGTACGGCAACAAGCGCGCCGGGGCGCGCATCCGCGCGGACGGTTCCTGGATTCCGCTGCATCCTGGGCGTCTGTACCTCATCCCGGCATTCACGTCCTATGCCACCGAACCGGTGGCGGGGGTCGAGCACGTCTACGTCCACTTCACCCTGCATGGCCCGCCGTCGCCGGTGCTGCGCGCGCTCTTCCCCCGCCCGCTCGCGCTGGCGCACCAGCCCCAGCGCAGCGATCGCCTCTTCGCCTGCGGCGACGCGATCGCCCAGGGCCGGCCGCCCGACACGCCGCTGCTGCTGACCGTGCGTGCGATCATCGACGAATGCTTGGCCGAGATCGTGGCGCAGCTTCCCGAGGACGCCCGCGCGCAGCTCGCTTCGCCCGCGCCGCGCCAGCCCGGGCTGGCGAAGGTGCTGGCCCACATCGACAGCGCGGCGAACGCCGACTGCCGCCTGCCGGTGCTCGCGCGTCTGGCCGGCTGCACCTGCGACCACCTGACCCGGCTCTTCCGCCGATACCTGAAGCAGACCCCGGTCCAGTACGTCGCCGAGCGCCGCCTCACCGCCGCCGCGCTGCGACTGAGCAGCAGCGACGAAGACCTGGAATCCGTCGCCGTGGCGCACGGTTTCGCCAACCGCTACAGCTTCACCCGCGCCTTCACCCGGCACCTCGGCGTGCCACCGGCACGCTGGCGAAGGAATCGGATCGTTGGCGTGGGCCAGGGAAGGACGGCGAATCTGCTGTAGCATTTTCGCAACATGATGTCTGATCGTGTCGAGAAGATGCGACCGCGAATCCAGGCCATCGAATAAATGGCATTGAACTGCAATGACTTGTGCCGAATTCATCTTCGGCACGGACGGCGCATAGGTGGAACGAAACCGCAACCAGGAGTGCCACCATGCTCGACTTCACCCGCGACGTCATCGAGGCCAGCCACCGCCAGCCGGTGCTGGTCGATTTCCATGCCCCCTGGTGCGGGCCGTGCCGGATGCTCGCACCGGTGCTCGACGAGGCGATCCGCAGCGCCAGCGGGCCGCTCAAGCTGGTCAAGGTCGACACCGACGAGAACCCGGACCTGGCGGTGAGCTCCGGCGTATCGGGCATCCCCGACGTGCGCCTGTTCGTCGCCGGCAAGCAGGTCGCCGGCTTCACCGGTTTCCGCCCGAAGCCCGAGGTCGCCAGGTTCCTCGCCAGCCACCTCGTAGCGAAAGTCTAGAAGGATTGGCCACAGAGAGCACAAGGGACAGCAAAGGATCCGGATCCGGTCCTGCCTGTGAAATCCCTGTGTTCTTTGTGTTTTTTATGTTTTTTGTGCTCTTTGTGGCCATTCTCCTCATCTCCGGTCTCCCACCCACCGCAGGAATCCCATGCCCATCCTCAGCATCCAACCCCGTGACCTCAACGCCCGTTGCGCCGCCGGTCCGGTGACCCTCATCGACGTCCGCACGCCGGCGGAGTTCGCCTCCGGTCACGTGCCGGGGGCGCGCAACCTGCCGCTCGACCGGCTGGATGCTCAGGCGCTGCAATCCGTCACCGGTCCCGTGCACGTGATCTGCCAGGGCGGCGTCCGCAGCCGCAAGGCCTGCGAACAGCTTGCGGCGGCCGGGGTCGCCAACCTGGTCGATGTCGCCGGCGGCACCAATGCCTGGAAGGCGGCCGGTCTGCCGCTCGAAGGCACGGGCGGATCCGTGTTCGGCGTCGAACGCCAGGTGCGTTGCATCATCGGCGCCGGCGTGCTGATCGGCGCGGCGCTCGCGATCACCGTCCATCCCTATTGGGCCGGCCTGAGCGGATTCTTCGGTGCCGGCCTGATCTTCGCCGGCCTCACCGACGTCTGCGGTCTCGCCCTGGTGGTCGCGGCGATGCCGTGGAACCGCTCCGCCCCGGCCGGCGGCTCGTGCTGCGTGCCGGCCCCCAAATCCGATGCGGGCTCCTGCTGCGGAGGGAAATGACCGTGGGCAGACGCGTCCTCATCGTCGGCGGCGTGGCCGGCGGAGCCTCGTGCGCGGCGCGCCTGCGCCGGCTCGACGAAGCGGCCGAGATCGTGATGTTCGAACGCGGGCCGTTCGTATCCTTCGCCAACTGCGGCCTGCCCTACCACGTCGGCGAGGTCATCCCGGACGAGGGCAAGCTGCTGCTCGCCAGCCCGGCGCTGTTCCGCGACCGCTTCAACATCGCGGTGCACACCGGGCACGAGGTCACCGCGATCGACCGCCAGCGCCGCGTCGTCACCGTGCGCGAGGTCGCGAGCGGCGCGCTGCGCGAGGAATCCTATGATGCGCTGGTGCTCGCGCCCGGCGCGGCGCCGATCCGGCCGCCGATCCCGGGTCTCGACCTGCCGGGGATCTTCTCCATCCGCACCATCCCCGATGCGCGCCAGGTCCGCGCCTGGATCAGCGAACGCCAGGCCAGGTCCGCGCTCATCGTCGGCGGCGGATTCATCGGCCTGGAGATGGCCGAGAACCTCGTCCACCGCGGTTTGAAGGTGACCATCGTCGAGAAGGCGGACCAGCTCATGCCGCCGCTCGATCCCGAAGTCGCCGCGCCGGTGCGCGCCCGCCTGGAATCGCACGGGGTGTCGGTTCTCCTCGGCGATGCGGTCACGGCGTTCCGCCCGGCCGGCTCCGGACTGGTCGCCAGCAGCGAACGCGGCGCCGAGCTGAAGACGGATCTGGTCATCCTGGCGATCGGCGTCCGGCCCGAGACCACGCTCGCCAAGGCGGCAGGACTCGCCATCGGCGCGAGCGGCGGCATCGCCGTCGATGCCGCGATGCGCACCAGCGATCCTGCCATCTGGGCCGTCGGCGACGCGGTGGAATCGACCGAGATCACCACCGGCCTGAAGCTGGTGCTGCCCCTCGCCGGCCCGGCCAACCGCCAGGGCCGGGTGGCGGCGGAAGCCATCGCCGGGCGCAGCGCGAACTTCCGGGGCGTGCAGGCGACCAGCGTCTGCGGCGCCTTCGGCCTGACGATCGCCTCCACCGGCGCGAGCGAGAAGCTGCTCAAGCGCGCCGGGGTCGGCGACTACGAGACGGTCTACCTGCACCCGGGCCAGCACGTCGGCTACTACCCCGGCGCCAAGCCCATCCACCTCAAGCTGATCTACCGCAAAAGCGACGGCCGCGTGCTCGGCGCCCAGGCGGTGGGCGAGGACGGGGTCGAGAAGCGCATCGACGTGATCGCGATGGCGATCCAGCTCGGCGGCACCATCCACGATCTGGCCGAGGCCGAACTGTGCTATGCGCCGCAGTACGGCGCGGCCAAGGATCCGGTCAACTTCGCCGGCTTCATCGCGGAAAACCAGCTGAATGGAGACGCCCCGGCGGCCGCCTGGGACGGCCTCGGCAGCGACGGCCGGATCGTGCTCGACGTGCGCGAACCGGCCGAGACCGCGAAAGGCACCGTGCCCGGCGCGACGCTCATCCCGCTCCACCAGTTGCGCCAGCGCTGGAGCGAACTTCCCGCCGACCGGCCGATCGCGGTGCTGTGCGCCGCCGGCCAGCGCGCCTACTACGCCGTGCGCCAGCTGCGCCAGCATGGCCTGGACGCGCGCGGACTCGCCGGGGGCTGGGCGACGTGGCAGCAGCGGCAGGCCGGACGAACCCGCTAGGGTCCTTGAATGAAGGTCGTTTGACTCAGGAAGTCAAACGTTCGCACTGGTTAGGTCCGTGCGGGTCCAGGGGCGAGAGCCCCTGGCGGGGCGTAGCGGGGCAGCGCCCCGCGAGGAGCAATCCCCCGAGGAGCGAAGCGAGCGAGCGGGGACGGGCTTGGTTCCGCGCAGCGGAACTCGGTGGCGCAGCCACCGTCGCCACAGGTCGATCCCCGCGCAGCGGGGACATGCGCAGCATGCCAGCCGCAGAGCGGCGCAGTCGGGCTGGGGCGCAAGCCCCGCTAGGCCGCAGCGGAAAACTATTTCGTCGGTTCGTCGAGGAGGAAATGGATCATCTTCCGGTCGGCCTTGGTCTTCGTATCCGGGACGATGGAGGTCATCTCCATGACGGTGATCGTCGATCCAGGCTTCAGGCCGCTGATATCCCTCGATGGGTTCTGCACCGCGACGACGATCCGCTCATTGCCCAGTCTGGCGATCAGAGACGTGCTGGTGAATCCTTCGGCGTTCCTGTATTCGATCTTGTCGCGTACGGTGGCCTCGAGCATCCTTGCTGTCGGAACGACAGGGGTGCCGGCCTTCGTCGAAGAATCCTGCGCCGCGTAGAGGATGGAGGTAAGCGCCAGGAGAAGAATGAAGGAGAAGCTCCTGCGCGTTGCGTGACGCAGAATATAGGCGGAAATCGGCTATTTGGTTGCCGGTTCCGCCGGCTTCGCCGCGTCGGCGGCGGGCAGCTTCGCCTTCTTGGGCGCCAGCACCGGTTCGGCGTCGGCCGGGGCCGCGATGGCCACCACCGGGACGGCATCGCCCGGGGCGTAACCGAGCATGCGGTAGGACACCAGCAGGCCGGCGCTGTCGGCGGTGTAGATCGAGCGGTTGCGGTTGGTCGCGTCGTGGTACTGGGTGATGTGGACGAGCTTCGCCGGATCCTTGCGCGCCGCCTTGGCGGCGGTGAGGCGTTCTTCCGCCGCGTTCCAGTACCAGTCGATCTTGCCGCTCTGGCGGTTGACGGCGGCGACCTTGGTGCCGGTCGGGGCCATGCAGAGCAGGTGCTCCGGGGTCGAACCGACCAGCTTGGTCAGGCCGGGCTGGTACCATTCGGTGGCCATCCGCATGACTTCGCGCGGGTCGCGGTTCTGCACGTTGGTGAACGGGATCTTGCCGGGCACCGTCTTCACCGCCCACAGGCCGCCCAGGGCGGGATCGGCATCGGTGGTCCAGAGGTAGACGCGCTGCTGTTCGGTATTGAAGGTGAACGGGGCGCGGCGGATCGGAGCGTGGAAGTTGAGATGGCCGATCTCATGCCCGTCGAGGCGGTTGAGGGCGAAGAGGATGTTGTCGTCGTTGCCGACGAAGAGCCAGCTGTTGCGCACCGCGACCGAACCATGCACCGGGCCGCCGGCCTTGAAGGACCACAGCGGACCATCGCCGCGATCGAGGCGGAAGCTCTGCACCTGGCCCTGATGGTTGGTGACGTAGGCGATGTCCTCGCGTTCGACCGGCATCGACGAGATCAGGCCATGCACGTTGAACTGCCACGCCTGGCGCGGCATCGGGAAGGGGGTCACGACCTGGATGCGGCCGTCCCAGTCGCCGATGAAGATGCGCGTGGTGCCGGCGGGGCCGATCGCGAGGGGGCCGGTCGAGGCCGAGAACGGCAGGCGGTAGCGCCACACGACCTGCCCGCTGACGCATTCGAGGCAGAACAGCAGGTCATCCGAGATCAGGTACAGGCGGTCGTCGTTGTAGGTCTGGGCCACGCCCTTGGCGCTGCCGGAACCCCGGATGACCAGGCGCTGGCAGCTCGGGGGATGGCGCGGGTCGATCGGTTTGGGCAGGCGGGCGGAGGTCCACCTGGTGTTGCCGCTCATCGCGTCGATGGCGTAGATCTCGTTGGTCTCGCGCAGCTGGACGAAGAGCAGTTCGGGAACCTGCGGGCTGATCCAGCTGGTGTGCACCGGCCGGGGCAGTTCGACCTCCCAGTTCCGCTGCAGGTAGGTGTCCTTGAGCTGGCGTTCGACCGCGGTTGTGGCGAGGGCCGGGGCGGTGGCGTTCAGGGTCGCGTCGCCGGTGGGGCGGGCGGCCGGCTGGCGGCCGCAGCCGCCGAGCACCAGCACGAGGGCGATGGCCGGCAGGGCCGCCTGCGCGAGGGTCTTGGCGGCCCGGGTGGGGGAGGAAAGGCGAGGGCGGGCGACCGTGTTCACCGTGCGGTCTCCTTGAGGGCGGCGGCAGCGACGACGTCGGCGAAGTCCTCGCCGCGCGCCGCCTGGTAGTTGGCGAGGCATTGCAGCCAGCGCAGGTCGTCAGCGAGATCGAAGTCGAGGCGGAACAGGTACGGCCGGCCGGCGCGGCGGCGGCGGATGTCCTCGGCGCAGTCGGCGAAGGATCCGTCGTAGAGGGCGTACACGGCCTCGACCAGCGCCTGGACGTTGGGCGCGAGCGCCGCGAACACGGCGTCGGCGGGCAGCGCCGCATCGACGTGGACCGCCGTGGCCATCACTGCGCCTTCTTTTCGCCCTGGATGCGCTGGTCGAGATCCTTCACCTGGGATTCGAAGTCAGGCAGATCCTTGCCCTTGCCGGCGCTGCGGGTCGCGCGGTACTGCGCCCACAGCTGTTCTTCGACCGCGGCCTGGCGGCTGCCGTCGGCGGTGGTGATGTTGTCGAAATAATATTTGGTGGTGGCGATGCTGGCGCGCACGTCCTGGCGGATGAAGGTGTCGACCCACTGGTAGCCGGCGCTGAGCAGGCGGAAGGTGTCCTCGTGGCGGAAGTATTCGTCGCCCGGCCAGTCGTAGGTGAGCACGAAGGTGCGGCGCTGGTAGCGCGTTTCCAGGTAGTTGTCGACCTTGCCTGGCTGCGAGGCCGGCGCGCGGACGCGGAACTTGTTGCTCAGGCCGCGCAGTTCGATGGTGATCTTCTGGCCGCGTTCGCTGAACTTGTCGAAGATGACCAGGCCGTACGTCTCGCCGGCGAACCAGCCCTTGGTGTCGTATTTGGAGTTCTCGATGTCGTCGGTCTCGATGCGCTTGACGCCGTCGAAGGGTTCCAGCTTGGTGGCGCGGATCTGATCCGGGCTGAACAGCTTGCGGCGCAGCTTTTCCTCGATCAGGTCGTGCACCTCGCGGTAGGTGCTGGCCCGGCTCACGCTGCCCACATCCGGGAATTGCCAGGTGTACTGCTGCGTGGCACCGGCCGGATAGTCGAGCAGCTGGATGCGGCTGCCGCGTTCGTCCCACGCGACCACGCTCAGGTTCACCGTGCGCTGCTTGGGCTTGCCCTCCTGGCGTTCCAGGATGATGGCTTCCTTGGGATCGCTGACGCCGTCGACCTTGAGCTTCACCCCGCCATCCTGGTCGACCTTGGTGTCCTTGTACTTCTCGGCCATCTCCTGCAGGACCTCGTTGTAACCCTTGGCTTTGAGCGCGAGGGCCTTGGTCGAGTCGGTGGCGAGGTTGCGCAGGCGGAAGACCAGATAATTGAAGGCGCGCGTCTCGCCGGTCTTGCCGGTGACCACCAGGCGGTCGAGGACGAGCGGCTCGCACGAGAGCTCGAACAGTTCCAGGTCGCGGTTCTCGGTCAGGGCCTTGAGCTCTGCGAGCTCCTTCTGGTACTGCTCATCGCTGGCGGCCTCACCGGCCAGCGCCGGGCAGGCGGCGGCGATGGCGAGCAGCAGGGGCAGGATGCGCGGCCGACGCGGCGAGGACATGGGGCGGTCTCCCGATGGCGGGTGGCCTGCCGCGCGCGGAATGCGCACGGTGAGAGGCGGCCGGCATCCTGGATCCGGCCCCATGGTCTGCAAGGCGGCCGGGAAAACACCACCCGGGAGTGGATCAGACGCTGGTGACCGCGAAAAATCGTGGTTTTTGCCACGTCGGCGCGGCGCCGGCCGAGCCGCTGCCGTGGCCTTCGCGGTTGGCCGGGCCGGACCGGCGGCCATGCTCGCGTCGTGCGCATCGTCCACGTCATCGCCCGGCTGAACGCCGGCGGCCCGGCCCGGGTCATCGCCGCAGTGGTGCGCGCCACCGAGCCGCTTGGCTTCCAACATCGGGTGCTCTGCGGTGCCTGCCCGGCCGGCGAACCGGACGACGCGGCGCTGGTGGCCGCTGCCGGGGCAGAGGTCGAGCGCGTCCCCGGCCTGGGGCGCACGCCCGGGATCGGCGACCTGCGCGCCCTGGCCTGGTTGCGCACGCGGCTGATCGCGCTGCGGCCGGACATGGTCCACACCCACACCGCCAAGGCCGGCCTGCTCGGGCGGACGGTGGCGGGCTGGCTCGGCATCCCCTGCCTGCACACCTACCACGGCCATGTCCTGACCGGCTACTTCCCGCCGCTGGTGTCCGCCGCCGTCGCCGGGATCGAACGCCTGGCCGCCGGGCGGCACCGGCACCACGCCCTGACACCCGGTCAGGTGCGCGATCTGCGTGACGGTTTCCGCATCGGCAGGCCGGACCGCTGGAACTGCCTGCCCCCGCCGGTCGAACCGGTGCTGCCCGCCGCCGCCGCATGGCACGCCGCGCTCGCGCCCGGTCTGCCGGTGGTCGGCTTTCTCGGCCGGCTGGTCCCGGTGAAGGATCCGTTCCTCTGGTTGGACGCCTTCACCGCCCTGGCGGAGCGCATGCCGGTGCAGGGGCTCGTCTGCGGCGAAGGCCCGCTGCGGGCCCCGGCCGAGCGCCTGGCGCGCGAACGCGGTCTGCGCGTCCATTGGGCCGGCCAGGTGCCGGCAGGCGAGGCGCTCGCGGTGACCACCATCCTGCTCATGACCAGCCGCAACGAAGGGCTGCCGATCGCGGCGGTCGAGGCCATGGGCGCGGGCATCCCGGTCGTCGCGCCGCCGGTCGGCGGCCTGGCCGACCTGGCCGCCGCCGGGGCGATCCATCCGGCGGACCGCAGCGCGGAGGCGCTCGCCGCCGCCTGCCGGCGCGCCTTGCAGACCGGCGCCGCCCCGGGCGCGGCCGCGCTGGCGGCCGCGCTATCGCCGCAGGCATTGGCGACGGCCTGGGCCGAGCTATATGCAGCCACGGCAGAACGCCGCGCCGCAGGAGGCTCCGTCCAATGGCCCGCCTAGCCGCCGTCATCCTCGTGCTGGTGCTCGGCCTCGCCGGATCCGCCCTCGGCGCCGGCGACGGGCCCGCGCTCAGGGCCTGCTTCGCCCCCGGCACGGTCAAGGCCGATGACCTCCTGGAATGGGAGGTCAGCGAGCCCGATCCCGCCTGGCTGGTCACCGATGTCAGCGCGACGCCGCGCCTGGACATCATCGAACCGCCCGATGGCACGGTGACGCGGACCCGCCGCGCCTTCCTCGACCGCGCCCACCGCTTCGATCCGGCGCACCAGGGCGCCGCGCCCGAATTCCTGCCCGACGGCGAGGCGCGCCTGCGCTTCCGCCACACCGCGCGCAAGGCGGGCACCTTCGGCTGGGTCTTCCGCACGCCGCAGGGGCGCGAGATCTCGCGCGGTTCTTTCCTGGTCGCGCCGGCGGCGGGGCCGATCGGGCCGCTGCGGATCAGCCGCGACAATCCGCGCATGCTCGCATTCCCCGATGGAAACATCTTCGTAGCCATCGGCCCGAACATCGCCTGGGCCAACGGGCCGGATCGTCTGGCGGGATTCACCCGCTATTTCACGGCCCTCAAGGAGGCCGGCGGAACCCACGCCCGGGTCTGGATGGCGTCGTGGTGCGGTCAGATCGAAGGCACCGCGCCAGACGCCTACCGTCTCGACCACGCCTGGCTGTTCGACCGCATCCTCGCGCTGGCACGCGGCAACGGCCTGCGCCTCACCGTCGTCATCGACAACCACCACGATCTGCTGCACGGCAAGAACGTGCCGTATGGCGAACCCAAGGCGGATCCGACCGTCGCCCTCGCGAGCCGGCTGGATGCGTTCCTGGCCGTGCCGGTGCCGGATCAATACCGCCGCAAGCTGGCCTACCTCATGGCCCGCTGGGGCGCCGACGACACCATCGCCGCGTGGGAACTGTGCAATGAAGTCGATATGGCCCAGCCGATCCGCGAGAAAGCCCTGCCCTGGGTCAAGGCCGCCGCCATCGCCATCAAGGAGGCGGATGGGGACGATCGCCTGCATTCGATCAGCTGGGCCGGCACCGACTGGGACCGCGTCATGGGGCTTCCCGGACTCGATCTCGTGCAGATGCACGGCTACGTCATGGAATGGGCCGATCCCCTGGGGCTGTACCGCGTCGGCACCCGCGACGGGGTGCAGATGCTGGTCGCCTACGCCGAGCGCGCCAACAAGTTGAAGCGCCCGTTCTGCTTCAGCGAGGTCGGCTTCCAGGGCACCAACGAGCACAACCCCGGCAACGATCGCGACCGCACCGGCCTGCTCCTGCGCCAGCAGGCCTGGGCCGGCCTGATGCTCGGCGGCTACGGCCCGGCGATGAACTGGTGGTGGGACAACTACATCGACGCGCGCGGCCTGTGGCCGGTCTATCGCGGCCTGGCGGCGGTCGCCGCGCGGGTGAACTGGCGCGACCGCGAGCTCGCCCCGCTGCAGCCGGGCAAGGACGGCCCGGTGCGCGTGCTCGGCTGGCAGTCGCCCGGCCAGGCGCTGATCTGGCCGCAACTGCGCCTCGACACCTGGCACCGCCACCTCGAAGAAGGCAAGGACCGCCCGACCCTGGGCGTTCCGGTGACGGTGCGCCTGGGCGGCATGAAGAAGAAGGCGAAGTTCACCTGCCGCTGGTTCGACATGGTCGGCGGCGACGAGCGCAGCCACGCGACGGCCACCACCGACGCCTCCGGCAACCTCGATCTCGTCGTGCCGCCCAGGATCATCGATCAGGTCTGCCTGATCAGCGACGGCTGATGGGGCCGCCTGAGCATCAGATGGCCGCCCTGGGTTTCGCATCCCGGGCGGGCCGGGTTTTGCGGAAATCACCCGGAATCGTCGCGCTGCGGATCAGGTTCATCGGTACCTTCGGCCTGGGTCGAAGCGAATTTCCTGGCCTCGGTTGCGACCCTCTGCAAAGCGGGTTACCATTGTTGGATCGCCCTTGGCCAGCAAGCAACCGGCAACCCCAAAACCATGCTGCGATGACGTTCACGATTTTCTCGGAACCTTCGCCTGGGAGCCCTGCCAGGCGGATGCCGGTCCTGTTGCGTGGTCTGGTTGCCATGCTGTTGGCAGCAGCGCCACTGGCTGGCGCCACCGCAACCTGGACCGGGGCGGTGAATGGCGACTGGAACACCGCCGGCAACTGGTCGCCGAGCGGAGTACCGGACGCCACGGTGGATGTGGTCTTCGATGCCAGCGCTGGGCAGCGGGTGGTGGCGCTGGTGGCCGGTATGACGGCGAAATCGCTGACCTTCGCCGGCAGCAACGATGACTGGCTGGTGTGGGGCGGCAGCCTGACGGTGTCGGGCCCGATCACCGCCGACCGGAGCGCGATCATCGCAAGCAATCTGACCTTGGGGGCGGCCAGCACCTGGACCATCGCCGCCGGCAGGCGTCTGGCCGTGAGCGGCACCTGGAACCAGAACGGCCAGACCCTGGCCCTGGTCCTCGGCGGCAGCGGAGCGCAGGTCGAGCATGCCGGAGCGCTGTCGGTGAGCGCGGTGACCGCGAGCGCGGACTGGGCCAAGCTCGGTGCCGGGGTGCTGACCATCACCGGCGATCAGCGTTCGACCTGGACGGCGGGCACGCTGTCCGCGGGCCAGGGCTCGGTGGTGTGCGATCTGGGCGGCCTGGCCGATCCCACCACCGGTCAGTTCGCCGCGGGGGTGGGGGTGGTGGCCAACGGCGGCGCGGTGCAGGTGCTGGGCAAGAACGGGGTGGCCAGCGCCCAGACCGTCAACGGGCTGTCGGTGGGCAGCGGCGGTTCGACCATGACCGCGACCCGCAGCGGCGGGGCGGCGATGGGCCTGTCCCTGGGCGCGCTGACGCGCGCCGCCGGGTATGGCACGCTGAACGTGGCGGGCGATGGCGCCCCCACGACCAGCACCGCCAACCTGCGCGGCCTCATCGGACCATGGGCGACCTTCAGCGGCAGCGACTACGTGAAGAACGATGGCAGCGGCAACCTGGTGGCGCTGGGCACCGCCGGCGCGACCGCTGAGAGCGGCTGGGCCAGCGCCAATGCCAACTACAATCTCTCGGCCAATGCCGACCTGACCGCGGCACGCAGCGCCGGCACCCTGCGCAGCACGGCCGGGGGCCTGGCGATCGACCTGAAGGGCTACGCGCTGACCGCCGACGGCATCCTGAGCAGCACCGGTACCCTGACCCTGCGCGATACCGTGGGCGGGGGCAGCCTGGCCGGGGCCAATGGCAGCGAGGTGGTGCTGACCGGGCCGGGGAATCTCACGCTGAGCAATCCGCTCGTCGCCGCCGCGCAGCAGATCACCAAGGGCGGCAGCGGCACCCTGACCCTCAACGTGGCCAATGCCTGCAATGGGAATCCCCTGACCATCGATGGCGGCGCGGTCAGCGTGCCGGTGGCCGATGGCCTGGGCGGCGCGGTGGCGATACGTGCGGGCGCCACCCTGACCGGCAGCGTGGCGGATGCCCTCCGCGCGGCATCGATCGACCTCGATCGCGGCGGCGCCCTTTCCGTCACCGCCTCCTACGCCGCGCGCAATGCCACGGTGCGCGTGCGCGATGGGGCGACCTTCTCGCCCGGCGTCGATCGGGCCTGCGATGGCGGAACCATCACCGTGGATAGCGGCGGGCTGCTCACGCCTGCCGCGGTGGCTGGCGCCCTGCGCACCGCCACCGTCCGGATGGAAGGCGGTCGCCTGCATCAGGTCTACCATGACTGGTTCGGCGTCGATCTGGGGTGCGATATGCGCGTGATCAGCGATTCACTGGTCATCGTGCAGGGAACGTATGGTTCTCTCGAGTCGAACGGGACGCCGTGCACGCTCGCGAGCCTGGCCTTCGCCACGCCCGGAACGCGTCTGCGGGTGCGGCGGCATCCGTCAAGCACCGCTTGGCCGAAGCTAAGCTGCACGACGGTGCCCTTGACGGTCAGCGGCATCCTGGATGTGGATGGGGGTTCGTTCGATGTGCGTTGGGGCACCGTGACCGGATCCGGTTCGGTGGTGGTCGGCAAGGAAGGCAACGGGAATATGTGGCTGACCGCGGCCGACAGCGCCTTCGCCGGTGGCTACGATGTCAGCGCGGGAACCCTGCGCCTCACCGCGGCCCGGTGCCTGGGCAGCGGCACGTCGACGGTCCGCGCCAGCGGCCAGATCTCTACCCAAGATCAAGTAGCGGATGCGCTCAGCGGCGCGCGGGTGCGGGTGCAGACCGGGGGAACCCTGAGTTGCGCGACGAGCACCAATGTGGGTTCCTTCGGCCTGCGGGATGGCTCCATCGATCTGGAGGGCGGAACGATCTTTGTCACCCACCATTACTGGGGCAGCAACAACGGGGGGCAGATCCGCCTGCTGGCGCCGTCGTTCCTGCGATTCAACCAGATCTATGGGAGCAATACGTCTGGTCAGTTCCAATCTCTGACCTTCGACCAGGCCGGGGCGGGGCTGCGCGTCAGCACCGATGTCCTATCCAGCACAGGTGTGCAGACGGCGACCTTCCCCACGGTGGCACTGAATGCCGATGGTACCCTGGAAATCGACGATTTCCTGCCCGGGCCCAACGGTGGGGCAACGCCGGCGGTCCAGTTCGGTGCCATCACGGGCGCGTCGACGCTGACCCGTCTGGGCGCGGGCCCGTTCACGTTGGCGTCGGCCAGCCCCGGTTTCACCGGGGCGATGCGCTTGCAGGCGGGCAGCACGGCGCTCAATGCCAGCCTGTCCAGCGCGACCCTGGTGCTGGCGGGCGGCACCCTGACCAGCGCCAGCGCCGGGAACACCATCAACGGCTTCGTGTTCAACAGCGGCACGCTCAGCAACCCCATCACCATCGCCAGCGGAGGCTTCCTGGGCGGCATCGGCACCATCGACAGCACCACCCTGGGCCGGCTGACGCGCACCACCTGCGGGGTCAAGCCGGGCGACCCGACCGGAACGACCGTCGGCACGCTGACGGTCGCCGGCAACCTGACTCTGGGCGGCGCCAGCGTCTGCGAGATCAGCGGCGATGCGGCCAACGACCGGTTGAGCCTCAGCAGCGGCACCTTGATCTATGGCGGCACCCTGACCGTGACGTTTTCCGGGTACACTCCAAGCACACCGCAAACCTGGACGCTGTTCTCGGCTCCGACCCTCATGGGCACGTTCACCAGCATCACCCTGCCCAGCCCGCCTGCGGGCCTGGTGTGGCACGACTACGGCGGCGGGGTGTACTTCCAGGCCTCCACC
The DNA here is from genome assembly GCA_964654285.1 of uncultured Candidatus Kuenenia sp. Classification (GTDB taxonomy): domain Bacteria; phylum Planctomycetota; class UBA11346; order UBA11346; family UBA11346; genus BJHQ01. The sequence goes on from CAZZJC010000013.1 coordinate 23,482, forward strand.
GGCCAGGTGTCCTTGGAAGCAGCGTCAGAGTGGGTCGGCGGCCAGCCCGGCGATCTCTGGGCTTCAGCCGGCAACTGGTCGCCGGCGGCGGTGCCGGACAGCACCCTCCTTGCCGTGTTCGGTGATCTTGGTTGGGCTGCGCATCGTACCGTGACCCTGGGCGTGGCCGTCAGCAAGGGTCTGTACTTCCAGGGCAGCAACGATGGGTATCTGCTCACCGGGGGAACCCTGGATCTGCATGGAAGTGTGGTCGCCGATCGCAGTGCCTCCCTGGCCAGCACCCTGGCCTTGCAGGCCGACAGCGGCTGGGTCGTAGCCAGCGGCAAGACCCTGGCGGTGACCGGGGCGATCAACGGATCAGGCCATATCCTGACCAAGACCGGCAGCGGCACCGTGTCCTTTACCGGGGCCTCGGTCCGCACGCTCGGCACCCTGACCATGTCGGCCGGCTCCCTGGTGGTAGGACCGAACACCTCGGTGGGAACGGTGGATCTGAGCGCTGGCAGCGGGGTGTTGGATGCCAGCACCGCCCTGGCGATCAGCGGCAATCTGAAACTGGCCGACAGCACCGCCACCTACAGCGCCGGCGGCGGCCCGGCCACGTTCAGCGCCAGTGGCAGCAATCTGGGAGTCGATGCCGGCGCGACGCCGCGCATCCTGGGGCTGGGCGGTGGCAGCCTCGTTGTAAGCACCCTGCCGGCTCCTCCCCTGGACCTGACCGGCATGCCGGCTGCCGCTGCTGCCTATGGCCTGCGGAAATTGCGTGCGGGGTATTCCGGTCCGGCCATCCAGGCGTCCAACGCCGCCGGCACCGTGACCCAGGACATCGGTTTCACCGCCCTGGGCGACCTGGACACCACGGCGTTGCTGGTTTTCGCCGCCGCCAACGGCGGCAATGCCTATGTGCGGATCTGGTACGACCAGAGCGGCAATGGCCGCGCTGTGACCCAGACCGCGACCGCGGCGAACATGCCGCTGATCGTCAGCGCCAACGTGGTGAACACCGTCAATGGCCGGCCCATGGTCCGTTTCGATGGCAGCAACGACAACCTGTTTCTGACGTCGACCTTCGCTGACCGGTCCGGTATCCTGCCGCTGTCGGTCAATCTGGTGGCCAAGTTCGACACGGTGTCGGGCTACCGCGGATTTATCGGCAATCGCAGTGCAGGTACCTTGAATTGGTACCTGTACGAGCATCTCACCGGGGCAACCGTGCAGATGCATGGCTCGGCGCAATTCAAGGGGGCCTGGACGCCCAACAATACCTCCACCTACCTGCTGACCGGCATCATCAATGGTTCATCCTCCCTGACCTCGACCCTGTATGAGAGCAGCAGCAGCGCCATGGGCACGGTCCGGGGAACGACCATCGGATATACGTACGGTGGTACGGCCGGGATCTTCTGCCTGAGCGGCTATAACAATGGTTCGGAAGTCTGGTCCGGCCAGATGGGCGAAGCCCTGGTCTTCCTCAGCGATCTCGGGGCCTCACGCAGCTTTCTGGAAACGAACCAGGCGACCTGCTATGGACTCAGCGGTCTGTCCTGGTCGAACACCGGCCTCGCCCTGAGCGCCTCGGCCTCCCTGGATCTTGGTTCCCAGACCTGCGACCATACCCTGGGCCTGCTGTCGTTGGCTGCCGGTTCGACCCTGACCCTGCGCAGCGGCCGGCTGGTGACCTTCTCGGGAGCATGCACCTGGGCCGGCGCCGCCGGCATCGCCGCCGGCAGTCCGGCGCCGACCGGACTCACCCTAACGGGGCTGTCCTCGTCGGGCCTCGGTACCCTGAGCTGTGGCGTGCCTCTTACCCTCTCCGGCACCACCACCATGCGGTTGGATGGCGCCGGCAGCGACCGCATCGCCGTCACCAGCGGTACGCTGACCTATGGCGGAACGCTGACGTTAAGCATAATCAATCCCCCCACGACGGCGGCGCAGACCTACACCCTGTTCACCGGCAGCATGTCCGGCGGTTTCACCTTCACCCCGCCCACCCCGCCGGCCGGGTACCAGTGGCATGACTTCGGCGGCGGGGTGTATCTCCAGGGCGGGCAGGTGCAGTTGGACGCCATCTCGCTGGAGGTGAACCTGGCGACGCCGGTCGACAACGCCGGGCACACCCTCAACCCGCGTCCGGCCCTGGTGTGGTACGTGCCCTATGCCAGCAGCGGCAATGTCGATTTCCTGGTGACGGTGGATGGCAGCCAGGTGGCGGACAGCGCCGCGTCCAGCACCGGTTTCGAGTACTTCAATGGCACCGCCTGGGTCGCCTGGACCGGCGCGGTGGCGGCCGCCGCGCTGCCCAACGACCTGACGCGCAAGGTGCGTTGGCGGCCGACTGCCGCCGACCTGTCCGTCGCCACCCACACCTGGCGCATCCAGGCCAAGATCGGGGCCGGCACCGGGCCGCTGTCGACCCAGCGCAGTTTCACCATCGCCAATCCGCCCTGGGCCACCGACATCGTCGTCGGAGAGCCCATCCGGGCGGTGCATCTCACCGATCTGCGCACCGAGGCTGCCGCCGCCCGGGCCTTCCGCGGGCTGGCCGCAGCGACCTGGACCGACGCCATCACCGCCAGGGCCACGCGGATCCGCAAAGCGCACCTGGAGGATCTGCGCACGGCTCTGACCGCCGTGTTCGCCGAGGCGGGGTACGTCCAGCACGCCGGCAGGGATCCGTCGATCACCCCGGCCACCGAAGCCGGGTTCTACGGCGAGGAGATCGTGCCGAACCAGACTGCCGTCAGATCCCTGCATTTCCAACGCATGCGCGATGCGCTGCGGGGGTTCTGAACCTCGTCCCGCGAACTGGGCGACACGTGCCGGGAATCGCCGTCATTCCAGCAATCTGCCCAGATGCGCGCAGGCGTCTTCCGGCAGGTTCGCGCTGCGCAGCAGGGTCAGGCGCTGGCGCACGCCTTCCTGCATGATCTGGCGTTCAAGATAGTGGCTCGATTCGCTCGCCATGGGCAGGCCGAAGATGGCGAAGCGCAGGTCGGCGTTCTCGAGGTCGACGCCGGGGGCGGCGCGGAGCTGATCCAGGCGGTGGCGGGCGGCGGAAGCCAGCGCCATGGCGAGGGCGTCGAGCTGGGCGTGCTCGCCTTCCAGGCCCTGGGCGTTGAGGGCGAGTTCGACCGCGACGCGGCGGCGGTAGCCGCCGGCCATCAGGTGCGGACCTGACAAGAGCGGCTGGCCGAGCTCCTGCAGGCGCTGCAGGAGCAGGAAATCATCGTGGTAGGTCGCGATCGACACCGCCGCGCCGGTGAACGGCCACTGCTGCAGGAGCGGCGTGCGGCCATCGCAGTAGAGGTGCACCTGGGCCAGGCGGGCGAGGGCGGTGATCGGTTCGATCAGGGTCCTGGCGCCGCGTTCGAGGTGGCCGAGCACGCTCGGCGGCAGGATGAGGCGGATGCGGCGCCAGTGGCGCTGCGCCTCGGCGGCGATGCCGAAGGCGGTCGCCAGGATCTGCCACGGGTTCGTCAACCCATCCACCGTGGCGCTGAACTGGCTGCCCCGGCGGGGATCGTCGAGACCGTCGATCCAGAGCCGGCCGCGGCACCACAGGCGCACGACCTGATCGGGAAAATCCTCGGCGATCGCGAGCTCTTCGAAGAGCCGTCGGCCGGCGTGTTCGAGCGCCTGCCTGCCATCGGCGGCGGCGGTCAGGGTGCCACGGGTCACCCCGCGCTCGACCCTGAGCGGGCTGCGCCGGCTCGCCTGGGCGTGGCGGCCGCAGCGCACCAGGGCGGCGTCGATCAGGCTGAACAGGAGCGGGGCCGAGATCTCGCTCACCGCGCTGCCGGCGAGCGAGGCCTCGACCTGCAGCACCGCGTCGTGGGCGCCCTTGTCGTCGAGGCCGTAGCTGCCGATGAGCAGCCCGGTGACCCAGGCGCGGTCCCACGGCCGGCGGCGGAGCTGCCCGTCGATGACCTCGAGGTGGATCGGCTGCTGCGGCCGGTCGGTGCCCAGGCGCTGGCTGCGGCGGAAGCGTTCGCGGTCGTCGCGGTAGCGCGCGTAGGTGATCGCGACCTCGTAGTGGCCGGTCTCCTGCAGGATGTGGACGACCGCGTCCTGGATCGCCTCGATGCCGACCTGCGGCGCGTCGCAGATGCGCCCGAGGTGCTCCTCGACCAGGTGCGACAGCTCGTCCGCCAGGGCGGGGTCGTCGCAGGCGCAGGCGTGCATCGCCTGGGCGATGGCATGCGCGATGCGATCGCTGGTGAACGGCACCGGGGTGCCGTCGCGCTTGATCACCGTCGCCGGCCTCATGCGCCCTCGACCGGGGCCGGCGGCGCGGGCGGCTTGGCGGCAGGCTGGGGGCGGCGCTGCGGCTCGCCGGCGTAGACCTTGCGCACCTCGGCCATGAGTTCGGCGAGATCCTTGAAATCCCGGTAGACCGAGGCGAAGCGCACGTAGGCGACCTGGTCGAGCGATTTCAGCTCGTCCATCACCGCCTCGCCGATGCGCCGGGCCGGCAGCTCGCGCTCGCCGAGGCCGAGCAGGAACTGGTGGATGCGGTTGACCGCGGCCTCGATGGCCTCGGTCGACACCGGGCGCTTCTCGCAGGCGATGGTCATGCCGCGCACCAGCTTGCGGCGGTCGAAGGCCTCCGCGCGGCCGTCCTTCTTGAGCACGCGCAGGGATTCCTCGCCCTCGATGCGCTCGTAGGTGGTGAACCGGCGCGAGCAGCCGTTGCACTCGCGCCGGCGCCGGATGGCGGTGCCGTCGTCGGTGATGCGGGACTCGATCACGCGGTCGTCGTCGAGGTGGCAGAAGGGGCAGCGCACGCGGTAGGTTCAGTCCAGGTGGGAGGAGCCGTTGTAACCTGGGACCGGCGGGTGCAAGCGGGCCGGCCACGCCGTTGCGGACGATGCATGCCCGACCCGGGCCACCCCGTGCGGACCGCCCTGGCCGGGATGCGGGATTCCCTGCCAAAAGGCTGGAATCCGCCCGCTAGGGCGCTGGCACGCGACGTGCGTTGATCCAGGAGAGGTCCGCCATGGCTGATTCCCTGCTCATCGGCCTCACCGCGCTGAACGCCCAGCAGCAGGCGATCGCGGTGGCGAGCCACAACATCGCCAACGCGGCGACGCCCGGCTATTCGCGGCAGAATGCGGTCCTGAAGACGCCCGAGGCGTCCACCATCAGCCCCGGTTCGATGGGGCTGGGCGTCGCGGTCGACTCCATCCGCCGGATCGCCGACAACCTGATCAATGAACGCCTGCGCAGCATCCAGTCCGAGGGCGGTCGCCTGGGATCGCTGAGCAAGAACCTCCAGTCCGTCGAGGCGGCCTTCAACGAGACCGGGGAGAACGGTTTCTCGACCGCGATCAACCGGCTTTTCGCCGGGTTCCAGGACATCTCCAACAATCCCGAATCGAGCGCGCTGCGCTCGACCATCGTGCAGCAGGTCGCGTCCTTCGCCGCCTCGCTGTCCGGCCTGGGCCAGAGCCTGGAGCGGATCCAGTCCGAGATGCAGAACGGGCTGGCCACCGAGGTGCGCGAGATCAACACCCTCACCTCCCAGATCGCCGCCCTCAACGGCCAGATCCGGTCGCAGACCAATGCCGGGCTGTCGCCCAACGACCTCTTCGACCAGCGCGACGCCCTGCTCAACACGCTCTCGCAGAAGATCGCCGTGAATGTCCGGACCGACGCCCAGGACCAGACCGTCACGGTCGACATCGGCGGGCATCTCCTGGTGGGATCGACCACCGCCGATGTCCTGCGCGCGACCGGCGGCACCAGCACCAGCGATCCCCTGCGCATCCTCGGCGGCGGCAACACCGCGGTGCCGATCACCGGCGGTTCGGTGGCGGCCTTCGACCAGCTCCAGCGCGAGGTGATGCCCGGCCTGCTGGCCGACATGGACACCCTCGCCGCCACCCTGGCGGAGCGCTTCAACGCGCTGCAATCGACCGGAACCAGCAATTCCTTCAATGTGGGCACCTGGCAGTCCGAGACGGTGATCGCCGCCGACCAGACCGGCAGCGATCTCGATGCGGTCGCGAGCAGGCAGTCCTCATTCGGGCAGCCCGGGATCCCGGCCGCGTTCCAGCCCGCGTTCACGGATGCCGACGGGACCTCGATCGCCCGCAACCTGACCCTCAACGTCCTCAACACCCTGAGCGGGGAGGCGAAGAAATACACCATCCGCTACGATCCGGGCGCCGCGGCGGTGCCGGCGGGCCGCAGCCTGGACGATCTCGTGCAGGCGCTCAACACCGGGCACGGCGGCGGCTTCACGGTCTATCCGCCCAATGCCGGCGGCATCGCCGACATGACCGCGCGCAAGGTCTCGGTCGATGGCGGATTCCGCCTCCAGCTCACGGCGGCGCAGAACCGCAGCATCGACTTCAGCGCCGCGCTCGACCTCAGCGCCTCGACCGCCGCCTGGACCGGCCCGGCGATGACGGTCTCGGGCGCCAACCTGGCCCTCGCGGACCAGCGCCTGGCGGTGCGGGTCAGCGGAACCAACCTGCAACTGTACACCCGCTCGGCCGTCGACGGCAGCGAGTCGGTCTACACCACCCAGGCGATCAACGCCGGCGGCACCTCGTTCACGGTCGCAGGGGTGACCGTCGCGTATCCCGCCGGATCCTTCCGTTCCGGCGATTCCTTCGCGGTCGAGTTCAACTCCTCCGGCCAGGTGCTGCAGAAGGGCACCGCGGTCGCCGGCAACCACGTCGAGAGCCCGACCTGGACCGCCTCCGACGCGACGGTGGGGATCAAGGGCCGCTATACCGACACCGCCACCTTCGATCCGGCGCAGCGCTGGAGCATGCGGGTGGTGACCTCGGGCGTGGTCGGGGCGAATTCCACCATCCTGCCGCCCAACAATCCGCCGGTCGTCGAATTCACCTATGTCACCGGAACCGTCGACGCGCCGGTGGTGCAGAGCGTCCAGCGCACCCTGGACAGCCGTTTCACGGCCGGGACGCCGGTGCCGATCGCGGCCGGCGTCTACGCCGTCTTCGGCTCCGGCAACCTGACCGCGACCGCAGCGAGCCAGCTCCAGTTCACCGTCGACGGCTCGCCGGACCAGGCCAGGATGCTTCCCGCCCTCGGCATCAACACGCTCTTCAGCGGTTCGACCGCCTCCACCCTGAGCATCAGTTCGCGCCTGCTCGCGGATCCGACCCAGCTCGCGGTCGGGGCGACGCGCGCCGCCGGCGACAACACCAACGTGGTGAGCATGGCCGGAGTCAGGACGGAGAAGCTCTTCAACAACGGCGTCTTCACCATGGACGACCAGTACCAGACCGCGGCGTCGGGCCTGGGGACGCGCATCCAGCAGGCCGCGAACATGGAGCAGAACCAGCAGGTCCTGCAGCAGACCCTGCAGGGCCAGCGCGATGCGATCAGCGGCGTGAATCTCGACGAGGAGATCGGCCAGATGGTGCTCATGCAGCAGGCCTACTCGGCCTCGGCGAAGGTCGTGCAGTTCGCGCGCGAGAACATCCAGACGCTGCTCGGCATCCTCTCCTGACCCAGGCAAGAACCGGAGGCACCATGGTATCCCGCATCACCACCGCGATGATGAGCAATCAGGTCCTGGTCAATTCGCAGGAGACCCTGCGCCGGATGGCGACCTATCAGGAGCAGCTTTCCAGCGGCAAGAAGGTGAACCAGATCAGCGACGACCCCAGCGCCGCCAAGTCGGTGATGGGCTACCGTTCCGAGCAGATGGCGGACGCGAAATACCTCGACAACATCCAGAAGGCGCTCTCGTTCATGGGCGCGTCGGATTCGACCTTCAGCGAGATGTCGAGCACCATCGACCAGGTGAAGCAGCTCGCCATCCAGGGCGCCAACGGGTCGCAGGACGCGGCCAGCCGCAAGGCCCTGGCCACCAGCGTCGATTCCCTGCTGACGCGCATGGTCGATCTCGCCAACACCGAGCAGGACGGCCGCTTCGTCTTCGCCGGCACCGCGACCCAGACCAAGCCGTTCGTGGTCGCGAGCGACCGCAGCCGGGTCGACTATGTCGGCAACCTCGACACCTTCGAGGTCAAGATCGGCGCCTCGGCCTCGGTGGCGGTGAACCAGAACGGCTACGACCTGTTCAAGGGCACGAACGACATCTTCGGCGCCCTGGTCACCCTGCGCGACGCCCTCAAAACCAACGACGCCCAGACCATCAGCGGCCTGATCTCGACCATCGACGGCATGCACAACCAGGTGAACAACCTCCAGGGCGGCATGGGCGGCCGGGTCAGCCGGCTGGAACTCACCCAGTCGCAGCTCGAAAACGCCAAGGTCTTCCTCGGCTCCCTGATCAGCCAGGCCGAGGACGTCGATCTTCCCGATGTCATCTCCAAGATGCAGTTGACCCAGGTCGCGCTCGAGGCCGGCCTCCAGGCCGGAGCGAAGTCGCTGCAACCGAGCCTGCTCGATTTCCTGCGTTGAGGCGGACGGGTTCGGAGGAGCGCTCCAGATGACCCGTCTTCCGCAAGGGCTGTTCGAATGAGCAGTCGATCTGGGGTTGCTGTCGCGATGGCCATCCTATAAGTGCGGCGCTAAGTGACTTGGAGCCTGCATGCGAGTTCCCGCAGCCGCCCTTTCCATCGCCATGCTCGCCTTGACCCTGGGCCGGACCGGCGCGGAGGAGCTGCCCGGTCCGGCGGTGGCGCCGACGGTTCCGGCCGGGGCCGCGCCCACTCTGTCAGCGCCTGCGACCGCGCCGACCTCGACGGCGCCACCCCCCAGCCCGCCGCCCTCCGCACCGGCGCCAGCCCCAGCAGCCGAACTCCAGCTCGATGACCTCGAACGTCTGGCCCAGAGCAACACCAACGAAGCCACCCAGTGGGCGGCGCGACGCGAGCGGATGCGCAAGGATGCCGCCCGCATCAAGACCCTGGCCGATCGCCTGACCAATGAGCAGCGGCGCGAGGCCTGGCAACGCTTCCTGAAGACCTATGCCGACAAGGATCCGTTCTCGACCGAGGACGAGGACCTGCGGCAGCAGGCGCGGGCGGCGATCGCTGCCGTCGGCGGCGGCGCGCCGGCCACCCCGCCCGCCGAACCCCAGCCCGCAGTCTCGGCGGTCGGCATCGTGCTGAATGCGGGGGCCCCGACCCCGGTCGCGGCCAGTCCGGTGGCGCCTGCCGCCCCGACGGTCGACAGCAGGCTGGAGCAGTACGAAGCCGCCTACGCCCAGGCCAAGCGCATCGATCTGCTCCCGGGCACGGTCGAGGCCAAGCTCGCCGCCTGGAAGGATTTCCAGGCCGGATTCCAGGACGATGTCGCCCATTCGACCCGCGACGACGAACTGCGCGAATGGGCCCAGCGCCGCCTGGAACTGCTGGCTGCGAACCCGCCGATCCTCGTCTCCCACGTCGCGGTGGTCAAGCTCGGGGCCCAGCTGGATCAGGGCCTGCTCATCAGTGCCGTCGCGCCCGATAGTCTGGCGGCCCGGCTCGGCCTGGCCGTCGACGACCACATCGTCGCGACCGGCCAGCCGCCGCGCGCGCTGGCAGGCGACCTCACCGCGCTCAAGGCCTACCTCGCCGGTCTGGGCAGCCCGGACGCGGTCCGCCTGGTGGTGATCCGAGGTGACGAGGTGGTCGCCAGCCCGGCGCCCGCCGCATTGCCGGTCCCGCGCGGGCCCGCCCCCGCTCGGGCATCCCCGTCCGACCTGGGCGTGGTGGCCCGGGCCCCGGAACTGCCGGTGCAGCTCCTGGCCGTACGCCCGGGATCGCTGGCCGAAGCCGCCGGTCTCGATGCCGGGGACCGCATCCTCGCCAGCAATGGCACCACGATCGCCACCGCCGCGGACCTCGACCCGACCCTCGCCGCGCTGGCCGCCGATGCCGCGGTGGAACTGCAGGTGCAGCGCGGCGGCACCCGTTACACGGTCGCCATTCCGGCCGCCGGCGGGGCGGTCACCTGGACCGTGGTCGGACCGACCGGCTGGGCTCCTGCCCGGCCGGTGGCGAAGACCGAGGCCGCGCCTGCCAAGGCCACCTCCCCTGCGCCCGCCACGACGACTCCGGCAGTACTCCCGGCCGCTGCCCCGGTCGGATCCGGCAAGGGCGTGAAGCTCGGGGTGGTCTTCGCCGCCGATCTCAAGGTCGGTGAAGTCCGTCCGCTGAGCATTGCCGCCCGCCTGGGGGTCCAGGCCGAGGATGTCCTGACCGCCGTCGGGGACCCCGCCCGACCGGTCGCCAACACGGCCGAGCTGAAGTCCTACCTGGAATCCTGCACCGATCCGGCCCAGGTCCGGCTCGTGGTGCTCCGGCGGTCCGGCGCCTCCCAGATCGTCAAGCCGCTGCCCCCGCCCGAACCCCGGCAGGGGCCCCGCGGGCGCGTCCCGACCCTGTTCAAGCAGGACGGATCGCCTTCGCTGGGCATCCTGGTGCATCCCACGGAAACGTGCATTTCGGCAATCCTGCCCGGATCCTTCGCCGAGGCCGTCGGCCTGTCGGCGGGGGACCGCATCCTGTCGGTCAGCGGCGTCGAGACCTATGATCCGACCCAGCTGCGCACCGCCCTGAAGAAGCTGGCTCCGACGGCCATGGCCAAGCTCCGGGTGCAGCAGCATGCGGGACCGACGTGGAACATCCTGGTCCCCGCCAACGGCGGCCTGGCGGTCTGGACCAGGATCCAGGGCGGTGAACATGTCCCCTGAACCCGTGCTTCCCATGCCCGTCGGACCTCTGATCACCGAGCAACGTCCAGGTCTTCGCATGCTCCGACCGCTCAACGGCCTCGTCTGCGTTTCCGTCCTGCTCGCCTGCGCCGGCTGCGGACCCAGCCGTGAAGCGCTGCTGCAGATGAAGGATCAGCACGATTCCGCCAAGACGCTGGACAACCTCGTCGAGGTCCTGGAAAATCTGGAAGCGGTCAAGGATCCGCCCCAGCCGGACCAGCGGCGCCTGATGCTGGAGATCGGCGCCTTCCTCGCGCACCGGGCCGAGGGCTACCCCCCGCTGGGCAGCAAACCCGAGAACAGCCCGCTCGAATTGTCGCGGCGCATGCGCCTGGCGCTGCAGCGCGAGCTCGACAAACCCCGCCTGCCGTCCGAGGCCAGCCTGCGCCAGGCCGGCTTCGATCCCGGCACCAGCCGCAGCACCCTGATCGCCTGGGCGGCCTGGGAACTGGGCAGTTGGAAGTCGCCCGAGATTTTCGAGAAGCTCAGCGCCGCTCTGGGGCGCGACGATGTGGTCGCCGATCCCAAGGCGTTGGCGGCGGTGCTGGCGCGGCTGATCGAACGACGACCGGAACTCGCCGCTGATCCCGGACTCGCCGGCCGGACCTGGGACAACGTCCTGCACGTGCACGCGGCGCTCGACGCCAAAGCCGACGCAGCGTTGGCGCTCCAGCTGGATGCGCTCGACACCGCCCTGGTCGATCTGCCCCGGCTCAGCCAGGTCCTGACCCGCGACGGGACCGAGGCCCGGCTGCGCCTGGCCGCCATCCGCGAAGCCGATCGCCTGCTGCTGACCTGGATCCGCAGCGGCAGCGTGCCCGAACGGCACCGCGCCGGCCTGCCCGGATTGGCCAAGGCCCTTGCGTCCCTGGCGGTTTCCGCGCCGGATGAACCGACGCGGACGGCCGCCCTGGAGACCTGCCTCGGCGAGCTTCCCTGGGCCCTGGTGCGCGCTGCCAGCGCTCTGCCCGAAGGCGCCCCCGCCACGTTGCGCCGCTGCGAGGCCCTGCGCGTGCTCGTGTCCCTGCCAGCCGCCGCGGCCGCTCCGGCAGCCGCACCCGGCCCGGGCTGCGATCCCGCCTCCTACGAGATCCCGGCCGAACTGCCCGCCCTGCGCGACCGCCTCGTCGGCCAGATGGTGGCGGCCCTGCCGGCCCTGCCCGAAGCCGAACGCTGGACCGCATTGGTCCACCTGGCCCAGCTTGCCCCGGCCCAGCTGGGCGAACGGCTCGCCACCGCCTGGGCCGCTCCGGAACGCGCCGCCGACTGGTCGCCCGAGACCTGGCTTGCCGGGATCCGCCTGGTCGGACGCCAAGCCGGCCTGCCGCAGGGGCTCGACCTCACCCTGGCCGTCGCGGCGGGAAGGCTCATCTCCGGGCCGGTCGGGAACCGCGATCCGAATCGCGCCTGGGATCTGGTCGCCGAGATCACCGCGCCCTGGCCCGCGGTAAAGGCAGAGGCCTTCGCCGCCGCCCTGGCCGCCGAACCTCCCGCCCCGGCGCACCTGTCCCGCCTGGTGCGCCTGACCATCGCCGCTGCCCATGCCATCCCTGCAGCGGAGCGCGGCACATCCGCAGCATGGCAGGCCGCCGTCGTTTCCCTGGCCGGTCGCTGCCGGCAGACCGATCTCGAACCGCTCCGCCCGGCGTTGCGGTTCCTCCTCGACCAGGCCCCCGACCTGCTGCTCGGGACCCTCATCGAACGCTCCAGCGCACCCGGCAACCTTTCCCAGCCGGAACCCGTGCTGCTGGTCAACGAGGCCCTCGAAGGCCGCAGCCTTGCAGCGGACGTCCGTGCCAAGGCCCTCGACTGGCTGCTGACCGTAAGCGCCTCGGACGCGGCGCCTGACGATCTGCGTCTGGTCGCCGCGACCAAGGTCCTCCAGCATGCCGACGCGAAGGACCGTTCCCGCCGGGAACGGGTCGCCAAGGCCTTCCCCATCCTCGCCGATCTTGCCGGGAACCCCTGACATGCTGCGCCGCCCGATGCCTTTCGCCCTGGCCATTGCCCTGGCAGCCACGCTGGCCGGGGCTGAGCTGCCCCTCCCGCCGGTATCCGTCCCGGCGGCGTCCATGGCCGATCTCCCCCCCACCAGCCGGCAGCCGGCCCGCCCGGTTGAACCGATGGCCGCCCCGGTCGCGCCTGGCGTCGAGACCGCCTGGACCGCCAGCCCGCGCAACCAGTTCGAACCGGCCCAGGTCCGGCGCGTCGTGCTGCAACGCCATGCCGCCTTGACCAGCCTCAACCCGCTGCGCGCGACCGGCATTCCGGCCATCGATCGTGTTGCCATCCTCCTGGTCGATGGCCGCATCCTGGTGACCCCGCCGCTGCGTGCCGAGGCGGATGCGACCGCAGGGCTCCTGGCCGGCACGCTGCTCGACCGCACGCGGCTCGAATGGCATCTCGCTACGCCGGGTTCCCATCTGGATGCGGCGGGAAGGCTGCACCTGATCCCGGCCGATCCGGTGACCGTGGCCAGGACCGGCTGGCCGATCGCCTGTCGCGTCGCCGGCAGCAAGGTCTCCGGCCACATCACCGTGGCGCCCGATCTGGCCGGCCTCGCGCCGACGCTCGATGTGCGCGGTGCCGCCGGCTGGCCCGGTTTCGCCGGCCAACCGGGAACCGCAGGCAGCGACGGCGAGAACGGCACCGCCGGTTCGCCTGGCCGCTCCGGTCGGCCCGGTGCGATGGGCGAGAACGGCAATGACGGCGAAAACGGCGGCGAAGGCACCGCCGGCCAGGATGGCGGCGACGCCACTCCGGGGCAGCCGGCCGAACGCGGGGCGCGCGGTCGCGATGCGGCCCCGGTCACGGTGCGGATCGAACCGCTCGTCACGCCCTTCACCGATCAGCCGGCGATGCTCATCTCCGTGGACGACGGCGCCCTCGTCCGTCGCACCGTCGCCGGCTGGGGGACCAGACCGGTGATCGATGCCCGCGGCGGGGATGGCGGGATGGGGGGGAAGGGCGGGGATGGCGGCCGCGCCGGCAAGGGCGGCAATGGCGGCAACGGTGGTGCTGGCGGTGCGGGTGGTCGCGGCGGCAACGGCCGCCCGGGCGAGAGCGGCCACGAAGGCCGCGATGCGAACGATAACGCGCACGCCACCGATGGCGGCGATGGCCAGGATGGCGGACGCGGCGGACGCGGGGGCAACGGTGGACGCGGCGGCGATGGCTTGCGTGGCGGCAATTCCGGCCGCAGCGCTCCCGGTGGTGCCGCCGGCGACGGCGGCGATGGCGGCAATGGAGCCAAGGTCGTGATCACCGTCGCCGGCCCGGCGGACTTCATCGCCATGGTCAGGAAAAACCTGGTGGTGCGCGTCAATGGCGGCGGCGGCGGCGCGGGCGGGCCTGGTGGCGCCGGCGGCCCGGCGGTTCCGGGTGGGGCCGGCGGTGCGGCCGGAAGCGCGGGTGACAGCGGCGGCGGCGGCGCCGGCGGTCGTGGCGGGGCCGGCGGCAAAGGCGGGGCCAGCCACCAGTCCTATGTCTCGGAAGCGGTCGGCAACGCGTTCAGCGGTGGATTCAGCATCAAGAGCATCGTCAAGAACGCCGCCGCCGGCGCTTCCAAGGGCGTATACCGGCCCGCAGGCAAAGACGGGAGTCCGGGCAAGTCCGGCGACAACGGCAATGCGGGTCGCGTCGGTACCGCTGGCCGCGCCGGCACCTCCGGCAGGGGTGCACCCAAGGAAGCCGACGGCAAGTCGGGCAGAGCGGGCAAGCCCGGAGCCGACGGCACCATCACCTGGAGTAACTGATACCCATGCGCTTCCATCCGCCTTCGTCCCATTCCGCCCTGCCCGGAGCCCTGGTGCTGGCAGCCCTGGTGCTGATCCAATCGGGTTGCGCGCCCCGGTCCCAACCCGGTTCCCTGGCGAGCGCTTCGCGCCGAAGTGCTTTGGCCGCCCAGGCCCCGTCGTCCCAGCCGCCGGCCGGTCCCGACGTGTCTCTCATCCGCCAGCACGGAACCCCTCTCGCCCGCTGGGTCTCCGGGCTGATCGAGGAGGCCAAGGCCGGGCGGCTGGTCCGCCGCGGCGAACGCATGGACCAGGACGCCATCAGGACCCTGGATCCGGAGTGGAGCGACACGACCAATCCGATCATGAACGCCCGCAAAGAGGAATTCCGCGCTGCCCATCTGCGCATCCTCGGCAAGCCTTTCGACCCGTTTCCTAAACAGGATCTGGTCCAGTTCTGGTCCGTACGCGGTGAAGTCCCACCCGCCTTCGACGGACTTCGCCCCAGGGTCGGGTTCATCACCACCTATTCCATCGGCGAAACCACTTCGACCACGATCACCATGCGCTGGCTCTGTCCATCGGATCAGGTCGTCGCCACCATCGATCGGTTGGATGCGGAGCTGTCCTCCTTCAGCGCTGGCGCCGGTTGGCATGTGAGCACCCGCCAGGCGAACAGCGCCATGCTCGATCAGGGCCGGGCCAACCTGCCGGCCCAGACCAGGGAATGGATGGATTTTGAAAATGGCTTCAACGGCCCGCCGATCACGACCTCGCGGGCTCATGCCTGGCAGGTGGGGAACGCGTTCCAGTCGGTGGCCGTCGCCCTCGGCGGCCGTGAGCGTTCCCTGCTGCCCGACACCGGCTGCATCGCACTCGTCTTCACCGCCACCGTCCCATGCGTCGAAGGCCCGGCCCCCGTCAGCGCGGCACCGACGGCCGTCACCCCGGAACCCGTGACCCCGGTAGCGGATCCGGTCCCAGGGCCGAAGGCGCCCGTCCCGGCCAAGCCCGCCCCCGTACCGGGGCGGGAAGAGCTCTGACCCAACCTGGTTTCGCCTCGCCTGGCGTCTGCGGGGCTGATCGGGCGGGCAGCCACCGGGATGGGCTGGGGCCTCCAGCCCTAATCGCTTGCCCCTGGCGGCGGGGCGCTAGTGTGCCGCGCCCCGCCGGATTCCATCCGACGGTCCCTGGACACCTGCATGCGCATCGTCTCCGGAAATGCCAACCGCCCGCTCGCCGAGGCGATCGCCAAGCACCTGGGCCTCCGCCTGGGTGAGATGACCTGCGGTCGCTTCCCCGATGGCGAGGTGAAGGTGCAGGTCCACGAGGACGTGCGTGGTGCCGACGTGTTCGTGGTGCAGCCGACGATCAGCAACGATTTCCTCATGGAACTGCTGGTCATCGCCGACGCCCTGCGCCGCGCCTCGGCCGCCCGGGTGACGGCGGTGGTGCCCTACTTCGGCTACGCCCGCCAGGATCGCAAGCACGAGGGCCGGGTGCCGATCACGGCGAAACTGGTCGCCAACCTGATGACCACCTCGGGCATCGGCCGGGTGCTCACCGTCGACCTGCACGCGCAGCAGATCCAGGGTTTCTTCGACGTGCCGGTCGACCACCTCATCGCCCGGCCGGTGCAGCTGGAATACCTCGCCTCGCTCAAGCTCGCCAACCCGGTGGTGGTCTGCCCCGACACCGGCTCGATCAAGATGGCGGACAAGATGGCCAAGGCGCTGGGCTATCCCCTTGCGATCATCGACAAGCGCCGAACCGGCGACGCCACCACCGAGGTCGCCGCGGTGATCGGCGAGATCGGCTCGCGCGACGTGATCCTGGTCGACGACATGATCACCACCGCCGGCAGCATGACCAATGCCATCGCCACGGTGCGCAAGTTCGGCGCCACCAAGGTCATCCCGGTCGTCACCCACGCGGTGCTGTGCGGCGACGCCTACGAACGCCTGGCGAAGGCCCAGTTCGATGAGCTGGTCATCACCGACTCGCTGCCGCTCAAGCGCCAGTTCGCCGACCTGCCGATCCGCGTCCTGCCCCTGGCGAAGCTCCTGGGCGACGCCATCCAACGCATCCACACCAACCAGTCCGTGAGCGCCCTCTTCGCCGACAAGTCCGGCGAGGCGTCCAAGATTCACCATTAAAACTGCGAGAAATCCATGAGCACGACCGCCACCACCTTCACCGCCAGCCCGCGCACCGCCCTGGGCACCAAAAACGCCAAGAAGCAGCGCAGCCTGGGCCAGGTTCCGGTCACGGTGAGCCGCGCCGGCCAGCCCAGCCGCCATCTCTCGCTCGATGTCAAGTCCGCCCACGTCCTGGCCGACACCGTCGTCCACCTGTGCCAGATCCAGGTCGACGGAGCCTCCTTCACCGCCCTGCGCGGCGAGGTCGCCTGGGACTGTCTGACCGACGCGATCAAGCACATCGACCTCCTCGAAGTCGACCCCAAGGGCGAGATCGAAGTCGAGGTCGCGATCGCGGTCGACGCGCGCAACTGCCCCGGCGTCAAGGTCGGCGGCCTGGTCGAGCAGCGCCTGCGCAAGGTCCGCATCCAGGTGAAGGCTGACGCCATCCCCGACGCGATCGGCCTCGACCTCAGCGAAGTCCAGCTCGGCCAGATCGTCACCGCCGGCCAGCTCAAGCTGCCGGCCGGCGCCAAGCTGCTCACCGCCGCCAAGACCCTGGTCCTGTCGGTCATCATCCCGCGCGCGATGAAGAAGGCCGAGGAGGCCGCCGCGCCCGCCGCCGGTGCCGAGGGTGCCGCCGCCGCGCCCGCCGCCGGTGCCGAGGGTGCCGCCGCCGCCAAGGGCGATGCCGCCAAGCCCGCCGCCGGCGCCAAGCCCGACGCGAAGGCTGGCGACAAGGGCGACGCAAAGAAGAAATAGCTTTCACCTCGGGGCGCTGCCCCGGTCCCCGCCAGGGGCCTCGCGGCCCCTGGACCCGGTTCTGTCCGGAAGGGGCGATTCCAACGTGTCCTTGCGTTGGCGGGCCTGGTTGCCCGGGATGGGGTATTGTTTCTCCTCCAGTAGGTTTCAGGTTTTGCCGGCTCTGCCCCGCCCTTGTTGGACCGGCTTGCGGACAGGGCTTTGCACCTGCTGCACTGGCGCGTCAGTTCGCGGCCGTCATCCTGGGGCGCGACGGCGCGGCGCTGGCGCCCAAAGGACGGCCGCCGGTCGACCGTCGAGCGCGGCGTTTTCCGCCGCCAGGTCGACCTGGGCCTCGATGCGCGCGAGATCGGCCTCGATCTCGGCCGTCGACTGGCCGCGCCGGGTGCGGTTGTCGCGGCGGCGCAAGAGCAGTTCCAGGGTCGCAGCCTTGGATCCACGCGGGGTCGCGCCCAGGGCGGCATCCGCGAGTTCATGCTCCAGACCGGTGATGCGTTGGTCGAGATTGGCCGGTTCGCTTGCTGCCTGTTCGGTCAGGCGCTGCTGCACCACGAGCAGGCGGAGGCGGATCGCCGGCTTAGACCCCTCCGTGGGTTGCATCGGTAATGCGGTCTTCATCAGACCTTGATCAGGACCCCAGGCACGAGTCCGGCGTGCGGGGGCGGATTCGTTGGCCCGGTTGTCCCAAGGATTCAGCGCGGAACCCCGCCATTTTTCCAGGCTTCGGCCGTATCACACTTGGCGCACGGATGTTTGCGGATCCCAATTCTCATCACGGCATGCCCCGAGAGAGTCGCCGAGACGCCCACACCGACCGACAGATGACGACTGCTGACAAGGATCGCCTCCTTGCCCAGCCGAGGAACCGCCAATGCCCCTGCGTACGTCCGTCCTCGTGCTCCTGGCCGCTGCCGCAGGAGCGGTTGCCGCCGAGGACTACGACCTCGATGCCCCGATCGCCACCGAGGCCAGCACCAGCGGGGGGCAGAACTGGGAACTCCGCCTCGGGGTCGGCTACGCGCCTGGTGTCAAGCAGGTAGGCGGATCCTCGGGAACCACGGCCGGGGCGTCCCAGTTCCTGCCTGGCGCCTTCTATCTCAGCGACAAGGGCGAGCCCAGCGGCTACGGTTACATCGCTGGCGCGAGCCTGGCTTATCGCAATTGCGAGTCCAAGTTCACCGGTTCGACGTTCTCCTACCGCTCCGTCGGCGTCCGTTTCGTCGCCGGGCCGACCTACCGCAACGGCGACTTCCGGCTTGAGCTGGCCCCGTTCCTCGGGATCCATCAGGCGGACGCCAAGTTCGGCAGCGCTCCGACCTCGTACGGCGGGTCCGGCTACGAATACGGCTTCAGTCTGAATGCCACCTATCAGGTCGATCCCGCCGTCATGCTCGGCGGGTATGCGGGTCTGGAGGGTTTCCGTTCCACCGTGAATGGCGGCAGCGAGAAGTTCACGGTTACGGGAGCCGGCCTGGCGGCCGGCGTGCTCCTCGGTGTGCGACTGTAACCGGCCGGTTCCGGCGATCCGACCCGAGGCGGAAGCATAGCCATGCACAAGACAACCCCTTCCGGTTTTCATGGGACACGTGATGTGTCGGGGATGATACGCCCGGCAGGACACATGCCTCTGTTTGCCGGGAAAACGCCACCCTCTTTGACTTCTCCCCGTACTTTCCCACCAGCGGGATGATGGGATCCTCCCCGGCATCCTGACCCGTCCATCCTGGTGGACTGCGCGCTCTTTGGTCCGTCGGCACCTTATTCTCACCATCGGAGTCACGATCATGCTCATTTCCCATGCCCGATCCCTGGTCCTGATTCTGCTTGGTGCCTGCCTTTCATTGTCCTGGGCGGCGAATGCGCCGGTCCTGGATGTGAAGCGGGGCGGGACGGCGGTGACCAATGGCGGCACCGACACCATCACCGGAACGGTGGCCGGCGCCCCGCAGGATCTCAACTTCGTGGTGTCGAACCTGGGGTCGAGTTCGCTCTCCCTGGGCCGCCCGGTGATCAGCAGCGCCACCAACTGCGTCGCCACCGTGACGGGCGTCCCCTCCACCGCGGTCGCCCCCAGTTCCTCGACGCCATTGCAGATCCGGGTCGTCCCCATCGCCGCCGGATCCTGGTCCTTCGTCTGGACCATGGACAACAATGACAGCACCCGCAATCCATTCAGCAGCACCGTCAGGGGTACGGCAGCATCATCGACCGCGAAAATCACCCTGATCCGCAACCTGGTCACCATTCCCAACAACAGTACCGACAGCATCACGGGTTCCCAGTCGGGTCTGGCCACGTCATTGACCTACACGATCAGCAATACCGGCGCGGGTTCGCTCGGTGTGGCTCCGGTTTACCTCGCGGCGGCGACGAATTGCAATGTCTCGATCCTGACCCAGCCGACCACCACCATCGATGCCGGCAAGACCTCGGATTTCGTCATCAGCCTCACCCCCGGCCAGGCGCAGTGGTCGACCCGCATCCAGATCCTGAATTCCGATTCCGCCGCCAACCCCTTCACCATTACGATCAGCGGCAATGCCAGCGGTCCGCAGATGGCGATCCAACGGGGCGCTACGGATCTTCCCAACAATTCGAGCATCGTCGTGCCGGAGAAGACCTACGCCGGCCTTCCGGATTCGATTTCGTTGACCTACCGCAACCTCGGCAACGGGAACCTCAACATCTACCGTTATGCCCACGAAATGCAGGCCGGCGGCATTCGCATGGGCAGCCCGTTCTACGAGGTTGGCATGAGCGGATCGGTCGATCTTACCGTCCAGCGCACTGATGGTTATCGTGGACCGGCGAGCGTCCGCTGGCAGACCCAGGATGGCACCGCCCTTTCCGGTGTGGACTATACTTCGGCCTCCGGGATCCTGACCTGGGCGGATGGAGACAATACCGACCGCATCATCACCGTGCAGACCCTGCTCGTGACCAATCCTGCCGGCGTGAAGATCTTCACGGTCAGCCTGTCCGATGTATCCGGTTCCGTGCTCGGCATTCCGGTCTCCTCGACCATCCAGATCAATCCGCCCGCCCCGCAACCGGTCACCACCTGGGCCAACGGTCGCATCATCTTCGCCTCGAAGAAGATCCTCATCACCGAGGGTGATCCTCCAGCGGTCACCACCATCCCGGTCGAGATCAATCGCGTGGGCGCGACCCTCGGCGTGCTGGCCGGACCCATCCAGGTGCATTGGGAACTCATCTCCGGTTCAGCCCAGCCAGGCCCCCAGGACCCCGATTATGTGCTGGCTTCGGGGAACATCTCCATGACCGGAGGCACGATCAACCCGCTCACTGGAGTGATCACCCCGGCCCAGACGAGTGCGATCATCCCTGTGCAGATCATCGGGGATATACTGTTCGAGTCGACCGAATCCTTCCTGGTCCGGTTGTCGCAGCCGGTGAACTGCGTCCTGGGCCCCCTGGATGAGATCCCGCAGACCACTCAGACTGCGATCATCTACATCCTCGATGACGACCCGCCCACGCCGCAGCCGATCACCACCTTCACCACCAACTGCACCGTAACGGCCGTTTCCCTGCCCAACCGCACCATCCCGCCGACCGGCAGCGTGACCGGTACCATCCAGGTGGTGCCGACGACGGCTGGCCAGTGGAGCTTCGGCTACACCATCGGTAGCGACGATCCTGTCCGCGATCCCTACCAGGTCACGATCAGCGGCAATGCCGCGCCTCAGAAGGGCACCATCAAGGTCGATCGCGGGGGTGTGGTCATCGTCTCTGGTGGCAGCGACAACGTCACCGGATTGGCGGCGACCAAGACCTCGCGCGTCACCTACACCGTTTCCAACCAGGGGACCATCAACCTGACCTTCGACAACTCGGCGCACAGCCTGACTGCGGTGACCAATTGCACGGCAACCTTCTTCCCGGTCCTTCCGACCCTGACCAGTCCATTGCGCCCGACTTTCACCACCACGATGCCGATCGACATCACCCCGGCCAATCCCGGTCCGTGGAGCGTCCTGGTGTCGGTGAACAACAGCGATCCTGATGCAAGCCCCTTCAATTTCACCTTGTCTGGCATCGCCCAACCTGCCCCTGCGCCCGACATCCAGTTCTCCCGTGGCGGCACCATCATCGCCAACGGTGCGACCGACACGGTGCCAGGCGGAATGGCGAGCATCGCCCAATCCTTCAGCTATGTGGTTTCCAACATCGGGAATGATTCCCTGGTTTTGACCGGAACCACAGCTCCCGTGGTGACGAACTGCACCGCAACGGTGACCTCGCCTCCGCTGGGGGGGTCGCAGATCCTGGCCGGATCCTCGGCTTCGCTCGTGATCCGGATCACCCCGGTGGCGGCGGGCCCGTGGACGGCGGTCTTTTCCCAGACGACCAACGATCCGGATGAGGCGAACGCGACCTTCACCCTCGCCGGCACCGCCGTGGCAGCCGCGCCCACCGCAGCGGTCTTCCGCGATGGGGCCAGCGTTCCACTCACCCGGGTCGATCGGGTCGCTGCGGTATGGCTCGCATCCACCAACTACCTTGCGGGCGCACTGGTGAACAATGGCGGCAAGATCTACGCGTGCACCACGGCCGGAACGTCGGCTGCTGCGGGCGGGCCGACGGGCACCGGGAATGCGATCACCGATGGCACCGTGGTCTGGGCCTACCAGGCGACTCCGGTTCTCATCGCCGGCAACGACGCCATCACCGGAACCGTGGCAGGACAGACGAAGAATGTGCAGTATGCGATCTCCAATCAGGGTTTCGGTACCTTGACCCTGGCCGCAGCCACGGTCGATCCCAATTCCGCGATCGGAAACCTGAGCAACTGCACGGTGGCCGTTACCACTCCCCCCGCCAGTCCCGTCTCTGCTGGAAACAACACCACGGCATTCCTGGCCATAACTCCAACGGCCCTGGGCACCTGGAGCTTCACCTACACCCTGCAGACCAACGATCCCAACCTTGATAGCGATCTCGGTGTGGCAGGCATTGACAGCAAACTGACCTTCACGATCACCGGCATCGCAGCCCAGAGCCCGCCGATCGGTCCGTCGTTGACGGTGAACCGCGGGGCCTCGTTCTTCTCCAATGGCGGGGCTGATCAGGCGCAAGGATCGATCGCCGGCAACCGGATGGTCGTGACCTACAATCTGACCAACATCGGCACCACCGATCTGACCTTCACCCGTCCGGCCACCATCTCGGGGGTGACGAACTGCTACGCCGCCTTCATCGCCCTGCCGGCGGAATCCCTGCGTTCGACCGAGGCGACCACCCTCACCTTCGAGGTGACCCCGCTATCGACCGGTCCCTGGGCGTTCACCTGGACCTTGATCACCAATGAGGGCCCCAACAGCCCCCGGACGCTTACCGTGTCGGGTACGGCTGCGCCGCCGGCCGGCCCGGCGATCCTGGTGATGCGTGGCACCAAGGCGATCAGTTCCGCCACGGCGCCGATCGTGGATGATCTGACGGTGACCAGCCCGGTGGATATCGGCGGCTCCCTGGCCATCGCCTATCGGGTTTCCAACGTCGGCACCCAGGATCTCACGGTCCCGCAGCCGGTGGCTGTCAGTTCCACCGTCAATTGCGCCGCCGACATCGTCACGCCGCTGCCGTCCCTCATGCAGCCCAATACGTCCCAGGATCTGCGCCTGAACGTCACGCCGACTGCGGTGGGGGCCTGGAGCTTTGTCGTCACCATCAACAGCAACGATCCGGTCAAGAACCCGCTTGTGTTCACGGTGTCGGGCGTGGCCCAGACGCCGACTCCGAAGCCGTTCCTCGAACTGCGCTATCAGGGATCGGCCGTTCCGAATGGAGGTGACGTGGTGCTGACCAACACCCTCGCCAACCGCAGCGAATCGCGGACGATATCGCTGTACAACATCGGCAACGCGACCCTGACTCTCACCGGCACTCCGACCGTCCAGTTCGTTGAAGCGAGCAAGTGCATCGCTTCGCTGCAACCGCCCATTTCGACCGTCACGACCTTGGCCGCCGGCGCGCATATCGACGTTCCGCTGTCTATCACTCCGACCGCGCGCGGCGACTTCTCGGTCAAGGTCTCGGTGCCCAGCAACGATCCCGGCAAGCCGGTCACGACCATGAAGTTCCGTGGCACCGCCCAGGGTCCGCAGATCAGCATCGTCCGTCCAGGCGTGCAGATCACCAATGGTTCGACGGATTCGGTCACCAGCACCTCGGCGGGTCTCGACACCACGATCAATTACACGATCTCCAATGTGCAGCAGGGCACCTTGAACATCGGCGCCATCACCCTGACCGGCGGCAAGAACTGCTCGGTCGCTGTGGTGGCAGCCCCGGCCTCGGCACTCGGGGCCGGAGTGTCGACCACCCTGGGCATCCGCGTGACTCCCGATCTCGTCGGGGTGTGGGACGCCACCCTCAAGGTGACCAGTGACGACACGATCACTCCCGTCATCCAGTGGACGATGACCGGCAGTGCCACCTTCGATCCCAAGTCGGTGATCAATCCGCCCACCGGCGGAAGCTCGGGTGGTTGCGGTCTGGGCGGTGGCCTTGCGGTCCTGGCCGGCCTCGCCCTGGCCCTGCGTCGCCAGCGCCGCCGCTAGTCCCAGCGCACGTGCGACCGTTCCACCACCCTGCGCCGCGTAAGGCGCAGGGTGGTTCGCGTTTGGGGGGGCCAGGCAACCGGGGCTGGTTCGTCCGGCGCGGCTGGTATCCTGCGATCCATGATGCGTGAAATGCTCCAGGCCAAGCTCCACCGCGGGATCATCACCGAGGTCCGTTTCGATTACGAGGGCAGCCTCACGATCGATCCCGACTTGTATGAGCGGTGCGGCATGGCCGAGTACCAGAAGATCCAGGTTCTCAACGCCAACAACGGCTACCGCCTGGAAACCTATGTCATCTCCGGCCGGCGCGGGTCGCGCGAGATCTGCGTCAACGGACCCGCTGCGCGCCATGCGATGAAGGGCGATCGGGTGGTGGTCTGCGCCTACTGCCTGGTCGATGAACGGGATCTGCCGGCCTTCAAGCCGCACGTCCTGGTTCTTGACGAGCGCAACGAGGTGGTTTCCAGCCATCGGTGACTCGGCGGTCCGTTTCCGGCACCCGGCGCCGGATGCGCTTGCCCAACCCTGGGACTTCCGTGATTTCAGGGAGCGCCGACTTCCTGAGCATGGGACCTGCCATGAACGCTCCCGTACCCAGCCTCGCGCCGGCCCCTGCGAGCGGCCCCGCCACCCCCAACACCTCTGCCAATCGCAAGGCCGACGCCAACGCGCTTCTGAAGAAGAAGATGCATACGGCCGTCCTGACCGGCAAACGCATCTTCGCTGGCGGCCGGATGGGCGTATTCACGCTGCGGCCGACCGATGGTGAACGCTGCTGGTTCGAGGCCGGGCAGTACGTCACCCTGGGACTCGATACGCCTGATGGTTTCGTGCCGCGACCGTATTCGTTCGCGGGCAGTCCGCTCGATGGTGGATTCGAATTCTTCGTCGCCCTGGTCGAAGGCGGCAAGCTGACGCCGACCTTCTTCAGGCAGGAGGTTGGCGCGACCTTCCACTACCTCAGCCCCAAGGGGCGATTTACCCTGCGCAATGCGGGCAAGCCGACGGTGGTCATGGTCGCCACCGGAACCGGGTTGGCGCCGTTCGTGTCGCAGATCCGGTCGCTCTGGAAGCTGCACCGCAGCGGCGTGCGGGTGCCGCACCGCATCGTGCTCTTCCATGGCTGCGCCCACGCCGACGAATTCGGCTATCGCGAGGAGCTGCTGACCTACGCCGCTGCACGCGAAGACGGCTTCGACCTCACCTGCGTCTTCACCGCCAGCCGTCCTGATCCGGCGCGGCACTGGTCGCCGCAGATCGGCAAGGGACGGGTCAACGAACTGGTGCGCCTGGTCCTCGGCCAGCCGGTCAATGCCACGCGCGAAGTCGCCCTGCCGGAAGGCCAGACCGCCGATGGCCTGCGCGCGCTCATCGATCCCGCCCAGACCGCCGTGCTCGCCTGCGGCAATCCGGGCATGCTGGAGGACATCAAGGAGCCCATCGCCCACACCGGCATCGCGACGTATCTCGTCGAGGAATACTGGAAGGCCTGACGTTTCGGCACCGGGCGCTACGGCCCCGCCGCAGCGCCCAGGATCTCCTGCACCATCTCGTCGAGTTCGCGCCGGAATCCGGCGTCACGGCTGCGCCGGGCCTCGATCGCGGCCACGGCATGGATCACGGTGGCGTGGTCGCGTCCGCCCAGCATCGCCCCGAGCGCGATCAAGGTGTGGGGCGTCAGCCGGCGCGCGAGCCACATCGCGAGGTGTCTCGCCTGCGCGATGTCGCGGGTCCGCCGACGTCCGACCAGATCAGCCGGGCGCAGGTCGTGGCGGCTGGCGACGACGTGGAGGATCCGATCGAGGCTGGCCGCGCCATCGGCGGAATCGGGATCAGCGCCCGATTCCAGGGTGCGGGCCAGATGAGCGACCTGATGGAAATCGGGAGCGAGGCGCTCGACCAGATCGGCCAGCCGGGCCGAGGGGATCGCCGTCGCCAGAGAGCCAGAGAGCCGGTGCAGGGCGGCGATGCGGGTTTCGAGCTGCGGCGTCTCGATCTCCACCGCCAGGGCCCAGCCCAGGCGGGTGCGCAGGCGTTCCTCGAGGGCCAGCCGGCGCGGGGCCTGGTCGCCGGTCACCACCACCTGCTGCCCGCGTTCCAGGGCGCGGTCGATGAGGTGGAACAGCGCCTCCTGCGCCAGAGCGCGGTCGGTCAGGCGGTGCACATCGTCGAAAACCACCAGGATCGCCTGGTCCAGCCGGTTGCGCAGCGGATTGACGCCGTGCTCGGCGAGCACCTGCGCTTCGCTGGCGACGAAGCTGTCGCCGGTGAACTCGATCACCGAGGTCGGGCCGAGGGCGATGCGGGCGTCGTGCGCCACGGCGGCGAGAAGAGCGGACTTGCCGCATCCGGCCGGCCCGTGCAGGTAGAGGGGATTGTGCTCCAGGCCGGGAGCCGCGACCGCGCGCCGGCAGGCGGTGAGGGCCAGCTGGTTGCCGGGATCGGCGAGCAGCGCATCGATACCGGCGCCGGCGGGCGCCGGGTATTCCGGACGCTCCGCCGCGATCGATAGCGCCAGGCCGCGGGCGCGCGCCGCCTCGCGCAGGATCGTGGCGGCGTGGGTCTCCAGGACTTCGTGCCAGCTCGGGTCGCGGGCGGCGACCGCGATCCGGCCGGGCGCGCGGACGAGCGTCAGGGCCGGCACCAGGACCTCACCGAGCTCCATCGGCAGACCGGCGCAGAGCTCCTCCAGCAGCGCGTCGCCGGGTTCTGCCGCCATGGTCCAGCTCAGCCGGGATCCGCGATGGTGAAGACCGCCGAGAAGGGCAGGGCATTGCCTTCATGGCCGACATTGACCGAGCGCGGCGTCTCGCTCGTCACCACGGGATAGCGGGCCTTGAGCCGGGCGGCGAAGTCCTTGAACACCGCGTCGGCCTGGGCTCCGCCCGGCACCGCCGCAGCGCTGCCTTCCAGTTCGATCTCGGTCGCGCCCGGGATCCGCGCCACCCGGATGCGCTTGAGCACCACCGGCCGGGTGGCCGGATCGATCTCGGCGGCGAAGGCGGCGAGCAGTTCCGGGGCGATGCGGCCGGTCCGGCGTTCGCCGTCGAGCCAACGCAGCAGGGCGGCGGACTCCTCGCGCTGGGTCCGCAGACCGGCGATCGACTGGTCGGCCTTCTTCGCCGCATCGACGAGGGTGGCGAGGCTGCCCGGATCCTTGGTGTCCAAGGCGGCATCCAGCTGGCGCTGGGTCATCTGCTGCCGCACCACCGCCAAGGCGACCAGCATCACGGCCACAACCGCAGCGATGCGCAGGATCCCCGTGGTGGCCCAGAAGCGGCTGCGCGCCAGGCGCTCCTCGGAGCAGGCGTCGAGTTCCAGCTCCTTCGCCTGGCTGATGCCGAGCGTCGTCGTCCAGGCGCTGGGCAGGGCGGCGACCCGGTCGAGGTCTTCCGCCGGCAGCGAACTGAGGACGCCGGCGAACGGGTTGAGGATCCGTACCGGGATGCCGGAGCGTGCCGCGAGCGCGGCGACGAAGCCGGGGGCCTGGGCCCCAGCGCCGGCGAGGTAGATGAATTTGGGATCGAAGCGGTCGAGGTGGAGCTGCGCCTTGGCGAAGCGCAGGTTGTTGCTGATCGCGGTGGCGACCAGGCCGGCCTGGCGATCGATGAGCTCCTGCAGGTCCGCCGGCGTGCGCGAGCCCAGCTTGGCGATCATCGGCCGCGCATCGGTGGTGGCGAGGGAGCGCAATTCGGCGACCTGCTTGACGAGTTCCTCCATGCCCGGCGTGACTGAACGCAGGAAGAGCAATTCGCCGTCCTGCACCAGGCAAAGATGGACGCGGGCACCGCCGACGTCGACCACCGCCACCGGATCCACGAGGGACGATTCCTGTTGCCGCAGTGCGTGCCACAGGCCAAGTGGCGGCGTGGTCACGGCCGCAGCCTTGGCGCCATGCACGGCCAGCGCCTCATTGATCTGCGCGATGAGCTTGCGTTTGGTCACCAGGGCGAGGATGCGGAAGTCGTCACCGAGGCCGACCTTGACCCGGTGCCAGGCGATCGCGATCGGATCCGCCTCGCCGCCGGCGGCCTCAAGGTCGAAGCGCACGATGCGGTCGAGCCGGTCCAGCGGGCACGGAGGCTGCACCATGGTGCGCAGCAGGAGTTCATCATGGGCCAGCACCACGCGCACCTTGCCGAGTTCCGGTGGCAGCGGTGCGGCGCGCAGGACCGCGATCGGATCCTGGCCCTCGGCGACCGGCCAGCTTTCGAGCTGGACGAGGCGCTGGTCGTCAAAGCGGCAGAGCCGGACGGCGCTGCTGGTCAACTCGATGGTGGTGCTCATGGATAGGGTCCGGGCGGCGATGCTAGGGCCGGGTCGACGGGGGCAAACCCGCGAGCTGCCGGAAACCCCCGCAGCCCGCTGATCCAGTCCCGGTTTCGCATGGACCGGAACCGCTTCCAGCACCCGGGCAGCGTTGGCTGGAGGATGCGTGCCGTACCCCCCCGGTACCGGCGATGTGTTGCGAATGTGCAAGGCTAGGCTCAAGTAAATGCCCGTCGATCCCGATACTTAGCCCGGCTGGGCCGGGTCGGCGGCAAATTGCCGGTTGCCTCGTCGCATCCACCAATAACGTCGCATACGTTGCGCCGCATCGCGGCGTGACCTTGCCCCCACCTCAGCCAGCCCCATGCCCGCTCCTGAAACCGCTCCATCGTTGACCAGCATCGGCCCCTGGCGGGTCACCCGCGTGCTCGGTGCCGGCGCGATGGGCGAGGTCTACCATGGCGTCGATGACGGTGGTCGCGAGGCCGCGGTCAAGCTGCTCGCCGCCAAATTCGCGGAGCATCACGACTTCATCAGCCGGTTCCATCGCGAAATCACCCTCATGTCGGGGCTCGACCATCCCAACATCGCGCGGGCGCTGGGATCGGGCGATGTCGCCGGCCGACCGTATCTGGCGATGGAGTTCGTGCGCGGCCCGACCCTGGAAGAGGTTCTCAAGAAGACCGGAGCCCTGGCCGAGGCCAGCGCGCTGCGGGTGATGATCGGGGTGGCCAAGGGGTTGGAGCACGTCCATCACAAGGCCGGGCTCGTCCATCGCGACATCAAACCGGCGAACATCCTCATCCAGAAGACGGGCGGCGACCCCTTCGCCACCGCCGGCGTCGATGATGGCGATATCCCGAAGCTCATCGATTTCGGTCTCGCCAAATCGGTGAGCTCCGACTACCAGTCGATGACCATGACCGGCGCGGTGATGGGCACGCCGCACTACATGGCGCCGGAGCAGATCCGTGGCGAGGCCGACATCGATATCCACGCCGATATCTACGCCGTCGGCGCGACCCTGTTCCACCTCCTGACCGGGAGGTACCCCTATCCGGAACCGTCGCCCGGTCTGGTGATGAATGCGCATCTGACCAAGCCGGCGCCGGATCCGGGCCTGCACAAATCCGGATTGAGCCAGGCGACCCGCGAACTCGTCCTCCACGCCATGGCGAAGAAGCAGGGCGACCGCTACCTCAGCTACCGTGCGCTGATCCTCGCCTGCGAAAAGGCGTTGCGCAATCTCAGCAGCGCCAACGTGGTATCGGATGTCACCCGTTCGCGTCGGATCGGTGAACGTCCCCTGCCGACCAGTTCGCGTGTGGTCGGCCACGATGCCCGCCGGCCGACCTCCAGCCATTACCCGCCATCGAACCTGGGCAGCACCCCCGGGACGCTGCCGGCCGCCCGGCCGCAATCCAACACGGGGTCCGCGCTGGAAGCCGCTCGCCGGCCCTACACCGACCGCATCCCCAAGCCGCCCAGCCGGAACCAGGCTCCGTCGACCACGCCGAGCCCCCAGCGCGACAGCAGCGCCGCCTTCGTGGATCCGGCGTTGCACGAAAGCCGTCCGCAGACCCTGGGCGAGCACATCCGCCACAACCTGCACTGGATCCTCCTCGGCGCGAGCATCGTGATCGCGATCACCGTGGTGGTGATCACCGAGCTCAAGAACCGCTGAAGCGCCGTCTTCCAGCGCGCCCGGCGAGCCGCAGCCGCGGTCTGCGGGTGCACGGCGCATCGCACGCCCGGTGACCGGATACCACGTCAGGCCTCGACATCAGGTGGCCCGGGCTTACGCCGAGCGCCCAGCCCACCGCACCGGGGTCCGACATGCGCAACGTCCCTCTTATCGTCCTCGCCTTCGCCGTCCTGGCTGCCGCCGGATGTCTCGCCACGGCCGCCGCATCCGAGAACCAGGATGCGCCCATGGTCGAATCCGACCGCCTGACCGCCTACACCGACTGGCGCCTGACCGCCATGCCGCTGCCCAAGGACGCCAAGGTGTCGGTCGAGCGCGACGGCGGCGGCCAGCCCCCAGGCGCCTTCACCAAGACCCCGGCGACCAAGACCCCGGTGCGCCTGACCCTCGGCTTCCTCGAAAGCGAGAATCCCGACCGTGGCGCCGGCGTCATGCTGTCGGGCCTCAGCGTCAGCCACGAACTCTTCATCGACAGCACCGCCAACACCTCGGACCGCTTCCGCGTCTTCATGCTCGACGGCGAGATCGGCTACGCCCGGCGCCTTGGATCCCGTCCGGTGCAGTTCGAGACCGGCGTCATGCTCGGCCTCGGCGTCGCCACCGTGCATTCCACCGGCTACCGCGACTCCAACGGGCTCGAACGCGACACCAAGGGCATGGGCTGGGCCTACGATGTCGGCCTGCGCGCGGGCCTGGCCTGGACGCTGTCCAACGGCTTCCAGGTCTTCGGTGACGCGCGCTACCTCTACCACCAGTTCGCCACCAACACCGTCACCGCCGATCCGGCCGGCAACATCGGGATGAAGCAGACCGTGACCTTCAGCGGCCCGGCCTTCGCATTCGGCGTCGGCTGGCGGTTCTGAGCCATGACCGATCGGGCCCGGTGGACGGTGATGCGGATCAGCTCGGCGGCGCTGCTCGCCTGCGTCGGGGCGATGGCCGAGGACTTCGATCCTGGCAGCGTCGCGCCACCGGTTCCCCAGCCCGAGACCGACATCCGCTTCTTCTATCTGCGCATGCCGACCTCAGGGCAGGAGACCATCACCTATACCGCGGGCGGCTCTGACCAGTCCGCACCCCAGCCCGGCGGACGCCGCATCGGCCTCGCCTTCCTCGGCCGTGAACCAGTGGGCGACAACGGCGGCCGCTGGTCGTTCGGCGTCTGGACCGGCTACCACGAGATGGAGACCACCGAGGCCGGGGTCCGCCGCGAGCACTGGGGCCTGATGGCCGACGCGGAACTCGGCTGGGTCCAGAGCTTCCGCAAGGCCCCCTGGCTCGACCTGGAGGCCGGCGCCTTCGCCGGACTCGGCCTCGCGTCCGTGGTGATCAACGGCGGCCACGATGCCAATGGCCTGCCGATCCAGCCCTCCGGCACCGGCCACAGCACCGAATACGGCCTGCGCGCCGGCCTCGTCGCCACCCGAGGCCCCTGGCAGTTCGGCCTCGACGGCCGCTGGATGCGCTACCAGCACGAGGTCAGCCTGAGCAACCGCGCCGATGCCGCGACCGGCGCCCTCTCGGTGAACGCCAAGGACCGCCTGGAGATCCGCGGCTTCACCTTCGCGTTGATGACGGGGTTCAGGTTTTGAGTCCAGTCCGTTGGCTGCGGATGTTCCGCCGCCTACCTCGCCTGCTGGTGACCCTCCTGTTCTGTTTTGGTCAGATCAATGCCCAGGAACTCACCGTCCGTTCCTACAATGTCTGGTTTGACGATGGCACGGGACTCGATCGGCGATACCGATTGATTCTCGAGGATTTATCCAATGCCGATGTCGATGTCATCTGCCTGCAGGAGGTCACCCCGGCTTTCCAACGCATGCTTACGGAGCGATTCCGGAACTCCAAGTTTGCGATCCAGGGCGACGTACAGGAAGGCTATGGGAACCTGACGTTGACCCGATTGGAGACGGTTGCCCCGTCGTACCTTCGCCTGCCGACGCGGATGCAGCGGAAGGCGCTCAAGACCACGGTGAAGCTCGCCGCGGGCAATCTGGTGATCTACAATGTCCATCTCGACAGCATGCTTGATGACACCGAGCGCCGGATCGAGCAGGTGAAGACGATCCTTGCCGACGGTGCGGACGGCCGCTTCCTGATGGTCGGGGATTTCAACTTCGGTGACGACGATGCGGAGGCGAAATCGCTGGAACGTTTCATCGATCCAGGCCGTGCGCTCAAGGAACCGACCTTCGATATCGAGCGCAATCAGCACGCCAGGGTGACCAGATTCGCTAGCGAACCTTCTCGCCGGATCGACCGGATCCTCTCCCCGCAGACCATGCCGCAAAAGGATTATCGGATCTTCAGAAACGAGCATTCCGACCACTTTGCCATCCAATCCACGGTGGTCCTGGACGGTCCCGGTCGGTGACGATGAGGGGTCAGGCTTGACGCCCCCCCATGACCCCGAGCATGCCGCGCCTGCCCAGCCGCCAGCGGCTGGCGAAAGGCCACCATGCCCATCCGCCGCGCCCTCCTGTCCGTCTTCGACAAGACGGGGATCGTCGATTTCGCCAAGGCGCTGCACCAGCGCGGAGTCGAGCTGCTGTCGACCGGCGGAACCTGGAAGGCGCTCAAGGACGCCGGCCTGCCGGTGATCGAGGTCGCGGAATACACCGGATTCCCCGAGATGATGGATGGCCGGGTGAAGACCCTGCACCCCAAGATCCACGGCGGCCTGCTCTGCGTGCGCGATGACGCGCATCACCTCGAATCCGCGCGCGCCAACGGCATCGGGATGATCGACCTGGTGGCGGTGAACCTCTACCCGTTCGAGGCCACCTGCGACAAGCCGGGTGCGACCACCGCCGACAAGATCGAGAAGATCGACATCGGCGGCCCGTCGATGCTGCGCAGCGCGGCGAAGAACCACGCCTTCGTCACCGTCCTCGTCGACCCCGCCGACTACGCGCGCTGCCTGGCGGAATGCGACGCCCATGGCGGCGACACCACGTTGGAGTTCCGCCAGCGCTGCGCCCGCACGGTGTTCCGCACCACCGCGCGCTACGATGCCCTGATCGCCGATGAACTCACCCGTCTTGCCGGGGCGGCCGGCGCCCCCACGGTGGAAAGCGAGATTTTCCCAGGCGAATGCGCGTTGCCGCTCAAGAAGGTCCAGGATCTGCGCTACGGCGAGAACCCGCACCAGCGTGCCGCCCTGTACGGCATCCGCACCCCCGGCGCGACCGGCGTCGCGGGACTGAAACAGCTCAATGGAAAGGAACTGTCCTACAACAACCTGATGGACGCCGATGCGGCCTGGTGCCTGGTCAATGAGTTCGCCCAGCCCGCCTGCGCGATCATCAAGCACACCAACCCCTGCGGCTGCGCCGTCGCGGCGGATCTCGCCACCGCCTTCGCCAGGGCCTACGACGGCGATCCCCAGGCCGCCTTCGGAGGCATCATCGCCTGCAACCGCGAGGTCGACGCCGCCACCGCGACGACGATGGTGCCGCGCGATTTCGTCGAGGTCGTCATCGCCCCCGGGTTCACCCCCGAGGCCCTGGCGATCCTCACCACCAAGCCGAAGTGGAAGGCCAACGTCCGCCTGCTCGCGCTGGGCGCCTGGACCGGCGTGCCCGCCGGGGCGCGCTACGTGAAGAACGTCCTCGGCGGCCTGCTGGTGCAGGACTACGACACCGCCGGCTGGGATCCTGCCGGGCTGAAGGTCGTGACGAAGCGCGCCCCGACCGCGGCGGAGCTCGCCGACCTCGCCTTCGCCTGGCTCGTCTGCAAGCACCTCAAATCCAACGCGATCTGCCTTGCCAAGGCCGGTGAACTCGTCGGGGCCGGCGCGGGCCAGATGAGCCGCGTCAACAGCACCGCCATCGCCGTGCGCCTCGCCGGCGCGCGCGCCCAGGGCACCGT
The DNA here is from genome assembly GCA_964654285.1 of uncultured Candidatus Kuenenia sp. GTDB lineage: Bacteria > Planctomycetota > UBA11346 > UBA11346 > UBA11346 > BJHQ01. The sequence continues at coordinate 57,198 of CAZZJC010000013.1, forward strand.
TGCAGCCAGCGACGCCTTCTTCCCCTTCCCCGACGGTCTGGAGACCCTGGCGCAGGCCGGAGTCACCGCCGTGGTCCAGCCCGGCGGCTCGCGCGGCGACGCCGCCGTGATCGCCGCCGCCGACCAGGCCAACGTCGCCATGGTCTTCACCGGCGTGCGCCACTTCCGGCACTGACCGCCCGGCCGGCACGCTGGCGCTTCGACGCGGCCGGGTGGCGTGAACGCTTGCGCCTGGGACCGCCGGTTTCCAACCGGTCGGTCGGCGTGTCCCGGACATCTGGAGCGCAAACCCGTTCAGGCCGGCAAACCCGGTTTTGTCGCGGTTGAGAACCCGGGGTATCCTCCCCCATGCCCTCCTATCGGATCAACGCCACCCGTGTCGGCGGCCTGACTCGCGTCTTCAACTTCGACTGCGCCACCCGTGCCGAGGCCGAACGTGCCGTGCGCGATCTCGGGTGGGAACCCGAACCCGACACCGCCTCCCGGTTTCGGCCCGGCGGATCCCCCACGGCCGCCAGCGGGGCGATGGGTGGCAGCATCGACCGCACCGACCTGCTCCTCTACGGCGGCATCCTGGGCCTGATCGGAGGTGCCTGGTTGCCGATGATCTCGATCGGCATGCCGGGCATGTCGATGAACCTGGACTTCTGGACCTGCAGCGGCTGGTGGGCCTCGGCAAGCGTCATTTGCGCGGTGGTGGCCGGCGTTTTCGCCCTGACCGGGCAGTGGACCAGGATCCCCACGGCCGCCGGGGCGGCGCTGGCCATCCTCACGTTGCGATTCATCCTGCTCATCGGCGGGATCAGCGACGCCGAGAACATGATGGCCGGGATGGGTTCCGGTGCCAGCAGAGATCCCGCCGACCCGTTCGCCTCCGCCATGGTCGCCGCCCTCAAGCCATCGATCTCCTACGGCTTCGGCTGGATCGTCCTGTTCGCCTCCGCCATCGCCCTGATGGTCGGCGGCTGGCAGGCCCGCTACCGCTGATCTGGTTCGACACGGAAAGCCGGTTTTCTCCGCACGCTTGACCCCCAAAGGACGGATCTATGCTCCGCACCCCCAACCGCCACGGACCTAGTAGCTCAGTTGGTTAGAGCGCAAGATTGTGGCTCTTGAGGTCGCGGGTTCGACCCCCGTCTAGGTCCCCAGCACGAACGCCCAGGATAAAACCTGGGTTTTTTCGTTTTTTGACGGACTGACCAAGTGCGATTGCCGGCCCGACGTGCCAACGATGTGCTAACAATCGGGGGGTGCCGGGGTGGTTTCGCTTCCCATCTCTTCCGTTGTGCCAGGCGCCGGGGGCGGCACCTGCCGGACGAGCAGCGGGCGAGGATCGCGAGCGAGTTGGCGAAGCTGGGGCGGGGGGCACGAACTGACATTGCCGGAATTCAGGCAATGTCACAGGCCCAAGCCGCCAAAGCCATGCGGGTCAGCCGGGACAGCGTGCAAAAGGCAAAGGCGATCTCCCAGGAGCCGGTGCAGACCCGGCCGGCCTCGCCCGTGCCATCATCGACGACGTGCAGGCGGCACTGGCTGGTTTCGCCGAACTGGAAGCGGGAATGGCCGGCATTCGACCCAAGCCATGATCGCCACCTGGGGGTGAGCAGCCGTCGGGCTGATCACGGGGGAGCGCCGCAGGCGCGTTACGGGGGCGGGCAGCCCCCGGACAAACAAGGGCTTGGGACGGCGAAGCCGGTCCTTCCGGCCCGGCCGGAACGCCGCGTAGCGGTGAAGTTCATAGGCTGGACGGCGCGATGCGGGCGAACCGGTAGCGCACGATGGTGCTCAGGATCGCCCAGCCGGCCTTGAAGACGGGCAGAAAGCGTCCGCTGACCTTCGATTCGCCGGCGGTACGAACCTTCGCATCGACCGCGACTTCGCGGTAGCGCAGGTCGAGCCGCAGCGCCTTGGTCTGCATTTCAGCGGTCCAGCCATAGGCGGGATCGCGCATGCCCAGGCGCGCGAGGGCGGCGGTGGACACGCAGCGGAACGGGCCGAGGTCGGTGACGCGCTGCCAGAACAGCAGGCGCAGGAGCAGCGTCGCGACCAGGTTGCCGGCGCGTTGCGGCGGGGTGAGCGCGCCGCGTTCGGCGCGCCCCAGGGCGCGGCTGCCGATGACCAGATCCGCCTCGCCGCGCAGCACCGGGCCGCAGACCGCATCGAGCCGCTCCAGGTCGTCGGCGCCATCCGCATCGCAGAACACCACCGCGACCGCATCCGCCGGTACGGCGGCGAGGGCGGCGAGGCAGGCCGAGCCGTAGCCGCGCCGGGGGGCGGGCACCACCAGCGCCCCGGCGGCGCGGGCGACCGCAGCGGTCGCATCGGTGCTGCCGTTGTCGCCGACGATGACCCGGCCGACGCCGGCGGCGATCAATCCCCGCACCACGGCGGCGATCGAGCCCTCCTCGTTGAGCGCCGGCATGATCGCGCAGACGCGCGCCAGGGTGCCGGTGGCGGTGGGGGGCGCCGGACTGCGGGCATCGGTCATCGCGGAGGATCCTTGGAATCCGGTGATCGCGGCAGGAAACGGCCGCTTGGCCGCCATCGCGTCGTGTCCACCTTGGCGGCTCGGAGGGTAGTCGCGGCGCTGCCCCCTGCTAGATCCCCGAGCGCAGGGATCGTACCGGCGCGGCGTCGTGTCCGGTGTAAGGTCCATCCCCCAGCCCCGACCAACCGCCATGAACGATCCGTCGCCTCCTGCTCCGCCCGCCACGTCCGCCTCGGCCCGGGCGGCGTGGACCCCGCCCTGGGGGGAACCCGTCCGGCGCGACGAACTGCTGACCCTGCAGCTCAACCTGGGCCGCTTCTGCAACCTCGCCTGCACCCACTGCCATGTCGAAGCCGGGCCGAAGCGCAGCGAGAAGATGCGGCCCGAGGTGCGCGAGCGGATCATCGCCTGGATGCAGCAGCACCGGCCGCGCACGGTGGATCTCACCGGCGGCGCGCCGGAGCTGATCGGAGGCTTCCGTGAGCTGGTGACCGCGGCCGAGGGCATCGGGGCCGAGATCATCGACCGCTGCAACCTCGCCGTCCTGCAGGAGCCGCGCCAGGAGGACCTCGCGGACTTCCTCGCCCGCCATCGCGTCCACGTCGTCGCGAGCATGCCGTGCTATCTGCATGAGAACGTCGACAAGCAGCGCGGGAAGGGCGTCTACGACCGTTCGATCCAGGGGCTGCGCCAGCTCAACGCGGTCGGCTACGGGCTCGATCCGCATCTGCCGCTGCACCTGGTCTACAATCCCGGCGGGGCGGGACTGCCGCCGCAGCAGGAGGCGCTGGAAGCCGACTACCGCCGCCGTCTGGGCGAGGACTGGGGCATCGTCTTCACCGGACTGTGGTGCCTGGCCAACGTGCCGATCACCCGTTTCCGGCGCTTTCTCGCACAGACCGGCAAGCTGGAGCTCTACGAGCAGCGCCTGCGCGACGCGTACAATCCCGCCACCCTCGCCGGACTCATGTGCCGGACGACGCTCAGCGTCGACCACGACGGGCGCCTGTTCGATTGCGATTTCAACCTCGCCCAGGATATCCCCCTGGGCGGCGCCGCGCCGCGCTTCCTGTGGGCTGTCACACCGGGCCGGCTGGTCGACGCGCCGGTGGCGATGGGGGCGCACTGCCTGGCCTGCACCGCCGGTTGCGGCTCGAGCTGCACCGGCGCGGTGGCAGTGCGATGAGGCAAAAAATCGCAATTGCACCCCATCTGCGGCGTTGGTCGTCGGTCATGTGGCGCTGCCACACTCCCTCCTCCCGCCTTGCATCTGGGGCGCACTTGCGATTTTTAATCGGTTATTTCGCGGCAGCGGCCACGCTCGTCGCGGTGGAGGACGTGCCCACCCCGGCCGTGGTCGCGCCGGCGCTGGATGCCGAGCATGCGCTGCTGGCCGGGGTGCTGGCGCGGGTGGTCAAGGCTGATGGGGTCGACTACGGCGAACTGCGGCGCGACCATGCCGAGCTCGACCGCTACCGGGTGCAGCTCGCCCGCGCCCAGGTGCCGGTCGGGCGGAGCGAGCGCCTGGCGCTGTACATCAACGCCTACAACGCGCTGACCCTGGATCTGGTGCGCTCCCGCCTGCCCGAGGACAGCGCGCGCTGGCCGGCCTGGAGCATCACCTCGGCCGGCATCGGTCAGGAGAGCGCCTGGAAATCCTGGCGTTTCGAGGTGGCGGGCACCTGGCACAGCCTGGATGCGATCGAGCATGCGCTGCTGCGTCCGCTCGGCGAACCGCGCATCCATTTCGCGATCAACTGCGCCTCGCGCTCCTGTCCGGCGCTGGCCGCCAGGCCGTACCTCGCCGCCACGCTGGAATCCCAGCTGGAAGCCGCTGCACGGGACTTCGTCGCCAGCGCCCAGCACCTGCGCCTGGACGACGGCGTCCTGCGGGTCAATCCGATCCTGGACTGGTTCGCCGGGGATTTCGCCGCCGGCACTGCCGGCGGCGTGCGCGCCTTCCTGCGCGCGCGGGCCCCGGCCGGCGCGGTGGCCCAGGCCCTGGCTGGGGATTCGCCGCTTCAGTTCTTCACCTACGACTGGACGCTGAACCTCAGCCGCGACCTCAAAAGGGGGAAACCATGAGATCCGCTTCCGCCATCGCCTGCGTTGTCGTCCTGGCCTCTTCCGCTGCTGCGGGCGAGGTCGCGCGCGCCCAGCCGCTGATCGCTCCGCCCCCGCCGCTCGCCAGTCCGCAGGCGCCACCCGGCGGTCTGGCGCTGGCGTCGCCCTGGCTCAGCACCGGCTGGGAGGACGGCCTGGCCGAGGTCGCCGACTACGACCTCACGCAGTTCCGCTACGGCAACCTGCATCCTGGCAGCGCCACCCTGATCGCGGTGCGAGAAGGCATGGATCCGCAGCGCCAGGTGAAATCCGCTGGCGCGACGGCGCCGGTGGTGCCGGTGCTGAAACTGCAATGGATCCGCAGCTTCCAGACCGGCGTCTACCGCTACGACCAGTCCTCGTTCCAGCTCGTGCGCCAGGCCGACGGTCTGCCGCTGCGCTGGTTCATCACCAGCCACGAATGGTGCGGCACGGCTGGCAAATCCTGGGTCAACGGCGGCCCGTTGCGGGTGAGCAGCTATTTCGACGGCCACGGCGATCTCGTGCAGCCCCTCTCTCTCGGCGCCGACGCGGTGCCTGCCGACAGCCTGTGGTGGTGGGCGCGGGCCTGGGTCGCGGCGGGGATGCCGGCGCTGAACCTGCGCGTGGTTCCGAGCCAGATCGAGGCGCGCGCGGTCGACACCACGCCGGTGGCCGCAGTGGTCAGCGGCAGCGCGCAGACGGTGCGCGATCCGCAGAAACCGGTCGCGATCGCCGCCATCACGGTGACCGTCCGGCGCGGCGACCATGAGGATCGCCTCACCGTCCTGGCCCAGGCGCCGTACACCCTGCTCGGCTGGGTCCAGGCCGACGGATCCGCGTTGACGCTGAGGCAGGTCCGCCGTTTCGCCTATTGGGCCCAGCACGATCCGCAGGACCGTCCGGCCAGGCCATGAACGTCGCAGGCGGGAACGACCTGGGTACGCCACCCGCCGCGTCGTTGTTCCGGTGGTGGCCGTTGATCCCGCTCGGATCGATCGCCCTCATCAGCCTCGGCGTGCTCGCCGCGCGTGACGCGTCGTGGCTGCAGGAACCCCTGCTCTTTTCGGGCCTGGCGCTGCTCATGGGCGCGTGCTGCCTGATCGCCCTCGCCTGCGTGCGGGTGCGACCGCCCGGCCGGCTCGGCCTCGCCTGGATCCTCGGCGTCGGGGTCGCGCTGCAGGTGGTCGCGTGCGGCCTGTACCAGTCCGACGACGTGAACCGCTACCTCGTCGAGGGACGCCAGATCCTGGCCGGGCAGAACCCGTTCGCGATCGCGCCGGCGGATCCGCGCGCCTCGGCGCTCGTGCCGCCGCAGGTCGCGGCCGAGGTCAACCATCCGCACATGACCGCGATCTATCCGCCGGTGACGCTGGCGGTGCAGGCGGCGGTCGCGGCCGTCTCGCCGGACCTGCCCGGACACGCCGCGAAGGCGGGATTCCGGGTCGCGGGCGTGCTCGGTGCGCTCGCGGTCATCGCTCTGGCGCTCGCGCTGCTGCTGCGATTCGGCCAGCCGCCTGCGCACATCGTTATCGTGGCCTGGAATCCGGTCCTGGCGATCTTCGGTAGCGGCGAGTCGCACAACGATCTGATCCTGTGCGTGCTGCTGCTCGCCGCCGTGCTGGCGGCGAGCAGCGTGCGGCACCGCCTCGCGGCCGGGTTGACCGCGCTCGCCTGCCTCGCCAAGCCGTTCGCGGTGGTCGCCCTCCTGCCGGTGCTGTACGCCGGGCGCTGGCGCGGCTGGTGGCTGCTGCCGGTGCTGCCGGTGCTCGCCTTCCTGCCGTTCGCCGCCGCCGGATCCGGACTGGCCGCGAGTTTCCTCACCTTTGGCGGCGACCGCCATTTCCACGGCGTGCTCGATCCCGGCCTGCGTTGGGCGTTGCGTGCGATCCTGGCCCCGGAATACGTCGAACCGGCGGTGCGGCTCGGCCTCGGTCTGGCGCTCGTCGCGACCCTGACCCTGGTCTGGCGCTGGCGCGCGCAGGCCACGCTGCCGACGACGGTCGCTTGGTCGCTGGCGATGCTGCTCATCTGCCTGCCGACGCTGCATCCCTGGTATTTCCTGGTCCTGGTCGCGCTGCTGCCGTTCACGCGTTCCTGGGCCCTGGCCCTGTGGACGGCCAGCGCCGGCCTCTATTGGCTGCACGGAATCCGCATGGCCCAGGTCGGCGGCTGGACGGAAACGCCGTGGGTGACCGTCCTCGCGCACTGGCCCGCGATGGTGCTGCTGGCGGTCGAGGGCGTGCGCTGCCGTCGTTCGTGTGCGCTGCCGGCGGCTGGTTCCCCAGGGGCGGCGCATGGCTGAAGCCGCCCTCGTCATCCTCGCCCGCGCCCCCGAGCTGGGCCGGGTGAAGACGCGCCTGGCGGCGGGGCTCGGGGCCGACGGAGCGCTCGCCGTCTACCGGCAACTGCTGGCGATCGCCGCCACGACGCTGGCCGGCTGGCCGGGACCGCTGCGGCTGCTCGCCTGCGGGGCCGAGTCCGCCTGGGCGGGCACGGGGCTGGAGCATCTGCCGCGCCGACCGCAACCCGAGGGCGGCCTGGGTACGCGCATCGCCGCCGCTTTCGCCTGGGGTTTCGCAGAGGCCGACCGGGTGGTGGTGATCGGCACCGACTGCCCTGGCCTGCGCCCGGATCATCTGGTGGATCTTGCCAGGAAATTGCAGCACTTCCCCGTCGCCTTCGGCCCGGCCGAGGACGGCGGCTATTGGGGCGTGGCCTGCCGCGATCCGGCCCTGGTGCCGCTCATCGCCGATGACGCGCTGCCCTGGTCCAGCGCGCACATCCTGGCTTCTAGCCGGCTGCGGCTGGACGCAGCCGGGGTGGCGCACGGCGCGGGCGCGGTGCTGGCCGACTGCGATGACGTCGCCGATCTGGCAGCCGCGAGCGCGGCCGGATTCCTGACCTCGCCCGCCTGCCGCGAAGGATCGCCATGACCTCCCTCGCCTCTTCCGCGTCCGTTGCACCGGGCAATCCGCTCGCCCGCTTCGCGCATTGGCTGCACCTGCGCTGGCCGGCCGGCGTGCCGGAACGCCTGCCGGAGGTCGCGGCGGACGGCAGCACCCGCGTGCCCGGCCTCTACGTGGTGGGCGACCTCACCGGGGTGCCGCTCTTGAAGTTCGCGCTCGATTCCGGGGCCAAGGCGGCGCAGCGCTGCCGCCGCGAATTGGCTGGGGAAGACCAGGGCGCCGGCGCGGACATGCTCGATGTCGCGATCATCGGCGGCGGCGTGGCCGGGATGGCGGCGGCGGTCGAGATCGCCGGCAGCGGACTGCGCTTCGCCATCTTCGAGTCGAACCAGCGTCTGGCGACGCTGGCGAACTTCCCGGCCGGCAAGCCGATCTTCACCTATCCGACCGACCTGCGACCAGCCGGCGCCTTGCAGGTCGCGGCGACGGTGAAGGAGGATCTCCTGGCGGAGCTCGAACGGCAGCTCGCCGGTCGCGAGCTGCCGCTGCGCCTGGCCAACGTCACCCACATCGAACGGCGCGGTGCGTCGCTCGCGGTGATGGTGAAGGATGATGCGCCGGTGCTCGCGCGGCGGGTGATCGTGGCGATCGGCCGCAGCGGCAATTTCCGCCGCCTGGGCGTGCCCGGCGAGGATCTGCCCAAGGTGGTCAACCGCCTGCACGATCCCAGGCACCATCAGGGCCAGGAGCTGCTCGTGGCCGGTGGCGGCGACAGCGCCTGCGAGGCCGCCATCGCCTGCGCGGAAGCCGGCGCGCGCGTGACCCTCGTGCATCGCGGCGGCGATCTGGCCAAGGCGAAGCCCGAAAATGCGGCCCGCGTCCTCGCCCTCGCCGGCGGCGGAACCCTGGGAAGCGGCGGCGGCCTGCGCCTCAAGCTCGGCACGACGATCGAGCGCATCACCGCCGAAGCGGTCGAGATCGCCAGCGCGGGTGCGCGCGAACGCCTGCCCAACCAGGCGGTGCTCGCGCTCATCGGCCGCGAGCCGCCGCTCGACTTCTTCCGCAGGAGCGGAGTGCCGATCCGGGGCGAACGCTCGGTGGCGGTGTGGCTGGGACTCGGCGCGTTCTTCGCCGCGATCATCCTGCTCTATGCGATGAAGGTGTTCGGGCTGTTCGGCCATGAATGGTGGAACCCGGCCCAGGTCGCCCGCGACCATCTTGCCGGTCTGCACGCCTGCGCCGGCGGTGCCTTGGCGGAAAGCGCCAAGGGTCTGTGGTTCACCGTGGTCGCCTCGGCCAGCAACGGCATCGGCTTCTTCATCGCCCTGCTCTATTCCCTGGTCGTCCTGGCCTTCGGACTCGACCGCATGCAACGCCGGCGCACGCCGTACGTGCGACTGCAGACCACGACCCTGATCCTGGTGCAATGCCTGCCGCTCTTCCTGCTGCCCGAGATCATCCTGCCGTGGCTTGGCCATCAGGGCGCCTGGGACAGCGGCTGGGGGAAGACCGTGGCCGACAACCTGTTTCCGGCCGCCAGTTACGACGCCAACGGGCGTGAATACTGGCGGGCGTACGGATTCCTGCTCGCGTGGCCGCTCTTCGTCTGGAACGTCTTCACCAGCCAGCCCTTGGGCTGGTGGCTGGCGATCAGCCTGATCCAGACGTTCGTGATCATCCCGCTCATCGTCTGGCGCTGGGGCAAGGGCGCCTACTGCGGCTGGCTGTGCTCGTGCGGCGCCCTGTCCGAGACGCTGGGTGATCGTCACCGTCACAAGATGCCGCATGGCCGGTTCTGGAACCGCCTCAACCTGGTCGGCCAGGTGCTGCTCGCCGTCGTGGCGCTGCTGCTGCTGCTGCGCGTGGCGTCCTGGCTCACCGGCTGGGGCTGGACGACGGCGATCGGGCAGCAGGCGCTCGTCCATGGCTGGAAGCCGGTGGTCGACTACTTCCTCGCCGGCGCGCTCGGCACCGGCCTCTACTTCGCCTACTCCGGCCGGGTGTGGTGCCGCTTCGCCTGTCCGCTCGCGGCGCTGATGCACCTCTACGCCCGCTTCAGCCGCTTCCGCATCGTGGTCGAGCAGAAGAAGTGCATCTCGTGCAATGCCTGCACCACGGTCTGCCACCAGGGCATCGACATCATGAATTTCGCCAACAAAGGCGACCACATGCAGGATCCCGAATGCGTGCGCTGTTCCGCCTGCATCCAGGCGTGCCCGACCGAGGTCCTGCGCTTCGGCCGCGTCGACGGGCAGGAGCGCGTCGTCGCGGTGGATGGGATCTCGGCCCGGGGCTGATCGCGGAATCGCCAGTTGCCACCGGCCTCGGTTCCGGGGTATCCTCAGGGTATGGACCTGGGTGCCATCTTCGGGCCGCGCAATTCCTGGCCGGCGGGCCAGCATGTACTGCCGCCAGCGGGAGCATCGACCGGGTCCGAGGCGGATGCCAGCCCTGAACCAGCGCCAGTCCTGGGGCAGCAGCGCCGCGACTCCTGGCAGCCATCCGCGTCCGATCCAGGGCAAGCTGACAAGCCGGCGGCAGGCGCTGAGGAGGCCGACGACCCCGCCAAGCAGCAGGAGACCGCCGAGCTGGCCGCGCGCGACCGCGAGGTGCGGATGCACGAGGCCGCGCACCAGGCTGCCGGCGGAGGCCTCGCCGGAGCTGCGAGCTTCAGCTACGAGACCGGCCCCGACGGCAAGCGCTACGCCGTCGGCGGCGAGGTTTCGATCGACATGGGCAGCGAACGCGATCCTGCCGCGACCATCGCCAAGATGCAGCGTGTGCGCGCCGCCGCGCTCGCTCCGGCGGATCCTTCGTCGCAGGATATGGCGGTGGCATCCCAGGCCTCCCAGATCGAAGCGGCCGCACGGCAGCAACTGCGCGAGGAAACCGCCGCGAAGCTGAACGGCGGCAGGCAGGACGGCAGTCCGAGCCGTGCAGCGAAGCCGGACTCAGCGATTCCGAATGCCGACAAGCCGGAGCAGATCCGTCGCGCCTACGCACCGGCGGTGGCGATCGGCAGTGGCCTCGACGCCACGGCCTGAAGCGTCAGACGACGCTGAAATCCTGGCAGTTTTCATTCCGCACCGCTTGGGCCCCGCCACGTCCGGTCAAGCCGGCGCTGACCAGCCGGCCGCCGCGCAGGCCGCGCGCGCTCACGGCGGCGAAAGGGAATTCGGTATCCTCGCCCCAGTCGGCGGGCAGATAGAGATCGTGGGCGCCGTTGGCCATCTTCTGCGGGAAGCGCCAGGCGCTCGGGGTCGGATCCGTGGGCCAGCGGACGTTGAAGCCGTGGATATCGAGATCCTGGATGTTCTCGGCCACCAGCGCCGCACGTTCGCTGCGCGCCCACGGATTGGCGTTGGAGAACTGCCCGCCGCCGACCACCGCACCGCGGATGGCCGGATCATCGATGGCGACATAGCGCAGGGTGATGTCGCGCAGGCGGATGTCGGATGCGGTGACGCCCGGCGCGGCGGTCAGCAGGATGCGGCCGGTGGTGGTCGCGGTGAGTCCGGCGATCAGCACGTTGCGGATCGAGCCATAGCCGGTGCCGGGGGTTTTGCAGCGCACATCGAGGTGGATCGGGCGGGTGAACATCAGCGGCAGGCAGGTGTCGCAGACCACATTGACGACCTGGATGTTCTCGATGTGGCCGCCATGGAGCGAATAGATGCCAACCGCGCGGTGGCTGCCGCGCACGGTGCAGTTGCTGAACACCACGTTGCGCATGTCGGCAAAGGATTCCACGCAGCCGAGCTTGAGCGCGACGCAATGGGTGCGGATCACGCAGTTGCTCACCGCAATGTCCTCGCAGCTGCGGCCACCCGGATAGGTCTTCAGGCAGATCGCGTCGTCGCAGGTATTGATATGGCAGTCGCTGATGGTGACGCCGCGGCAGCCGCCGATGTCGATGCCGTCGGCGTTGGGCGCGTTGCCCGGATTGTCGATGCGCACGCCGCGTACGCGTACGGTATCGGATTCGTGCAGGTGCAAGGTCCAGTTGCAGGTGTTGCCGATGGTCACGTCCTCGATCACGACGTTGGCGCAGTGGCTGATCTCGACACACGAACGCATGCGCCGCTTGTTGTCGGTCGCGAGCGGCCAGCTCAGCGCCGGTCCGGGGGTGTAGAACGCGGTGCCGTTGCCATCGATCCGGCCCTGCCCGGTGATCGCGATGTCGCGGCAGTGATCAGCCAGGATGAGGTGAAACTTTCCGTGGCCTGAACCGCTGACGTCGCAATACGGCGCCTGCTGCAATTCCTCGCGCTGGGCGTAGTCCTCGATCCGGCCTGAAGCGCGCAGCACCGCGCCCGCATCCAGGTGCAGCCGCACCCGATCCTTCAAGCGGATCATCCCGGTCAGCCATTCGCCCGGGGGTACCAGGACCATGCCGCCGCCGTCAGCAGCGACCGCGTCGATCGCGGCCTGGATGGAGGTGGAGGCGAGGCGGCCAGGGACGGCGCCGTGGGCGGTGATGGTGGTGTGCATAGGGGAATGTCGGCTGTCGGGCGAACTACCGGCACAGCCGCCGGTGCTCATCTCCGGCGAACCGGTCGGTCATCCCGGCGATGTAGTCGGCGACGGCGCGGTGCAGGCCGGCGCCGGCGGCGCGCTGGGCGTGCTCGGGCGGCAGGCTGTCGGGGTGGGCGGTGAAGAAGGCGAACAGGTCGGCGACGATGCGCTGGGCGAGGTGGAACTTGCGGTTCACCTGCCAGTGGCGGTAGAGGTTGGCGAACAGCCAGCGTTCCAGCACCTGCTTCGCCTCGCGCATGCTCGGGCTGGGCTGGATGAGGGGTTCGCGTGCGGCGCGCACGTCGCCCAGGGTCGTGATGCCCTTCGCCGCAAGCAGGCTGCGCGAGGTGTCGATGAGGTCGCCCAGCATCGCGTCGAGCAGGATGCGCAGGGCGCGGTCGGCGATGAGCTTGGGCGCGGTCGCACGCGGGCTGGCCTCGGCGGCCTCGCGCCAGGCGGCCTGCCAGAGCGGAACCTCCTGTACCGCGTCCGGGTCGATGTAGCCGGCGCGCAGGCCGTCGTCGAGATCGTGGCAGTCGTAGGTGATCGAGTCGACCTCGTCGACCAGCTGCGCTTCCAGCAATGCGGCGTCGCTGGCATGGAAGCGCTGCGGGATGCGCGCGGGATCGCGATCGCTGCCGTGCTTGACGATGCTTTCGCGCACCTCGTAGGTCAGGTTCAGGCCCGGGAAATCGGGATACCGGACTTCGAGCTCCTCGACCGTGCGCAGGGCCTGGCGGTTGTGTTCGAAGCCGCCGTGATCGGCCATCAGTTCCGCCAGCATCGCCTCGCCGCGATGGCCGAAGGGCGGATGGCCGAGGTCGTGCACCAGGCCGACGCACTCGATGAGATCCGGATTCAGCCCCAAGCGCCGTCCGGCGCTACGCGCCAGCTGCACGACCTCCAACGTGTGGGTCAGGCGGGTGCGGAAGAGATCACCTTCGTCGTTGGGGAAGACCTGGGTCTTGTACTGTAGGCGGCGGAAGGCCCGGCTGTGGATGATGCGATCGTGGTCACGCTGGAAGGCGGTGCGCCAGGGATCGTCCTGGTGCGCATGATCGCGCCCCCGGCTGGCTGCAGCGGTCATCGCATACGGCGCCAGACTGGCCGCTTCGCCGGCTTCCAGATCGGTACGGCGGATATCGCTGGGTGCGGTCATCGGCGCAGCGCCTCAAGATCGCGCACGAATGCCGCCGGATCCGCATCGCTGAAGAACGCGTTGCCGCAGACCAGGCGGTTGGCGCCGTCCGCGACCACGTCGGCGGCGGTGCTCCGGCCGATGCCGCCGTCGACCTGGATGTCGAGATTTGGAAAGCGCGCCCGGGTGGCGCGGATGAAGTCGCGCACCTCGGGGATGAACGCCTGGCCGCCGAAGCCGGGATAGACGGTCATGAACATCACCAGATCGACCTGGTCCATGAAGCGGAACCACAGGCGCGGATCGGTGTCAGGGTTGAACGCCAGCCCGACCTTGGCCCCGGTGGCGCGCACCTGCTGGATCGCCTTCGCCATCGTGCGCGGGCCGACCGCTTCGACATGGATGGTGATCGCATCCGCTCCGGCCTTGCGGAAATCCTCGGCATAACGCAGGGGATCCGTCATCATCAGGTGGACATCGAGTTCGAGTCTGGTCGCCTTGCGCATGTGCGCGACGATGAACGGCCCCAGCGTCAGGTTGGGGACGAAGTGCGCGTCCATCACGTCGACGTGCAGGACGCGCGCGCCGGCAACCTCGCAGCGGCGGAGCTCCTCGCCCAGGCGGGTGAAGTCGGCGGAGAGCAGGCTGGGCAGGACGCGGATCGGCGGCATGGCGGGTTTCTAGGGCTTCGGCCGCGCGCCGGAAGCGGTCCGCTCCGATCGGTCGCGACCTACCAGATCCGGGTGATCGAAGCGGTCAGCGCGGATGCGAGATCCGTCTGCCGCCCCAGCAGCGTCCGGCTGACGCCGATCGAGCCGCGCCACGCCGGGGTCGGGATCTGGAAGCCGGCGAACCCCTTCACCGACCAGGACGGACTGTGGTCGACCAGGAGCTCGCAGGCGTAGACCACGTCCGCCTCGACCTGGAGCCACGGCGTCAGCACATAGCCACCCGCCAGTCCGGCATCGAGGCCGCCCCGGCTGGCTTGCGCTGTGGCCCCAGTGTGGCGGGTGCCTCCGAGCGCGAAATTGCTAGTGAATCCGCCCTGTTCCCACGTCGCTGCCGCCGTGATGCCATACGCGGTGTCGGTCGCCCCGGTAGTCGGACGGTCCTCGGGCACGGCGCGCCGGATCGGCAGGTCGATGTGGGGGATGATGGCGATGGCCCAGGTCGTGTCCTCGGCCAGCAGGATGGTGGAGGCGAGCACCGCTTCGGTTGGGCCGCTGCTGGTCTCAGCAAAGGAGGCGTCATCCCGCACCGTCGCCCAGCCAACCGCCAGTCCGAGGTCCGCGCGCGGGATCACTCCGACCACCACCGAGGCGGTGACGGTCGTGGAATTGGACGTGCCCCCGCGATCGCTGACCTTGCCGGTGGTATCGAAGGCCCGGGACGCGCGGCTGCCTTCCCATGCGAGTCCGACCTCGACACCTTCCGGTCCGACCGGGAGGCCGCTGGGCACGGCGAGCTTGGTCGCCTCGTTCTCGACGGCGGCTGCGCTGAGCAGGCCGCTGATGAGGGTCAGCGTTCGGAAGCACATGGGCGATCCTGACGAAACGGGTGGACCGAAGATGATACCACGAAATGAGACGGCTGACGTCGGCCGGGAACCGTCTGGGCAGGACACGGATCGAGTGGCCGTTACTCGACGGATACAGGACCCATCCCAAACCGAGTTCTGATGCCTTTCGCGATCGACCACATGGATGAAGCCGGGCCTTGGAAATTCCTGGAAAATCATCCGGCCTTTGGCGGAGGCCCACCCGCGTATCGCGCCATTGCCGTGGGACAGCCAACGTCTGCTGGAGGATTGCCGTGCCGCTGGAGTCACGCCTGTCGCCGATTCCACGGCCCCGTAGGGACACTGGGGTTTGGCCATTGGTGCGGGGTGGTCCGGCGAGCCAGCAAGGCCGATCACGAATTCGCTGCGATTCCATGGTCATTCCGGCCTTGGCCGGATCGCCGCGTGAGCTGCTGCCGGTTGCAAACTGGCGGTCCCAGGCGCAAGCGTGTTACCATCGTTTCGGGACCTTGGGACCGAATGGCCAAACCCCAGGGCCCGTAGGGGCAGGAACGCCCCGCGCGCCCGATTGCGAAGGCCTGGACCCAGCGTAAGCCCTCGCGCATGACCAATCCGGCCCCTGCTGATTCCGCTGGTTCCGCGCTTCCCGGTGCCGGGGCGCAATCCGGCCCGCCCAGCCTTGCCGCGATCCTGGCGCGGGTGCCGCGTCCGACCCGGATGGTGGTGACGGCGGGCATGCCCTACGCCAATGGGCCGTTGCACATCGGCCACCTGGCCGGGGCGCACCTGCCGGCCGACATCTTCGCGCGCTGGTGCCGGATGCTGATCGGGAAGGGCAACGTGCTGTTCGTCTGCGGCACCGACGACCATGGTTCCACCAGCGAACTCGCGGCGGCCAAGGCAGGGGTGCCGGTGCCGGAGTTCCTCGCCGGCATCCATGCGACGCAGCGGACGACGCTGGCGCGCTACGGCATCAGCCTCGACACCTATTCGGGCACCTCGCGCCCGGAATGCTTCCCGATCCACGCCAGGCAGTCGCAGGACATGCTGACGCAGATGGCGAGGAACGGGCTGCTGACGAAGCGCAGCAGCCGGCAGTGGTACGATCCGCAGGTCGGCCGGTTTCTGCCGGATCGCCTGGTGCGCGGCACCTGCCCGAATCCGAAGTGCGGCGCGGACGACGCCTACAGCGACGAATGCGAGCGCTGCGGGCACCAGCACGAGCCCAGTGCGCTGATCAATCCACGCAGTTCGCTGACGGATTCCACGCCGGTGATGCGCGAGACCACGCATTGGTGGCTCGACATGTGGGCGGTGTCGGAGACCTTGAAGACCTGGATCCAGGGCAAGGAGAAGACCTGGCGCCCGTACGTGCTGGCGCAGGTGCGCGAGCAGGTGCTGCCGTCGCTGCACTTCGCCAACAGCCACGAGGACGCCTACAAGGCGCTGAAAGCCTCCCTGCCGGCGCACAAATCGAAGTATGCGCCAGGCAAGAAGGTGCTGTTGCAGTTCAGCGACAAGGCCGGCCTGGAAACAGGTCGCGCGGCGTTGAGCGCCGCCGGCATCCAAGCCGCGCTGGCCGACGAATGGGCGCACCGCTCGATCACCCGCGACATCGGCTGGGGCATCCCGGTCGGGCCGTGCGACGCCGAACTGGCGGGCAAGACGCTCTACGTCTGGCCGGATTCGCTCATCGCACCGATCGCCTTCACCCAGGTCGCCCTGACCCAGGCCGGGCGCGATCCCGCCGCGTGGCGCGAGTTCTGGTGCGATCCCAAGGCGCAGGTGGTGCAGTTTCTCGGTCAGGACAATGTCTTCTTCTATGTCCTCATGCAGGGCGCGCTGTGGCTGGGGGCGCAGGCGGATCCGCATCGCCTGCCGATCGCCGGCGAGTTGCAGCTCACCGACATCGTCGGCAACTGCCACCTCATGGTCGGCGGCGAGAAGATGTCGAAGAGCCGGGGCAACTCCTTCACCGGCGACCAACTGCTGGATGAGCGCGGCTACGACGCCGATCAGGTGCGTTATTACCTGGCGCTGCTCGGTCTGGCCGACAAGCCGGCGGATTTCGACTTCGGCAAGTTCGCCGAGCGCAACGCCTTCCTCGCCGGGCCGATGAACGCCGCCTTCGAAAAACCGATCTCGGCCGTGCACGCCAAGTTCGGCGGCGTCGTGCCGGCCGGCAAGGTCAGCGACGAGGTCGCCGCCGCGACCGCCAAGATCGTGGCGCGCTACGTCAAATGCATGCCCAAGGCGGATTATCCGAATCTGCTCTTCGAGATCGAGAACTACGCCCGGCTGGTCAATTCGCTCTTCACCCGCTTCAAGCCGCACGATGACCGCCATGACGAGACGCAGCGGCGCGATGCGCTGGTCGGGTGCTTCCACGTGCTCAAGAACCTGCTCATCATGCTGCACCCGTTCGTGCCGGCGACGATGGAGCGGCTGCGGGTGTCGCTCAACCTGCCGGCTGAGGTCTACCGCGTCGATGAACTCGGCACCGGCATCGCGCCCGGCCACCGCATCGGCGAGAAGGCCCGGTATTTCCCGGCGGTCGCGGCTGAGTCGATGTCCGGATAGGTAACTTCAGAGTTCTTGAGCACCAGGAATCGACCCTGATCCCTACTCGACTGCTTCAGCCGTCCCTACGGGACTGCAACAGAACAAATTCCGCGCAACCCGGAGTTAAAACCGGTTGAAACCCTGGGATCGGCAAGAAGTCAAAGGCAAGTCCCGTAGGGACGACTGAAATCTGGAGCAAGGTTTTCAGAGCCGCGTCTCATCCGATTGGATGGTGCTTTCTGGTTTGGGGGAAACTGGTCTGAAATTTCCCCAGCGGTCAGGCTGGCTTCGCCCGGCGGTAGAACGGCAGCGCCACCACCTCGGCGGCGCAGATCGCGCCCCGGATGTCGATGTCGAGGCTGGTGCCCACGGCCGCGAACCGGCTGGCGACGTAGCCGAGTCCGATCGCCGCGCCGACGCTGGGCGAGAGCGTGCCGCTGGTCACCTGACCGATGACCGCACCGTCCTTCAGGATCGGATAGTGCGTGCGCGGCACGCGGCGGTCGCGCATGCGCAGGCCGACGAGCTTCTTCGCCGGGCCGTTGGCGAGCTGCGCCAGCACGGTCTCGGCGCCGATGAAGCCGCCGTTGCGGTTCACCGCGAAGTCGAGGCCGGCCTCGACCGGGGTGACGCTGCGGTCGAGTTCGTTGCCATAGAGCGGCATCGCGGCTTCCAGGCGCAGGATGTCACGGGAACCCAGGCCGCAGGGGGTTGCGCCTGCTTCAACGAGAGCGGTCCAGAGTTCGCATACCCGTTCCACCGGCAGAAAGCATTCGGCGCCGTCCTCGCCGGTATAACCGGTGCGCGACAGGCGCACCGTGGTGCCGCGCCAGGCGACATCGGTGAAGTGGTAGTAGCGCGTCGCGCCCAGGTCGAGGCCGAGGCGTTTGAGCAAAGCCACCGCCTGCGGGCCCTGCACCGCGACCATCGCCTGCGTCGCGGTGAGGTCGTCGAGCCGCACATCGCCGGCCAGTTCCGGCCGCCACAAGGCGACGATCTTTGCGACATTCGAGGCATTCACCACGACATGGTACGAATCGGCGGATTCGCGCCCGACCAGCACGTCATCCTCGACGGTGCCGTCGGCGGCCAGGACCAGGCCGTAGCGGATCTGCCCGTCACGCAGGTCATCGAGCTTGCGACAGACCCGGCGCGCGAGGAACGCGAGCGAGCCGGTCCCGAAAATCCGCAACCGGCCCATGTGGCCGAGGTCGAAGATGCCGGTGCCGGTGCGTACCGCCAGGTGTTCAGCGGCGATGCCGCTGAACTGGACCGGCATGGTCCAGCCGTGGAAATCGATCATTTTTCCACCGGAGGCGGCTTGAAGCGGGTAGAGGACGGTGCGGTTTGACACAGGGTGACTCCACGCGTGAGGACAGGGGTCCGGCCATCGGGCCGTTCGCTGCGTACACCAGTCCCCATTTGATGTACCGCAAGGGTGTTGTCCCCGAAGGTCAACCCGATCAGCAGGCGCGGAGAGGTGGCGGGACACCTGTCCGACACGAACTGGTACGCCCGGGCCGTCCGGGAACAATACGTTTGCGAAGGCTCTCCATGTACATGTACTCGCACCCGAACAAGCGCTGAGCGGAGGTTCCCACGTGGCCATGCAATCCCCTCGCATCCGTCCTCCGGTGCGGCTGGTCGCCGGTCTGGCGGCCTTGGCCCTGGCGCTGCCGGTGTCCGCCGGCGAACCTGCGACCACGCCAGCCGCAGCCGGAGCGGTCGAGCCGGCGGCGATCGCCGCCTCGCTGATGGCGCGCGGCAAGTCGCGCGAGGCGGTCATCCTGCTCGAACCGCACTGCGCCGCCCATCCCGAGGACAAGCTGGCGCAGCAGACCCTGATCGCCGCCCGGGTGTCGGCGCTCGAGGCCGAGATCCGCGATCTGCTGACGCAGCAGGCCGATTCCAAGCAACTTCTGGTCGGCGGCCCGGATTACGAAGAAGCCAAGGCGCGCAGCGAACGTTCGGTCGCCAGCCGGCTCGACGTGGTCGAGGTCCTCATCGCCCAGCGCCGCTATTCCGAGGCCGTCGACGGCTGCAACGCCATCCTGCGCGACCACCCGCATGAACCGGCGGCGATGCGGATGAAGTACCGCTTGCTGAATGTCCTGGTCGAACGCGAACGCGAGGCGTTGTTCAAAGAGAAGGCGATCCGGCGCGAACGCGGCCTGAACGACGCCACGAGCGACGCGATCTGGCCCTACGACAAGCCGCGGGTCGCACGCAAGGTCTGGATCTTCGACGAGGACATCCAGGAAGCCGAACGCCAGAAGATGCGCGCCAAGCTGCAGGAGCGCATCCCCGCCCTGAAGGGCAACAAGGTCGCGATCCGGGAACTGCTGGATCCGCTCTTCGCCCTCGCCGGCATCAACTACGTCATCCTCGATTCGGCGATCAGCGACGAGACGCTCAGCGTCAGCCTGGTCAACGAGAGCATCGAACAGGCGCTCGACACCATCGCCAAGATGGTGAAGATCACCTACAACTATCGCGGCAACTCGGTGTTCATCACCTCGGCCGACAGCGACATCCTGGTCACCGAGAAGATCGTCCTCCAGTCCGGTCTGGTCGACGTGACGGCAGCGGCGGCGATGGGCGTCTCCGATACGGGAGGCGGCGGTGGAGGCGGCAGCGGGTCCGGAGCCGGCACCACTCCGCCCAATCCGGCCCTGCCCGGCGGCACACCACCGAAGACGACGACCGGCAACGTCGGCGGCGGCGCGAACAGCGGCGGGGCCAACAGCGACCTCGAACGCTTCCTCAAGGAGGTGCCGAACATCATCGTCAACTGGCCGAGCGAAGGGAAGTTCCATCTCGACCGCAAGAGCAACACCCTGTTCGTGAAGACCACGCCGTGGGCGCTGGGCGAACTCAAGCGGCTGCTGGCCGCCTTGGACTACAACCCGCTCCAGGTGAAGATCGAAACGAAGTTCATCGAGATCACCGACCAGGGCCTGATGGACCTCGGGGTGAACTGGGCGACGGGAGGGACGGCCAAGATCGGGACGGACACCCTGTCGTTTTCCGGCCCTGCGCCCTACGGCACCGTGCCCACCACGCCGTTTTCCATCGGCGGCGGTGCCGTCGCGGCATCGTCCACCGGTATCCTCGGCCAGCTCCTCTACGACTCCAAGCACTACGGCAAGTTCCAGATGCAGCTCGCCGCGCTCGAAACCAGCGGCAAGGCCAACACCCTGACCAAGCCGGCGATCGTCACCATGTCGAACGCGCGCGGCCTGATCGATCTCACCCGCGACATCGTCTACATCTCGGGCTACACCAACCAGGCGATCAACCAGCCGGTGAACTCCAACGGCACCGGCTCGGTCACCTACCAGTCGAACAACGCCCTGGTGCCGACCTTCGCCACCGCCAAGGCCGGCATCACCCTCGACATCACCCCATCCGTGGCGCGCAACGGCGACATCATCTCGCTCACCGTGACCCCGACCGTGACCGAAATGGTGCGGGCACCGCAACGCCAGCAGGGCAACACGACCGGTGACAGTTCGACCGTGATCACGCCCATCGATTCGCCGCCCGAGTTCGCCACCCGCAAGCTGTTCACCCGCCTGAACGTGAAGAGCGGGCAGACCGTCGTCCTGGGCGGCCTCACGAGCGAGCACGAGGAGACCAACACCTCCGGCACGCCGGGCCTGTCGCGCCTGCCGGTGCTGGGGGCGCTCTTCCGGCGCAAGACCGATACGACCACCCGCACCAACCTGATCATCACCGTGCGCGCGACGCTGCTCGACACCACCGGGGCCGAGGTCAGCGACGAGGTCGAGACCCTGCGCGACACGGTGAAGGTCATCCTGCCGCCCGACGCGCGCGATGCCCAGGCGCTGAAGGACGCCGAGGCGGCGAAGGAGGCCGAAAAAGCGGCCGCCGCAGCCAAGGCCGCCGAACCATCCTCGACGCGTTCGCGTCCGACCGGTCGCTGAGGAGCCCCGCGTGGCCGCCACCGTCATCGGCCTGGATATCGGTCGCCACTGCGTGCGCGCGGTGGCGGTGCGGCACCAGCGCGGCCGGATCGAGATCGTCGCGACCGCGGCGGTGTCGCGCATCCTGCCGGCCGATGAGGCCGGCGGCGCCGAAGCCCCGCCCAAGCCGCTCGAAGCGGCGCTGGTCGAACTCGACAACAAGCTGCCCCTGCGCGGTACCATCGCGGTGGCCTCCAGCGAGGTGAACTGCCTGGTGCGGTACATCGCCACCGCGCCGATGCCGCCCGACCGCCTGAACCGGCTCTTGCGCCTGGACCTGCAGCAGCAGGCCGAAGGCAGCGAGCTCGCCGCCGACCACATGTCGCTGCCGGCGGCGGACGAGTTCGTGCACTGCTGCGCCATCGCCCAGCCGGCGCAGGTGTACTCGCTGCTGGTCGACCTGCGCGCGGCCAAGGTCGATCCCGCGCGCATCGGCTTCACCGCCGCCGAGATCGCGAACCCGGTGCTGTTCACCGAACCCGGCGCGCGGCCGGTATCCGGCGACCAGCTCGCCCTGATGGTCGACATCGGGGCCGGCGGCACGTCGGTGGCGCTGGTCGGCGAGGACCGCTTCCTCGCCTGCCGCCTGATCCCGGTCGGCGGCGAGACCTTCACCGAGAACGTGGTGGCGACCGCGCGCATGACCCGGCCCAAGGCCGAGGCCGCGAAGCTGTCCGGCAAGACCTCGGTCATCCGCATGGCCGAGCCGGCGGTGGCGGAGGACGATCCGTTCGGCCAGTTCCTCGATGAGGCCGTGCAGGCCCCGCCCGGCGCCGAGACCATCGCGGTCGGCAACAGCACGCTCGGCCCCGAACTCGCCAAGGCCGCCGAGGGTCTGTACGCCCAGATCGGCAGTTCGCTGACCTGGTTCAAGACCCAGGCCAAGGTCAAGGACGCCAGGCCCGCGAAGGTGCTGCTGTGCGGCGGCGGTGCGGGACTCAGCGGCCTCGACGGCTACCTCGCCCGCCGCTGCGAATGCCCGGTCGAGGTCTGGGATCCGTTCGCCGGTTACACCTTCGCCGGCAAGGCGGTGAAGCCCGAACGTCCGCACGAATTCGCCGCCGCCTTGGGCCTCGCCCTGGGCGGGGTGGACAGCCAGCTTCTGCAACCGGTGCGCTACGACCTGCGCCCCGATGGCATCCTGCGCAAGGAGGCCATCCGCGAGGTCGTGGTCTGGCCGTGGCTCGCCGCCGGCCTCGCCGCCGCCGCGATCGTCATCGCCGGCCTGGCGCTCTACGAACGCCAGAGCACCTACGAGCAGGAGAAGCTCAACCACCAGGAAGCCGTCAAGGAATACGAGCGCAACGTCGCCAAGCTCAAGGAGCTCGACAAGGAGAAGGAAGCCCTGTCCGAGGATCTGCGCGCGATCGCGAGCCGGATCTACGCGGGGCGCGATTTCCTCAATGTCGTGCGGATGCTCAAGGAGGCGGCGGAGGCGCCGGATTCGCACTACGTCTGGGTGACGCGGATAGCGACGGAGGCAGTGGGAACGGACAGTGCGGTTCGAACGGTTGAGGGTTCCGCGTTGGCTCCCGCGACGACGCCTACGCCTCCTACACCGCCAGCGAGAGCTGCCAATTCAAGGCAAAGATGGACGGATTCCGCCATCGACCGTGGTGCGGTGATGGTTGCCGGGCAGGTGAAGTTTGACGTGGTGATGAATCGAGACGAGATCGAGAAGTACCTGACATCGTATTACGACGCGTTGCGGAAATGGACGCCAAATACTCAGGTGCGTAAGGATCCACCGAACGGATTTCTGCGCGCCAGCAAGATCGACTGGATCAATATCTCCGACGCGGATTTGGGACGACGAGTTGAGGCCACAGCGCGGAATCCGCTCGTCTTGCCCAAGAAGGGATTCACCGAGTTCCGTTTCCATCTCTACTTCGAGCCCACCAGTCTCGACCAGGCCATCCGGACGGCGCGTTGAGATCCCATGGCACCTGACATCAAACATCCTTTGCGGAATGGCTGGATCAGCTTGGCAGTCGTGCTCGTCCTCGGACTGGGCGGGTTGTACTGGTACTATGATCCTGATCTCGTCGAGTCGGTCGAGAAACTGCCTCCGATCGGCAGCGCCAAGGGCAAGGAGATCACCAAGCGCATCGCCGAACAGGCCGAAGCCAACGAGAAACTGCGCGCCAGCATCAAGAATCTCAAGGAGAACACTGGTTTCGCCGTCACCCGTGACTTCCGCATCCTTTCCGATTCCAGCAAACCTGAGGAGCGCGAGCCCGATGCACGCTGGCTGTTCCGCTTCCAGCAGGTCCAAGGCCAGATCGGTGGACATGCCAAGGTGAAGAACATCGGCTTTCCGCCGATGCTGGGGTTCGCCCTCGCCAGCGAAAAAGACATCCCCAAACCCGAGGACATCCCCGCCAGCCTCGCGATGCTGCAACTGGTCGACAAGGTCATGACCACGGTGGTCACCACGCCGGAGCCGATCCACGAGGTCACCAGCATCGTCCTCGGTGATCTGCGTGGGAAACTCGACGGACCGACGGGTCGGCCAGCCCTGCTGCGCCAGTACAACCTGACCATCGAGATCAAGGCGGAGCTGGGTTCGCTGCTGTGGATCCTGCACCAGTTCGCCTACGTCGAGGAATCGCCGGAAGCGAAAGGAAAGGCCGACTATCCGATCATCCTGCTGGGCGCGAGCATCGACAGCGCGAACCGCACCAGCCGCGACGACATCCCCATCCTCACGGGCAAATTCACCCTCGCCGGGATGCAGTACATCTCCGACAAGGAACGTGGCGTGAATGCGCCGGTGGTCAGTGCGAGCAATTCCTCCAGCGGCGGCGGTTCGCGCGGAGCGCGGCCATGACGACAGCGGTCAACCCTCATCAAGTCTTTGCTGGTCGGTGGTCGCGCCTGGCGGTGATCCTGGCCTTGTTTGCCCTGCTCGCCGCCATCGTGGTCTGGTCGCTGCCCAGACCCGAGATCCGGCAGCGGCAAGCGACCTTGATCGATGCCAGCACATGCGCCGTGCTGGCTGCCGACAAGCCGGACATCGGGTTGCTGGATCGATATGTGGTCAACCGGCTGAATCCGTTCGTACCATTCAATGATCCAGGCCGGAATCCCGCCCCAGGGCGGGGGAAATCGGCGTGGTCCACCACTTTGCCAGAACCGATCCCGACCCGACCCGCCCCAGAGGTTCTCTACCCGACGATCGATCCCCTGGCCTGGCCGACCCTGACTGGCGATTCCCAGGCCCTGACCTGCGTCGGTTTGGTCCAGGTCGAAGAACAACCACCCGTGCTGCTGGTCCGTCTGTCCGGCCAATCGCAGACCCAACCCCTGCACCCCGGCGAATCTGTCGCAGGTTGGACACTGCTGGCGATCGATGCCGACAACCTTGCCCGCTTCCGTGATGCTGCCGGCAGCGAGCACCAACTGGCGATCGGTCTCGCGCCCGCAGGCGCGATTCCGGCGCGCAGGGCAGTGAAACCAGCCGTGAAAAGCCTGCTGCCCATGACCCCAGGTGCGGGTCGGGGAGTCCGGCCATGAGCGCCGCCGTCGGCAAGGCCGGGCGCGCGATGTCGGTGCTGGCCGCGCTGGCGCTCATCCTCGCGATCATCGCCTGGACGCTGTCGAGCATCGACTTGCAGCAACGGCCTCCGCCGCTCATCGACGGGTCGGCGGTGGTCCTGCTGGCGGCGAGCAAGCCGGACATCGGACCCTACGACAACTACGCGGTGAACAGCGAAAACCCGTTCATTCCCTACAACAATCGCGTGGTTGAACGAGAGCGTGGGAAATACGGGACCAAGCGCGTCGCACCTCCGCCGCCACCCGATTTCCGCCCGCCGACCCAGACCCCGGTGGTCATCCTGCCGCCGCAGCCGCCGCTGGTGTGGCCGTCGCTGGATGGCAGCGATCCCTCAGCGCCGGCCTGCGTCGGTCTGATCGAGGTCGCCGGGCATGCGCCGGTGGTGCTGGTGCGCGCGCCCGGCGAGAAGGAGGCCAAGCCGGTCGCGGTCGGCGAGGCGATCTCCGGCTGGACGCTGCTGTCGATCACCGCCGACTCGATCGTCAGCTTCCGCGACCCGGCCGGCAGCACCCACCAGATGACCATCCTGCTCGCCAAGGCCGACGGCGATGCCGCTGACGGCAAGGACGCAGGCAAGGACGACAAGAAGAAGCCGCCGAAGAATCCGAAGACGGCAGGGAAAAAGCCGGCTTCCGGGGACAGCGGCGCCGGCGGGGTCGACGATCTCAAGAAGCTCGCCGGCCAGCTGTCGCCGGCGCAGATCGAAGCGATGCTCAACCGGCCCGACCGTGATCAGCTGCTCAAGCAGTTGAATCAGCGTTTCGGCACCAACCTGACGTTGCAGCAGTTGAAGGATCTCGTGGCCCAGCCGGACGCTCCCAAGCCGCCAGGCAAGCCGAAACGGTAGCGGCCGGGTCCCAAGAGCGTCGATGTCCACATCGACGGGCATCTTGGACATCGACGGGCATCTCGGACAACAACGGCGATATGGACATCGCCGCTCCAAGGACATGTCCACATCGACGAGGATTCCCGCCCGGTTCACCCTGCCGTTGCGTCCTCCGCCTCGGGCGCATCGCCGCGCCAGCGCGCGAGCTTGTCGAACAGGGTGCGACGGGCGATGCCGAGGCGGTCGGCGGCCTGCTGCCGGTTGTTGCCGCAGGCGGCGAGCACGGCCAGGACGTGGCGTTTCTCGACTTCCTCCAGGGTCAGGCCGAGATCGTTTGCGGGTGCAGGCGCGAGCGTGGTCGCGGGGCCGAGTTCGGGCAGGCAGCGGCGCACGGCATCCGCATCCAGGATCCCGCCGCCGCCGAGCACGACCAGGCGCTCGACGATGTTGACCAGTTCGCGCACGTTGCCGGGCCAGCGGTAGGTGGCGAGCAGCGCCACGGCCTCATCCGCGAGTTTCGGTTTCACGCCGAGTTCGCGGCTGAACACGTCCAGGTAGTGCCTGAGCAGGGTCGGGATGTCCTCGCGCCGGTCGCGCAGGGCGGGAGTATCGATCGGGATGACGTTGAGGCGGTAATACAGGTCCTCGCGGAAGCGGCCGCTCCTGGTGTGCTCCAGCAGGTCGCGGTTGGTGGTCGCGATCACCCGCACGTCGATCGCGATCGCCTTGCCGCCGCCGACGCGTTCGAACTCGCGCTCCTCCAGCACGCGCAGGAGCTTCGCCTGCAATTCGGCGGAGATCTCGCTGATCTCGTCGAGCAGGATGGTGCCGCCGTCGGCGAGTTCGAAGCGGCCGGGGCGCTGCTCGTCGGCGCCGGTGAACGAGCCTTTTTCATGGCCGAAGAGCTCGCTGGTGAGCAGCGTCTCGGTGAGCGCGGCGCAGTTGACCGAGATGAACGGGCCGCCGGCACGCGCCGACTGCTCGTGCAGGGCGCGCGCGACGAGCTCCTTGCCGGTGCCGGATTCGCCCCGGATGAGCACGGTGGACGAGGTCTTCGCCGCACGCTCCACCAGTTCCGCCACCCGGCGCATCGCCGGCGAGTCGCCGAGCATGCGCCGGCCGGCGTGGCGCGACCGCGTCTCGGCGCGCAGGCGCTTGACCTCGCGCACCAGGCCCTGGCGTTCGTTGAGGCGTAGGAGGAGCGCCTCGACCTGCTCGACGCCGAACGGCTTCATCAGGTAGTCGTAGGCGCCCTGGCGCATCGATTCGACCGCGGATTCGACCGAGGCGAAGGCGGTCATCATCACCACCGGCATCTCGGGCCATTTCTCCTTGGATTTCAGCAGCAGTTTCAGTCCGCCCATGCCGGGCATGCGGATGTCGGTGATGAGCAGGTCGGCCGGTTCGGCCTCGAGCAGCTTCAGCGCGGCGACGCCGTCCTTGCCGGTACGCACCTGCACCCCCAGGCGGGGCAGCATTTCCGCCAGCAATTCGCGATTGAGGATCTCGTCGTCAGCGACGACCGCGGTGGTGATCGGCATGGAGCCAGCGTAGCGCAGGGTCGGGAAGTCCGGAAGGGTGGAGTTGCCCGGAACCGGCTTGGCCCCGCTGGCAGCCCCGCTAGCGTCCCGCCCATGAACGTCGTTCCCGAACCCGCCTGGAACCTCCTCGTGCCCCTGGTGCGGGCACGCTGTCCGCGCCTGACCCCGGCTGATATCGCCGATTGCCAGGGCAGGGTCGATCTGCTCAGCGCCAAGATCCAGAACCGGCATTGGATCTCGCGCGACCGTGCGCGGGCGCTGGTGCTGAACCTGCTGGCCGAGACCGGCGCCATCGCGCTCTGAACGGCGCTGGCTGATCGCGTCCTGGCCGGAGTCCGCCGCGTCCGCTTCCATCGAAGGAACCGCCATGTCCGCGCTGCACGCCACCGGTACGCTGCCCCGCTTCGACCTGATCACGCCGGCGGAGGTCGAACCGGCGATCCGCGACCTGCTGGCGCGCTACCACCGCGAGCTGGATGCGCTGGAGCAGTCGGTCCAGCCGTCCTGGGACGGCTCGGTCGCGCGCATCACCGCCCTGGGCGAACCCCTGGCCTGGGCCTGGAGCGTGGTCAATCACCTGCTCGGCGTGCGCAATTCGCCGGAACTGCGCCGCGCCCACGAGGCGGTGCAGGCGGACGTGGTCCAGGCCTGGATGCGCCTGGGCCAGTCGGTGCCGCTCTACCGCGCGCTCAAGCAGGTCGCCGGCGACGCCGCGCTCGATCCGGTGCGCCGGCGCATCGCCGGGCTGATGGCCACCGATGCGGAGCTGTCCGGCGTCGCCTTGGAAGGCGCCGCGCGCGAGCGGTTCCAGGCGGTCGAGACCGAACTCGCCGCGCTCGCGACCCGCTTCGAGAACCAGCTGCTCGACGCGACCAAGGCGTTCCATCTCGACCTCACCGCACCGGCCCAGATCGCCGGCCTGCCGCCGACGCTGGTCCAGGCGCTGACCGCACGCGCCGCGGCTGCCTGGGCGGAAGCCGGCAGGCAGGGGCCCGAACCGACCGTCGAGCGCGGGCCGTGGCGGGTGACCCTCGACTTCCCGATCGCCGGCCCGTTCCTGGAGCACGCCCGCGACCGCGCCCTGCGCGAGACGGTCTACCGTGCCATGGTCACCCGCGCCTCGACCGGGGCGCTCGACAACGGCCCGGTGCTCGAACGCATCTTGGCCCTGCGCCAGGAAAAGGCGGAACTGCTGGGAAAACGCAGCTTCGCCGAGATCAGTCTGGCGACCAAGATGGCGGGAGCGGTGGCGGCGGTGGAGAAGCTGCTTGCCGAACTGCATGCCCCCGCCCTGGCCAGGGCGAAGGACGAGCTCGCCGAGCTCGCCGCCTTCGCCCGCGCCGAACTCAGCGATCCGGCGTTCGCGCCGAAACCCTGGGACATCGCCTTCTGGGCCGAGCGCCAGCGCGAGCGGCGCTTCGCCTTCACCGATGAGGAGCTGCGCCCGTACTTCGCCCTCGACGCGGTGCTCGACGGCATGTTCGCCTGCGTCGAGCGCCTGTTCGGGGTGAAGGTCCGGCGCGCCGACGGCGAGGCGCCGGTGTGGCATCCCGACGTGCGCTTCTTCCGCATCGCCGATGCGGTGAGCGGGGCCGACCTCGCGGCGTTCTACCTCGATCCGTATTCGCGTCCGGCCGACAAGCGCGGCGGCGCCTGGATGGACGACTGCCTCGGCCGCAAGCGCCTGGCTGACGGCGCGCTCCGTCTGCCGGTCGCCTACCTCATCTGCAACCAGACCCCGCCCGCCGGAGGGGCGCCGTCGCTGATGTCCTTCAGCGAGGTCGAGACGCTGTTCCATGAATTCGGCCACGGTTTGCAGCACATGCTCACCACCGTCGACCATCCCGAGGCGGCCGGCATCCGCAGCGTCGAGTGGGACGCGGTCGAGCTCGCGAGCCAGTTCATGGAGCACTGGTGCCTCGACCGGCGGACCGTGCTCGGCAACGCCGACGCTCCCGGCAGCGCCGGAGAGAAGCGTCTCGCCCGCCATTGGCAGACCGGCGCGCCGCTGCCGGATGAGCTCTTCGCCAAGCTCAAGGCCGCCCGCGTCTGGCGCGCAGGCTCGGCCACCCTGCGCCAGCTCTTCTTCGCCCGCGTCGATATCGAGCTGCATCACCGCTACCGTGGCGGTGGCGCGGTCACCGCCCTGGACGTGAAGGACGCGGTCGCACGCGACCACACCGTGCTGCCGCCGCTGCCGGAAGACCGCTCGCTGTGCTCGTTCTCGCATATCTTCGCGGGCGGCTACGCGGCCGGCTATTACAGCTACAAGTGGGCCGAGGTGCTGTCCTCCGACGCCTTCGCCGCCTTCGAAGAGGCCGGCCTCGACGACGAAGCCGCCATCGCCGCCACCGGCCGCCGCTACCGCGCCACCATCCTCGCCCAAGGCGGCAGTCGGCATCCGCTGGACATCTTCCGCGACTTCCGCGGTCGCGAACCGTCGACGGCGGCGCTGCTCCGGCACACCGGCCTGGTCTAGACGCGACGCGGACACCGGCGCCATCCAAGGCCTTCGCCGGTTACGCTCGGCCAGGTGTCTGTTTGCCGGACGACATAATTGCTGTGGTTCATCGGCTGCTTGCATTTGTTCAACACGATCTTATTTTGAAACGAACGTATGAGACAACGCCGCCTCGCCCGCTCCACCGACACCCAGTCGCGCATCCTGGACGCCGCGGAACAGCTTCTGGCTGAACGCGGGATCGAGGCCGCGTCGATGCGCCAGGTGACCACCCTGGCCAAGGCCAACCTGGCGGCGGTGAACTACCACTTCGGTTCCAAGGAAGAACTGATCGTCCAGGTCTACGCCCGTCGTCTGCGGCCGGTCAACGCCGAGCGCATCCGCCTGCTGGATGAACTCGAACAGCGCCAGGGCGGCCAGGCTCCGACCGCGAACGAGATCCTGACCTGCTACGTCGCGCCGGTGATCCGCCTCATCCACGACCAGGCCAACGGCGGCGAGCGCTTCATGCGTTTGCTCGGCCGGGCCCTGTACGAACCCGGTTCGTACCTGACCCCGCTCTTCAAGGACGAGCTGGAACCGGTGCTCACCCGCTTCACCCAGGCCCTGCGCCGCGTCCTGCCGGAACTGAGCGACGAGGAGCTGTTCTGGCGCATCCACTTCGCCGGCGGAGCGATGGCCTACACCCTGGCCCAGACCCATCGCCTGGAACTGATCTCGAAGGGCGCCTGCGACGTCAACGACTCCGAGGCGATCACCAAGCGCCTGGTCGAATTCATCGCCGCCGGCATGCGCGGCGAGCACCAGGCGACGGGCGGCTGACTACCGCGAGCCTCGGCTCCGGAAGTCTCGGCGAGGGGATCCGCCGGCTTCACCCTGCCGGCTGCGAATCGATTCCGAGCAGCCTGCACGCGCGCTCGACATCCCTGTCCTCAACCGCCAGCGTGGTCAATCCCAGGCAGGATTTCGCCCTGGATGCGATGCCGTTGGTCTCCAGCAGCGTCCGCTCATCCTGGAATCGGACGGCATCTTCCTTGTCATTATAGGTTTTTATCACGAACCAGTCCTGCATCTGCGCCGCGATCCGCTGATCCGTCAGCTCATCCTCGCGGACGTATTCCTGCTTGGCCGCCTCCATCGCCCTGATCTGCTCCTGGTCGGCCAGCCAGGGCCAGAGCAGGAAGACCACGAGATAAAGAATGCAGATGGAGGCCGTGACCAGGGTCAGGCCTTCGATCCGGATGGCATAGGCGGCAAGGAGGTTGATCAGAACACAAGCCAGGTAACCAGCGGCCCAAGCCCAATACGCCATCCCGCGTCGTCGACCCAACCAGATGAAAAGGGCGACGAACGCGGCCAGGAAGATCATCCGGAATCCCTAGGAAAGAGGCCGAATTGAAACCGGCGATCGGCACAAGTCTTCCGATCGCCGGCTCCACTTTCCGGGACTGATTTCAGCAATACGAGTTGAACAGGTTCTCGAGCAGTTCCTGGCGTCCGCTCGGGTTCGCGGCGGCTTCGCCCTTCTTGACGATGTAGTCCTGCAGCTTGCGGAAGTCGGTCTTGCCCTTCTCGATGTCGGCGCCGATGCCCTTGTCGTAGCTGGCGTAGCGGGTCTTCACGGCCTTGGCGAGCTTGCCGTCCTTGATGATCTTCTCGGCGATGCGCAGGCCGCGGGCCCAGGTGTCGATGCCGCAGATGTGGGCGTGGAACATGTCGTCGACATCGGTCGAGTCGCGGCGCACCTTGGCGTCGTAGTTCAGGCCGCCGGTCCCCAGGCCGCCGGCCTGGTGGATGTACAGCCACGCCTGCGCGGCTTCGCGGTAGTCGGTCGGGAACTGGTCGGTGTCCCAGCCGTTCATGGTGTCGCCGCGGTTGGCGTCGAGTGATCCGAGCTTGCCGACGGACGCGGCGAAGGCGATCTCGTGGTTGAAGTCGTGGCCGGCGAGGGTCGCGTGGTTCTGCTCGATGTTGAGCTTGAAGTGGTCGGCCAGGCCGTTGCGTTCGAGGAAGCCGAGCACGGTGGCCGAGTCGAAGTCGTACTGGTGCTTGGTCGGTTCGCAGGGCTTGGGTTCGATCAGGAACTGGCCGCGGAACTTGACCGACTTGGCGTAGTCGACGGCCATGCGCAGGAAGGCGGCGAAGTGCCGGCCTTCGCGGCCGAGGTCGGTGTTGAGCAGGCTGTTGTAGCCTTCGCGGCCGCCCCAGAAGACGTAGTTCTCGCCGCCCAGGAACTTGGTGACATCGATCGCCTCTTTCACCGAGTTGGCGCAGTAGGCGAAGACGTCGGCATTCGGGCTGGTCGAGGCGCCCTGGTTGAAGCGCGGGTGGCTGAACAGGTTGGCGGTGCCCCACAGCAGCTTCACGCCGGTGGCGTCCTGCAGTTTCTTGAGCTGCTTCGCGACCTTCCACAGGTTGGCGTTGGTCTCGGTCAGGTTGCCGCCCTCGGGCGCCACGTCGCGGTCATGGAAGCAGTAGTACTCGACGCCGAGCTTGGTCAGGAAGTCGAAGACCACCTCGGTGCGCTTGAGCGCCATGTCGAGCGAGTCGGTGCCGTCCTCCCACGGGCGGCAGATGGTGCCGGGGCCGAACGGGTCGCCGCCCATGCCGCGGAAGGTGTGCCAGTAGCACACCGAATTGCGCATCCAGTCCTTCATCGGCTTGCCCAGCACCTTGGCCTTGGCGTCGTACCACTTGAAGGCGAAGGGGTTGTCGGACTCGACGCCCTCGTAGGCGATGGTGGGGATGTGGTCGAAGTAGGTGGTGAAGGCCATGGTGGCTCGGGCTCCGGGCGGGGCGGGCGGATGGGGACGGGTGGAATGCGGGATCCGGCAACCGGGTCGGGTTGCGGGCCGGGGACTATCCGCCGGCCACCCGGGGGTCAAGTCGGGCGGTGTCCATGACGTCAGCGCCATGTACCCAGCGATGGCAGCCCAGGGCGGCTAGGCGGAATTAACGGTCGACCCGGCGGAATTAACGGTCGACCCGGCGGGCGCACCGTCGACGCCCGGCTCGCGATGAGGTGAACCCGCGGATCGCGTCCGGCCTGTTCAGCGGCCTGCCGGGACGAACGGCAGGGGATGGTGCGGGTCGTCGGGGTTGAAGCGCCAGGCCTCCCCGTCCCAGACGAGGTCCCAGGTGATCTCGCTGCCGTCGAGCAGGCCGTCGGCGCTCCAGGTCCCGTCGTCGCGCGGCACCAGGGGCAGATCGAGCAGCCCGCGCCAGCACAGCCGGGCCCCGTCCGTGCCGGCCTCGATGCGCAGGTCGCCGTAGGCCGGATGGTGGAAGCATCCGCTGCGGGGCGGAGGGCGTCGGCTGCGTGCGCGGGCCAGGCGGTGCGCCAGCTTCTCGGCCCCGGCGGCCCGCATCCTCCGTTTGGAGTCCGCGTAGCGGTCGATCCACGGGAGGTGGGACAGACCGGCCAGGCGGTCCAGCAGGGTCAGCACCACCGCCTCGACCACCGGCGAGGCGCTGCGGTTGCAGAGGGCGCAGGCCGAGATCCCGAGCTGCGGGATCGCCGCGACCCAGGCGGTGTAGCCGCGGTACCCGCCCGACCACCAGAGCAGGCGGTGGCCGCGGTAGGTCCACCAGCGTCCGGCCAGGGCGGCCCAGCATGAGGTGATCTCGGGCCGGGATCCCTGGCCGAGGTCGACGACCGGGGCCACGGTCGCGTCCCAGCGGTCGCGCGGCAGCACGGTCGCGCCGCGCCAGGTGCCGTTTCCCGCCATCATCCCTCCGACCGCTGCGAGTTCCGCGACGGTTCCCGACAGCAGCGAGGCCGAGGCGATGGCGCTCGAATCGACATCGGCGATCGGTGCGGCCGGGCCGAGGCCGTTCGGGCCGTGCGGCAGCAGCCGCCCGGATGCGACCAGGCTGGCCAGGCTGGTGCGAGGCCGGATGCCCAGCGGTGCGAGCAGGTCGGCCACCGCCCGGTCCCAGGGGATCCCGGCCCGTGCCAGGGCGGCCTCGGCGATGGCGAAGTGGAGATTCTGGTAGGCGAAGCCCCGGCGGAATCCGACGCTGCACGGCAGGTGGCGGATGCGTCCAATCAGATCCGTCGTCGCGGCCCCGTCCCAGGTCCAATCCCCGGCGGCGAGGCCGGTCCGGTGCAGCAGGCAGTCGCGCAGGCTCGCCTGGCGCTGCGCCTCGGGATCGTCGAATCCCAATCCGGGGACCAGGCCCGTCACCGGGGCGTCGAGATCGATGCGCCCGGCGGCGGCGCACTGGGCGAACACCAGCGCGGTGACCGCCTTGCTGATGGAATACCAGCGCGAGACCAGCCCGGTGTGGGCCGGCCGCCGGTCCTGCTCGGCCCAGCCGTGGGCGGCCTCGGCCACGATGGCATCACCCGCGGTGGCCGCGGCCAGCAGGCCCGGCACGGCGAGCTGGCGGCCGGCCTGGGCGAGCAGACCGGGCAGATCCGCGAGCGGATCCGGGGTCGGGGTCGTCATGCTTCCAGCCCCTCCGGCACCTGCGGAGTGCCGCTGCGGATGCAGGGGATCCGGCCCGCCTGGGTGGTCCAGGTCTGGCCGGCGGTCTGGATCCGGTGGCCGGCCTCGAGGGGGCAGACCGGTTCGTGCCAGGCATGGCGGTCCCCGGGATGGCGGAAAACGCACGAGGACATGGCGGGAATCCCCGCTCGCAGGACAGGAGGGCAAGGCATCGGGGATGTCGGTTCTGCTCCAGTCACGTCCGAGGACCGGCGTGGCGCAGGGGTGCCCCGGCCATGCTGACGCCGCCAGCCGGGAGTCCATCCGCCAGGTCCACGCTGGATGCCAGGTCCGGATCCTGGCCAGCCGCCCGCCACCGCCCGCCACGGTCGCGCCGAGCCGCTGGCCTGAACCGGATTGACGTCAGCCTGGCGCCGCGACCGGCCGGGCCAGCGCTGCAGCGACTTGCGGAAACGGCCGCAGCGCGCGGGCGAAGATCCCGAGCGACCAGGCGATGCACATGCCGTAGTTGGTGATCGGCACGCCGGCGCGAGCGCAGGCGTGGATGCGGGTCAGCATGGCACGGCGGTTGGTGGCGCAGGACCCGCAGTGCACGACCAGGCGGTAGCCGGCGAGGTCGTCCGGGAAGTCGCGGCCCTGCACGGTGCTGAACTCCAGCCTGCCGCCGACGTACTGGGTCAGCCAGCGCGGGATCTTGACCCGGCCGATGTCCTCGCCGATCGGGTGGTGGCTGCACGACTCGGCGATCAGGACGCGGTCGCCGGGACGCAGGCGGTCGATCGCGGCAGCGCCGCGCGCGAAGCTCGCGAGGTCGCCCTTCTGCCGCGCCATGAGGATGCTGAACGAGGTCAGCGGCACGGCATCGGGGACATCGGCGGCGACCTTGAGGAACGCCTGGGAATCGGTGACCACCAGGGCGGGCGGCGCGGCGAGGCGTCGGAGCGCGGTGGCGAGCTCGCGCTCCTTCACCACCAGCGCGATCGCATCGTGGTCGATGAGGTCGCGGATCGCCTGCACCTGCGGCATGATCAGGCGGCCTTTGGGCGCTTCGGTGTCGATCGGCACCACCAGCACCGCGACCTGGCCTGGTGGAACCAGATCCGCGAGCAGCGCCGGCGGATCGAGGAATCCGTCCGGCGCCATCGCGATCAGGCGTTCGCGCAGATCGGCGAGTCCGGTGCCGGTCGTCGCCGAGACCACGACCGGCGACAGTCCGCGCGTGGTCAGCGCCGTGATTGAAGCCGGGTCGTGCGTGACCACGTCAGCCTTGGACAGCACCGGGATGACCGGGATGGAGCGGCCGGCGAGTTCCGCGACGAGGGCATCCTCGTCCGCGCCCCACCCCGATTCGGCCGCGAGGATCAATGCGACCTCGCAGCGGTCGAAGGTCTTGCGCGTGGCGGCGACGCGTTGCGCCCCGACTTCCCCCACGTCGTCGAGTCCGGCGGTATCGATGAACAGCACCGGACCGAGCGGCAGCAGCTCCATCGCCTTTTCCACCGGGTCGGTGGTGGTGCCTGGAACCGGCGAGACGATCGCCACCTGCTGCCGGGCGAGCGCGTTGATCAGCGACGACTTGCCGGCATTGCGGCGGCCGTAGAGGCCGATGTGCAGACGCAGGCTTTTCGGCGTGTATTGCATGGGAAAGCCGTTGGGAAGGAAGGCGAGGTGATCGACGGGGTCGACGATACGGGCGCGGCGCCGCTGGGCCGCGAGCAGAGATGCCCCGGTGGCCGATCATGATGCAACTGGAGGTTGCCGATCCATTGCATGCATGTTGCCGATGTTCCCGCCCACGGGGGTTGCGTCATCCCTGATCGTGGCCCTTATTGGCCCAGCGCCAGCAGCCATCCCGGCAGCTTCACCGGAACTGCACTTTCATCAGGAGTCCACGCCATGACCACGGTCAAATTCAACCAGAACGTCCTCCGCGACGGGCACCAGAGCCTTGCTGCGACGCGCATGCCGACATCGGCGATGCTGCCGGTCTGCGGCGAACTCGACGCCTGCGGCTTCAACGCCCTGGAGACCTGGGGCGGAGCCACCATCGACGCCTGCGTGCGGTATCTGGCCGAGGATCCGTTCGATCGCCTCGGCAAGCTCACCGCCGCCGCGCCGAAGACTCCGCACATGATGCTCCTGCGCGGGCAGAACATCGTGCAGTACACGGCGTTCCCCGACGATGTGGTGCAGGCCTTCGTCGCCTGCACGGCGGCGCGCGGGATGACCATCTTCCGCATCTTCGATGCGCTCAACGACCTCAAGAACACCGAGGTCGCGGTGAAGGCCGTGCTCAAGGCCGGCAAGCATCCGCAGGGGGCGATCAGCTACACCATCAGCCCGGTGCACACGGTCGACCGCTTCGTCGCCAATGCGCGCGAGTTCCACCGCCAGGGCTGCCAGTCGATCTGCATCAAGGACATGGCCGGCCTGCTCGCGCCCGGCATGGCGCGCGAACTGGTGACCAAGATCAAGGCGGCGGTGCCGCTGCCGCTGGTCCTCCACTCGCACAACACCGCCTGCCTTGCGGTGCCGAGCTACCTCGCGGCGATCGACGCCGGGGTCGACATCGTCGACGTGTCGATCGCGCCGTTCGCCAACGGCACCGGCCAGCCCGACCAGGCGCTGATGCTGGCCCTGCTGGAAGGCAACCCGCGCGCGCCGAAGTACGACATGGCGGCGTACTACCGCCTGCGCGAGCATTTCACCAAGGTCTACGCCGATCTCTCCGCCTTCACCAGCCCGGCCAATGAACGCACCGATCTCGACATCCTGCGCTTCCAGGTGCCCGGCGGCATGCTCTCGAACTTCCGCAACCAGCTCAAGGAGCAGAACATGGCCGAGCGCCTGCCCGAGGTGCTCGACGAGATCCCGCGCGTGCGCGAGGCCCTGGGCTGGATCCCGCTGGTGACCCCGACCTCGCAGATCGTCGGCACCCAGGCCATGCTCAACGTGCGCTTCGGCCGCTGGAAGAACCTCTCGCAGCAGGCGGCCGAGGTCGCCCTGGGCAAGTACGGCCAGACGCCCGGTACCGTCGATCCCGAGGTGAAGGCCCTGGCGATCAGCAAGTTCGGCCCCCCGGTCGAAGGCCGCGCCGCAGACCACCTCAAGCCGCGCATGGAATCGCTCAAGGCCGAATTGAAGAGCAAGGGCCTGCGCGCCGATGACGAGGCCGCCGTCCTGTACGCCATGTTCCCGAGCCAGACCGAGGCCATCCTGCGCGGCACCGCCCAGCCGGAAAAGCCGCCCGCCAAGCCGGCAGCGGCAGCGGCGCCGGCCAAGCCGAAGGCCTCTGGCGAACGCACGTTCGATTTCACCGTCGATGGCGTCCGGCACCAGGCGGTGGTCGCGGAAGTCAACTGATTCCGCGGGGTTGACGCCGATTGCGGGTCGCCAGCCTGGATCGGCGCATGGTCCCGCTCCTATGCGCGATCCGACATGGACCCGATCCGGACATCGTATCGACCTGCATGGCTGCGGAGATTTCCTCGCTCAGCCTCGTGCATCGGGACAATTCCACCCAGATATCCGCTTCAGCCTGCGTGACCAGCCATACCGCCCAACGCCCAGGGAAACCGACCATGACCACCCGCCCCTTCCGCGTCCTCATCGGCAAACCCGGCCTCGATGGCCATGATCGCGGCGCGAAGTTCGTCTCGCGCGCGCTGCGCGACGCCGGCTTCGAAGTCGTCTATACCG
The DNA here is from genome assembly GCA_964654285.1 of uncultured Candidatus Kuenenia sp. Taxonomy (GTDB): domain Bacteria; phylum Planctomycetota; class UBA11346; order UBA11346; family UBA11346; genus BJHQ01. The sequence goes on from CAZZJC010000013.1 coordinate 94,937, forward strand.
GCATCCGCCGCACGCCGGAGGAGATCGCCGCCGCCGCCGTGCAGGAGGACGTCGACGCGGTCGGCCTCAGCCTCCTGTCCGGCGCGCACAACGAGCTCTTCCCCGCCGTCATCGCCGCCCTCGAAAAGGCCGGCGGCGGCGACATCCCCGTCTTCGGCGGCGGGGTCATCCCGGCCGAGGACATTCCCGGCCTCAAGCGCGCCGGCATCCGCTCGGTGTTCACGCCCGGCACGCCGGTGAAGGACATCATCGCCTCGGTGACCGCGCTCTGCCAGGCGCAGGCAGCTGCGAACTGAGCGTGCGCACGCCGGCCGACATCCTCGCTGGCATCGAGGCCCGGAACCCCCGGGCCGTCGGTCGCGCCATTTCCCTGGTGGAAAACGGCGATCCGCGTGCCGGCGCGATCCTCGCCGCGCTCGAAGACCCGCGCGTCGCGGCGGCCACCATCCTCGGCATCACCGGTCCTGGCGGCGCGGGCAAATCGACCCTCACCGGCCAGCTCATCGGCCACTACCGCGCACTTGGACGAAGGGTCGGTGTCGTAGCGGTGGATCCGTCGTCGCCGATCTCGGGCGGCGCGCTGCTCGGCGACCGCGTCCGCATGATGGCGCACGCCACCGACGGGAACGTGGTGGTGCGTTCGATGGCCACGCGCGGCCGCATCGGCGGCCTGTGCGCCGCCGCCGGCGCGGCGGTGCGGATCATGGCGCTGGCCGGCTGCGATCCGGTGATCATCGAGACCGTCGGCGTCGGCCAGGCCGAGATCGACGTGGTGCGCCTGGCCGACCTCACCGCCCTGGTCATGGCGCCCGGACTCGGCGACGACATCCAGGCGATGAAGGCCGGACTCGTCGAACTGGCCGACCTCCTGGTGGTCAACAAGGGCGACCATCCCGGCGCCGAGGCGCTGATGCTGGAGATGGGTCCGGTCGCGCGCGAACGTGGCCGCGCCCTCGTGCGTACCGTCGCCACCGAGGGCAAGGGCATCGCCGAACTCGCCGCCACCGCGACCGCGCTTGCCGAGGCGCAGCGCACCTCGGGCGAGCAGGCCCGCCGCCGCCAGCGCAACCGCGAGGCCGAGGCCGTCGACTGGGCCGTCGAGCTCCTGCGGCCGGCGCTGCGCGCCGCGATCCGCGCCGCCGGTGCGGGCTGCGACCCGCGCGCCACCGCCCGCGCCGCGCTCGCGGATCTGCTCGGCCGGCCGAGCGAAGCGTTGCCGACCCTCAGCGAAGCCGCTTTTTCACCGCTCATTCCTGCTGCCGTGACGGCTGAGACCGTCCCGGCCTGCTGCACGACGACTCACGCCTGACCCCGGAGAATACCCATGGCAACGCACCCGGCCCTGCACGACTGGCAGGACAAGGTCCTCAAGAAGATGCTCGAGAAGGCGCCCGAGATGCGCCCCGAGTTCAAGACGCTGTCGGGCCTGCCGGCCGAACGCGTCGCCCTGCCGGCGGTGATCGATGACGCCTATGTCGCCAAGGTCGGCTTCCCGGGCCAGTACCCCTTCACCCGCGGGGTGCAGCCGACCATGTACCGCGGCCGCTTCTGGACCATGCGCCAGTACGCCGGCTTCTCGACCGCCGAGGAATCGAACAAGCGCTACCGGTATCTGCTCGACCAGGGCACCACCGGCCTTTCGGTCGCCTTCGACCTGCCGACCCAGATGGGCTACGACTCCGACGACGCGATCGCGCGCGGCGAGGTCAGCAAGGTCGGCGTCGCCATCGATTCGCTCGCCGACATGGAGGTGCTCTTCAACGGCATCCCCTTGGACAAGGTCAGCACCTCGATGACCATCAACGCGCCGGCCGCCGTGCTGCTGGCGATGTACGTCGCGGTGGGCGAGAAGCAGGGCGTGCCGTCGCAGAAGCTCGAAGGCACGATCCAGAACGACATCCTGAAGGAATACATCGCGCGCGGCACCTACATCTTCCCGCCCCGCCCGTCGATGCGCCTGATCACCGACATCTTCGCCTGGTGCAGCCAGAACACCCCGTCGTTCAACACCATCTCGATCTCGGGCTACCACATCCGCGAGGCCGGTTCGACCGCGGTGCAGGAGGTCGCCTTCACCCTCGCCGACGCCTGCGCCTATGTCGAGGCGGCGATCGCGGCCGGGCTGGATGTCGACGTGTTCGCCCCCCGCCTGGCCTTCTTCTTCAACGGCTCGTCGGACCTGCTGGAGGAGGTCGCCAAGTTCCGCGCCGCCCGCCGCATGTGGGCGCGGATCATGAAGGAGCGCTTCAAGGCCAGGAAGCCCCAGTCGCAGATGCTGCGCTTCCACACCCAGACCGCCGGCTACACCCTGACGGCGCAGCAGATCGACAACAACATCGTCCGCGTCGCGATGCAGAGCATCGCCGCGGTGCTGGGCGGCACCCAGTCGCTGCACACCAATTCCAAGGACGAGGCCCTGGCCCTGCCGACCGAGGACAGCGTCCGCACCGCCCTGCGCACGCAGCAGATCATCGCCTACGAATCCGGCATCACGAACTCGGTCGATCCGCTCGCCGGCAGCTACTACGTCGAAGGCCTGACCGACACCATCGAACGCGAGGCCGCCGCCCTCATGGCGCGCATCGACGAACTCGGCGGCGTGATCCCGGCCATCGAGGCCGGCTTCATCCAGCGCCAGATCGAGGACGCCGCCTACACCTACCAGAGCGCGATCGAGACCGGCGACCGCATCATCGTCGGGGTCAACAAGTTCCAGGCCAAGGAATCCGTCAATCCGCCGGTCTTCCGCGTCGATCCCAGCGTGGGCGCGAACCAGGCGGCGAAGCTCAAGGCCCTGCGCGAGAAGCGCGACAACGCCAGGGTGACCGCCGCCCTGGCCGCCCTGGCCGCCGCCGCCAAGGGCACCGCCAACCTGATGCCGCCGATCCTCGACTGCGTCCGCGCCTATGCGACCCTGGGCGAGATCTGCAACGTGCTGCGCCGCGAGTTCGGCACCTATTCCGACCTCAAGTCGCGCTGAGCCCGCCCGTCACCCGCCACCCCTCACCGCGTCCACCGGAGGACCCCATGCTGAAGAAGATCGACCACCTCGGCATCGCCGTGAAGAGCCTCGCCGAGGCCGTGCCCTACTACGAGAAGGCCCTCGGCCTGAAGTGCGAGAAGATCGAGGAGGTCCCCTCGCAGAAGGTGAAGACCGCGTTCTTCGACGTCGGCGGCGTGCACCTCGAACTGCTCGAACCGACGGCCGAGGACAGCCCGATCGCCAAGTTCCTGGCCGACCGCGGCGAGGGCATCCACCACATCGCGTTCGCCACCGACGACATCCTCGGCCAGCTCAAGCAGGCCAAGGACGCCGGCGTGCGCCTCATCCACGAGGCGCCCATCCCGGGCGCGGGCGGCAAGCAGGTCGCCTTCCTGCATCCCAAGAGCACGCGCGGCGTGCTGACCGAGTTCTGCGCCGGCGGCGACCATCATGGTTCCGGTGGCTGCTGCGGCCATTGACCGTCCGTCCACCTCCTTCCCGACCAATCGCACCCAGCAAGGATCCCCATGCCCATTCCCGCTGAATTCATGGAAACGCTCAAGAAACGCCGCGCCAAGGGCCTCGCCGGCGGCGGCGCCCAGAAGGAGGCCGACCGCAACAAGAAGGGCCTGCTCACCGCGCGCCAGCGCATCATGGCCTTCTTCGACCCTGGCACCTTCATGGAGTTCGGGCTGTTCGTGCAGCACCATTGCCAGGACTTCGGCATGGCGGGCAAGGACATCCCCTGCGACGGCGTGATCACCGGCGTCGGCCATGTCGCCGGCCATCCGGTCGCGGCCTTCGCCCAGGACTTCACCGTCGCTGGCGGCAGCCTCGGCAAGATGCATGCGCAGAAGATCACCGATCTCATGGACTACGCGCTCAAGACCGGCATCCCGGTGGTCGGGGTCAACGATTCCGGCGGCGCGCGCATCCAGGAGGGCATCGATTCGCTGTCCGGCTATGGCGCGGTGTTCTACGGCAACGTGCTGCTGTCGGGCGTGGTGCCGCAGATCGCGATCATCGCCGGGCCGTGCGCCGGCGGCGGCGCCTATTCGCCGGCGCTGATGGACTTCCTCATCATGACCAAGGCCGCGAACATGTTCATCTGCGGGCCGGAGGTCATCAAGGCGGTCACCGGGCAGACCGTGACCATGGACGAGATCGGCTCGGCCGCCGCCCACGCCACCATGTCCGGCAACATCCACTTCGTGGCCGAGGACGACCGCCACGCGATCCAGATCAGCCACCGCCTGCTCTCGTACCTGCCGGCGAACAACCTCAGCGATCCGCCGCACCACCTGAACGTGCCGCTCGAGACCGGTTCGGATCCGGGCATGGATGCGCTGGTGCCCGAGAATCCCAAGGATCCGATCGACGCGCACGAGGTCATCCGCCGCCTTGTCGATGGCGGCGAGTACCTCGAGGTGCAGGCCGACTGGGCCCGCAACATCATCACCTGCTACGCCCGCGTCTGCGGCGTGGTGGTCGGCATCGTCTCCTCGAACCCGATGGTCAAGGCGGGTTCGCTCGACATCGACTCGTCGGACAAGGCGGCGCGCTTCATCCGCACCTGCAACGTCTACAACACCCCGCTCATCTCGCTCGTCGACGTGCCGGGATTCCTGCCCGGCAAGCAGCAGGAGCAGGGCGGCATCATCCGCCACGGCGCCAAGATGCTCTTCGCCTGGTCGTCGGCCACGGTGCCCAAGATCACCGTGATCATGCGCAAGGCCTACGGCGGCGCCTACCTGGCGATGTGCTCGAAGTCGATGGGCGCCGACCTGGTTTTCGCCTGGCCGAGCGCCGAGATCGCGGTCATGGGCGCCGATGGCGCGATCAACATCCTCTTCCGCGACGAGATCAAGAAGGCGGCCGACCCCAAGGCCAAGGCCAAGGAGCTGTCGCGCGATTACCGTGAACAGTTCGCCGCGCCCTGGCAGGCGGCCGAGAACAACATGGTCGCCGACGTCATCGAACCCTCGCGCACCCGCGCGATGGTGGCCATGGCGCTGAGAAATACGCTCAACAAGCGCGAGATCCGTCCGGGCAAGAAGCACGGCAACATCGCGCTCTGAGCCGCCTCCGGCCCGTCACCGCCATTCCCCCGCCAGCATCGGAATCCCGCCCATGTCAGACATCCGCCAGCTGATCCAGACGGCCATCGCCGCGGCCCAGTCCGCCGCGGCGGCGGCGCAGGCAGCCGCGACCGCCGCCCAGACGGCGGCGGCGGCGGCGCAGGCCCTGGCCGCCGCCCAATCCGACGAGCGAGCCACGACCATCGGAGACCGCCCCGGCGAGGTGCCGCTGACCGTCCTCCTCGCCGCCATCGCGGCGACCATCGATCAGCCGTACCGCGTCCTCTCGATCACCTCGGTGCAGAAACGGCCGCTCGCGCCACCGGTCATCGCCGCTGCCGGGGTGTGGTCGCAGGAAGGCCGCCGGCAGCACTTCTCCTCCCACCAGACCCGCTGAAATCCCAGGATAAACCATGTCAATCAAGAAGCTCCGCATCACCGTCGACGGCAAGGCCTATGAGGCCACGGTCGAGGTTCTCGATGGCCTGACCACCGTGCCCCCCGCTGCGGCCGCCCCGGTCGTAGCGGCGGCGCCGGTGAAATCCGCGCCGGTCGCCGCCCCTGCGGGCGCCGGCTCCTCGGCGGCGCGTCCGGCGGTCAGCGCCGGCGCCGGCGACATCCTCGCCCCGCTCACCGGACTGATCGTCGAGGTCAAGGTCGCGGTCGGCCAGGAGGTCAAGGCCGGTGATCCCGTGCTGGTGCTCGAAGCGATGAAGATGAACACCGTCATCCCCGCGCCCAAGGCCGGCAAGATCGCGGCGATCAACTGCGCCAAGGGCGAGAACGTGGAAGAAGGCAAGGTTCTCGTCTCCATCGCCTGAGCGACCCCATGCCCACCGCCCCAGCCACCCCTGCCGGTCCGCGCAGCCTGCCCGATGCCCCGGGCTGGGAGATCCTCCACGCCGCCGTGGTGGATTCGACCAACGATCGCGCCGCCGCCCTGCCGGCGTGGTCATGCCTGGTCGCCGACCGCCAGCGGGCCGGGCGCGGCCGTACCGGCCGGGCGTGGGTGAGCGATCCGGGCGGCCTGTGGTGCTCGGCGGTGGTCCCCACCCCGACCCCGGCCGCGCAGTGGACCGCCCTGCCCCTGGTCGCCGGCCTCGCTGCGATCCAGGCGGTGGCCGCGCTCGGGGTGCAGGGCCAGCGTCTGCGCTGGCCCAACGACATCATGATCGGCAACCGCAAGCTCGCCGGCATCCTGGTCGAACGCTTCCATGAGGACCGCGTCGTGGTCGGAATGGGCGTCAACATCAGCAACGATCCGGCGCGCGAAGATCCGTCCCTGAGCGGCATCCCGATCCGGCTGGTCGATCTTCTGCGCACGCCGCCCGTGCGCGACCGCCTGCTCGCCGCGATCCTCGGCCGGCTGCGCACCCTGCATGGCCGTTTCCAGGCGGGCGGACTCGCGGCGATCATCGATGAACTGAACGCGCTCTGGGACGAACCGCGCGAGGTCGTGCTCGACACCCAGGACGGTTCCCGTGCCGGCCGCTTCGCCGGCATCGACTCCGCCGGCAATCTGCGGCTGGCCAACCCGGATGGCTCGACCGCCGTCTATGCCGCCACCCAGGTCCGCCTCCTGCGCGAGCCGTGAAGCCGGCCATCCACCAGACACCCAGCCACTGATTCCGCCACCCGCCACCCGCCATCCGCACCCCGACCCCTGGACGACCCATGCCCTTTGCCCGCCTCTCCCCCGCCGAAGCCGCAGCCCTGATCGCCCATGGCGACAACATCGGGTTCTCGGGCTTCACCCCCGCCGGCTCGCCCAAGGTGATCCCGCTCGCCCTGGCCGAGCGCGCCAAGGCCGAGCACGCCGCCGGCCGCGCGTTCAAGATCGGCGTCCTCACCGGCGCCAGCACCGGCAAGTCGCTCGATGGCGCCCTGGCCAAGGCTGACGCGATCTCCTTCCGCACCCCGTACCAGTCCGATCCCGACATGCGCGCCGCGATCAACGCCGGCCGCATCCGCTTCTTCGACATGCACCTGTCGATGTTCCCCCAGAACGTGCGCTACGGCTTCCTCGGCAAGGTCGACTGGGCGGTGATCGAGGCCTGCGACATCAACGACCACGGCGAGGTGGTGTTGACCACCGGCGTCGGCGCCGCGCCGACCTTCGCCAAGATGGCCTCCAAGGTGCTGATCGAGCTGAACCGCGCCCATCCTGCCGGATTGCGCGGCTTCCACGACATCTACACCCCCGCCGATCCGCCGTACCGCCAGCCCATCCCGCTCACCCGGGTCAACGACCGCATCGGCTCGCAGGTGCTCAAGATCGACCCGTCGCGCATCATCGGCGTGGTCGAATGCAACCACGATGACGAGACCGGATCCTTCCGCGACTGCGACGAGACGACCAAGCGCATCGGCTACAACGTCGCCGAATTCCTCGCCGCCGAGATGAAGGCCGGGCGGATCCCCAAGGAGTTCCTGCCCATCCAGTCCGGCGTCGGCGAGACCGCCAACGCCGTGCTGTTCGCCCTCGGCGACCACCCCGCCATCCCGCCCTTCGAGATGTACACCGAGGTCATCCAGGACGCGGTCATCGACCTCATGCGCCAGGAAAAAGTGAAGTTCGCCTCCGGTTCGTCGCTGACCATCAGCGCCGAGCGCCGCAAGGCGGTCTACAAGGATCTCGAATTCTTCCGCCCCCGGATCATCCTGCGCCCGCAGGAGATCACCAACAATCCCGAGATCGTCCGCCGCCTCGGCATCGTCTCGTGCAACACCGCGCTGGAAGTCGACATCAGCGGCAACGTCAACTCGACGCACGTGCTGGGCAAGCAGATGATGAACGGCATCGGCGGCTCGGGCGACTTCACCCGCAACGCCTTCATCTCGATGTTCATCTGCCCGTCGGTCGCGAAGCAGGGCAAGATCTCGACCATCGTCCCGATGGTCTCGCATGCCGACCACAACGAGCACTCGGTGCAGATCATCGTCACCGAACAGGGCATCGCCGACCTGCGCGGCAAGGCCCCGGCCGAACGCGCCCAGACCATCATCGACCAGTGCGCCCACCCGGACTACCGCGACGAACTCAGGGCCTATGTCGAGCGTTCCGGCGACACCCACACCCCGCAGGCGGTGGCCGACGCCTTCTCGATGCACGAGCAGTTCATCCGCACCGGCGACATGCACGGCGTGGCGTGGTGAACGAAAAACCGCAATTGCACCCCATCTGCGGCGTTGGTCATCAGCTCTCATCGTCAGGACAGGTGTTTCTCACCGCCTACGAACGTCATTGGGACAAAGGTCGCCTTGCGGTGGCCAAGTGAGCGTGTGGCCACACCTGTCCTGACGCCTTGCATCTGGGGCGCACTTGCGGTCTTTCTGATACCAATCCACTTTCAAAGGCATAATAACCAGCATGCTGGCCGCCGGAGA
>CAZZJC010000014.1:0-96495 GCA_964654285.1 uncultured Candidatus Kuenenia sp.
AATACATATTTTATGAAGATTCCAGGGCGGATGGGTTAAGCTCACGGCATTGCCGTCGGAAGGTGGTGGAGGATGCGAACCGCCGCATGTTGAGCGGCTGCCACATGGGCACGAAGAGAAGAAGCCATGAGAGGCGGCGACCACCTCTCAAAGCATTGTCAATACATATTTTATGAAGATTCCAGGGCGGATGGGTTAAGCTCACGGCATTGGGTTTCCCCTTGTCTTCTCCTTTGGCGTCTTGGGCTGAAACTGGGGTTAAATAAAATATCGCAGATATTGCAAGGAGGCACACTAGCGGGCGTAATATACTCATCGGGATCACCTTGGCGGATTGTTTTTGGGGTTGAGTTGAGAATGCGCATTTATGTTGATGCAAGGGGGCTGAGAGTGGGCCTCAGTCAGTGCCGCTTCAAGCCCGCAAATGTTCCAGTATTTGACAGATACGATTGTCCCTAGGGCGCAGGCAACAAGCCATCCTACAAGGAGCAATATATGCGGGTGAATGTTTGTTCTTTTCATGCAACGGAGAGGATAGGCGATATCTGCATGAGACAAGGCGCCGAAAAGTCGGGCCGAATTGGTAAGCAAGCATACAAAAACTCGGCAGCATGGAGTGTGGTCATGGTGGGCGAGTTGGCCGCCGCCGGTAGGCATAGGGTAGGATGGCGAGCGGGGCGCCTGGACAAGGCGGGCGAGTTTCCGCCGCCAGTAGGATATGGGTAGGATGGCGAAGGTCGCGCCCAGGGGCCGCCAGAGAAAAACAAAAAACCCCTGGTTTTCACCAGGGGTTTGAGCGCGCCGGGGAGGATTCGAACCTCCAACCCTCAGATCCGTAGTCTGATGCTCTATCCAATTGAGCTACCAGCGCAGCGAGGCGCGGAGTCTAGAGGGATGCGCGGGGCGTCAAGAGCGGGGAAATGCGGGGGATTCTCGGGGAAATGGTGCGCTTTCAGCCGGTTGGTGCGCGGTCGGGCCGGGCGGTGGCGGTCAATTGCCGGTGGGCTGGGGCACCTTGATCAGGCCGGTGAGGTCGTAGCCCAGGGTCCGGGCCGTGGTTTCCATCGCGGTCCAGTCGGCGGCGGGGGCCTGGGGGGCGCGGTGGAGGAACCAGAGGTAGGACCTGGTCGAAGATCCCACCACCGCCCAGCGGTAGTCGTCGGCGAGGGCGAGCACGCGATATTCGCCGCTGAAGGGCCAGAAGAACGTCACCGACAGGGTGGCGGGGCCGGTCACCTTGGCGCGGGCGCTGGCGGATTTCAGCGGTCCGTCGAGGGTTTCGCGGCGACCGGCGTTCACCACCCGCAGGGCGCCGTCGCTGGCGTGGAAGTAGTCGGCGGTGACCGCGACCAGGCCGCGCTCGAAGCGGTGGTCGAAGCGCGCGAGTTCGTACCAGGTGCCGAGGTAGCGCGTCCAGTCGACGTTCAGGCCCGGTGAGGGCTCCGGGGCGCGCTCGGCGCAGGAAACGAGCAGGAGCGCGGCGAGGCCGGTCAGGAGCAGGCGGCGGTAGGGCATGCCCGAGGGTAGGTCGGCGGCGGGTCGAGTCGATGCGGTGGGCGGGCAGGCGCGACCGGACCCAACGCAAGGTCTCGGGACGGTCGTCGGACCCCCGGGTTCAGGCGGCGTGGTGCAGGGCGAGGCCGAGCTTCGCCGGTTTCACGGCGACCTCATCCGCAACCGGGAGTGCCGCGCAGCGGAACACGATGTAACCGCTGAAACCGATGAGCATCACGGTGACCAATGCGAGCAGGGCGGAATCGGGCAGGGCGCTGGCGCGTCCCTGGGCGAGATCGAGCGCGCCGAGAGCGGCGAAGAACGCGAGGCAGAGCCAGACGCAGCCCTGCATGGCCAGGACCCGCACGTCGGTGCTGAAGAGGAGCCAGCGTCTCATGGTCGATCTCCTGGGCGTCATCGTCGGCTCAGGGAAAGGGGATGAAGAGTTTCGCCGGTATGCAGCCGGATGTGCCGGGAGCCGCGGTTCGGGCGTGTCATCGCCGGCCCGGTTGTAAGGTCTCGGCACGGGTCGCGACGAACCGGCAGACCGCAGCAAACCGAAGGAGGCCCCATGCGCCTGCTCATGCTCTTCCTGTCCTTGTGTTCGCTGATCGCGTTGCCTGCGGCGGCCGGCGAGACCGCGCCGGCACCGGTGGCAGGCAAGCCGGCGCCGGCCGCCACCGCGACGGCGATCTTCGGCGGCGGCTGCTTCTGGTTCATGGAATCGGCCTTCCGCACCGTCGATGGCGTGGTCGAGACCAAGGTCGGCTTCGCCGGCGGGACGACCGACTCGCCGACCTACCATCAGGTCTGCGGCGGCGATACCGGCCATGCCGAGGTGGTGCGCGTGGTCTTCGATCCGGCCAAGGTCGGCTACGACCGGCTGCTCCGCCTGTTCTTCCAGATGCACGATCCCACCACCCTGAACCGCCAGGGCGCCGATCGCGGGACGCAGTACCGGTCGCTGATCCTGACCACCGACGCGGCCCAGATGGAAGCCGCCACCGCGATGAAGGCGGCCCTGATCCGGGCGGGCAAACGGGTGGTGACCGAGATCGCCGCGCTGCCGGCGGGCGCGGGCCGGTTCCATCCGGCCGGGGACGAGCATCAGGACTACTACAACCGGCATCCGCGTGAGGGCTACTGCGTCGCCGTCATCCAGCCCAAGATGGAGCATTTCCGCGTCGTGCTGCAGCGTGAACTGGGAGCCAAGCCATGACCCTGCCGCGCCTCGCCGTCACGCTGGCCGCCGTGATCCTGGTCGCGGCCGGCATCCACGCGCTGATCGGCGCCGAACCGCCGCCGCCCGCCAGCGATCCGGCGGTGGTGCCGACCATCACCGTGCGCGACCTGAAGGATGGTCGGCTCGCCCCGGCGCGCGCCATGCCGGCGGTGCGCAAGGATGCGGAGACCTGGGCCAAGGAGCTGCCGGCCCGGGTCTTCGCCATCCTGCGCCAGCAGGGCACCGAACGGCCTTTTACCAGCGCGCTGCTCAAGGAGCACCGGTCCGGCTGGTTCTGCTGCGCCGGCTGCGGCCTGCCGCTCTACGCCAGCGCGGACAAGTTCGATTCGGGCACTGGCTGGCCGAGCTTCACCCGCGCCGCCGACCCGGCCCAGATCGTGCGCCTCGGCGACCGCAGCCACGGCCGGATCCGGACCGAACTGCGCTGCGCCCGCTGCGACGGGCATCTGGGCCACGTCTTCGACGATGGGCCGGCGCCGACCGGAGAACGCCACTGCATCAATGGCCTGGCCCTGGATTTCAAGCCGGCGCCGTGATGCCGTGGGCGGGCAGTGCGCTCAGGGTGGCGGGCTGGCCGCTGGATCGTCCGCCGCCCGGCCGGACGCTGGCGGCCATGGCCGATCCGGCTCCGGCAGCAACGGTCTCCGCGGATGCCTGGGTCGACGCGCATGCCGAGGCGCTCTTCCGCTTCGCCCTGACCCGCTTGCGCCGCCGCCAGGACGCCGAGGACGCGGTGCAGGAGGCCCTCCTCGCGGCCATCCAGGCACGCCGCGATTTCCGTGGCGACAGCAGCGAGCGCACCTGGCTCATCGGCATCCTGCGCCACAAGATCGTCGACCGGATCCGCCTGCTCGCGCGCGAGGACGCTTGTGCTGATGCCGCCGATGCCGCGGATGCCGCCTGGTGGAAAGCCGACGGCCATTGGGCTGGGCCGGTCCGGGCCTGGCGTCCGGCCGCATCTGCGGACGAACCGGCGGAGCTGGCCGAACGACGCGAATTCTGGCAGCAGGTCCGGCGCTGCCTGGGAACCCTTCCGGAGCGGCAGGCGCAGGTGTTCATCCTCCGCACCATGGATGGCGTCGAAGCCGAGGAGGTCTGCCGCCAGACCGGGATCAGCGCCGCCAACCTCTGGGTGCTGCTGCACCGGGCGCGCACCCGGTTGCGCGACTGCCTGGGCTCGTCCTGGTTCGCCCAGGATTTCCAGCCATGAACAGCGATCGATCCGCTTTCGCGGCGATCGCCTCCTGCCGCGAGGCGTCGCGCCTGATGTCGGTCGCCCTCGACCGTCCGCTCCTCCTGCGCGAGCGTTTCGCGATGCGGGTGCATCTCGCGATGTGCTCCGCCTGCCGCACCTACCGCCGCCAGATCGTGCGGATCGATGCGGTCCTGCGCGCAGCGGCCGAGGCCCGTCTGCCCGGCGGCGAGGCGCTCGATGCGGCTGCGCGCGAGCGTATCCGCGCCGGGCTGACCCGGGCCATGCAACGCCCCGGCTGATGCAGCGGAGCACGTCCGCCGGACTGCCGGCGTTTGCGGACAACGGGGGATGATGCCGACCGTAGTAGGCGCCATGGTCTTGCCGGTTCGCCGTGCGCCGTGGCTGATCGTCGGTTGCCTGGGCTGCCTCCAGGCTGCTGATTCCGCGGGTGCGCCGCCGGTGCCGCAGGCCGAGGACGGCCCGACCGCGACAGCGGAACCGATGCCGGCGCCGGCGGCCGAAGCCGTTCCGGCCAGGGATCGCCTGTCCCTGCTGCGCACCCTCGCCGAAGCCGCCGAGGAAGGCTCCCGCCGGCGGCATGGACGGATGCCGTTCACGCCGGAGGCACCGGTCCTGCCCATGGATCCGCCGGCACGCATCCTGGCCGAGGCCGTGGTCCTGTACCGGCGCATCCACGCCGCCCGGGCGGGCTGGCACGGCGGGCTCGCGGCGTGGCGGCAGGCGTGGTCGGAACCGGGCCCCGTGCCGGAACTGGCCCCCGCCGCCGACGCGGTGGCGCGCTGCGCGGCGGATGTCCTGGTCGAGGCGATGACGGCGACCGCCAACGTGCTGCTCGACCCGATCATCCTGCCGGACCATCCGGTGGTGAAGGCGCAGCGCCCGGTCGGCGGGCCTGCGATCGCGGCAGCGTGGCCGAGCCCGCGTGGCGATGCGGTGACGCTGCTGCCCATCGCCACGCTGGCGCCGGAAGGATGGCCGACCTTGGCGTCCTGGCGGGTGCTGGGCCCGTATCCGGCCCCGGTCCAGCCGCTCGATCCCCGGGTCGAAATTCCCCTGGGCGCGGAGCTTCCCGGCATCCCCTACCGGGTCGGGACCGGTCCTGCGCTGGAGTGGCGTCCGCTTGCCGATCCGGCGGGCCGGATCGAGGTGGGCGGGAGCACCGGAACGGTCACGAGCCGGTTCCACGCCGTGACCGAGATCGAGACGGTGCTGGGCGAAGAACGCTGGCTGCGGCTCGAATCCCCGGCGGCGCTGCAGGTGTGGCTCGATGGCCGGGTCGCCTGGTCCGGCCCCGGGCCGGTCGCGGTGGAATTGAAGGTCCAGCTCGCGCGCGGGCGCCACCGCCTGCGGATCGATGGCGCCGGTCCGGGCCAGATCTGGTTCCGCGCTGCGGTCTCGACCCGTTCCCTGCACGAGGTCGCCGCGATGACGGTCGCTGCGGCCGACGCCATCCTGGCGCAGGTGCCGCCGCGCTGGTCGCTCGATGCCCCGCAGGCTCCCCCGATCGCGGGCTCTGACGCGGCGATCCCGCTGGCGCGCACCCATTGGCGGACCAGCCCCCCACGCTGGCTCGTCGCCGGCCCGCTGCCGCACGAGCCGGAACCGGGTCCGTCGACGTGGCGGCCGCAACTGGATCAGCCGGTGCCGGGCGCTGGCGTCCCGCCTGCGGCGTCGGTTTCGTCTGACCCGGCCAGCCGCTGGCGCCTGCCCGCGCCGGGGCAGCTGCGGCATGGATCCGGGCGCGATCCGACGGGGCTCTACGCCCGGCTGATCTATCAAGAATCCGTGGTTTTCGACCTGCCGGCGCTGCTGCCGGCCAAGACGCAAGGCATCGTCTATCTTGCGACCCAGATCGACAACGATCGCCTCCGGCTCGTGAAGGTGCTCCTCAAGGGGCCTGGGATCCGCTTCTGGCTGGATGGTCGCCTGCAGCCGGCCGAAGCGCTGGTCCACCTGCATCCGGGGCGCCACCTGCTGCTGCTGGGGACCTCGGTCCGTGGCCTGCCCCCCGCCATCCTGGCGCGGGCGACGCAGATGACGGTCGGTCTGCACGAGAGCGAGACGCCGGTGAACAGCCTCCACCGCGCCTGGCTGGACCGCGTGCGGCCGATGCGCCCGGAGCTGCTGCGCATCGTGCGCGGCCTGCCCGGCACGCGGCAGGCCGCGGATGCCGCGTTGGCGCTCGATGCTTTGCTGGAATCCGAGCTCGACATCCATGACTGATCCGCGCGACCACCGTGGCCCCGCCCGTTCCGTCCCGATCGCGGGGCGCGTCCTGATGGCATCGGGCCTGGCCCTCGCGGCGGCGCTCACGGCCGAGGTCGAACTCGTGAACGGCCTGGTCCTGCGCGGCGCGGTCTCGGACCGCATCACGGGCAGCTCCTATGATTACCAGGGCAAGGGCGGGGGATCGTGGGTGGTGAACCTGACCCTCGCCGATGGCACCGCGCTGTCGTTCTACAACCAGCAGGTACGCCAGGTGCGGACCGCGCCGGAGGCTCCGCCGATCGTGACGACGCCAGAGGACGCGCCGGCCGAGATCTTCCCGGGCGCCGAGGCGGTGCCGTACCGCGCCGGCACGCCGATCCTGCCCTTCGGCTGGCGTGGCGACGGCAGCGGCGTCTATGCCGACGCCGATCCGCCGCAGGAATTCCGCCCGCTCTGGCGGGTGAAGGTGCGCTCGTGGAGCCACTCGTCGCCGATCATCGCCGGCGACCGGATCCTCCTCATCGATCACCCGCACCGGCTGGTCTGCTTCGACCGGCGTACCGGCACGATGCTGTGGCAGCGGCACAATCCCTCGCATCTGCTGACCGACGACCTGGGCATGCCCAGGAACGATTTCATGTGGGAGACCTTCCGCCTGACCAGCGCCACGCCGGTCACCGACGGCACGCGCGTCTTCGTCCACTTCGGCCATGGCCTGGTGGTCTGCTACACCGTCGAGGGCGAGTTCCGCTGGGCCCGGCAGTTCCGCTTCAGCATCCACATGCGCGGCGGCCTCTCGAGTTCGCCGGCGCTGCTCGGCGACACCCTGGTGATCGGCGCCTACCGCGACGAGACCTTCGTCGGCCTGGATGCCGCCACCGGCGCGACGCGGTGGACCTACGGCAGCAATCGCGAATGGCAGGGGGTCAAGGGCACCCCGGGGACATGGGCCGGCAAGGACGACGGACTCGGCGGCGGCTGGGGCGCATTCCGGATGATCACCGTGGATGGCCGGCTGGCGGCGATGAACGCCGAAGGCGGCCTCGTCGATGCGGTCGGCACCATCCTGGCCAAGGGCGCGCGCAAGGGCGGCGGCGCACCGCCTTCGCAGACGGCGGACTGGATCGACGGGATCGCCATCCTGCCGCTGGTCGGCACCGGATTGTCGGCCTGCCGGCCGCAGCCGGACCAGAGCTGGAAGATCCTCTGGAGCCGGCCGATCCAGAGCGACCGTTCACCGCTGAGCCATGCCGGGCTGCTGTACGTGCCGGAAAAGGACGGACTCACCGTTATAGATCCGCTCAGTGGCCGAATCGTCGCCAGCGCCGCCAAGGTAACGGCATCGTATTGCAGCCCGGTGATCGCTGGCGACCGCCTGGTGCAGGTCGATGACCGGCCCGATTCCTGCCGGCTCCAGGTCCTGAAGCTGGGCAAGGACCTCGGCCACGAGCGCAACCTCGCCACGTCGTTCCAGTTCAAGGGGACGAACCAGTACGGCATGGCCTCCTTGCCGGTCTTCGCCGGCAACCGCTGGTACTTCCGCGATCGCGACCACCTCTGGTGCCTGGCCGGCGGGCCGATGGACAAGCCCTGAACGGCGTGCCCGGCACTGCCGTTGAACCACCTCCGGACCGGCGCTGCGTTCCGCCCTGGACAGCTCCGTCCGGGGGCGACCATGCGCCGCCAACGCGAACCGGCGGAAAACCCGCCTGCGCCCCGGAGCCACGATGCGCCTGATCCCCCTGTCCGTCCTCGCTCTCGCCCTGTCCACGGTCACGGCCGCAGACCAGGACGCCCTGACCCTGACCGGCAACGCCGTGTGGTCGAGCCAGGCGAAGAAGGCGATCCCGGTCACCCTGGTCTGCACTCCCGACGGCAAGGGCGGCTGGACCACGAAGTTCACCGCCGAATGGGACAAGAAGCCCTACGTCTACACCGGCACCCTGACCGGCAACCTCAAGGACGGCGACTTCACCGGCGAGGCCGCCGAGGAGAAGGGCAAGCGGAAGTGGACGATCAAGGGCACCGCCACCGCCGGCGTCCTCGCCGCCAAGCACAGTGAGAACAACAAGGAAACCGGCAGCTTCTCGCTCCAGCCGGGCAAGCCCGGCGAGCAGAAGAGGTCCTGACGCGGATCAGCCGGCGTCGCGCCGATCCGGCGACCGCGTCGGCACCCGTCCGCCCAGATCGCGGAACTCGGTCGGCGTGGTGCCGACCTCGCGTCGGAAGTGGCGGGTGAACTCGTGGCTGCGCGCATAGCCCGCGCGCTCGGCGATGGCGGCGATGCTCAGGTCCGTTTCGAGCAGCAGATGCTTGGCCTGCATGAGCCGGTTGCGGCGTAGGAGTTCGGCCGGGGTCAGGCCGTAGATGCGGCGGAAGCGATGCCGGAGCGCATCGTAGTTGGGCACCTGGCGGTTGAGCACGCCGACGAGCCGGGCGGGATTGCCGTGGTGCTGCTGGATGAGATCGAACAGGCGGGCCGCCTCGACGTCGCTGGGGGCGGCAGAAGCGGTCGCGCGGCTCGGCACGGTGGCGACCGGGATGCGATCGGGGTGCTCGTGGCCGCGCGCCACCGCGACCAGGAGCAGACGCAGCCAGGCCGAGGCGGCGCTCGCCGAGCCGGCGCGTTGGCCCTGGTGTTCAGCGACCAGGCGGCGGAACACATCCTGCCAGCGGCCCAGGACCGGGTCGGCCAGCGTCCACACCCGCTGGGCGGGATCGACGGCCTTCAACGCCGGACACTCGTCCAGCAGCGCGTCGTCGACTTCATAATGGACCACCCAGAGCGTGGGCCGATCGCCAGGCGCGTTGATGTAGCCGTGCTCCTCGCCGCGCCGGAACAGGAGCAGCGTGTCGGGCTGGATAGTGAGTTCGTGCCCGGCATGGATGGCGGTGCAGGCGCTGCCGGTGAACAGGCAGAGCTCGTCATAGGCGTGACGATGGCGGTGGCATCCGTCGCCGGGTCGCGACGGCGTGACGCTCAACGAGACCACGCGCGGCAGGGGGGCTTCACGCACCCGCGCAGGTTGCCGCGGCGGCGTCAGCGGGCCAGCGGGACTCCTCCGATCCGGCGACAGGAACCTCCGGGCCGGAGGGTGGCGGCAACTCGCACCGGGTTAGGATGTCTGCTGATCCCCCACCCACTCCGCGCAGGTGATCCCATGGCCGCTCCGGCACCGCAACCCGTCCTCTCCGCCCCTTCCGCCAAGGATCGCGACATCCTGCGTCGACTCGCGGCCCAGTGGCGCGAGATCACGGATTCGCCGCGTTGCGCCTGGAATCGCGAACAGTGGCGTCGTCTGGCCGACCTTGAGGGCAGCGAACGTCCGCTGGTGGCGGTGATCCCCGAAGGCGCGACCGCGGAATTCATCGCCGGAATGCCGCTGGAATGCGAAGGCCAGCATGCGCGCGACACCGAACGCGGTCTGCGCCTGCGCCTGAAGCACTGGCATGAGATCGCCGACGACACGCCCTGGATGCCGTTTCATGATGTTCCACTGCGCGCCCACCACAGCGGTTACGGCGTCGAGATTCCGAGCCAGCATGGCGCCGATCGCGGCAGCATGGTCTGGACCGCGCCGCTCACCGACCTCGCCCGCGATCTGCCGAAGCTCCGTCACCGTGAATGGACGATCGATCGCCCGGCCGAAGAGGCCAAGGTCGCCTGGGCCCACTCGGCCTTCGGCGATCTGCTGCCGGTGCGCGCGGTCAGTGGAGGTTGGTGGACCCTGGGCCTGACCTGGGAGGTCATCCGCCTGGTCGGACTCCAACCGCTGATGACCCTGATGTACGACGATCCCGACCACCTGCATGAGCTGATGGCCTGGATGCGCGACGACCACCACCTGATGATCGACTGGTTCGCCAAGGAAAAGCTGCTGTTCCAGCACCACCATTCCGGCGCGATCGGTTCCGGCGGCTACGGCCCGACCCTGAGCCTTGGAAACCATCCGATCGGCGTCGATCCCAGCCAGATGATCGGCTTCAGCGAAAGCCAGGAAACGGTCGGCGTCTCGCCCAAGCTCTTCGCCAAATTCATCCTGCCCTACCAGATCCCGCTGACCGAACGCTTCGGCCTGAATTATTACGGCTGCTGCGAACCCCTGCACCAGCGCATCGAACACGTCCTGAAGATCCCGCGCCTGCGCTTCCTGTCGTCGTCGCCCTGGTGCGACGACCAGATCCTGGCCAAGCGCCTCGGCCGCGACTACGTGATCTTCAAGAAGCCCAACCCGGCCCCGGTCTGCGTCGGCTTCAACGAAGACGCGATGCGCGAAGAACTCCGCAAAACCCTCGCCGCCGCCAAGGACTGCCATCTCGCCTTCATCATGAAGGACACCCACACCATCGAGAACCAGCCCGACCGCCTCGGCCGCTGGACCCGCATCGCGCGCGAGGAGATCGACACCGCCCTGGCGGTGAAGGCGGGGTGAATCCAGGTTGGCCGGCCTCCTGAGAACGCCGGCGTCCCACCGGTTGGTGAACTCACATCCGCAGGATCAGAACCGGTTTCGCTGGGTCGTTCGGGTTGACGGGCGCAACCGACGACGCGCTTGATCGCCGGAATGATCCCGCATGTAGGAACGCAGTGCTCGCATCAGGGCCCGGGTGCCGCCGTGCGCCCGGAACCACTGCGCCGTCCGGACTGGGATCGTGAACGAATCCGATTCGGCGCAGCGGATCATCCCCGCAACCTCGTGACCCAGGTCGGGGGAGTCATCGGTGACCTGCGGCCGGCGCCGCGAGGCCCGTTCCCAGCGTGCGCGATCAGACGCCGTGGGCGGGGGCAAGGACTGCAGTTTGCCCCGTAGGCGGACAAGCGGACTAACGGGAGCGGTCGTGGCGGTGGGCATGGCGGCGCCTCTCGGCGGCAGTGGCGTTGCGGACCGAGATGATGCGCAGGCGATCCCCGCGCTCGGTCCAGGTGACATGCAGCAGGATCTGTCGCTGTTCTGGCAGGGATCCCAGCGTGTTCCAGCGATCTTCCCCGTAGTCCCGTCGCCGATCCAGCCAGGTCATTACAGCGGTCGGATCCTGGTTCAGGACACGATAACCATCGTCAAAGCTGAATCCATGTAGGCGGAGATTGGAGGCAGCCTTGTTGGGATCGCCATCGAAGGGAGGTGTTTCCATGCAAAGTCCGTGGAATATGTCGTCAGGAACCCTGACGGGAAGGGATCACGAGTTGCCGCATCAGAACCAGCGGCCCTCAAGCCAAACCAGACCGCCAGCGGCGAGCAATGACACGACCGCGATGACGGTTGACGGGGCGGCATAGGCCCAGGCGGCGAGGCCGCGTACGATCCTGGCCTGTTCATCGCGTCCGCCTGACTGCGCCCACCAGCACCAGCCAGCTGCGTGCAGCCCGGCCAGGGTGGCGAGACCCACGAGGGCGACGACCGGCACCCAACCGTCTTCCATGGCCGGAGACAGGATCAGGACGGAGGCCATGCCGCAGACGAACACCAGGACGATGGTGAACATGACAGCCGTTCCCAGATGCAGCGGTGACGGGAGATCCGTCCGGTTCCCGCACCAGAACCGGGCCACGAGCCAGGGCGCGAACCCGCCGCCGATGGCCATGGTGGAACCGGCCAGCAGTCCCCAACGCGTCGAACCCAGCAGGCGTCGGGAAAAAGCGGCCCCGCTGAGCGCACCCGTCACCAGCACGGTGATCCAGACATACCAGCCCCAATCGGGGATGCTCATGACGAACGCACCGCGCTCCAGGGCAGGTCGCTGATCCGAACTGAAGGCGAGATCCTTGGCGAAATCCGCGTCTTCCCCCAGACGCAGTTCGACCCTGGTCGTGCGTTGGGTCGGGGTCCTGGGATCGAGTCCGAGCCAGGCGCAGACCGCAGCATGGCCGACGCTCACCCCATTTGGGCCGAGTTCGCTCGTAGGCATGTACCGGTGCCAGTTCCAGCGTGGTTCCCAGATCGGGGCCACCGCTCGACGACCGCGTGCGGCGACGGGCGAGGTCCACCATCCGGCCAGTTGGAGATGCACCCGGGTATGGCCACCGCCGATGGAGGCGCGTAAAGGAAACCACGGCTCGATGCTCGGGAAGTCGAGCAGCAGGGCTGGGGCGCGGCCCTGCCAACGATCCGGGTCGGCTTTTGTATCAGGATCGAGCCTGACCGCGATGATGCTGTGGCCGCCATCGGCGTAGGGCGCAAAACCGGCCAATCGCTCTGGTGGTAACGCGCGACCGAGTCTCGCCAACCGGAGAGCGAGTTGGGCCGGAGCCTCGGCAGGCAGCACGGTGGCAGCCAGTCCATCGGCTCTAATGGTGGTTTCATCCATGCCGGCAGCAGCACGGGATTCCATGAGATTCGGAATGAGTGCCAGGTGGATAAGGAACGGTACACCGGGGACCAGCAAAGTGGTGACTACTGCGGTGGTGTCGACCAGCCGCCGTGCCGCCGCCCGCGGTGGATCCACGATCCCGCCCTGCATCCACGGCATATCCCGCGCCAGGTCGATCTTCACCTGGTCCGGTCGGCCGCGCACGGGCACGAGCCAGATGCCGCTCTCGCTGGCGGCGAGATCCAGGCGCACCGCGAGGGCCATGCGCTGACGGCCGTCGGCGTGGGTGATCAGCGCGGTCTGATCGCGTTCGGCGATGCGCGGCCAGTCGGCGCCCATTTTGAAGGACGCCCCGTCGGCACCCAACGTTCCGATCAGCAGCATGACGAGCAGCAGACGCAGGACGGTCATGCCTCCATGGTCTGGCGCCGAAAAGGATCGCAACCAAGCGTAGCCGGGTTCGTCGCACGGCGCGATGACATCGTTACGCCGTCGGTCTGGGCCGGGTTCCCATGCTCTGGTGCCGGGCGCGGTGGGCGCTCGCGGTCTCGCCGATCAGGGCGCGGAAGCGGCGCGAGAAGTACAGCGGATCGTCGAAGCCCAGGCGGCGGGCGATGCCGGCGATGGATTCGTCGGTCTCGACCAGCAGGCGGCAGGCGCGGCGCAGGCGCAGGTGCATGAGGTAGCGCTGCGGCGGGATGCCGACCTGGCGGTTCCACAGGCGGCGGAAGGTGGCGGTGCTCAGGCCGTGCCCGGCGGCGAGCTGGTCGATGTCGTGCGGCTCCAGCAGGCGCTCCTCCATCTGGGCGCGGACGGCATTGATGGCGCGCAGGCCGGTGTCGGATTCGGGCGCGGCGGCATCGAGCAGGCTGGCCAGCACCAGGCGCTCGGCGGTGCGGTCGATGCGGTCCACCGCGCCACGGGCGTCCGGGTTTTCGAGCTGGACCTTCAGGTCGGCCAGCGCCGCCAGCATCGGACCCGGTTCGCCCACGTACCAGATCGGGCGTTCGGCGGCGATGAAGCCGAGGCGCTTCAATTCGTCGCCGCTGCCGGTCGCGTAGACGAGGAAGACCTCCTCCCAGGTCTGGTGCGGGCCGTAGCGGAAATGTTCGCCGGGCCGCTGGGTCAGCACGCACGGAGCGTGCACCGGCCATGTCCGGCCGCCGACCGTGTATTCGCCGCTGCCCTGGAGGATGAACGAAAACGCATAGATCCCGAAGAGGCGGTCGAGCCAGTCGCGCTTCTCGGCGATGAAGCCGATCGAGGCCAGGGGCAGGCGCGAGGGATGCCGGCGGGGCAGCGAGAGCAGGTGCTCGTACATGCGATGGTGAAAATATCGTCTATATTGATGAGGGAAGCGTCCATTGCTGTCGCTTATAAATACGCGTATAATCCATGCTTCGCAGCGCGTAAACTGCATCCACGACCAACGACCTGCAGGCCCGACCGCTGGAAATAACCACCATACGAGGACTCCATGCCCCGCTATTCCAAACCTGAAGACATCACTGTCGGCGTCGTCGGCTACGGCGGCGCCTTCAACATGGGCAAGTACCATCTCGATCAGATGAAGAAGGCCGGCATGCAGCCCCTGGCCGTGGTCGAACTCGACGCGGCGCGGCTCGAGGTCGCCAAGAAGGACTTCCCCGGCATCGAGACCTATGCGACCGTCGACGCGATGCTGGCCACGTCGCGGGTGCAGATCGTGGTGATCATCACTCCGCACAACACCCACGCCGAGATCGCCCTGAAGTGCCTCAATGCAGGCAAGCACGTGGTCTGCGAGAAGCCCTTCGCGATCACCACGGCGGAATGCGACGCGATGATCAGCGCCGCCAAGGCGAAGAACCTCTGCCTGAGCACCTACCACAACCGCCACTGGGATGGGCACATCCTCAAGGCGGTCGAGCTGATCGTGAAGGAGAAGGCGATCGGCGAGGTCACCCGCATCGAGGCGCACATGGGCGGATACAGCAAGCCGCAGGACTGGTGGCGCACCTCGAAGACGATCAGCGGCGGCATCATGTACGACTGGGGCGTGCATCTCCTGGAGTACAGCCTGCAGCTGATCGACGGTCAGATCAGCGAGGTCACCGGGGTGGCGAAGAACGGCTTCTGGGCCGACCAGACGAAGTGGAAGGCCGATGCGAACGAGGACGAGGGCTTCGCGCTGGTGCGCTTCAAGGACGGCCGCTGGCTGACCCTGATGATCACCCAGCTCGATGCCAACCCCAAGCGCGGCATCCTGGAGATCACCGGCACCAGGGGCTCCTACATCATGGAGTTCAATACCTACGAGCTGATCCAGCCCCAGGCCGACGGCCGCACCCTGGTCACCAAGGGCAGGAATCCCGAGGGCCAGCAGCACCTGTATTACCAGAACATCGCCGACCATCTGGTGAAGGACGAACCGCTGGTCATCACCGCCGAATGGGCGCGCCGGCCCATCCACATCCTCGACCTCGCCGATGCCTCCGCCAGGCAGGGTCGCGCGATGCCGGCCACGTACGCCTGATCCCCTTGCGGTGCTTGCGCCCCAGCCCTAACCGCGCTTCGCGCGGGCGTGCCTATCGGCACTCTCCGGGCTGTGGCGGCATCGGCTTCGCCGCTGCGCAGCGCAATGCGCTGCCAAGCCCGTCCCCGCTCGGCGCGCAGGCGCCTCGGGGGATTGCTCCTCGCGGGCTCTGCCCGCTACGCCCGCCAGGGACTCTCGTCCCTGGACCCGCACGGTCACAACTTTTGCCTCGAATTCCCTTCATCCAAGGACTCTAGGAACAAACCATGCCCGCACCCATCTCCGTCCAGCTCTATTCCCTCCGCGAAGCGATGAAGGACGGCAAGCACGCCGACGTCCTCGCCGCCCTCGGCAAGGCCGGATTCGTCGGCGTCGAGACCGCCGGCCTCTACGGCCTCAAGCCGGCCGAGTTCAAAAAGCTCGCCAGCGACCACGGCCTGGTCGTCTCGTCGACCCATGGCCCGATGCCCACCGCCGCCAACGCGGCCGAGATCATCGACACCAACCGCGCCCTGGGTTCGCCGTACGCGATCTCGGGTTTCGGCCCGAACGACTTCAAGGACCTCGACGCCATCCGCACCACCGCCGACAGGCTCAATGCCGCCATCAGCGTGCTCAAGCCGGGCGGGGTGAAGTTCGCCATGCACAACCACTGGTGGGAGTTCGAGCGCCTGCACGGCCGCGCCAAGATCGACTGGCTGCTCGACCTCTGTCCGGACCTGCAATTGGAGATCGACACCTACTGGGCCGCCAATTTCCAGGCCGAAGTCCCGGCGGATCAGGTGCGGCGCTTCGCGGCGCGGACGCCGTATCTGCACCTGAAGGATGGCCCCTTCATCAAGGACCAGCCGATGGTCGCCTGCGGCAGCGGCAAACAGGATTTTCCCGCCATCGTCGGGGCAGCCGATGCGAAGCTGCTGCAATGGGTGGTGGTCGAGCTCGACGCCTGCGCCACCGACATGCTGACCGCGGTGATCGAGAGCAAACGCTACCTGGTCGACAAGGGCCTGGCGCGCGGGCGCTGAGCACGGTATCCCGCCAGCATGATCCGCTGGCGCGAGATCCTCGGCGCGGTGCGCGAACGCTGCGCCGGCCATTCCTGGCCGACGTACGCCGTGCTGCTGGCGGTCTTCACCTGGTTCAGCCTCGGGCCGCTGTTCGATGCGGATGCGTGGTCGCCGGTACGTTGGATGACGGTGGCGATCCATGAGTCCGGGCACTTCGTCACCCTGCATTGGGCTCCGATGTGGCTCAGCGTCGCCGCCGGCAGCGGATTCCAGTGGGGTGCGCCGGTGCTGTGCGGCTGGCTGCTCTGGCGTCAGGGCGAACCGTTCGCCATCCCGGTCGCGCTGGTGTGGCTGGGCATGAGCCTCGGCATGAGCTGCGCCTACATCGCCGATGCCTCGGCCCAGGCCCTGCCGATGATCAGCGTCGGCGCCTACCATCCGACCATCCACGACTGGAACTACATGCTCGACGGACTCGGTCTGCTCGGGTGCGAAGGTTTCATCGCGGGCCTGTGCCGGCTGGCATCGGTCGCATCGCTGCTGGCCGGGCTCGCCTCCGGCGTGTGGATGATCATCGAGATGGCCAAGGCGTCGCAGACGACGAACCCGCAGTAACGGAATCCACCTGCCGGATCAGGGGATGAACGCCGGTTCGGCGGTTTTCCGCCGCAGCGTCGGCGGATCGGCCAATCGACCCTCCTCACGGATGATTTTGCCGGCCAGCCAGGCCTGGGCCCAAAGCTTCTTGGTCGCGGTGGACGATCGCCGCAGGCACGCGGCAGCGATGGGGCAGGACATGCCGATCGACACCGTCCGGCCATGGATGACCACCTCGACCGGCGGCACCTGCGGGTTGACCGGGAAGCCGTTGGGGCACCAGCGCAGGCCGATTGCCGAATCCGGCAACGGTAGCTGGCAGGTGTGGACCACCGGTTTGGCCTGAACCGTTTGCGCTCCCCCCTGGTGCGCTCTTGCCGCCTGGACGGCCGGGATGGTGATCGGCTTCGGCGCCGACGGCGCCTGGGCGGACTCACGATCTGCCGCCTTCCCACCCGGATAGAGCGCCTCCGCCGGATCCGCGGCCGGCCGGCTGGAGGTCACGGACGCCGTCGCGGCAACCGGTGCCGCCGCCGTCTGCGGCGCTTCGATCCGTGGCGTCACCACGGTCGCGGGCGTCGGTTCCCTGCCGAGCGCGAACACGCCAAGGCCTCCCGCCGCGACGATGACCAAGGTGGCTGCGGCGGTGAGCATCCAGGCGCCACCGGCCTTGGCGGCAGCGGTCTTGGCGCCGGTCCTGGCAGCGGCCCCGAGCGCGACGCGGGCGGCGAGGCCGGGCGGGCTTTCGCTCGCGCACAGGCCGGTGGCCAGGAAGGCGGTGATCGCGACCAGGCAGCCGGGCCCGAGCCGGCGCACCATGCGTTCGCGCAGCTCGCTGCGGGCTTTTTCCAGGCGCTTGTGCACGGCCGAGCGGCCGATGCCGCTGCCCTGGGCGAGATCATCGAGGCTGCGGCCCTGGATGTGGTGGGCGAGCAGCAGTTCGCGGCTGTCGGCATCGAGCTCGGCCAGGCAGTCGTCGACGATGCCGGCGATCTCGGCGGTCTCGACCGCGTGCTCCTGCTCGGCGATGGCGCAGTCGCTGCGGGCGCATCCGTCGCGGGTCGACGCCACCTGGCGCCGGTGCAGGCGGCCTTCGCTGCGCAGGCGGTTGAGCGCGGTCGAGCGGGCGCAGGCGTGCAGCCAGCCGGCATCGCTGGTGCGGGTGGTGCGCGGTGAACGCAGCAGGCGCACGAAGGTGTCCTGCGCCGCATCGGCCGCGTCCTGGTCGTTGCCGAGGATGCGCCGGCAGGTGCTGTAGACGAGGTCGAAGTGCTGATCGACCAGCACGTCGGCGGGGGCGTTCATGAGGGCGCAGGATGGGTCGCCACCGCCGACCGGGCCAGCCGGTGCGGATGGGCTCCCCGCCGGTGTTGCGTTGGGTGGATCAGTCCGTGTCCTGCCGGCCACAAGGCTGGAACCCGCATGATCCGCAACCCCATCCTGCCCGGCTTCAATCCCGATCCCGCCATCTGCCGCGTCGGGGCCGACATCTACATCGCCACCTCGACCTTCGAGTGGTGGCCCGGCGTGCAGATCCACCACTCGCGCGACCTCGTGCACTGGCGCCTGGCGGTGCGACCGCTGACCCGGCCGGGCCAGCTCGATCTCCTCGGCGTGCCCGATTCGGGCGGCGTCTGGGCGCCCTGCCTGACGCACGCGCACGGCCGCTTCTGGCTCGTCTACACCAACACCGTGCACAAGCAGGGGGCCTTCAAGGACACCCCGAACTTCGTCGTCACCGCCGAGCGCATCGAGGGGCCGTGGTCGGATCCCGTCGCGCTCAACCGCACCGGATTCGACCCCAGCCTGTTCCATGATGACGATGGCCGCTCATGGCTGGTCACCATGCGCTGGAACCACCAGCCGCGCCGCAACCGCTTCGACGGGATCGTGCTGCAGGAGTTCGACCGCGCCGCCGGCCGGCTCATCGGCCCGGTGCACGACATCTTCCCCGGCAGCCCGCTGGGCGGCTGCGAGGGCCCGCACCTGTACCGCAGGGACGGCTGGTACTACCTCCTCGTGGCCGAAGGCGGCACCGGCTGGGACCATGCGATCACCGTGGCGCGGTCGCGCCGCCTCACCGGGCCCTACGAGATCCATCCCGGCAACCCGCTCCTGACCAGTCGGGGCGACCCCGCGAATCCGCTGCAAAAATCCGGGCATGGCGGGCTGGTGCAGCTGGCCGACGGATCCTGGTGGGTCACGCATCTGTGCGCCCGGCCGCTGCCTGGCACCGCCGAGCCAGGCCGGCCCGGCACCGGCCGCTGCCTGCTCGGGCGCGAGACCGGCATCCAGCCCATCGTGTGGGGTGACGACGGCTGGCCGCGTCTGGCCCACGGCGGCCGTTTCCCGGCGGCGACCCCGCCCGCGCCCCGCCTGCCGCCGCATCCCTGGCCAGCGGAACCGACCACGTTCGATTTCGATGACGGCGTGCTGCCGGCCTGCTTCCAGTCGCCGCGCCGGCCGATCACGCCCGACTGGTGCGATCTGCGCAGCCGGCCGGGCTGGCTGCGCCTGCATGGCGGTGAAAGCCCGATGAGCCGCTTCCGCCAGAGCTGCCTGGCGCGCCGCATCACCGCCTGGGACAGCGGCGTCACCGCGCGCATCGACGCCGGGCCGCGACATCATCAGCATCTCGCCGCGCTCATGGCCCTCTACGACACCGAGCAGTGGTTCTCGCTCGGGATCACCTGGGACCGCGACCTGCCCGGCGGCGGCGGGCGGGTGCTGCGCCTGGCCTGGAACGACTGCGGCACCTACGACCAGGACGATGCGGCGCAGGTCGCACTCGCCCCCGGCGCGGTGGAGCTGCGCCTGGTGATCAGGCGCAGCCTGCTGACCTGCTGGTGGCGCCAGGACGCCGGCGCCTGGCGCCGCATCGGCGGCGACCTGGATGCGAGCAGGCTCAGCGACGAATACGGCAACGGATCATCCTGGAACTTCACCGGATCGTGGTTCGGCGTGCAGGTGATGGATCTCGCCGGTGACGGCTGGCACGCGGACATCGACCGGATCGCGTTCAGCGACGGCTCCGCCTGAGCCGCTGCGCCAGGACGAGGAACGCCGCCGCCGTCCAGGTGTAGCCGGGGTCGCGCAGGCTGGCGCCGGTGCGGGCGTCGAAGTTCTCGGCGAAGCCGGATTCCGCGCAGGTGGCGCAGAAGCGCTCGGCGATGCCGGCGGCGAGGTCGTGCTCGCCGACCTCCTCCAGGCCGAGCACCACCAGCAGGGTCGACGGGCCCCAGACCGGGCCGCGCCAGTAGCCGTCCGGGGTGTACAGCGGGCTGTCGAGCTGTTCCGTCGCCAGCCCGGCCGGGGTGATGAAGGTGCGGATGCGCGCCACCAGGGCGGCGATCACCGGCGCGGGCAGCCGCTGGCCGAGGACGATCGGCATGCAGTCGACCAGCGACCGCGAGGCGACCGCTTCGTGCTCGGGCAGCTTGATCCCGACGAACTGGCTGCCGTTCCACAGCCGCGCGACGAGATGCCGCGCCAGGCGGTCGCCCTGGCGGCGCCAGCGCGCCGCGTCGCTGCCGCGCCCGGTGGCCGCGAGCCAGTCGCAGCAGCGCACCAGGAAGGCGTTGAGATCCGGGCTGATCAGCGGGGCGCCGCGCACCAGCAGGGTGCTGTTGTCCCAGCCCGAATCGTTGCCATGCAGGTAGTGGCAGAGCTCCTCGCCGGGCCAGCGCCGGTGCGCCAGCCACCAGGCGGTGAAGCGCGCCACGGTGGCGCGGAGCTCGCGCGTGCGCGCCGGCGTGCACCAGGCCGGATGCAGGCGCCGGAGTTCATCCAGCAGGACGCCCTGCACCGGGGGCTTGGAGAAATTATAGTGCTTGTAGCCGTCGGTCAGGAAGTCGGGATAGGCGCCGTGCGCGTCCTGGTGGTCGGCCATCAGCATGATCTGGTCGTGCGCCAGGGCCGGTTCGGTCGCGGCCAGGCCGAGCGCGTTGAGGATGTTGTCCCAGCTCCACACCCCATCCATCCAGTTGAGCGACATGAAGCAGGACTCGCGCCCCAGCAGCCCGGAAGGGCTCTTGAGGCACGACCACAGGGTCGACCCGGCGAGCCGGCGTGCGGCGGCGAAGCGCGGCGGCACCGGCAGCAGGCCGGCGGTGAAGCGCTGCAGGTCGCGGCGCGCGCTGCGCACGACGGCGGCGAAGCCCGGTCGCGGCCGGGGCGTCCAGGTGGATTCGTACTCGTCGATCGCCAGTTCCCAGGTGGCGCCGGCCATGGTCAGCGTTCCGCGCGTCGCGCGTTCGCCGTCCCAGCCGGTGTCGACGCTCAGCGTTCCGCGCAGGGGATCGCACTCGTAGCGGCGCAGGGCCCAGCGCAGGTTGACGCTGGTACGGCCGGCCGGTGCCGGCTGGATCACGGTCGGGTAGCCCAGGCCGCTCTGGCCGCCGCTGAGCGGCACCCCCAGGCGCAGCGCGGCGCCGCGTCCGCGCAGGCGCAGCGTGCCGGGGGCTGAAAAAGCGGCTTCGATCACCCCGCCGCCGGCGACCTCCAGGCGCACCAGCTCCGGCGTGGCGGACAGCGTGTATTTCGCCGGTTTCCCCGCCCTGAGCGGCTGCAGCAGCATGAGCTCGCGCGGGATCACCGGGCGCAGGTGGTTCGAGCGCAGGTACAGCCCCGGCCCGAGCGGCTGGAACTGGGACTTGGTCGGGATGCTCAGGGAAAGCCAGCAGCCGCGTCGGCTGAAGGGGGTCCGGGCAAGGTCGAGGGTGATCGTCATGGCGCCATCCTGCGCCGATGGCACCCGGCACCAGTCCTGCGTGCCGGTCCGCTGCCGCAGCTGCCGGCTCAGACGCCGAGTTCGACCGTGTGCCGGCCGGCGAGGCCGGCGGGCAGCAGCGGCTGCGCCAGCGGGCGTCCATCCAGGCGCGCGCCGGAGCCGGCGCCGACGACGCGCAGATCCAGCACCGCGTCGCGCCAGCGCAGGCCGTCGAGCGCCGCCTGGGCGACCCCGTCGGGCAGCAGCGGCGAGGTCAGGCGCAGGCCGTCGAGCTGGAAGCGCAGGCCGAACAGGGCGCGCAGCACCACGCGCAGGTAGCCGGTGGCGCACCAGGTCTGGCGGCCCCAGGGCGCGAAGTCGGTCCAGCGGATGCCGCCCTGGGGGGTGCGGCCGCCCTCCTGCCGGCCGCCATCGGGCCGACCGGTCTCGGGGTGGATGACCTCGCTGAAGTGCCCGTTCTCGGCGGTGCGCTTGGCGAGCGCGAGGAACTCGCCCGAGAAGGTCGCGCGGTCGCCGCAGCGGGCGGCGGCATCGGCCCAGAACAGGTTGATGTGGGGCCAGACCGCCGCGTGGCGGCCGACGATGCCCGGCCCCTGGCCGGCGTAGCGTTCCCAGTCGGGGAAGATGCTCGCCAGTCCTGCCGGGCTGCGGCGCGCGGTGGCGAGCACCCGCCTGGCGCGGGCCGGATCCGCCACCTGGTTGAGGATGGCCAGGGCGAGCCCGAGACCTTCCTGGCGGTCGCTGCCGCCCCAGGCGTCGGCGAGGAACCGGTAGGTGCCGCGCGCTTCATCCCACAGGGCGCGGTCGATGGCGGCGCGCAGGGCGGCGGCCTTGGCCGGCCACGCGCCGGGGTCTGCGCCCGCCGCCAGCGCCAGGGCGGCCGCGTCATCGTAGGCGCGGGCGTAGACGCAGTTGGTCGACAGGACCATGGCGGGGAACCGGGCCGGCGCGGCCGCCAGCGCGGGATCGCGCGGCTGCCAATGCTCGATGCCGCCGGCCCCGTCGACGGTGTCGGCATAGCGGTCGGGATAGCCGCTCACGCCATCCAGATAGCAGCCGCCGCCATGGAACAGGCCGGTCGCGGGGTTGAAGGCGGTGCGTTCCCAGCCGTCCAGGCTCGCACGGGCGGCGGCCAGGGCCGGGGCGATCAGCGCACGGTCGCCGGTCTGGCGGATGTAGGCCCACATCCCGGTGATCCAGATCGCGGCGTCCCACTGCTGCCCGCCGATGCGCCAGGCGCCGCCATCCTGCACCAGGCAGCCGAGCAGGGTGTCGCGCGCGGCCTCGGGCACGAGCAGGCCGGCCCCGTTCCAGGCCTGGATCGCGGCATCCCGCGTCCACGGATCGTCGTAGAACAGCCCGGCCAGGATCTGCGGCCGGTCGCCGCCGGCCCAGGTCGACGGATACGGCCGGATGTTTCCCAGCAGATCGCCGATGGCGCAGCGCCAGGCCTGATCGATGCGGCGGTGGCCGGTGCGCAGCACCGGCATGGCGAGGAGATCGGTCATGCGCCCAGACTGATGCCGATGGGTGGTGCGCCAAGGGGTTGAGCATCCGACGCCGCGGGTCAGACCCGGAGCCGCTTCCAAAGAACTTCCCCACTTCGCGGGGTTCCGGCTGCGCCGGAAGAGCCGGCTTCGCCGTCCCAAGTTCTTGTTTGTCCGGGGGCTGCCCGCCCCCGTAACGCGCCTTCGGCGCTCCCCCGTGAGCAGCCTGAAGGCTGCTTCGACAGAACTTCCCCACTTCGCGGGGTTCCGGCTGCGCCGGAAGAGCCGGCTTCGCCGTCCCAAGTTCTTGTTGGTCCGGGGGCTGCCCGCCCCCGTAACGCGCCTTCGGCGCTCCCCCGTGAGCAGCCTGAAGGCTGCTCACGAGCCGGCCTTCCTGGGAGCGCCGGCGGCTCGCCGGCCGAAACAGCGGCATCCGCAGGATGTCACCAATCGAATCATGCGGCAGCCTGGGACAGACCCGATCCAGGCTTCCAGGACGGTACCGCGCTGTCTACCGATCGCCGGCTGACCGCTGTCCGCCCTGCTCAGCATCGACGTGGCTCCATAGTGAGGATTCACCAACAGGTTGACGAACCCAGGTACGATTCCGGTAGCCGCGAGAAATTGATCTGCAGGTAACAACCGGAAATTCGTGCGGGCCGAGGCCCACCGATCCAGGCACTATCGTCAACCTGTTGGTGAATCCTGAATAATCGCCTTTCGGCATGCAGGCGGCCAAAGGCGCCTATGGCTTCCGGAAATTCTGGCCGCTGAGATTCCGGAAATTCTGGCCGGTGCCCGCCCTGCGGGTCCATGGGGATCCTGCCTGTAGGGTGGTCGCACCAGCACTGCGGACTGGCGAGAATGCCCTTGGTTCCAAGCTTGTTCAGGATGCATCAGCAGGTTGACGCGAAGAACATCGACTTGCGGGCAGCGGGCCAGCGCGAAATTCAGATTGGTATGAATCAATCCCATGCGGCCATCGGAGGCCTACCTGGATTCGTCAAGCTGTTGGTGAGTCCCCAGGAGGCGCTGACACCGCATGGTGGATCAACATGCCCAGGCATGATCCGAGGCACGAGCCAGCCATCCGGTGATAGAGATCAGAGGCGGTCCTGGTCTGGTGGTCAGGCCAGCCGGCCCATGAATTCCAGTTCGCTGACATAGATGGAGGCCACCATCCGTCGCATGCGGTCGCGGAATTCAACCCTGGCCTCGGGCAGGCTGAGTGAGGACCAGAGGGCAAATTTGTCTCGCCGCATCGCGGCACCAGACAGCATCTCGTTGATCAGCGTCGTCAGTGAACAGATGTTTCTTTTTTGACCCTCTCCATAATGAGTCAGCAATCGATCAATCACCATCGGCGTCCACCAGTCCGCTTGCGGGATCTCAATCACTCCCAAGAGCAACAGTCGGTATGCCAGCATCACGACCTCGTGGGTGGGTCCCCACAGGTGTTCCGCCAAGGGATCGACGATCGCCGCCGCGATGCCGGTGATCTGGTCATGCGGAGACCGTTGAAGCACTTCGCCCAGCAAGCGACGGCGTTCGCGATTGATCGCGGCGATCTGGTCAAGACAGGCCTTTTTCACCTGCTCGGGGATGAGATCGGGAGGACACTGCAAGCGCAGGGTCAGCGATCCGTCCTTGAGATGGGCGCGAACGCGTTCAGGCATTTCAAGCGGTGTGGCGGAGGACATCGGGTTCTTCCGTAGGGAGTGGTTCCTGAGCGAAAGTACCCCGAGCCGAGTCCGGCGACAAGACCATTCAAGAGGACGAAGCATCTGCGTCCGCAGTGCATTCGAAGCGCGATCCGGGGTCAGAGGTGCACATCAAACCCGCATCCCGCATCACCCCATCCGCCGCAGGTCATCGCAGGCAATCGGATGCTGGAATTGCGGAATATCGCCAAGTGCAGGATGAAACGACGCTCACCGCCCCAGATCGGCTTTCGCCTGCTCCGCCACCGCGTCGCCGCCTTCGGCGAGCTGCTTCAGGATGCGCTCGGCATCGGCGGTGCGCTTCTGCGCCTTGAGGCCGCGCGCGATGCCCAGGGTGGCCGGGCGGGCGAGGGGCGACTTGGCGTTGATGCGGGCCAGCACGCCGACCGCGTCCGCCGGGCGGTTGAGGTCGAGCAGGGCCTGGCCGATGAGGACGCGGGCCTTGTCGCTGAGCAGTTCCGGGGCGAGGTTCGCACCGACGCCGGCGAGGGCGTCGTTGAGGCCGAGACCGCTCAGCCAGGTCAGGTGCTCGATCACGGCGGCGCGGGCGACATCGGACTCCTGCAGGCGCAGCCAGGCGGTCTGCGCCGCGACGCGGTCGTCGCCCTTGGACAGTTCGCGCGCGGCGGCGAGCGCCGCCTGGGCCTCGTCGTCGAGCAGGAACGGCGTCCCCGGCGCGACTTTCAGCGGCAGGCTGTCGACCTGTCTGCCGACCGGAGCAGGGGCCTTGGCCGGCACGGCGGTTTCGCCGGCAAGTTCGGTGATCGGCTTGGCGGCGGGCACCGGCACCGCAGGCGTGACGACCTGGGTCTCAGGGCCGACGGCGGGGACTTCGGGTTCGCCGGTCTTCGCCGGGGTCGCGCCGGCGAGCTTCACCGGTTCGGTCGCGGCGATGAGGGCGGCGAGGTCAGGCAGTTCCGCGACGGCGCGCTTGAGGTCGCCTTCGGGATCGGCCGGCTTGGGCGGCGCGGGGATGGCGAGCTGCACCGGGTTGGTGCTGGTGCGGTTGCCCGCGAGATCCTGGGCGACGATGCGGGCGAGGATGGATTTTATCTCGGGGGCGAGGACCACGGTGGCCCGACCTGAACCGCTGGCTCCGCCGCTGCTCGCCTGGACCCAGGCCTTGCCCTCATCAAGGCTGAATTCGACCTTCACCCCATCGCCACCCAGGTTGGCGTCATCGACGGTCCAGGACGCCTCCAGGTTCAGCTGCTCCGCCCGGGTTTTTTCAACGAAGGCCGGGGTGAACGCGGTGACCTTGGGCGCGGTCGTGTCGATCACCACGGTGAGCGCGGTCGGCGGCACGGTGCCGGGGGTCGGATCGGGTTCCGGCGCGCCCTTGCCGGGGGCGAAGACGGCCGCGGTCTTGAGCAGGTACGCACCGTCGGCGGGGGCCTTCCATTTGAGCGTCAGCTTGGCGCCCGGGATGGCGTCGGCCTCGGCGACCTTGGTCCAGGTCTTGCCCTGGTCGGGCGAGACGAACAGCTTGCCTTTCACCACATCGGCCTGGTTCTTGACCTCGATGTCCACGTCGACCGCATTCTGGT
Organism: uncultured Candidatus Kuenenia sp.; assembly: GCA_964654285.1. Taxonomy (GTDB): domain Bacteria; phylum Planctomycetota; class UBA11346; order UBA11346; family UBA11346; genus BJHQ01. The sequence goes on from CAZZJC010000014.1 coordinate 26,074, forward strand.
TCCGGTATTCCGCGGCCACCGCCCCGGCCATGAAGGGGGCGATCACGAGTGCGAGCAGGGTGGGGGTCAGGATGCGGTTCATGATGGGTTCCTCGGAACTGGCGGATCAAACTAGTGGCGGCGCAGGCAGGCGGAAGAGGCTGGATGTCGGGGTTGGCGCGGGCAGGTGCTGGACCGGCGCACGCTCGGCCTACAAGCCGCAGGCCCATGACCGCCGCCGCCATCCTCATCGACCTCGACGGCACCCTGGTCGATTCCGAACCGCTCCACTTCGAGGCGCACCGCCGTTTTCTGCCGACCGTCGGCATCCGCGTCACCGAGGCCGATCTGCACGGCAACATCGGTCGCGGCGACGCGGTGTTCTACCGCGACCTCATGGCCGCCCAGGGCGTGCGCGGCGATGCCGACGCCTGGGTGCGGCAGAAGACCGACGTGCTGATCGGCATCTACCGCGACCAGGGCCTGGCGCTGGGCAGGGGCGGGCGGGAGCTCGTCGCCTGGCTGCGGAAATCCGCCCTGGGCCGCTGCATCGTCACCAGTTCCGCCCGCCATCTGGCGACCGCCGCTGTCACTGCCGCCGGCGTGGCCGCCGACTTCCCGGCGCGCATCTGCCGCGAGGATGTGGTGCACCACAAGCCGGATCCGGGCGGCTACCTGCTCGCCGCCAGCCGCCTGGGCGTGCCGGCGGCGCGCTGCCTGGCGGTCGAGGACAGCGAGGCCGGCGTCGCCAGCGCCCGCGCCGCCGGCTGCCGGGTGCTCGCCATCCCCGCTTTCATCAGCGCCGATCGGCTGATCCGGGCCGGCGCCGACCGCTGCCTCACGGACCTCGGCGAGGTCATCGAAGAAGCGCAGCGCGGATGAGCGGCGCCGGCGCGGACCCCTGGTGGGAGACCGCCTTCGGCGCCGAATACCTGTCGGTCTACGCCCACCGCGACGACGCCCAGGCCGGGCGCGAAGTCGCGGCGCTGCTGGCGCGGCTGTGCGGGTCGTCGCTGCCGGCCGGTCCGGTGCTGGATGCCGGCTGCGGCACCGGGCGGCACCTGGCGCATTTCCGCGCCGCCGGTCTGCCGGCGATCGGCTTCGATTACTCCTCCCAGCTGCTGGCCGTCGCCGGCCGCCGCGCCGCCACCGCCGGGGCGGTGGCCCGCGCCGACCTTCGCCGGCCACCGTTCCCGCCGGCCTCGTTTTCCGCGATCTTCCTGCTGTTCACCGTTTTCGGCTATTTCGACGACGGCGCCAACGCAGCCGTGTTCGCCCACTTCGCGCGCCTGCTCGGACCGGGCGGCTGGCTGGTGCTCGATCTGCCGGAACCGGTGCGGCTGCGCGCCAGCCTGGTTCCCGAGTCCGAGCGCCCCGGCTGCGGCGGCACGATCATCCACGAACGGCGCCGTCTCGCCGGCACGCGGGTCGAGAAGGAGGTCTCCATCCGGCGCGGCGCCGAGGTGCTGGCGTCCTGGCGCGAAAGCGTGCGGATCTACGGAGCGGCCGAGATCGACGCGCTGGCCCGGGCGAACGGGCTCGCGCCCGATCCGCGACCGGATGCCGGCGACGGAGGCGGGCGGATGGTGCATTGGCTGCGACGCGGCTGATCCGCGCCGGTTGACCGCACCCAGGGCGGAGAGAAGGCTGCGGGGCAGGTGGTCGGCGTGGCTGCAACAGGCCACAGCCGACCAACCGGGTCATCCCGCCAGCGGTCGAGGACTTGCGGGCCACGGCTCAATCCGGATCCAGCGCCCGCACTTCCAGGTTGGCGTATTCAGCCACCAGCGGCGCCATCTGACGGAAACCGATGCGCCCCGGCCCCAATGGCGGGCCGCCGATGGTGCCGTCATCGTGCCAGGCGAAGACGATCAGGTCATCGATCTCGAATTGGAGGTGGCCGCGCCGGACCAGCATGCGGATGCGGTAGGGCGGCTGCCAGTCGCTGGCCGGGATCGGATCCCCGCCCTGGGCGACCAGGTGGAAACCATGGCTTTTCCGCAGATTGCAGATCTGGAAGGCGCCGGGAAGACCGCGCCGGTAATAGGCGGCGTGGTAGGCGTCGATGGCTCCGAAGCGGTACTGGTCGTACTCGCCGCTGCGCGCTGGCAGGTCGGGGGCGAAGAGATCCCCCCCGCCCCGGGCGGTGGCGGCGAACCACAGCATGGCCAGGCCGTGCGCGCTGACGGGATGGAAGTCGAAGCTGATCGCCACGCCATCAGGGAAGACCTGCGGACACCACAGGACGTGGTTGGCCTTCTGCCCGGCGCTGGCCGGCAGGACGGCCTCCAGGCGCAAGCGCTGGTGCGGCCAGGTCATCGCCGCCTGGCCTTCCAGCCGCCAATCGGCGAGGTCGTCGGCGCCGGCCAGCGGGTTGGCATAGAGGACCCGGCCCAGGGCGCCGGCGGCGAACGGGCCGCGGCGGGGCAGGCGGTCCTCGGGGCCCAGGCGGTTCACCGGCGGGCCCGACGTTCCTGCCACCAGCGGTCCAGCGCCTCCGGCACCAGGGACATGGCGGCGATGGTGTTGAGCGCCCATTGGCTGTCGTGGACGGTGGTCAGGTCGCATTCCTCGACCGTGCCTCCGCGCAGCGGCTCGGGCGCGTGACGGATGCCCGTGCGTGGACTGAGGGCGTCGCCCGGGATGGCGAAGCCGTCCCCATCGAAGAGCAGCTCCCAGGTGCGCCGGGCCAGGGCGGCATCGTTCCTCCGGACGGCGGCGAAGGCCGCCAGCTTGGCCACCGACCAGCGCAGGCTGATGGTTTTGCGCAGGCTTTCCGGCAGTTGCGCGAATCCGGCCGGGGGCAGGGCGTGGACCGCGCCGTAGTCGGCCACCGCGTCGGCGAAGGCGGGATCGTCCAGCAGTCCGGCCAGTTCCATCCAGGCCTCGGCGCCGCCGAAGACGGAGACCAGGCGGTTGGCGGCATAGGAGTGGTCGCCGGCGAAGGTCATGGCGCCGGTGGCGGGATCGAAGGTGAACGGCGTCCCGGTGAGCAGCCCGTGCGGTGATGCCAGGATGCCGGCGATGCCCCGGGTGATCAGGTCGCGCCAGCGCGGATCGCCGCTGCGTTCCCAGGCCGCCAGCCAGTTGCTGGCGAAGGTGGCCCAGGTCGGGCCGATGCGGGCCTCCCAGCGGTCCGCTTCGGTGGGCACGTTGGTGGCCCGGCCCAGGTGCGACAGCGCCACCTCGTCGAGGAGATCGCCGGTGCGCTCGTCCGCGGTGAGATAGTAGAGGAAGCGCTTGGGCTGGGCGACGCAGACCCGGGGTTCCTTGCAGGGGCAGCCCCAGTGGACCACGTTGTGGCGGCTGCCCTGGCCCTTCCACACGCCGAGATGGAACGAGTCGACCTCGCCGACGTGGCGGGTCATGGCCGCGGCCAGGCGGAAGGCATCGGCCCGGCCCGAGCGGATGAAGGCGTACCACAGCCACAGGTCGGCGGCGAGTTCGGCGTTGTGCCAGGCGCAGCCGCCGATGTCGTAGCGCCACACGTGTCGGATGTGGTCGTAGGAATGCATCACGTCGCCGTGGTTCCAGAACCCGTACCAGCGGCGGGCCTCGATCTGGCCTTTGAAGAAATCGAACTGGCCTGCGAGCTCGTCCTCCACCGCGGCCCGCGCTGGAGTGCTGCGGTCCGCGGCGGAGAGCGGACCGAACACCCGGGTCGCGGCGTAGCGTTGCGGCTCGCAGACGGGCAGGGGCGGGCGGCGCACGACCCCGGCGCAGGCGGCCAGGCGTTCATGGCTGGCGCCGGGTTCCAGCGCCCACAGGCGCAGCCGGCTGGTGCGGGCGATGCCCTGGGCGCTGCTGAACACCGCCGGATCGGGATTCACCGCTTCGTAGACCGGGCGGTGGTCGCGGGTGCCGTAGTGGCGCAGGTCCATGGGTTCGGCCCGGTCCGACCACAACCAGGCGGTCAGCGTCGATTCGGTGCCGGTGACGCCGTCGGCGGCCAGGGCGCCGGGGAAGGACTCCCAGAAGTCCTCGACGCCCACCGCCAGGCCGCCACCCGGATCGGACAGCGCGGCGAGTCCGGCAGCACGCTGGCCGTGACCGCAGTCGATCCAGCAGACCGGCCCGCCCTGGCGTTTGCGGATGGCGAAATGATCGGCGGAATCCTGTTCCAGCCGGAATCCGTCCCAGGCCGGCAACAGGACATCCTCGCCGCGAGGTTCGACCCGTTGAGCCATCACCTGATCGGTCTGGCGCGCGGGCGTGGAACTGAGGTGCGGGTAACGGGCCGGTTCGCACCAGATCGGAACCGGGCCATCGCTTTCACCATCGACCTCGGCAGCGCCGGCGAAACGCACGTGGCGGTTGTCCGGCGTGTCGAGCAACGGCACATGCCAGCGCAGGCCGAGGCCGGCGATGAAGTCGCGCCCGGCGTCGCCGTCGAAGACCATGGTGTGCGCCACGTCGATGCATTCCAGCCCGGCCCAGAACGCCAGGCGCACGGTGAACGGCAGCCATTCGCGGCGGCTGGCGTCCATGCGGTGGACGCCGTCGAGGCGGATCACCGCCCGCACCGGGCCGGACTGTTCAACCGTGATCTGCTTGATCAGGCCGTGCCCCGACTCGCGGCGGCGGATTTCGACGCCGGGTCCATCGGCGGAGCGGTGCTCAAGCTCGACGATGAGGTGCATGGCCCCGGCGACGGTGCGGTCGAGGCCCCCGGCGTGGGATCCCGCCGCACCAGTGGCCACCGTCGCCGGACGTTCGCCGTGGCGGACGATCTGCTGGATGAGCGCGGTGCCGCGGTCGCCCACATCGACGGTGATCGCCCCGGTCTTCACCTGGCGGAAGATCTCGATGCCGAGCTGCTGCACGGTCACCGGCGTCGCCGGGGCCGGACCTGGTCCCGGGCGCAGGGCCAATGCGCCATCATCGGGACCAAACACCGCAGCGCAGCCCAGCCACTTCAGGCTGCCATCCGGCCAGCGGGCGAGCGGCCGGCACTGGGTCGGGATCTCCCGCCCGGCGGCGTTCACCAGATGGAAGGCGGCGTCCAAGGCCACCTGACCGCGGGCGAAGGGCACGCCGAAGGTGACCCCGCAGGTGCGCGCCGGACTGCCGTCCAACCAATGCAGAGGGATGTCGGTCATGGTCGGCTCCTGCGGCCGATGATGACCATCAGCGTCAGGTTCCCAGCCCTTAATTGGAGGCGGGGTTGCCCCGATGTGGGCGGGAGTGACCCTTGCCGGCCATGGAAGCATCTCCTGCGGATCTGCTCGCCGGTCTCGGCCCGGTGCCGCGCCAACGCCCGCCCCGCGACCGGCCCATCGCCCTGCCCGCCTGGACGGTGCTGCATGGCGGTTGCCGCTGGGTCCAGCCGGCGGAAATGGGGCAGGGAGCGTCGCCGCACTGGGGCCTGTCGTGGGTCGACCGCCCGGCGGTGACCCTGCATTGGATCTCGGCGGGTCGGCAGGAGGCGGCGACCCAGGACGCCGGCCTCATCGCGCTGATCCCCCCCGGTCTGGCGGTGCGGCGGGCAATCAGGGAACCCTGCATCCAGTTCTACCTCAGCCTGCGTCTCGGCCAGGGTTGCCGCCTCGACCGGCCCCTGCTGCATCCCCTTGGCCCGGCCGAATCCGCGCTGCTGCGCACCTGCATCGCCGCCCAGGCCGCCCGCCAGCCCCCCACCGATGCCGAGGCGGTGGCCACCACCGCCCTGGTGGCCGTGATCTGCGCCGCCCTGCCCGCCGCCTGCTGGCCGGCGGGACCGGTCGACCTGCGCATCCGCGCCGCGATCGACCGCATGAAGGCCGATCCTGGCGCCGCCTGGGACAATGCCGGCCTGGCCCGCGCCGCCGGGCTCAGCCTGGGCCGGTTCCTGCGCCTGTTCCAGGCCGAGACCGGCACCAGCCCGCAGCGCCTGCTGCGCGACCTGCGCCTCGATCAGGCGGCTGCGGCGCTGCGGCGCGGCGAACCGCTGAAAGCGGTCGGTCCGGCCTGCGGCTGGCGCGACCGGGCCGCCTTCAGCGCGGCCTTCCGCCAGCGCTTTGGCCAGCCGCCCGGGACGTGGGTCAGACGGATCGAACGGTGAACCCGCGCATGGCGGCAGGTCGGATCCGAAATGCGCGCAACGGTGGACCAGGATGCCCGTACGATCCTGCACGCCGACAGGGAATCGATCGCACTGGCAGAGACAGCCTGGATCGGCCCATATCGTTGGGCTTGACCACCGGGCTGGCAGTCATCTTGATCACGCAGGAAACCTGATGCCTGACCGTTCCGAGGCTTCGCCCCGCCTCCATGCCCCGTTGCTCGTCCTCGGCATCGCCGCCGTCGCGGCGGCGTTCGCCATGGTCGAGATCCAGATCGAGGGCGCGAACGGCTGGGCCAGCGCGCTGCCGACCTGGCGGGTGGAAAAGCACTGGCTGCTCGACCTGTTCTGGGGTGGGCGGCCGATGACCGGCTACCACGCCTGGGTGTTCGCCTTCATGGGCCTGGTGTTCCACCTCGGCCTGGTCATCGCCGGGCGCTGGTCGTGGCGGCTGGAGGCGCGCACCCTGGCGGCGATGCTGCTGTTCTGGATCATCGAGGACGCGCTGTGGTTCGTCTTCAATCCGGCCTACGGCTGGGCGGCGCTGGCGCCGGGGAAGGTGCCGTGGCACAAGCACTGGTTCCTCGGTCTGCCCACCGATTACTGGACGTTCACCTCGATCGCGGCGGCGTTGATGTGGTGGTCGTTCCGGAGCCCAGGCCGGAAAGCGCAGCGGAAACCGGACCAGCAACCCCAGGAGCAGGCATGACCAGGACGTTCGTCGGTGCAGGATGCGCGCTGATCGCCGCCTGGTCGCTGCAGGCCGGGGAGGCGCCGCCCGCGTCCGCACCGCCAGCCCCCGTGCCGGCAGCGCAGCCGTCCGCGCCGCCACGGGTGCTCGGCCTGGTCGACGCGGTGCGCCTCGCCCACGCGCAGGGGCGCGAACGCAAGACCCGCGACGAGGAGCTGCGCCTCACCGAGATGTCCCTGGCGAAGGTGATCGGCGATTACGGTCCGCAGCCGGATGTCAGCGCCACCGCCGGCTGGACGGGCACGGGCGCCGAGCGCAAGCCGGGCAATGACCAGTCGGTCACCGCCAGCGTCAGCCAGTCGCTGCCGACCGGCGGCAACGTCAGCGTGGCGGCCACCACCGCCCGCGTGCGTCCGATCGACGGTGGCCCGGTGACCACGCCCAATACCGGCACCATCACCCTGACCCAGCCGCTCATGCGCAATTTCGGCCCGCTGGTCTGGCGCGAGAGCCTGACCGCGAGCGAACGCAACCTGCTCTACACCAAGCGCTCCTACATCCTCTACCTGCAAGGGCTGAGCACCTCGGTGGCATCGACGTTCTGGGGCATCCAGCGCAACCAGGCGGGGGTGATCTCGGCCCAGGCCAACGTCGAAGGCGCCACCTTCACCTTCGAGCAGTCGCAGGCGGTGATGCAGATCGGCAAGGCCAATGCGAACGACGTCTTCCGCGCCGAGACCAACATGCTGACCGCGCGCCAGACCCTGATCGACGAGCAGGCCGGGCTCGCCGCCGCGATCGACGCCTTCAAATTGCAGTTGTCCATCGATCTGCGCGAGGCGATCACGGTCAGCCCGGCGGAACGCACCCTGACCGTGCGCCGGGTCGACCTGCCGCGCGCCATCGACTGCGCCCTGGTCAACCGGCTCGACCTGATGACCGTGCACGACCACGTGGATGACGCCCGCCGCGCCATCCTGCTCGCCCGCCGCGCCCTGCTGCCGGATCTCGACGCCTCGGCGTCGTCGGTGTGGAACGGCGTCGCCGACGAGGGCGCCCGCCACCAGATCGCCAGCCCGCCGGATTGGCGCGTGGCGGTGACCCTGCGCCTGCCGCTCAACCGCCGGGGTGAGGAACTCGCCTACCAGAATGCGCTGATCGGCCTCACCCGCGCCCAGCGCGCCGAGGACGAGGCGCGCCAGCGCATCATCAAGGAGGTCCAGGATGCGGTGCGCCGCATCCGCTCGGCCGAGGCATCCTTGAGCCTGCAGGAACGCAACCGCATCCAGGCCGCGCGCCGCCTGGAAAAGGCCAACCTCGACTTCCAGGCCGGGGCCATCCCCAACCGCGACGTGGTCGAGGCGCAGAACGAGGTGCGCAGCGCCGACAACGCCTGGAACGACGCGGTGGTCGCCTACCGCAACGCCGACCTCGGCCTGCGCTCGGCCACCGGCGCCCTGGTCATCAATCCGGACGGGACGTGGGACGAAAGCCCGCCCCCGTATGCGGTCGCCGACGAGACCGGAACCCCAGCCCCTGGAGCGAAATGATGCTGCCTGCACCGACCGGCCTGAAGCTGCTCGGCATCGCCATCGGCATTGCCACCGTCACCGCGTCCATCCTGGGTTGCGGCGGCGGCGGTCAGGGCAAGCCGGCCGGCGACGACCCGACCGTGCTCGCGCGCTACCGCGTCGAGCGCGGCGATCTCGACATCACCATCACCGAGAACGGCCAGCTCAAGTCGGCCAAGCCGGTGCTGATCACGGTGCGCGAATCCGGCAAGGTGCTGTGGGTGGTGAAGGAGGGAGTCACCGTCGCCAAGGGCGACAAGCTGATCGAACTCGAGAACCGCGATCTCACCAACCAGAACGAGCAGGCCGGACTGGATCTGGAGAACGTCAAGCGCGCCTTCGCCAACGCCGAGGCGGAAAAGCAGCTGTATGACCTGGAGGCCGACAAGCTGGTCAAGGACGCCGACCGCGCCCTGATCGTCGCGAAGATGAACCTGGAGCAGTACCGCGACGGCAAGGCGCCCTTGCGCGAGGAGGAGCTGATCCTCGACGGCAAGCGCGCGGCGGTCGACCGCGACGACGCCAAGGACAAGGCCGAGCGCATGCCGGCGCTGCTCGCCAAGGGCTTCGTCACCGCGGTCGAGTCGCGCGCCGCCACCATCGACGCCGAGCAGAAGGAGGCCGCCGCGCGCCGGAAGGTGCGCGAACTCGAGATCTTCCGCACCTTCGAGCGGCCGCAGGAGCTCGCCAAGCTGGAAGGTGAGGTCACCGCGGCCGAACTGGCGCGCAAGCGGGTCGAGCAGCAGGTCGCCGCGACGCGGGGCCAGAAGGATGGCGAGTTCGTGCGCCAGCGCTCGCTCCTCGAACGGCAGAAGCGCCTGGTCGCGGACTTCGCCGATCGCCTGGCCAGGCTGGTGGTGATCGCGCCCAGCGATGGTCTGGTGGTTTTCGGCAACCCGAACCAGCGCTGGAACCAGATCACGCTCGACATCGGCACCGACATCAACCGCAACGCCACCCTGATGGAGCTGCCCGATCTCAACGCGATGGTGGCCGAGGTCGGGGTGAACGAGACCAACATCAACCGGGTCGCGGTCGACCAGCCGGTGACCATCACCATCGAGGGTCTGGGCGGCAAGGCCTTCCCGGGCAGGGTCAGCCGCATCAACGCCACCGCGCAGCAGCAGAACTGGTGGGGTGACGAGGTGAAGAAGTACGACACCACGATCGAGCTGAACGCCCCGGCCGGCACCAAGTTCAAACCCGGCATGAGCGTGAAGGCGCAGATCCTGCTCGCCCGCCTGCCCAAGGTGCTGCATGTGCCGGTGAATGCGGTGACCACCCGCGCCGGCGTCTCGACGGTGTGGATCGCCGGCCCAGGGGATCAGCCGCAGCGGCACCAGGTGACGCTCGGTCAGGCGGGGACGGAGCGGGTCGAGGTGCGCGAAGGCCTGAACGAGGGCGACACCGTCCTGGTGCTGTCGGTGGAACCGTCGACCCCGGTCTCTTCGGTGCCGGCGGTGCCGGGTGGTGCGAAACCCGATGCCGCCTCCACTCCGGTCAAAGCGGTGGCGGATCCGGCAGGCGGCGCGGGCAAATGACCGACGCGCTGGTGCGATTGCGCGGCATCCACCGCACCTACCAGGTGGAGGGCGGCAAGCCGGTGACGGTGCTCAAGGGCGTCGACCTCGACATCGCGCGGGGGGAATTCGTCGCGCTGATGGGGCCGTCGGGTTCGGGCAAGACCACCCTGCTGCATGTCATCGGCGGCCTCGACCGGCCCAACGCCGGCAGCTACCATCTCGACGGCCAGGAGGTCGCCGGCCTGAGCGACAACGCCCTGTCGCGCCTGCGCGGCGGCAGGATCGGCTTCGTCTTCCAGTTCTTCAACCTGATCCCGCAACTCGATGTGGTCGACAACGTCGCCCTGCCGCTGCTCTACCTGGGCGTCGGCGGGGGTGAACGCCGGCGTCGCGCCGCCGCCGCGCTCACCCGGGTCGGGTTGGGACATCGCCTCGACCATCGCCCGAACCAGCTTTCCGGTGGTGAAATGCAGCGCGCCGCCATCGCCCGCGCCCTGGTGTCCGAACCGTTGCTGCTGGTCGGTGACGAGCCCACGGGGAACCTCGATTCACGCACCGGAACCGAGATCCTGGCCCTGTTCGCCGAACTGCACCGCCAGGGCCTGACCATCATCCTGGTCACCCACGATGCCAACGTCGGGGCGAAGGCCCAGCGCCTGGTGCGGATGCAGGATGGGGTCCTGGTGCGGGGCGAGGCCGTTCCGCAGACGGTCGCCCAGGCGGTGGCGCCATGAACTGGCTCCGCCTCGCGTTCATGGCCCTGGCCAACCTCGGCCACCACAAGCTGCGTTCGGCGCTGACCATGCTCGGCATGGTCTTCGGGGTCGGCGCGGTGGTGGCGATGCTCGCGATCTCGGAAGGCGCCCGCATCCAGGCGCTGGAGAACATCCGCGGCATGGGGCTCGACAACGTGCTGCTGAAAAGCCGCCAGCCGTCGGCCACGGCCAACGCCAACAACGACGGCAAGTCCAAGTACATCCTGCGCTATGGCCTGACCTTCGCCGACCGCGCCCTGATGCGAAAGGTGCTGCCCGACCTGGAGGGCACGGTGTCGCTGCGCGAGGAGCGCAAGAAGGTCTGGGACGGCGACCGCCGCATCGAGGCTCGGGTGATCTCGACCGAACCCGCGTTCGGCTCCGCCGCCGGATTGCGGATCGCACGCGGGCGCTGGATCTGCGACCTCGACCAGGAGTCCCATCTCGGGGTCGCGGTGGTCGGGGCGGCGGTCGCGCACGACCTCGGGAATCTCCAGGATCCGCTCGGGTGCGAGGTGCGGATCAACGACAGCTGGTGGACCATCGTCGGCGTGCTCGCCCCGGCGCGCACCTCGGGGTCCGCCGGCGGGTTGTCGGGTGACGAGGTCGACCGCGCCATCTTCCTGCCCGACGCGGCGTCGTTGTCGCGTTATGGCACGGTGAACTTCATCGTCGAATCGGGCTCGCGCCAGTCGACCCAGGTCGATCTCACCCAGCTCACCCTGCGCTTCGCCCCCGGCAGCGATGTCGCGCGGCGGGGCGAACTCGTGCGGCGGATCCTCAACCGCGACAAGCCGCGCGCCGATGTCGAGGTGGTGGTGCCGGTGGAACTCCTGGAGAACCAGCGCCGCACCCAGCGCATCTTCGCGGTGGTGATGGCCTCGATCGCCTCGATCTCGCTCCTGGTCGGCGGCATCGGCATCATGAACATCATGCTCGCGACGATCCTCGAACGCACCCGCGAGATCGGCATCCGCCGCGCCGTGGGCGCGCGCAGGAGCGACATCCTGGCCCAGTTCCTGGTCGAGACCGTGGTGCTGTGCCTGGTCGGCGGCGGCATCGGCCTCGGGCTGGGCCTCGGCGGCGCCTGGCTGGTCAGCGCGGTCGCCGGCATGCCGGCGGTCGTCACCGCCTGGTCGATCATCCTGTCGATCGGCATCTGCGTCCTGGTCGGCGTGGTCTTCGGCCTCTACCCCGCGATCAAGGCCGCGCGCATGCAGCCGGTCGAGGCGCTGCGCCACGCGTGACCGGCGTGCGCGGCCAGCCGGTCGCGCCGGGTGGAGTGCCGTGCCTCATGGGGTGGAGCCGCGCGACGCGGCGGCTAACCTGCCCGGTATGCCCGATCCTGCGTGCGAGGACCGCCACCCCGCCCCGGTGACGGCGGCCTGGTGGCGGATGGGGCGTACCCTGCGCAACACCGTGGCCGCCGTGTTCGTGCGCGAACCGGTGCGCGGGATCTCGGTCGCGGTGGTGATCCTGGTGGTGTGGATGGTGATCGGCGGTCTGGTCTGGGGCATGCTGGATTTCCTCGGACGGCCGTCCTACGTGGCGCTCAAGCCGCGCCTGGTCGAGGCGCTGCTCGGCCTCTTCTTCTTCACCCTGTCGGTGCTGGTCATCGCCTCCGACACGGTGCTGGTGTGGGCGGCGCTGTTCCGTTCACGTACCGCGCTCTTCCACGCGACCCTGCCCTGGGACGACCGCCGGCTGTTCTGGGTCGGCGCGGTCGACGGCGGCCTGCTTGCGGGCTGGGCGGTGCTGATGCTGGTCGCGCCGCTGGTCGGGGTGCTTGCGACCGAGGCGGCGCGACCGGTCTGGTTCGTGCCCCTGGCGGTGGCGGGCCTGCTGGCGTTCGTCGCCTGCTGCCTGGCCGCCGGGGCGCTCGGGGCGCTGATCCTGGCGCGGCTGATCCCGCTGCTCAGGCGCGGGCTGCGCGGGCTGATCGCGCTGATGGGGATCACGCTGGTGGTCGTGGTGGTGTACGGCCTCGGCGTGCTCAACACCCAGGGCTCGCCGGCGAACTTCCTCACCGAGATCATCGGCCGGCTGTCGTTCGCCGAGAATCCCTGGCTGCCCTCGTGGTGGGCGTGCGAGGTCGTCACCGGCGCGATGCGCGGCCGCTGGCAGCAGGCGGGGTGGAATCTCGGCCTGCTGCTCGGCACCGCGGCGGCGTTGGCGGTCATCGCCGAGGCGATCGCCGGCCGCCGCCTGCGCCGCGACCTGGACGCGATCAGCGGTCGTCCCGACCACGCCAGCGGAACCAGGACCCGGCGCTGGCGCCTGCTCCCGTTCTTCGCCCCCGACACCGCGATCCTGGTCGCCAAGGACGTGCGGCTGTTCCTGCGCGATCCGGCCCAGCTCTTCCAGGTCACCGCCTTCGTCGGCATGCTGACCTTCTATCTGCTCATGCTGCCGCGCCTGGGCAGCTCCTTCCGCTTCGACGACTTCTGGAAGCCGGTCGTGTCGGCCTTCAACCTCATCGCCATCGGCATGGCCCTGGCCACCTTCACCGGCCGCTTCGTCTTCCCCCTGCCCAGCCTGGAGGGCCGCCGCCTGTGGGTGCTCGGCCTCGCCCCGTTCCCGCGCCGGACCATCATCAGCGCCAAGTTCGCCTTCGCCCTGGTGTTCGGCATCCCGGTCGGGGCCGCGCTCGCCGCGCTGTCGGGATTCATGCTCGGTTTGGCCCCGGGCATGATCGCCTTCCAGGCCCTGGTGGTCGCGTGCCTCGCCACCGGCCTGGCCGCGTCGTCGCTCGGCCTCGGGGCGCTGCACGGCGACTACGCGGCCGACGATCCCGCCCGGCTGGTCGCCGGCCTTGGCGGCACGCTCAACCTGATGGCGAGCCTGATCCTGTCCGCCCTGCTCCTGGGCGCCGCTGCGCTGCCGATCGTCGTCCCCGGCATCATCTGGCTCGATCTCGCCGCCCTGGGCTGGGTGCTGGCGGTCACCACGGCGTGGACCTGGGTTTTCCTCCGCCTGGCGTGGCGCCGCTTCGACCGCGCCGGGGATGCGCTCTGATCCCGCGGCCTGGCCGGCACGCTGCCCCTTGAGCGGACCAGTCCCCACCGCTCTGATCCGCCATCCCCATGGTCACCGTCGCCATCGCCCGCATGACCGTGGCCGACTCGCTGCGCCAGCCGGCGACCTGGCTGGCGACCGCCATCGCGGTGGTGCTGGTCGGCCTGAGCTGGCTCTTCGGGATGTTCAACTTCGACGACCAGGACCGCCTGCGCATGCTCGCGACCGCCGGCGTCGCGGTGGCGGTGATCAACGGCCTGTTCCTCGCCGTGACCGGCGCGGCGGCGGCGGTGCACGATGAGCTCGCCGACCGCACCGCCCTGACCCTGTTCGCCAAGCCGGTGCCGCGCGGGGAATTCCTCGCCGGCAAGGCGATCGGGATCTGGCTCACGGTGGTGGCCGCGTCGCTGGTGGTGCTGGCGGCCCACATCGGCGGCCTGTGGCTCGCCCAGTCCACCGGGTTCGAGCTCGATCACGAGGGGCATCACCATGGCGGTGAAAGCAATCTCACCGTGCCCTGGACGGCGGTGCTCGCCGCCCACGCCCTCGGGCTGTGCCATTCCGCCACCCTGGTCGCGATCGCCTCGGTGCTCGCCCTGCGCTTCGCCCTGGTCACCAACATCCTCGTCTGCTTCGGGATCTTCCTCGGCGGACACCTGCTGGCGGGCGCCGGCCTGACCGGCGCCGGGGTGATTCCGGCCCTGGCGGCGTTCAACCTCGACGACGCGATCCAGCTCGGCACGGGGGTGTCCGGACAATACCTTGCGCTCACGGGGCTTTACACGGCACTATTCTCCACAGGCTGGGTGCTCGTGGGGGCAGCCCTGCTCGACCGTCAAGACATCCGCTGACCTGAGGTTCCCGCGTGCGCTACGCCCTGCTCGGCGACATCCACGGCAACACCGAAGCCCTGACCACGGTGCTCGACCGGATCAGGACGCAGTCGATCGACAAGATCATCTGCCTCGGCGACATCGTCGGCTACGGTGCGGAACCCCGCGAATGCCTGAAGCTCATCCGCGACCTGGGCTGCGACACCATCGCCGGCAACCACGACTGGGCTGCGGTGGGCAAGATCCCGATCGACGCCTTCAACGCCTATGCCAAGGCCGCCGCGTTGTGGACGCGCGAGCAGCTGACCCAGGAGGAGAAGGACTGGCTCGCCAACCTGCCGCTCACCCTCAAGTACGACCACTGCGCGGTGGCGCACGGCACCTTCCACATCCCCGAGGCCTTCAACTACATCCAGACCGTGTTCGATGCGCAGCAGTCCTTCGAAGCCCTGCGCGCGCTGGGATCCAAGCTCGGCTTCCTCGGCCACAGCCACGTCCCGGTCGGCTTCTTCGACACCGACCCGATCACCTACACCCTCGATCCCGAGATGCCGGTCGATGATGAGCTGTCGATCATCATCAACGCCGGCAGCGTCGGCCAGCCGCGCGACGAGAACAACCGCGCCAGCTACGCGATCTTCGACAGCGAGACCAAGCAGGTCTCGATCAACCGCTGCGAATACGACATCGACGCCGCCGCCAACAAGATACGCGGCGTCGGTCTGCCCGAGATCCTCGCCGCGCGGTTGTACCAGGGCAAATAGCAGCGATTCCGCGCAAGCCGAGGGCGCCTCAGCGCCAGCGCCAGGCGGTGACGCCTGCCAGGTCGCGGATGAGGATCAGATCGCCGACCACCGCCAGATGCGCCCAGGTGTCGAGGTCGCTCACCTGCGCTTCACCCAGCAGTTCATAGCGTTGGGGGTTGGCGGCGATCAGCCGCAGATCGCCGCGTTCGCTCAGGGCCAGGATGCGTCCACCCTGGGCGACCAGGCTCAGGTACTCGCTCATCGGCCGGGTCTTCCAGCGGGTGGTGCCATCGGTCAGGTCGAGACAGGCGAAGCGGCCGCCACGCAGCAGGGCGTAGACGTGGTCGCCGATCCGCACGGCGGTCGACATGTCCCCCTGGGCGCTGTTCTTCCAGAGGATCCTCACGGGCTGGACCGTGGGGTCGCAGAGGAACGTCCCGCCGAAGGCGCTGATCAGCACCTGATCGCCGCGCAGGATCGGTGTCGCGATGTTCATCCCGAACATGGTCGGCGCGGGCTGCTTCCACAGCACCGCACCGGTATCAGGCGCCAGGGCGCGCACCTGTTCCCGCCCGAGCGCGATCACCTGCGGCGTCCCGGCGATGGTCGCCATGGCGGCAGAGGAGAACGCGCCGTTCGCCGACTTGCCGCCGCCGTCATCGACACTGCGCCAGAGCACGGCACCGGTGCGCGCATCGACCTTGGCCAGGCCGGAACCGGCCTGGACGAACACCGCGCCGTCCAGCACCAGGGGGCTCGAAACGCCGCCGAAATCCGGCACCGGCGTCTTGAACTGCTTGGGGAAATCCACGCGCCAGAGTTCCTTGCCGGTGGCCGCGTCGAGGCCGACCAGGACATCGCGCATGCCGAGGACGTACAACCGCTCGCCATCGCAGGCCGGGGTCGACCGGATCCAGGATCCGCCGGACGAGCCCATGAACGCGACCTGCATCGCGCCATCCCAGCGGGTCTCCCAGAGCGGCTTGCCGCTGAGAAGGTCGAACGCCCGCACATGCTCGGTCTTCTCATCCCGCGTCTCGGTGGTGAACACCCGGTCGCCGGCGACGATCGGCCCGGAATAGCTCGGGCCGAGCTCCTGACGCCAGAGGCGGGTCAGCCGTTCGCGGGTCAAGCCATCCGGCCAGCCGTCGCCCGCCAGCACGGCATCGCGCGCCGCCCCGCGCCACTGCATCCAGGCGGAGGTCTTCGCTGCGTCTGCGGCCGGGATGCTTCCGGAGGTGGCGAGAAGCGCCAGCAGGATGGAGGTCAGCGAGGACGCTGAGGGACGAAGTTGCGGCATGGAGGGATTCGGACTCGGTGGTTGGCGTTCTCAGGATCAGAGACGACTCACCCAGGCTCGCAAGGCGATGCGTGCGATCCCTGAGCAGCCATGGCGCGGCTGATCCCCCGGCGAGCCCGACCAAGGCGCGGGATCGGCTCCGAGGTGCCCGCCGGCCTACCCCTTCACCGCCCCCGCCGTCAGCCCGCTGACGAAGTCGCGTTGCAGGGCGATGAACACCGCCGCGACCGGGATGATGCCGATCAGGGTCGCGGCCATCTGGATGCCGTAGCTCGACTGGTAGTCGGCGCTGCCGGCCAGGGTCGCGATGCCGACCGGCAGGGGGTAGCTGGCGGTGCGCGAGAGCACGATCTGCGGCCACAGCAGCGCGTTCCAGGTGCCGGTGAAGGTCAGCAGGGTGTAGGCCCCGATCATCGGGCGGACGCAGGGCACCGCGATGTCCCACCAGGCGCGCAGTTCGCTGCAACCGTCGATGCGCGCGGCCTGCAGCATCTCGTCAGGAACCCCGGCGAAGGCGGCGCGGAAGAGGAACATCCCGAACACGCTCACCGCTCCGGGCACGATCAGGGCCCAGTAGCTGTCGAGCCAGCCGAAGTGGAACATCAGCTCGTAGCTGGCCGGCAGGGTGACCTGGCCGGGCAGGAGCATCACCGCGAGCATCAGCCACATCAGCGGCCGGCGGCCGAGAAAACGGTGCTTGGCGAGGGCGAAGCCGCCCAGGCACGAGGTCATCACCACCAGCGCGGTGGTGAGGCAGGTCAGGAACAGGCTCGACCCCAGCCACGACCACATCGGGTAGTTGCGGAACAGGGTGAGGAAGTTGGCGGTCATGAGCCCCGGCCACTGGCCGGCAGAAGCGGCGGCGAGGGCCTGGCCGTTGAAGGCGTACCACAGCAGCATCGCGAACGGCACCAGCGCCGCGCCGGCGACCGCGGCGAGGGCGACGTGCAGGGCGAGCACCGGCACGGTTCGCTGACGTGCGGCGGGCATGCTCAGTCGTCCTTGAGGAAATGCGAACGTCGGAGCTGGAACGCGGACAGGGCGCCGCAGAGCAGCACCAGCATCCAGCCCACCGCGCTGGCGTGGCCGAGGTTGCCGACCTCGAAGCCTTCGGCGTAGAGGTAGCCGACGACCGTCAGCGTGCTGTCGCGCGGGCCTGCGCCGCCGGTCAGCAGGTAGGGCAGCTCGAAAAGCTGCAGCGCGCCGATGGTCGCGGACAGGATGAGGAAGAGCAGGGTCGGGCGGATGCCCGGCAGGGTGACGTCGCGGAAGCGCGCGAACGGCCCGGCGCCATCGATCGCGGCGGCCTCGTAGAGGTGGCGGTCGACCGACTGCAGCGCGGCGAGCAGGTAGACCATCATGTAGCCGGTCGACAGCCAGACGCCGCACAGCACCAGCGCCCACAGCGCCAGCGTCGGTTCTCCCAGCCACGTCGGCGGCGCGAGGTGGAGCACCGGCAGGTGCAGGCCGACGTGCGCGACCACGCCGCTCAGCCAGGCCGAGGCCGCGTTCGGCGCGCTGATTAGCACCGCGTTCAGCCAGCCGTCGCGCGCGAACACCTGGCTGAAGATCACCGCCGCGAAGACCGAACCGACCAGATGGGGGCAGAAGAACGCGTAACGGAACGCGGTCTTGAAGCGCAACCGGCGCTGGTCGACCGCGATCGCGAGCAGCAGCGCCATCGTCATCGACACGCCGACGAAGGCGACGGTGTAGAGCACGGTGTTGCCGATCGCGTGCCAGAAGCGCTCGTCGCGCATCAGGAAGGCGAAGTTCCCCAGGCCGACGAACTCGCGCACCGCCGGCCCCGCCGACTTGGTCATCGCCATCTGGATCGAGCGGATGAGCGGCCAGACGGTGAACGTCGCGAACAGGATCACGAACGGCGCGAGCATCAGCCACGGCACGAGGCGGAACTGCCGGTCGGGTGAGGTCGAGGTGGTCATGGCCACTCGACCCGGTCAAGGACCGGTGTTCTTGGAGTCGGTTGCGAACGTAGCGCCGGCTTCAGCCGGCACGGACGGCGGGCTTCAGCCCGCCGAAAGGGATGGGTCGCGAGGGGCGACTGAAGTCGCCCCTCCATGCCGGCTGAAACCGGCGCTACCGAAGCCTGGCCGGCGATCGGAATTGCACGCATGCTCATGGCGGGCCGACCTCGAACATCGCGTGCGCGATCCGACGCTTGAGGTCGACCTCGGCTCCGCTGAGCCAGCCGGCGCACGCTTCGGTCAGACCGGCGGGGCCTTGCCGGACCAGGCGTTCCTTGGCGCGCACCAGGACGTTGGCCACCGCCTGCATCGCCAGCGCGGTCGCCGGCGTGGCGTGGATGGGCGGCGCCTGGCGCGCGAGGTCGGCGTACAGCGCGGTGGCCCTCTGGCCGCCGAACCAGGGATCGGCGGCGGTGTAGGCGGGCAGATCCCAATGCTCGGGCGTCGGCGGCAGGAAGCTGATCCCGGCGGCGACGCGGCCCTGCACGGATTCATCCGACAGGCACATGCGCTCCAGCGCGGCCCAGGCGTCGTCGGGACGCGGGCAGGCGCGGGTGATCGCGAGCATCTGCCCGCCGAGGGTGCAGGTCGGGGCGTCGCCGGGATGGAACACGGGCAGCGGACGCAGCCGCATCCTGCCCGCCAGCACCCCGGCCTTGTCGTTCTCCTTGATCACGCTCACGCGCCAGTCGGGGGCGAAGAAGACGGCGAGCTCCCCCCGGATCAGCTCCTGGGTGAACTGCGCCGTCTTGCCGGTCGACTGGCGGCCGATCGCGCCGGGCCCGACCACCAGGCCGGCATAGAACGCGATGGTCTCGGCCAGGCGGGCATCGGTCAGGTGCGGGCCGGCATCGTCGACCACGTCGAGTCCGCGTTGCAGGCACATCAGGCGGATCCACTCCGCCGTGCTCTCCTTCAGCTCGAAGGCGCGGCGATCACCCAAGCCGCGTTCGCGCCAGGCGGATTCATAGCGCTGGCAGGCGGCCTGGAACTCGGTCCAGGTGCGCGGCGCGGCGAGATCGACGCCGACCTCGGCGAAAAGATCCTCGCGCCACGCGATCGCCACCGGATGCACGTCCTGCGGGATGCCGAACACCGTGCCCTGCTTCGACCACGGGGCGAGCCGGGCCTGCACCAGCCGCTGACGCCAGTGGTCGGGCGTCGCCGTCGGAGCCGGTCTCCAGGCGCCGCCATCGTGGGACCAGATCCGGCCGTCGCTGCGGTTGCGGGCGATCCAGCCGGTCTTGCCCGGTGCGGTGGCGCTTGCGATGGTGCGTTCACCCTGGGTGTCCAGGAAATGATCGAGCGGCAGGAAACCGACATGGGCGACCGGCGGGCGGAAGAACATGCCGACGTTGGCGATCTCGATCTGGGCGAGATCCGGCACCCCGGAATCGCGGCGCCCGCCCATGAACATGGTGAGCAGACGCAGGTTGAGCGCGCGTTCGGACACCGGCTGGTAGTCGACGCGACCGCCATCGGGCAGGCGCCAGCCGTGCAGTGCGCCGGCGGGATGCGCCGGCTGGTCGGCCTGATAGCGCAGATGCAGGTCGGAGTTCGCCCAATAGACCAGGGCCTCGCGTCTGCCTTCGCTGCGCAAGGCGATCATCACCGCGCCGGCGACGGCGAGGACGAGCATGGCGGCGACGGCAGGACCGAAGGGGAAGCGCACGGCGGGGCGCAGGATGCCGGCTGCCGGGCCGGCCGGCAACCGGTTCCGCGTCGGTCGCAGCAACCGCGTGAGCCGGGTCGGGCGGAAGCTCAGTTCCTGACCGGCAGCGGGGTAAGGTCGGCGCCCGGCATGGGCGTCTCCTCGCTCCAGTCCCAGACCAGCAGGACGCGGGCGGTGCGGTCGTAGGCGGCCCAGCGGCCGGTCTCGACCGCGCCGGTTCCCAGGCGCAACCGGGCGTAGGCCCGGCGCGGGCCGGGGCCGGGTTTCGCCCAGACCGGCAGACCGCCCGGGGGAAAGGCGAACGACCAGGATTCCGGCGGCGGTTCGTCATCCGGACGCGGGCGCATCGGCCGGTCATGGAGCAGCGCCAGCGCCGCCGCCTCGTCGAGGCCGGTCAGCGCGATCAGGTAGCGGTGCCGGCCCGCGCGCGGATGCGCGGCGAGCGCGACGCTGGTGATCCCGGCGGGCAGGTGCTTCCCGACCGCGCCCAGGCGTTCGCGGGTCAGTCCGGCGGCGATGAGCCAGACCGCGTTCGGGTCCTGGGCCGGCGTCGGGGCGATGCCGCTGCCGCGTGCGGCCTGCTCCAGGGCGGTGGCGAGCAGATCGAAGGCGAGCGTCGCGGCGGGCGGCGGCAGCGTGCGGCCGGCCTCGTGCCAGCGCCAGAAGTGCAGCACGTGCGTGGCCGGATCGTAACTGGCGAACAGGCCGGCCGCACCATCGCCATCCGCGAGTTCCCAGCGCAGGCACTGGTTTCCGGTGGGCTGCCACCAGTCGGGCAGGCGCCAGGGGTCGTTCGCCGCTCCGCGCGGCCAGTGCTGCGGCGGCTGGTCATCCGCCGGCCGTACCGCCGCAGGAGGGAAGGCGATCAGCCGGGCGGCATCGTCAGGAGCGATGGTGCAGCGCAGGGCGAGCAGGGCGCGGGTGCGGTCCTCCTTCTGCCGCACCGAGATGTCGCGCCACGAGGCGGGTTCCTTCCCGCTCAGCTTGAAGCCGTGCCGGGCGAGCTCTGCCGGCATGGCGGCGACGATGCTCAGATCCGGCCGCAGACCCTGGCGGTCGATCGCACCCTGGCGCCAGCGCGACAGCAGCTGGATGCCGAACCACAGCCCCAGGAGCAGCCCCACGATGGCGATGGTGAGCAGGAGCGGATTGCGGCGGGCGGCCATGGCGGCGCGATGGTGGGACGACGGGGGGCGAGACAACCGCGCTGGCGTCGGGCTCTGCCGGACGACGATCCGCGCATGGCTTCCCCCGTCCTGCCTGTCGGCACGCCTGAACCTGCATCGCCCGGCTTCGACAGCCACTGCCATCTGACCAACCAGCGCTTCGCCGCCGATCGCGGCGAGGTCATCGCGCGCGCCCGCGCCGCCGGCCTCGCGGGGCTCATGACCGTCGGCACCGGCCTGGACGATGGTGCCGCCGCGCTCGCCCTGGCCCGCGAGCATCCCGGCTTCGTCCACGCCAGCGTCGGGCTCGATCCGTTCAGCGCCCATGCCACCGGCGATCGTTTCGCGAGCGAACTCGCCGGATTGGCAAGTCTCCTGCGTGCTGGCGGTTTCCTCGCCCTGGGCGAGATCGGCATCGAATGCCACCACGATCTCGCCACGCTGCCGCGCCAACGTGAACACCTCGACGCCCAGCTCGATCTTGCGCTCGACCTGCGCCTGCCGGTCATCATCCACGCGCGCAACGGCAGGCATGGCGACGCCCATTCCATCGCGCTGGAGGCCATCCGTGCCCGGCCAGCCCTGACCGGCGTCATCCACAGCTTTGATGGCGACGGAGATCTCGCCCGGTGTTGGCTCGATCTCGGATTCCATGTCAGTTTCAACGGCATCGTCACCTTCAAGGCGAACGACCGCCTGCGCCGCGCGGCGACCCTGGTGCCGGCCGACCGCCTGCTGGTCGAGACCGATGCGCCGTACCTGACCCCCGAACCCTGGCGCGGCCGCCGCAACGAACCCGCCCACGTCCGGCGCACCATCGCCACGCTGGCCGAGGTGCGCGGCGAGCGCGCGGAAGACCTCGCGGCCTGGAGCACCCGCAACGCACGCGCGCTCCTGCGCCTCGATCGGCCCGCCTGATCCGGCGCCATCCGGCCATCGGGGTTCGCCCCTTGGCATTTCCATTCCGCTGCAATGATCCCGCCCGTCGCGGGACGTAGCTCAGCCTGGCTAGAGCGCCTGGTTTGGGACCAGGAGGTCGCAGGTCCGAATCCTGTCGTCCCGACCACAGCAACGAGCGGCCCTTCGATGCCAACATCGAAGGGCCGCCTCTTTTCCGGACAACCGGTCTCGCAAGGCCCGGATCAGAGCGTCAGAGAAAAGAAACGTGCGGGGCAGCGCAGCGCGCCCCCGCCCTCATCCGGGCAATCAGTAGTGCAACGGAATGACGCGCCAATCGCCCCTTCCAACCAAGTCCAGTACCAGTGCCCCCAGCCCCGATCGGAGTGTGGGCATAAAAAGCGAAGGGCGGGGCAGCGTAGCGCCTCCCCGCCCTCATCCGGGTAATCAGTAGTGGAACGGAATGACGCGCCAATCGCCCCTTCCAACCAAGTCCAGTACCAGTGCCCCCAGCCCCGATCGGAGTGTGGGCATAAAAAGCGAAGGGCGGGGCAGCGCAGCGCCCCCCCGCCCTCATCCGGGTAATCAGTAGTGGAACGGAATGACGCGCCAATCGCCGCTTCCAACCGAGTCCAGTGCCAGTGCCCCCAGCCCTGATCGGAGTGTGGGCATAAGAAGCGAAGGGCGGGGCAGCGCAGCGCCTCCCCGCCCTCATCCGGTCAATCAGTTGTGCAACGGAAGAACGCGCCAATCGCCCCTTCCAACCGAGTCCAGTTCCAGTGCCCCCAGCCCTGATCGGAGTATGGGCATAAAAAGCGAAGGGCGGGGCAGCGCAGCGCCTCCCCGCTCTCATCCGGGTAATCAGTAGTGCAACGGAATGACGCGCCAATCGCCCCTTCCAACCGAGTCCAGTTCCAGTGCCCCCAGCCCTGATCGGAGTATGGGCATAAAAAGCGAAGGGCGGGGCAGCGCAGCGCCTCCCCGCTCTCATCCGGGTAATCAGTAGTGCAACGGAATGACGCGCCAATCGCCCCTTCCAACCGAGTCCAGTTCCAGTGCCCCCAGCCCTGAACGGAGTATGGGCATAAAAAGCGAAGGGCGGGGCAGCGCAGCGCCTCCCCGCTCTCATCCGGGTAATCAGTAGTGCAACGGAATGACGCGCCAATCGCCCCTTCCAACCGAGTCCAGTTCCAGTGCCCCCAGCCCTGATCGGAGTATGGGCATAAAAAGCGAAGGGCGGGGCAGCGCAGCGCCTCCCCGCCCTCATCCGGGCAATCAGTTGTGCAACGGAAGAACGCGCCGAAATGCCCCTCCGGCCAAGCGCGGGTCCAGGGCCCTCAGGCCCTGGCGGGGACCGGGGCAGCGCCCCGAGGTGAAAGCTAGATGGCCTCCGAACCGCGTTCGCCGGTGCGGATGCGGATGCAGTCTTCGAGCGGCAGGATGAAGATCTTGCCGTCGCCGACCTTGCCTTCCTCGCCGGTGCGGCCGGCCTTGATGATGGCCTTCACCGTGGGTTCGACGAACTCGTCGTTCACCGCGATCTGGAGCTTCACCTTGCGGAGCAGGTTGACGGTGTATTCGTGGCCGCGGTAGATCTCGGTGTGGCCTTTCTGGCGGCCGAAACCCTGGACGTCGCTGATGGTCAGGCGGACGACCTCGACCTCGTTGAGGGCTTCCTTGACGGCTTCCAGCTTGGAGGGCTGGATGATGGCTTCGATCATCTTCATGGGGTGTTTCCTAGGGGAGAGTGAGGAGAGTGGGAAAGGTGATGGGGCATGCGGTGGATGATTGGCAGCCTAGGCGACCGCCGGGGAGGGGAAGGTGTCTTCCGTGGGCATCCCCGGCGGGTCATAGGGCTGGCCGTGAGTCCGGGTCTAGCCGTGGTTATAGCCTTCCTCGCCATGCTGGCTGAGGTCGAGGCCGGCCGATTCATCCTCGGTGCTCGGGCGGATGCCGACCGTGAACTTGGCGATCAGGAAGGCGATGGTCGCGACCGTGGCGCTCAGGGCGATCGTGATCAGCACCGCCTTGATCTGGTTCCACAGCGGCGAGCCGCCGCCCGCGAGCCAGCGGTACACATCGGGGTTGAGCGCCGCGATGTTGGGGTTGACGTCCGGGTTCATGAAGATGCCGGTCGCGATGGCGCCGAACATCCCGCCCACCCCGTGCACGCCGAAGGCGTCGAGCGCGTCGTCATAGCCGAGGGCGCGCTTGAGGTAGCTGGTGGCGGTGAAGCACAGGGCGCCGGCGATGAAGCCGATGGTCAGGGCCGAGCCGGGTTCGACGAAGCCGCAGGCCGGGGTGATCGCGACCAGGCCGGCGACCGCACCCGAGATCGCGCCCAGCACGGTGGGCTTGCCGCGGATGATCCACTCGGCCAGGGGCCAGCTGAGCGCGGCGGCGGCGGTGGCGATCATGGTGTTGCAGAAGGCCACGGTGGCGAGGCCGTTCGACCCCAGGGCGCTGCCGGCGTTGAACCCGAACCAGCCGACCCACAGGAGGGCCGCTCCGATGACCGACAGCACCAGGCTGTGCGGCATCATCGGGCTCTCGGGGTAGCCCTTGCGCTTGCCGAGGAAGATCGCGGCGACCAGGGCGGCGACGCCGGACGAGATGTGCACCACGGTGCCGCCGGCGAAGTCGAACGCGGCCCAGCTGGAATCCGCCGTGAAGCCCCAGTTGAAGAGGCCGTTCTTGCCCCAGACCATGTGCGCCAGCGGCAGGTAGCAGAAGATGAACCAGATGATGGTGAACACCATCATGCCGCTATACTTGATGCGTTCGGCGTAGGCGCCGCTGATCAGGGCCGGGGTGATGATCGCGAACATGAGCTGGAACATGCAGAAGACGCCGAAGTTGATGGTCGGGGCGTAGTCGGTGTTGATCGGGAAGTGGGTGCCGCCGCCGTTGGTCAGCAGGGCGGGATCGAACACCACGTTCTTCAGCATGGTGAATTCGCCCAGGCCGCCCCAGAAGGTTCCGCCTCCGCCGAAGGCGATGGCGAAGCCGAAGACCACCCAGATCACGGTGATCACCCCGGCCAGGCTGAAGCTGTGCATCATGGTCGAGAGCACGTTCTTCCGCCGCACCAGGCCGCCGTAGAACAGGGCCAGGCCGGGGATGGTCATCATCAGGACCAGCAAGGCGCTGGTGAGCATCCAGGCGTTGTCGCCGTTGTTGAAGGCGGCGGCGGCGCCGACCTCCTTCTCGTCCTTCTTCTTGTAGGCGATGCCATCCTGGGCTGCCCTGGCGTCGACGACGGCCTTGGCGGCCTCGTCCTTGGGGTTCTGCTTCAGCTTGGCCTCGGCCTCGGCCAGGGCCTTCTTCTCATCCTCGGTGTAGGCGACGTAGGTGTAACCGAACCATTCCTTCGCGGCGCGGATCTTCTTCTCGACTTCGGGCATCGCCGGTTCGGCGGCTGCGGGAGTGGCCGCAGCCGCGGCGGCAGGCGCCTCCGTGGCGGCCGGAGTTGCCGGAGCGGCAGGTTTGGCGGTCTCTTCAGCCATGCCCTGTGACCAGCAGATCACGACGGCAGCGAGGAGTGGGAGAAAGGTGCGCCTCATGGGGGGCCATCCTTATCGGGGGGTGAGGGGCGGGGGGAGGGACGGACGACGCTGACCCTATGGCAAACGCCGGGCCGGACCCGGCACATCTGCAACGAATCGTTCTAAGCTACTTGTGGAACAGTATCTTAGGGCATCAGAGAAGCACCGGCCGAGATCAGGACCAGCGCATCCAGATTGAGCGTCACCGGTAAAAGTTGCGCAAAAAATGACAGCGCGCTCAATCCGGAGGCGGGTTCAGGCCATTCCGGAACGCAGCCCGCTCGTAGTCGCATGGAATTGAACCAAGGCCCTGCTGCGGCGTTCGACCCCCGGCCACGCCCCCGAGAACCACGGAGTCCCCATGAACCGCACCCCATTCCAGGCCCAGGCGAGTGACGCCGAGGAAGTCCTCATCAAGGCTCCCGAGCACGACCAGGAGAGCAACCTCGGCTGGACCGGTTGGCTGATCTCCGGCGGCGTCCACACCATCCTGCTCGTCGTGCTCGTGTACTGGGTGGTCGTCGGAGCCCGGCCGGAGACCGATCCGGTGGTGACCAGCACCCGGGCGATCCCCCCGCCCCCGGTCAGAGTCGACAAGAAACCCGATCGCGCCTTGGAGACCAAGCCCGACCTCAACATCGTCACTGAAGTGGAAAAACCGAGTCCGCTTACCGCGATGGATTTGCCGATCGAGACACCAAGTACGGACGATGACCATGACACCCAACTGCCGCAGGGCCGTGAAGAGGCCGTTGCCGATGTTGAAAACGGAGGCCAGGGCGCATTCATGACCATCGGAACATCAGGATCCGCAGCAGGGCTCAACGGATTGCGCAGCCCTGGCGGCCGTAAGCGAGCCATCGCAACCGGTGGTGGCAGCCGCGAGACCGAATCCGGGGTCGAAGCCGGCCTGCGTTGGCTGAAGAAGCACCAGTCGCCCAACGGCATGTGGGATACCGTGAACTATCCGGTGAATTGCAGCGAGGATCCCAAGTGCGAGCCAGGCAAGGCCTCGCACGGCAGCAAGGACGGCGCCGACGCGGCGATGACCGGCTACGCCCTGATGTGCTTCCTCAGCGCCGGCTATGACCACAAGACCGGGAACACCTACCGCAACGTCGTCAAGCGCGGCCTCGAGTACCTGTTGTCCGTCCAGAAGCCTGACGGCCGCCTGGGCGCCCGTAATTATGAGAACGCCATCGCGACCTACGCCCTGTGCGATGCCTACGCGA
The DNA here is from genome assembly GCA_964654285.1 of uncultured Candidatus Kuenenia sp. Taxonomy (GTDB): domain Bacteria; phylum Planctomycetota; class UBA11346; order UBA11346; family UBA11346; genus BJHQ01. Next base: position 53,027 of record CAZZJC010000014.1, read on the forward strand.
TGACCAACGACGCCGACCTGAAGGAGCCGGCGCAGAAGGCGGTGAACAGCATCCTCGCCTGCCAGGCCGAGGATCCCAAGGCGGTCGACAAGGCGTATGGCAGGCTCGGTTGGGATTACCTCGCGGCCAATGCCAGCCGCAACGACTCGTCGGTCACGGGCTGGAACGTGATGGCCCTCAAATCCGCGCTCGCCGCCGGCCTGGAGGTCGGCAGCGGCATCGACGGTGCGAAGAACTGGCTCAAGCGCACCTGGCTCGCGACCAACCCGGATGCGGACAAGCTCGATCCCTACACCGGCGAATCGCGTTTCCCCTACACCTTCGATGCCGCCACGGACAAGGTCGACCTCGGCGCGGTGGGTTCCAACCACAAGGATCTCGCCTGCGTCGGCATGGTCGCGAGCGTCTTCCTCGGTCACCATGCCGGCGATAAGATGCTTGAAACCCTGGCGAATTACGTGGCAAAGCATCAGACCCCGGCGACCTGGGGGGCGATGAACTCGTACTATACCTACTACAACACCATGGGCATGTTCCAGGTCGGCGGCCCGCGCTGGAAGAAATGGAACGACACGGTGAAGGACATCCTGGTGAACGCCCAGCGCAAAGGCGAGGGCTGCTTCGACGGCAGCTGGAACTGGAGCGACGCCAAGGCCTGGCCCGGCAGCGATACCGGCCGCATCCTGAGCACCTGCTACGCCATCCTCAGCCTCGAGGTCTACTACCGCCAGGCCAAGCTCGACGGCAGCGCCGGAAAGCCAGGCAAGAAGGCACAGGTGCACTGAACCAGGTCACCCCGCCATCTCCGGCGTCAGGCCCACGCCTGCACGTGGGCTGCGCCCATTGCCAGCTGCCGGTCCCAGTCGCGATCGTTCGCCACCTCGGCCGGACGCCGGGCATCAGCGAGGCCGTCGACATCGACCGTCGCGACGGCCCAGGGATTGGAATCGTCAGGAGCCGTCGCCGCCAGCACGCCATCGTCGGGCAGTCCGAGGTCCATCGGGGCGAGGATCGCCGCCTGACCGGTGTTGCTATCCAGGGCGGGATTGCCCGGCAAGGAGCCGGCGGTCACGGCGCAGACGACGAACAGGCGGTTTTCCAGGGCGCGTGCCAGGCAGCCGACGCGCACCCGGGTCGCGCCGGCCGCCGTGTCGGTGCAGCTCGGCACCAGCAGCAGCCGCGCCCCGGCGACGCGTTGGGCCCGTACCGTGAGGGGAAACTCGGCGTCGTAGCACACCGCGATGCCCACCGTCCGGCCCTGCCAGGCGCACACCGAGGGCGCGTCTCCGCCGGAGAAGCATCCGCTGCCGCGCTCGAACGCGGTCAGGTGCAGCTTGTCCTGGACGACCATGCCGCCATCGGGGGCGATGAGGTGCGCGCGGTTGCGGAAGGATCCATCGGGTTGCCGCACCGGAAAAGTCCCTGCCAGGACGGTCAGCCCCAGTTCCGCCGCCAGGCTGCGATACAGGTCAAGCCACCACGGCAGCAGATCTTGCAGACCGGACAGATCCGTGCCGAGATCGCCACGAGGTCCGGGCAGGCAGGGCGCGAGTTCATGCGCGAGGTATTCCGGCAGCACCGCCAGGTCGGCCCCGGCGGCGCGTGCCTGGTGCAGCAACCGGCGCTGCTTGCGGGCGAAGGTCGCCCGGTCGGGGATCGGCTCCAACGGATAACGGCAGGCGGCGAGGCGCACGGTTCAGACGGGCGGCAAGGGCCGCAACCAGAACGTCAGCGGCTTGTCGGTGGAAGATTCGGCGCCGAGCTCCTTCCAGCCCAGGCGCATGGTCAGGCCGGGCTGGCGCCGGTAGCCACGGCTTTTCCAGAAGGGCGCCAGCTCGCGGTGGTTCCCGGGCCGGCGCGGATCGTCCGGGGCGCGGTCGACCGCGGCGAAGGCGGTGCAGGTGAAGCCGCCCAGGCCGGCAGCATGGCGTTCGCGCGCAGCGAAGAATCCATGCCCCAGGCCACGACCACGGTATTCGGGCAGCAGCACGGATTCGCCCAGATAGAAGACGCGCGCAGGATCCAGGCCGGCGGCGAGGAACGGCGCCTGGAAGGGCGGCGTATCGTCGGCCAGCGGCAGGCCGGTCGACGCTCCGACCACCACCGACCCCGCCAGCGCCAGCACCACCACGCTGCGCGGCGAGGCGGCGTAGGCGCGCAGGTAGCCGGCCTCATAGGCCGGATCGCCGTCGTACAGGTACGGCCAGTCGCGGAACACCCGCACGCGCAGGGCGGCGACGGCGTCGAGGTGCCGCTCCAGGTCCGCCCCGGTGACCGGCTCCAGCCGCACGCTGTCCGCCTGCGCGTTCATGCCCCGACCTGCCGCAACCAGTCGGCCAGGTTGTAGTGGTTGCTGACCCGGGTGATCCGTCCGCCGCGCAGGTCGAAGAAGGCTCCGCCCGGCAGGACATAGGTCTGCCCGCGCGCCGGCGGCAGGCCGTCATCGTCGGCGAGGTACCGGCCGTGGACGACGTATTCGCCTGCGGCGTGCGTCCCGTCCGCGCTGGCGAGGATGCGGATGTCGCGCAACTGCTCGGCATAGCAGCGCGCCATGCGGGCCAGGAAGGCGCGGAAGGCATCGCGGGAGATCTCGCGGCGGCCCTGGTTCAGATCATGCGCCACGTCGTCGCTGAGCAGCGCGCACATGCCCTCCCAGTCGCCACGGTTGAACGCGGCATAGTATGCGGAGACCAGCTGGATGGCGGCGGAGTTCATGGCTGGCGCACCGTGCATCCCGCAGCGGATGCGGGCAAGGGTTCGGCCGCCGCCCTTGGGCACCGGCCGGGTTCCGGGCCTGGACATCGCGGCCGCCGCGGCTTACTGGTCCGCCATGGCCACCCCCATCCGTCCCCGTCTGCTCAAGCTCTCCGGCGAGGCCCTGGCCGGGGCCGAGGGTGCGCGCGACGGCATCTTCGACCGCGCCGCCGTCGACCGGGTCGCGCAGGAGATCGTGCGCGGCGTCGCCGCCGGCACCCCGCTCGGCATCGTGGTCGGCGGTGGCAACATCGTGCGCGGCCGCTGGGTCAAGGCCGGCCTGCACGTCGCCGAACGCGGCGACGACATGGGCATGCTCGCGACGCTGATCAACGCCATCATGCTGCGCGACGGCATCGAGGGCGCGGGCGGCAGCGCCCTGGTGGTCGCGCCGCACGCCGTCCCCAATGTGGCCATCGGCTACGATCGTGCTGCGGTGATGGCCGCCCTCGCCGCCGGACGGGTGGTGGTCTTCGGCGGCGGCACCGGCCAGCCGTTCTTCACCACCGACACCGCCGCCGCCCTGCGGGCGGCGCAGATCGGCGCCGGAGAACTGCTCAAGGCGACCACCGTCGACGGGGTCTACACCGCGGATCCGCGCAAGGACCCGACCGCGAAACGCCTCGACCGCCTGACCTTCGACCAGGCGGTCGAAGGCCGCTACGGCGTGATGGATGCCGCCGCGTTCGCGCTCTGCCGCGAACAGCGCATCCCGATCCGCATCTTCGACGGCCGCCCCGCCGGCGCCCTGCTGGCGGCGCTCAGCTCCCATCCGCCGGGAACCCTCGTGGGCGGTTGAGCCGTCCGTCCGGCCGCCGGCTGGTCAGTTCACCAGGGCAGGCAGCAGCGCAGCAGCGCCGGTACGTCGGCGGCGCGCCAGGCTTCGCGCCAGGCGGTGAGCCGGGCGCCGGCGCGGCAGAGCATCGCCACGGCGGCGCGGTTCAGCGGTCGGGCCGCGTCGCGGTGCGGCACGGACAGCGAGCGAGCGACACCCAGGAGCACCCGCACCGCGAGATCGACGCGTCCGGCGCGTTCGAGGGCGCTGGCCACGATCAGCCCAAGACGCGGCAACGGCGGCAGGCAGAGCGTGTCGCCGAGGGCGATCGACTCCGGCCCGGCCGGCCAGGCGTCCGGCCAGGCGATGGCGAAGAGGCGGGCGAGCGGCGGCAGCGGCGCGGGGCGTTCCAGCCGTCCGAGCCGCAGCAGCAGCGCGGTCTCGCCGCCGAGTTCGCCGGCGAGGCAGGTCGCGAGCAGGCCGCGTTCCAGGCCGGGACGTGCGGGCAGGGTGGGGTGGTCGAGCACCGCCAGCGCCTCGCGGCAGCGCGCGGCGGCGGCCAGGCATTCGGCGTGGAGGACGGCGGTGTCCTCGTCGGCCTGGCCTGCGGCGAGCGCATCGGCCCACAGCCGGGCCGCCAATCCGGCCGCGCGATCGAGCTGCCGGCCGGCCAGGAGCGCGCGCACTTCGAGCAGGGCGGCGCTGCGCCCGAGTTCGCGGTCGGGGCTGCCGGCGCGCACCTGCGCCAACTGCCGGGCAGCCTCCTGCGGACGGTCGCCGGCGAGGTGGAGCTGCGCCAGCAGCAGCCGGTTGCCGGCATCGAGCACCGCGTCGTGCTTCGCCAGGAAATCAGCGGCGGCCTTCGCCTCGCCGGCCTGCGCCCGCGCCAGGGCGAGTTCGCGCACCAGGCGCTGGCCTTCCGGCCGGGCGAGATCGCCGGCCAGGGCGGTGGCCACCGCAGGATCGTCGGCGCGCTTGCTGCGGACCAGGAAGGCGGCGCGTTCGGCGGCCAGGGCGGCATCGTCGGGCCGCAGCGCGACCAGGCGGCCCCAGGTGCGCAGGGCTTCGGCGTCCTGCCCGAGGCGTTCGTGCAGGGCGGCGAGCTGGCGCAGCACCGCCGGGGCGGCGTCGCCCACGGCGGGGGATTCGCCGCAGACCAGCCGGTCGAGGCGCTGCAGGTGGGCGATGGCGGCGGGGCCGTCGCCGTGCTGGTCCGCCAGCACGGCGGCCAGGACCAGGGTCGGCGCATGGTCGGGATTGGCGTCGAGGGCGCGGGCGGCGGCGGTGCGCGCGCCGGCGAGGTCGCCCAGGCCGAGTTCGGTCTCGGCGATCACCGTCCACGCGGCGGCGGGGTTGCGGCCCTGGGCGAGCAGCGCATGCGCGGCCTGGCGCGCCTCCAGCGGCTGGCGCGCGCTGACGAACAGCTGCGCCATCTCGCGCCAGGGGATCGGCGGTCCTGGGCGCTGGGCCGGCTCGGCCAGCAGCGGGACGAGCCGGGCGCAGGCGCCGGTCTCGCCGCGGTCCAGGCCGAGGCGGGCGCGCCGGACGAGCAGACGCGGATCGGGAACCCCGGCTGAGATGCCCCGATCGCACAGGGCGCTCGCGCCGGTGGCATCGCCCTGGCGTTCGCGCAGCGCCGCGGCGAGTTCCCAGGTCGGCAGCGGCGGGTTCGGCAGGGCGAGCAGGCGGTTGGTCTCGGCGGCAGCGTCGGCGATGCGGCCGGCGGTGGCGAGGGCCTGGGCCCTGAGCAGGGCGAGCTCGGGATTGCGTTCGACGGCCATGCCGCGGTCGATCGCGGCCAGGGCGCCGGCGGGATCGTTGGCTTCCAGGCGCAGCTCGGCCTGCAGGCCGTGGAGATGCGGCAGGCGCGGATCGAGTTCGATCGCGCGCGCGACGTGCTTCGCGGCGGCGTCGGCGAGGCCGCGCCGGCGCTCGGATTCGGCGAGCAGGCCGAGCAGGACGGCGGACTCGCCGACGTGCGCCAGGGCCTGTTCGGCGGTGGCGGTGGCGGCCTCGTCGCGCCCGGCGGCGAGGTGGCTTTCGCTCAGTTCGCGCCAGGCCCAGAGGTAGTCGGGCTGGTGCTCCAGCGCGCGCTGCAGCCACGGCAGGGCGGCCTCGCGCTGGCCGTTCAGGCGCAGGAGGAACGCGCGCAGGCCGTCGTTCACCGCCTCGTCGGGTTCGCAGCGCACCGCCTGGCGGTAGCATTCCTCGGCCCCGGCGTGGTCGCCGGCGAGCGCCTTCAGTTCCGCCAGCTCGCGCCAGGCCCAGGCGTAGTTGGGATCGAGCTGCACCGCGCGTTCGAGCTCGCGCCGGGCCTCGTCGGAGCGGCCCTGCTGGCGCAGGAAGTCGGCGCGGTAGCCGCAGGTCGCGGCGTCGTAGGGTTCAGCCGCTGCGGCGCGGTCGAGCACCTCGAAGGCGTCGTCGAACTTGCCGAGGTGGCGGCAGGAGTCCGCGAGTTCATGCAGGATCCACAGGCTGCCCGGCGCGATCGCGGCGGCGCGGCGGTAGTGCTCGCGCGCCTCGCCGTGGCGACCGTCGCGGCGCGCGATCTGGCCGAGCTGGGCGTGCGCCCACGGATAGTCGGGATCGTCGGCCAGGGCCGAGCGCAACAGATCGGTGGCGCGCTTGCGGTCGCCCTCGGCGTTGCGGTTCGCCAGCACCTGCGCGAGCTCGACCTTGGCCCAGCCCGCCTTGGGCTCGGCGGCGAGGATCTGCTCGTACAACTGCACGCCGCGGCCGACGTGGCCGCTTTCCACTTCGAGCTGGGCGAGATGCCCGCGCGTCCAGTGGTCCTCCTCCTTCAGTTCCAGGGCGCGCAGGTAGTGCCGCCGCGCCGCGTCGGCGTCGCCCAGGGCGCGTTCGGTCTCGGCGAGCTCGGACAGCGTCCAGGCGGAGTCGTCCTCCAGCGCCAGGGCCTGCACGAGGTGGGTACGGGCTTCCTCCAGCTCGCCGGAGTGGCGATGGCAGGCGCCCAGACGGGCGAAGATGCTCGCGCGCATCTGCTGGTCGTGGCCGTCGTGGTGGCGCAGCAGGCGCTCCAGCTCGGCACGCGCTTCGAGATAGCGGCCCTGGTTGAAGTAGAGATCCGCAAGCTGGTCCGGCGCGCCCTCGGCGAGGGTTCCGGCCTCGAGCGCGGCCTGCGACTGGGCCGCTGCGCGATGGTCCTCGCGACGGGTGAAGAAGAGCTGGCGGAAACGGTGCACCGGCGCCGCCGCCCGGTGGCTGTTGGCCGCGTCGTCGAGGATCTTCAGCGCCAGGTCGACCTCGCCGGCGCATTCCAGGGCGCTGGCATGCGCCAGGCTCGCCCAGAGGTCGCTGGGGTTGGCCCGCCGCAGATCGTGGTAACGCTGGGCCGCGTCGCGGTAGCGGCGCTGGCGCATCAGCTCCTCGGCCTCGGTGGCGAGCCGCTCGTCGCGGCCCTCGGGTTCGTCAGGCATTGCGCTGGGGTTGTACGCGTCGGCGGCGGTGGTCCAGGCATGCAGCAGGCAGCGATCCGGGGCGCCGCAACAAGCGGCCTTCCTGGGAGCGCCTGCGTCTCGCCGGCTCGAATGGGCGGCATCCGCAGGATGCCGCCCACCGGCATTTGCGGCGGCCGGGGCGCCGAGCCACGATCGGTCGCGCCGTCCGCATTGGTCGCTCTGGTGAAGGTCTGCCGCAAAAGGCCTCGGGAATGCCGCAATACGGGCCGGATCGCAACGGATCCGGAGCGCAACCGAAAAAAATGGATTCAACGCGGACGCGTGGTGGGCGTACCTTACACTTGCCGGAACACTGCGACCGCCCATTGACCTTGGGCCGTTCGTCTTTCATCCCTACCCATCCCGCCGTTGCCACCCGTGCATCCGGCCGCCGCCCCTTCCTCCAGGAGATACCGTCCCATGCGTCCTCTCGTCCAGCTGTTCGCCATCCCGCTCCTCCTGCTCGGCATCGCCACGGCCTCGGCCGCCGATGCCGGCAAGCCCGCGCCGGCGGCCAAGCCGGCGGACACCGCCATGACCGCAGGGGACAAGAAGCCGGCGGCTGCCGCCGCGACCGTCACCACGGCCGACCTCGTCGCCGCCGACGAGGCGGAAAAGGCCAGGAAGAAGGCCAAACTCGAGAGCGACAACACCTGGGTCGCGATGTTCAAGAGCATGGGTACGACCGGCTACTTCATCGCCGCTCTCGCCCTCCTGCTGGTCATCATCTGGATCGAGCGCGTCATCAACCTGCGCCTCTATAACCTCTCCCCTGAAGGGCTCGCCGACAAGGCGATGAAGCTGTGGGACGCCAAGGACTACGAAGGCATCAAGGCCCTGGCCCAGAAGGATGGCTCGACCCTCGCCCGCCTGATCAACTTCGTGGTCAACAACCGCGAGAAGGACTTCAACATCGTCGCCGAGACCGCCGCCACCGTCGCCCAGCGCGGCATCCAGCAGCAGCACCAGGCCAACTACTGGCTGACCGTCATCTCGACCCTCGGACCCCTGCTCGGCCTCTTCGGCACCGTGGTCGGCATGATCGACTCGTTCCGCGCGGTGGCCATCGCCGGCGACATCGGCGACACCGCGATGGTCGCGGAAGGCATCTACAAGGCCCTGGTCAACACCCTGTGCGGCCTGGCCATCGCCATGACCGCGATCTGCGTCTACTTCTACTACAAGAACAAGCTCGCCAAGTTCGCGCTGATCCTTGAGGACGATGCCGACCGTCTGCTCGTGGCCTGGTTCGCGGGCAAGAAGTAAGTCCGCATCCGGTCACCCCACTGAGCACCTCCAAGGAATCCCACCCATGCGCATGCATCGTCCCGAAGATGAGGATCCGCAGCTCAACCTGACGGCGTTCATCGATTGCCTGATGCTGATGCTGATGTTCTTCCTCATCTCAGCCACCATCCGCAAGCACCACAACGAACTCCCCATCGATCTGCCGGCCTCCGGCAACGCCCAGGTCGCCAAGGCGCCCGACAGCACCCTGATCATCACCCTGTTCAAGGCCAAGGGCGACCAGATCCAGTATGGTTTCAGCACCATGGGCGAGACCATGACCGGCAGCGGTGGCGACCGCGAGGTCGTCTCGTGGCAGCAGCTGATCAACAAGATCAAGGACGCGGCGGCGACCAATGCCAACCGCAACGTCCGCATCGATGCCGACCAGTCCGTGCCCTGGGGCAAGATCGCCCAGGTCGTCGACCACCTTGAACTCTACCGTCTGCGCAAGATCGGCTTCCGCACCCGCGACAACACCGGCGCCCCAGGCGGCGGTTGACCGCCGGCTGACGAACCTTCGCCTTCAGGAGCGGACCATGAGTCTTCGCGACCATTTCACCAATCTGATGCTGCCGGTCGGCCTGATCGGCCTGCCGGTGACCCTGTACCTCATTCTCGGCAAGCCGAACTCCTCCGGATTCATGGTCAGCGATTCCGAGGTGGTCCAGATCACCGACCAGATCCGCGGCCGCACGCGTGAGAAATGGCTGGAAAAGGTCCGCGAACTCGACGCCATCGTGGTCAAGATCGATCAGATCCGGCAGGAGAAGTTCGACTACATCAAGACCAAGGGCCAGGGCCAGGCCTACCTCGACAAGTTCAAGGCCCTGGCCGGCGATCTCCACAGCAGGAACAAGGACTACGACTACACGGACCCCAACGTGCCGCTCTGGGGCCTGTTCGAGGCGGCGAAGAACCGCGAGCAGAAGATCACCGACTACTACCGCGACATCTGCGGGGCGCAGTACGCCATCTCGTTGCAGGTGCCGGCCTCGGACGCCATCGCCCTGGTCAAGCTGGTCCTGCCGGAACGCATCACCCTCGACAAGGCCGTGCTCGACAACAACGCCGCCATCTCGGGTCACGACAAGTCGCTCGAGCTGTTCAAGAAGAACCTCATCAACGGCGCGTCGTCGCTCGACGCCATGGTCGATGCGAGCAAGAAGACCCTGGTCAAGGCGCGTGAAGGCGGCGAGAAGGACGACCTCGGCAAGGGCACCTTCGTGCTCGAAGGCGCCCTCGCCGCGGGTTCGACCGCCGGCGAGACGCTGCGCCCGGACGAGCTGTTCAACTCCGACAACGGCGGCGGCGACGGCGGCTTCAAGGCCACGCCGGGCCGGGTGGTCGACAAGGAGCGGGGCACCCGCAGCGACTGGATGTACGTGGACAAGTGGTACGTGATGGGGCCATTCGAGAACCGCTTCCGCAACAACCTCGACGCATCCTTCCTGCCCGAGACCGTGGTCGATCTCGACAACGTCACCATCGGCAAGGGAGACAAGGAGATCCGCTGGGAATACTGGAATCGCGACAAGATCCGCATCGAGCCCAGCCAGGCTCCGCGCATGAGCATCTACTACGGCTGGACCGAGGTCTACATGCAGCAGGCCGGCAAGTACTGGGTCGCGCTCGGCAGCGACGACTACGGCAAGATGTGGCTGAACGGCAAACAGGTCTGGAGTTCCGGCACCAGCCCCAAGTCCTACCGTGCCGACGAGTTCGTCGGCGAGATGGACTTCAAGGAGGGCGTGAACCAGATCCTGTTCCGCTGCGAGAACGCCGGCGGCACCATGGGCTGGTCGGTGACCATCGGCACCATGCCGAACGAGGCCGCCCAGTGATGCCCTGAAGCTGAAGGGCCAGGACGCACGCCAGCCGAACGCACCGAATGAAACCGGGGGAAGCCATGCGTCTGCGTGAGCATTTCACCAACCTGTTGCTGCCGGCCGGCCTGGTCGGCGTGCCGGTGCTGGCGTTCGTCCTGTTCGGCGATCCCGAGACAAAAAGCCTCGGTTTCAGCGACCCCGAGGTGACCCGGATCACGGACCAGATCCGCATCCGCACCCGTGAGAAATGGCAGGAACGGATCCGCGATCTGGATGCGATCCTGGCCCGGATGGAGGCCATCCGGGCGGAAAAATTCGCGCATATCCGCACCCAAGGCCAGGGGCATGCCTATCTCGACCGCTTCCAGGCCCTCGCCCAGGATCTCCAGGCCAAGACCCCCGACGATCCTCCGGGCGGGTCGCTGTGGCACCTGCACGAGACCGCACGCTTCCGGGAACAGCAGATCACCGACTGCTACCGCGAGATCCTCGGGGCGCAGTACGCCATCAGCCTGCAGGTGCCCCCGTCCGATGCGTTGGGTCTGGTCCAACTCGTCCAGCCCGAACGCATCCCGCTGGATCGGGAGGTGCTGGCCGACGATGTGCGCATCTCAGGCCGCGACAAATCGTTGGACGCCTTCAAGAAGAACGTGATCAATGGCGCGTCCTCATTGGATGCGATGGTCGACGCCGGCAGGAAGACCCTGGCCAAGGCGAGGGAGGGCCTGGCGCGCCAGGAGACGCCGCTCTCGTGGATGACGGAGGGGGACCGGATCTCCGGTTCGGATCGTGGCTCAACGCTGCGTCCCGATGAGACGGCCGACGACGGCATCCAGGACACCGGTGGGTTCGATGCGACGCCGGGCCGAGTGGTTGAAGCGACCCAGGGCGCACGCGCCGACTGGATGTATCTCGACAAGTGGTACGTGATGGGTCCATTCGAGAACCGCTTCCGCAGCAACCGCGAAGCAGCCTTCCTGCCCGAGACCGTGGTCGATCTTGACCATGTCACCTTGGGCAAGGACGGCCGCGAGCTGCGCTGGGAATACTGGGTCCGCAGCAGTACCGCCAACAAACCCCGCATCGAGCCGACCTTCGCCCCCCGCATGTGCGTGTATTACGCCTGGACCGAGGTCTATGTGCATCAGGCTGGCCGCTACTATGTTTCGATGGGTAGCGATGACTACGGAAAGATGTGGCTCAATGGAGACCTGAAGTGGGCCTCGAAGTCGACGCCCAAGCAATTCCGCGCCAACGAGCAGCAGATGGAGATGGACTTCAAGCAGGGCGTGAATCAGATCCTGTTCCGCTGCGAGAACGCTGGCGGCACCATGGGCTGGTCGGTATCCATGTGCACCATGCCTGCGGATCGCGCCTGAGCGGTCCGCTTTGTCACCGATAACCCCCACGCCAATTCCAGGAATCCTCCGATGGTTCGTTGCTTTCTGCTCCTCCTCACCCTCGCCGGCCTCGGCGCCGCCGAGCCCGTCGGGCTCGACCGTCCCGTCAGCGTGAACCTGTGGTCCGACCGGCCGAGCGAGGCCCTGGCCGAGATCATGGTCAACCTGCCCCAGGCGGAGCGTTTCGCCTGGTACGTGCAGCCCGCGCTCGACCAGGACCTCTATCCCGGATGCACCATCGAACGCAGGAACGAGCCGGTGCGCCAGGTGCTCGACGCCTACTGCGCCCTGGCGAAGCTCCAATGGAAGGCGGCCGGCCGGCACGTCTGGCTGTTCCGCCCGGTCGAGGCGGCGCAGGTGGCGGGTTGGGCCAAGGCGCTCACGGGCGAATCAGCCAAGGATCGGCGCCCGGCCGGGGAGCAGCTCCGGCGGGCGGCGACTCCGGAGAGCCTCGCCGCCCTGGTCGCCGCCGCCGGCCATGCCGATCCCGCCGTCGCCGCGGTGGCGCGTGAACAGCTGGCGCAGTTCCTGGGCGTCCCCGCCTGGGGCTTGCAGGACCTGACCTATACCGCCAAGGCGCTGTTCGGCGATCTGGATCAGCGGCTGCCGCGCCAGCTCAACCTCGCGCCGGTCGCCGACTACGGACCGGCCGAGATCCGGTTCTCGCCGTGGGCTGCCCTGCGCGTGCTGTTCCAGGATCCGACCGCTGCCGCCCTGGTTCCGCCTGCGCTGGCCGCCACGCCCAAGCTGCTGACCGATGTCCCGATGCTCATCGTCGGAGCGGCGGCCCGTTCGCCCCTGGTCCAGGAGCCCCTCGCGGTCTGGGGCGGGCTCGGGGCGCCGGCGGGCAAAGCCAAGCCCGGAGATGATGCGAAAAACGCAGTCCGGCCGCTCCAAATCGACGGCCCGCCATGGATCGTCTCCCATGTCGGTCGGCGCGCCAAGGAGGTCGCCGCCTGGATCGGCGAGACGCCAGCCCCCGCTGCGGTCGATGTCGCCGCCAAGGCCGCCGCCCTGCTCGCCGCCATCGCCGCCACCGACAAGAAGTCGCTCGACAAGGGCACCCAGGATCTCGGCAAGGCCAAGGGGCAGATCATCGAGCTCGGCCGGCTGCGCGGTGACCCGCCGGCGGAGGCCCTCATCAAGCTCGCCGGCCATGAGCATGAGCTCATCCGGGAGGAGGTCGCACGTTCGCTCGGCAACTTCCGTCAGGCGGCGGTGGTCGCCCCTCTCGCCAAGCTGATGCAGCAGGAGAACGAGGATCAGCCGCGGGTACGCACGGCGGCGGCGGTCAGCCTCGGCCGCACCCGCCTGCCCGAGGCCGCCGTCGCGCTCAAGGCCGGCGCGGTCAACCCCAACAGCCCGCAGACCCGGCTCGATGCCACCCGCGCCCTGGCCGAGAACCGTGTCCCCGGCACCTATGAGCTGATCAAGGAACGCCTCGTCGAGGTCAAGGAACCGGCCGAACGCAATGTCCTCATCCAGCTCCTCGGCTTCACCCGCTCGCCCAAGGCGATCGAGGATCTGCTCGCGCTGACCGCCGCGACGGTGGCGCTCGAGGACCGCGTCTCGGCCGCCGCCGGCCTGATCGCGGTGCCGACCGACGCGGCGCGCAAGCGCCTCGGCGAACTGCTCACCAGCAAGGACGATCGCGGCCTGCGCCTGATGACCATCAAGGGCCTGACCCCGCGCAGCGTCGAGGACGCGCGGCGGTACGCCCCGCTGCTGGTCACTGCGGTGGCGAATGAAACCGACGAGGAGGTCGGCCTGGCGATCGTGAAGGCGATGGGCCTGGCGGCGGACTACACCCAGAAGGCTGACCCCGAACGCGTCGCCATCGCCTACGCCGCCCTGCGCCTCGTGCAGAACCATGCGAACTCCAACATCCGTTCGGAGGCGATCGAGACCTTCCGCCACACCGGGGCCAACGCCGCGATCGTCAAGGCGCTGGAAGCCGTCCGCGACGGGCTCAACAACCCGGTCCTCAAGATGAAGATCAGCAACAGCCTGAAGCTGCACATGACCGGCAAGCCGCTGGATCTGCCCGAGGAAGCGCCCGCGCCCTGAACCGCAGCGCGGATCCGCCGGCCATCAGCGGATCTGGTGCAGGGCCAGGAAATCCGCCTGTTCGGCGTCGCCTTCGCCCCGGGTCAGGCTGCCCATGACCAGGATGCGGTCGCCGGGATAGGCGCAGCCGCGCCACAGCAGTACCCGTTCGGCGATCACGATCAGGGCGCGCGGATCGGTGGGGATCTGCTCCACCAGCAGCGGGCGGATGCCCCAGACCAGGTTGAGCGCGTGCTGCACCGCGATCTCGGTGGTCAGGGCGACCACCGGCGCGAGCGGACGCTGGGCCGCGGCCAGGCGCGCGTTGTCGCCGGTGCGGGTCGCCACCACCACCGCGGCCAGGCCGGCATGCTGGCCGATGGCCTCGACCGACTCGCCGAAGATGTGGTTGATGGTCTGGGTGAGCGGGGGCGACGGCCGGAAGGGCACGTGCGTCTCGACCTCGCGCGCGATGCGGTCCATCATCTCGACCGCCTTGACCGGATGCGCGCCCACCGCCGATTCGCCCGACAGCATCACCGCATCGGTGCCGTCGAGGATGGCGTTGGCGACATCGCTGGCCTCGGCGCGGGTCGGACGCGGATCGTGGATCATGCTCTCCAGCATCTGGGTCGCGGTGATCACCGGGATGCCCAGGCGGTTGCAGGCGGAGATGATCCGCTTCTGCGCCATCGGCACCTGCTCCGGCCGCATCTCGACGCCGAGATCGCCGCGCGCGACCATGATGCCGTCGGATTCGGCGAGGATCGCATCGAGGCGTTCCAGCGCCTGCGGCTTCTCGATCTTGGCCACCACCGGCAGACGCACCCCGCGCGCCGCCAGCTGATCCTTGAGTCCGCGCACGTCGGCCGGGCTGCGCACGAAGCTGAGCGAGACCCAGTTCACCTTCTGGCTGATGGCGAAATCCAGGTCGCGCAGATCCTTGCCGGTCAGGGCCGGCAGGCGCAGGTCCAGTTCCGGGAAGTTCACGCCCTTGCGCCGGGTCAGCGTCCCGCCCGCGACCACCCGGCAGCGCAGGGCCGGACCGGTGATCTCCTCGACCGCCAGTTCGAACAGCCCATCGGCCAAGAGCACCCGCATGCCCGGCCGCGCATCCTCGGCGGCCAGCGGGTAGTCGATCGGGATCGCGATGGTCCCGGCCGGAACGGTCGCCGGCACCTGCGCCTCCGGCCACAGTTCCACCCGCGCCCCGGCGACCAGGGCGATCCCCTCCGCCGGCAGGTTGCCGACCCGGACCTTGGGCCCCTGCAGATCCGCGAGCAGGGTCAGCGGCTGGTCTTCCTCATCGGCGATCCGCCGCAGCGACTTCACGGTTGCAGCGTGGTCTTCGTAGGCCCCATGCGAGAAGTTCAGCCGCGCCACGTTCATCCCCGCCCGCACGAGCTGGCGGATGACCTCGGGCGAACTGCTCGCCGGACCGATGGTGGCGACGATCTTGGTGTGGCGGAACGGCGGCGGAGTGTGCATGGGCATACCTATATTCCAGCATACGCCATGAAGGCCATGGCTGCATGGCTGACCATTGAACTGCGGCTTCCGCAGCATGTCCGACCATGAAGCCTCGCTGCTTCGTGCATCAATCGGCATTTGGTGCCAGACGATGTCCTCACCACCAGTCCCTGTGCCAGCGGCAGGCTTGAACAAGAGACGGAAATCCCGTTGTCCCTCCCGGCCGATCAATCGTCGATCTCAATCACCCCGGCAGCAGTCAGTGCGTCTGCTCGCAGACGCAATTCCCTCGCCTGGGAAATCGCAGCAGCGTCAAGACGAGAAGCGTCCAATGCATCCAGCCGTTCACGGGCGGCAACAGGACGTTCCAGGTCGATCAGGATTCGTGCGGCCAGCAGGCCAACGGGATGATGGGCATCCAGCCGCAGGACGACGGAGATCACCGACCTTGCCTCTGAGAGATGTCCATCGGTGGTGAGGCGGTGGGCCAGCGTGACGGATGTCCCGGTCGGTACGGTGATGCCGGCAGAGATGATTTTGCGCCAGGCGGTGAACCCCTCGAGGGATGACTCGCAGTCCACCGCTTCCAACGGTGGAGCCGGATCGAGGGCAGGGATTTGCCGGCCGATCGGTCGCGGTGCGATGGAACGTGCAGGTGCTGGTTCCCTGCTGAACGGCCATTTCCCATGGCGCGAGAACCAGTCCCAACCTTCGCAATCCACCCACGCGCGCTTCACCATCAGGATGCCTATAGGCAATCCGCACACGGCGCCGAGCAGATGCAGCATGGCGCTACCCATGCCGAATCCCAACAGAAGAGCCTCGACGAACTGATAGACAAGGTAGATGCCTGCGAAAGTCATGACCCGAAGTTCGACATGCCGAATGATCCAGAGCACCAATATGCTTTCGATGATGTTCTCGGGCGCCCATACCAGCGCGATGGCGATCAGTCCGAATATGACTCCGCTTGCGCCGAGGGATCCGCCCTCGGACCCCAGCATCGCCGTCTGTTCGATCAGACCGGATACCAGAGCGATGAGTAGATAGATCGCCACAAACCGGGCATGTCCCACCTTTCCCTCGATGATCAGGCCAAAAACCCAGAGAAAGATCATATTGCCGATCAGATGCAGCCATCCGGCATGGAGGAAGACACTCGTGATCCACTGCCATGGTGAGAATTGGCCATAGACCAGGATCAGCCGTTCCCAGGTCTCTTCTCCGGCCTGGCGCATGACCAGATGGGCCAGCACATTGGCCGCGATGATGCAGATCGTCGCAATCGGCAGGTGGTAGACTGGCGCATCGGTCCGATAGGGCAGCAGCATGCGGAGCTTGTCCCGCAATGCTGCTGAGAAGCAAGACCAGTTCTGATGCCGATTATCCCTCGACGTGCATGGAGTAGTGTCCTTTCAGGGGCCTGATCTTGCCAGTCACGTCAAAGCAAGGATTCACCCCGCGAATCGCGCCCGGTAGCGTTCCTTCAGCCCATCCAGGAACGCCGGATCCGGCAGGCTGTACGGGCGGAACTTCTCGCGCCGGCCGTCGCCCAGGGCGGTGAGCAGCGCGGTGTGCAGGCCGAGGCGGCAGGCGCCGTCGTCGTCGATGAGCTCGGTCGAGTCGGTCGCGCTCATCTGGAAGAGCATGCGCGCGTCGAAGTCGCGCAGCGTGCGCCGGCCCAGGCTGCGCTGGACGGAACTGAGCGAATCGCAGCAGACGATGGTGTGGAGGCCGTATTCCGGGCCGTTGGCGAGCAGCCGGGCGAAGCGTTCGGCTGGCGGTTCGCTCTTCTCGCCGAAGGCGCCTCCCAGCCCGCCATCGTCGTCGGCACGCAGTTGCCGCAGGCGCTGGAGTGCGAACACGGTGAACACGATCGGCGTGCGGTCGCTGCCGCCGGCCTGGCGACGGTCGAGTTCGCTCGCGAGTTCGCCCAGCAATTCGCCGAGGTTGCGCGCCTCGTAGCGCACCGGCTGGTGCGGCAGGCTGTCGGCCAGGCGGGCGTGCAGGGTGGCGAACAGGCCGTCGCGATCTTCGCCGTCGAGGGCGAGCAGGCGCAGCGCGCCAGGACGGTGCCGGGCGGCGAACGCCAGGGTGATCGCGGCGCAGGTGGCGACCGCGGCCTCGCGGTTCTGGCCGACGATGAGCAGGTTGCCGCCGGCGGCGGCGGGGAAGGACACCTCGGCCGCGCCCTTGAGCGAGCTCGACTGGCCGACCCAGGCGCTGCTGCGCACGTCGGTTTCCGCCCACGGGCGCGCCAGCAGCCCGGCCAGGCCCGGATCATCGTCCAGGCGCGATGGCAGGTTGCCTTCGAAGACGACCGGCGGCTGCGCCGGGCGCCAGCCTTCGGCCTGGGCGCGCGCGGCGGCGGCGCGCAGCAGAGCACCCTCCTCGGCTTCGCCGAGCCAGCAGACCTGGAAGGGACTGTTGCCGTCGACGAGGCCGGCGCGGTCGTTGTAGATCGCATCGCCAGGCCGGGTCAGCAGGCGGGCCGCATCGTTGTCCTCGTGCAGCAGCAGGTGCGCGTCGGCCTCGTTACAGGGCAGGACGATGCGCACGCCCATCTGGCCGAGGCTGCTCTTGGCCAGGCTGTACGAGCCGCCGAGGGTCTGCGAGCCGAGCACGACGTGCAGACCGAAGGCGCGGCCCTGGCGCACGAAGCGGTCGAGCAGCAGCGCGGCGTCGCGTGCGATGGCGTCGTCTTCGGTGAAGAATTCCTGGAATTCATCGATGAGCAGCAGGATGCGCGGCAGATGCTCGCCGCCGGTGCGGCGATGCGCGGCGAGATCCTGCGCGCCGGCGCGGCGGAACAGGCCACCCCGGCGTTCGAGCTCGGCATCGAGCTGGCGCAGCACGCTGAGCGCGAATTCGCGGTCGCTCTCGATCGCGACCACCCTGGCATGGGGGAGCTTCGCCGAGGCGAAGGCGCGGAACTCGACGCCCTTCTTGAAGTCGATCAGGTGCAGTTCGAGTTCGCGCGGATGGTGCCACATCGCGGCCGAGGCGACCAGGACGTGGAACAGCGTCGACTTGCCCGAACCCGTGCGGCCGCCGACCAGGGCGTGCTGGGCGGTGCCGCGGCCGAGTTCGATGTATTGCAGGCGGTCGGCACCGCGCTTGCCCACTGGCACCCGCAGCGATTCGGCGGTGGATTGCGACCACACCTGCTCGGGCGCGGGGCCGACGGCGGCGAACGCGACCTCGACCCGGCTGCTGCCGGCGGCCCCCTTGCCGACCGCGGACAGCAGGCGGTCGGCGAGCGCCGCTGGCGCGTCGGGCTCGGGCGCGAAGTTCCAGCCGGCCAGACCTTCGCGGTCGATCGCCAGGCGGCCGTGCAGTTCGCGCAGCACCACCCCGATGCGACGGAACCAGGCGAGGTCGAGGCAGGACGGCAGCGGCTGGCGGTCGTCGTGGAGCAGCCACACGTGCACGCCGCAGCGCGCGCCGCTGCGCAGCAGGGCGGCCAGGCGGTCGAAGGCGCGTTCGCCGAAGCCGGCCGGGAAGTCGCAGATCAGCACCAGCCGCAACGGTTCGGCGAGTTCGCCCGCCTCGCGGTTGTAGTCGTCGAGCGTGTTGTAGCGCCCGCGCAGGTGCTTCTGGATGACCTTCTGCAGGTGCGCGGCGAGATCCTCGAGTCCGCGCTCGATCCGGGTCGCGTCGCTGAGCACGGCGCCGGCGAGCACCGCCTCCTCATGGTCGGCAAGATCCAGCAGCCGCGCGAAGGACTGGCCCAGGCCGACCGGATCGATCAGGGTCAGGCGCAGGCGGCCGGGCGGGAAGGCGGTGAGCGCGCGCAGGGCGGCGGTGGTGATGAGGCGCAGCGCGGCCTCGCGCGTGGCCGGACCTGCCCGCACCAGGAGCGACGCATGGTGCGGGAAGGACAGCCCGACCGGCAGCGCGAGCTCGGGGCCGGCCGGCAGATCCAGGGCCTGGGCGCGGGCGGTCTCGGCGAGGGCGGGCGGTGCAGCCACGAGGTGTCCGAGCGGCGCATCGCCGCCCCAGGCGGAGGGTGGCCGCCAGCCGGCCCAGGTGGCGGCGTCCCAGGCCGGATGGGCGAGCTCGCGCTTGGCGGCGAGCGCGGCGAGCCGGGCCCGGGTCGACTCCAACCATGATTTCGCCGCGTTTTCCAGGCGCTTCCGTTCCTGGGCCCAGCGCCGGTCGTGCTCCGCCAGGCGGTCGGCCAGGGCCGCCTCGGCGGCGGCGAGTTCGCGGCGCAGACGTTCGAGGCGACCGGCCCCGGCGGCATGCGCGGCGGCGGCGAGCCGGCGCCGTTCGGCCTGCGCACGCTGGTCGAGGCGGGCCTTCAAGCGCAGTTCGCGCTCGCGCACCCGGGCCAGCACGGCCTCGGTGCGCTGCTCTTCGACCTGGCGCGCCTCGCTCAGCACCGCGTCTTCGGACAGCAGGCGGTTGAGCTGGCTCTTGAATGGCGTGCCGGTGTCGCCCCGGGCGGCGCGGTCGAGCTCGCGCAGCGCGACCGGCACGGCGGCGCACGCACGCGCGAGGGCGCGGTAGCGCGGGGCCAGGCGGTTGCGCACCAGCGCGAGCACGATCCCGCACAGCATCTGGGCGGCGAGGCCGGCTCCGATCACCCAATACAGCCAGGGTTCCAGCGTCGGGATCAGGGTCAGTGCCGCCGCGATGAGCAGCCCGAACGGCAGTGCGACCACCAGGTGCCAGGCGAACATGCCCAAAGTGCGCACCGCCCCGACCCCGCTGCGGGCATCGACCTGCTCCAGCCCGGTCGCGATCCAGTCGAGCGCGTTCGCGATGGCCTGCTGGCTGCCAAGACTCGCGGGTTCAGGTTCACCCGGGCTGATTCCATCCAGTCCGATCCAGGCGCGCCGGGCCGAACGGGCGATGGCGGCGGCGATGTCGCCGGCGCGCTGGCGCAGCGCCTGGTTGGCATCGAGATAGGCGCGGCGCTGCTGTTCGTGGGCGGCGCGCTGTTCGGCGCTCGCCGCCTGGCGTTCGGCCATCAGGCGGGCGGACAGCACATCCAGACGATGCTCGTGCCCGTCGCGCAGGTCGCGGCGCAGGCGCAGCGCGGCCTGGGCGAGCAGGGCCTGGCGGCGGGCGCACTCGCCATCGACCAGCGCGAGCGCCTGGTCGAGATCCTCGTCCGGGCCCGGCTGGTCGAGCTCGGCCTGGAGCTTCGCGATCGCGCCCGCGCCGGCGTCGGACAGGCGCAGGCGTTCATCGCCCCACTCGCGTTCGCGCGCCTCGCGCTCGCGTGCCAGGGCGGCCAGGGCCTCGGTCATCGCGGCCGCCTCGGCGAGGGGATCGGGGACAGTGATTTCGATGCTTGGATTAGATTGCATGGCGTTGTCCAGATATGCTGATGGCCAAGACTGCCGGGACGACATAGATCAATCCTGTCAACGGAAAGAGGAAACGCAGAGAAAACCGGCAGGAGCGCCCATATGCAAGGCGGGAGGAGGGAGTTTGGCAGCGCCAAATGACCGACGACCAACGCCGCAGATGGGATGCTCCTGCCGGTTTTCTCTTCATCGGCATCGGCGTTCGGCCTCCTGGACCAGGGCGGCGAGTTGGGCAAGGGCCTTTTCGGCTTCGCGCGTGCGCGCCGCGATCGGTTCGAGGTGCATGCGGGCGAAGTCCTCTCGGGTCGCGTCCCGCCAGTCGCCGGCGGTGGCGGCGAAGGCGGTTTCGAGATCCTTGAGCGCGCGGCTGAGCAGGGCGTCTTCGCCGGAAAACGCGGTCATGGTGCGCCTCCAGGCGGAGGCGCCGACGCGGTCAGCCGCGCCGCGTGGTAGGCGTCGATCCCGGCCGCGCGCTGCTCGAGTTCGAGCGCGGCGGCGGCGCTCTGGTCCGCGAGGTCGCGCGCCGCATCGCGGCAGCGCGTCGCGAGCGCGTCGCCATCGTCGTCGAGACGCATCAGCTGGCGCCGGACCTCCTCGATCTTCTCCAGCGCCTCCTCCCACTTCGCCTGCGCCTTGCGCATGGCGCGGCGCTCCTCGTCGCTCGACGGCCGGCCGGTGCCGCTGCGCTGCATGGCGCGGGCGACCTCGTATTCGGCTTCGCGCCAGCGGCGCTTGGCCTCCTCGAAGACCTCCTGCCGCCGCCGCGCCTGATCCTTCCAATACGGCTGCAACTCGTGGCGCAGCACGTCGCGCGCGCGTTCGAGCTGTGCCACCACCGATTCCAGGCTGGTGGCGGTGCTGGCGCTGAACCGGCCGACCGCCGCACGCAGCGTGCGCAGCACCTCGGCATCGGAGATCTCGGCGCGGGCCATGGTTCAGCGCGGATGCAGGTAGTCGCGGATGGCTTCCGCCTTGCGCGCGAGGACCGGCACCTGCTGCTCGGATTCCTCGAGAAAACGCGCCACGACGCGGACCATGGTGGTGAAGCTCTCGGCGAATTTCGCGTGCTCCTCATCCTGCCAGGTCTCGCCCAGGCGCTGGAACTGGCGGTGGATGGTCGCGAGTTCGGTGCGCGTGCCGTCGTTGAAGCGCTTGAGCGCGCCGACGAAGCGCATGAGTTCCTCGGGATCGACGGCGGCCTTGGCCATGGGTGTCTTTCGGCTGCGCTGCGGGGTGGAGCGTCAGAGGCAGCATCGCAGCAGGATGCCGGGTGCCAAATGGCGGATTCCGCAACGGAAGAGAGCGTTCGGTCCGTGTATCGCGACCAGGGCCAAGACCCGCAGGGCGGCGGATCACGTCTTCAGCACTTCGCCTTCCAGATGACCCAGGCGGCGATACTGCTTGGGCGAACAGTTCGCCAGGGTGCGGAAGGCGCGGGTGAAGGAATCCCGGCGGGTGAAGCCGCAGCGGGTCGCGATGGCGTCGATATCGAGGGTGGTGCGCAGCAATAGGCGCTGCGCGGCCAGCACCCGGCGTTGGCGCAGGGCGGCATTGACGGTGAGGCCGGTCTTGCGCAGGAACAGCCGGGCCAGGGCGGCGGGCTTGCGGTCCAGCCGCTTGGCGCAGGCGCCCAGGCCCAGGGTCGGATCGGCGAAGTCGCGATCGATCAGCTTGCGGCAGGCCAGGACGATGAAGTCGCCACCCCGGCCTTCCGACTGCGGTTGCCGCACGGCCTCGGCCAGCAGCGACAGGATCATCGTCTGGGCCTGCTCGCGCAGCGCGGTGGAGCTCTTGGGATCGGCCAGCACCTCGTCGACCAGGCTGCGCAGCAGGCCGCCCCGGGCCCGCTGGAAGCGGCCGCCGACCACCAGGCGCGGCCCAGGCGCCGATTCCGTGATCTGGAAGGCGATATCGTTGTCGCTGGCGAAGATGCCCAGATTCCAGCCACGATCGCCGCCGCGCAGGCGATGGGCCACGCGCGAGGGCACGACCAGGATCCCGCCTGGCCGCACCTTCGCCCATGCGTCCTGGAGCCGTACTTCGGCGGTTCCGGCCAGGATCACCTCCATCTTGACCTGGTCGAAGATCTGGCTGATGCCGTCCTGGGTGCGGTCGTTGAGGGGTTGGGCGACCAGCCAGCGCAAGCGGCCTTGCCGACGCCATTCATCGAGCTCCGCCATGATGGCCGGCACCCAATGGACCAGGGTCGGTGCCGGGTCGCGCGCAATCCCAGCCAACACGGCCATGTTCGCGATCGATGCCGATGCCATGACGGCAGGATAGACGCCGGCGGCGGCGGGTAAATCCAGGCCTTGATCAGGCAATTCAGGCATCTTCGGCCGGGTCGGACCGGAGTTGCGGAACAACAGACGCCAGGCGTAGGCTGTAGCAGGTCCGACACCCCGTGGAGGTTCCGATGCGTCTGATCCTGCCTTTCCTCATCGCTGCTGCCGCGATCACCGGTGAGTCCGCCTTGCCCGATTATGGCGCTGCCGATTTCATGCCCTCGCCCGAACGGCCGGTCTCCTTCCGCCCGAACAACGGCCACTACCCCGGCGCCACCCCGCCCCTCGCCTGGTCGGAAGGAACCCTGATCAGGAGGAAGGTGAAGGGCTTCTTCGGCAATCCACCGCAAAACAAAGAGATCGAGGTCGACGACTTCGCCGACAACAAGTCCAGGAACATCCGCTGGAAGATGCCGGTTCCCGGCTGGTCGCTGTCGCATCCCATCGTGGTGGGGAAGCGGGTCTTCGCGGTGGGCGAACCCGACTTCGTCACCTGCTGGGATCTCGACAGCGGCAAGCAGCTCTGGCAGCGGCGCATGATGCCGCTGCTGTGCGACGGGATGGACGAGCCGAAAGCCGCCGCCGGGCAGAAGATCCTCGATCTGGCGCGAGCCTTCTTCTACATCGGCACCACAGGCTTCAGCGTAGGCAGGCAACCCGGCAACCTGTTCAATGATGGTTGGAACAAAGACGGCACCCCAAAGAACAGCGACCATGCCGCCTTCCTCGCCGAGAAGAAGAGCACGGCAAAGAAGCTGCTTGATGTCTTCCTTCCGCGCCGTGCGGAAGTCGAGGCTTTCGGGGACGCCGCCCTGGTTGCCGCCTTCGACAAGGACCTGGAGGTTCTCCGGCGCTACCAGTCGGTGGCTGACCTCGCCGATCTCCAGGAACTGAGAAAGGGAAATCTCCGTTCCGTCAATCTGGTCGGGGCCTGTCTGAAAGTACTCCAGGTCGACATGGGGGGATCTTGGTGCGGCTATGTCGGCAGCGCCGACTCGACCTTGGCCAGCGACGGCAAGCGGATCTATGGCGTCTTCGACCAGGGCCAGGTCTTCAGCCTGGATCTCGATGGCAAGACGGTGTGGCTAGAGCGCGAGAAGGGCAGCCACGACAATCGCGGTACCTTCCATCGCTCCCCGTTGCTATGCGGTGATTTGCTCCTGGTACGCAACATGATCGACATCAAGGGGAAGGGGCGGACCTTACGCGCCCTGGAGACCGCGACCGGCAAATTGCGCTGGGAATCGACTCTGGCCGGATCCAACTACCTCGTCCCCCGCCTGATGCGTTTGCCGGGTGGCGACGGCAAACCGGTGGAGGTGGTCATAGGCGATGCGCCTCAGGCCAAGGACCAGGGCCAGGCCGTGCTGCGGGTGTCCGATGGCAAGCTCCTGGGCCATCTGCCCTGGCACAATTGCGGACGCGGAGCGCTGCTGGCTGTCTTTGGGCAGCAGGTGACGTGGACTTGCACGTCCGACACCGGCGGCGGGCCGACGTGCAGCTATCGCCTGCGCCTGGACGGCGCCGATGCGGTGGTGGCTGAGAAGGTCTTCGTGCTAGGCGAAACCGAAAAGAAGGATCGCCTCTTCAACAACCAGCAGGACTTCCCCACCGTGGCCGGCACCGCATGGCTGTATCGCAACCAGCTGATTGATGCCACCACCGGCACCCTGATCAGCAAACTGCCAGAGCCGGCAGGTGAAATCGGCGTGGTCGCAGGGCAATACCTGATCGGCATGAGCGGGGGTTTCAACGACCCCCTGTACGGTCGCGGTGGCCCGGGTGCGCGCGGCCGGGATGACCACCGGATTTCGTGCAGCTTCACCATCTTCGATCTCAAGGACCCGGCCAAACCGGTGCTGGTGTCCAGGAACAACCTGCTCGGCTACGACGAACCGGCGGCTGACATCATCGTCTCGACCTATTTCAAGGACTTCGACCCCATCGACTTCGCCGGCTGCTACCGGGGTTCCGCCAGTTATTTCTCCATCATGAGCGGACCGGTGCCGCACGGCGACAAGCTGCTCATCCAGTCCAGCGCCTTCCTGTACTGCATCGGTGCCCCCTGATCCCGCGCGGAGGCCCCATGCGTCCTGGCCTCCGCATCCTCCTGTTCCTGCTCGCCAGCCGACTCTTCTCTGGAGAAACGCCGATGACCCCATCCTTCACCCTGGAAGCCCTTGCCGGACACAGCGCCACCTACTTCGAAGAGCTGGTGGACCGTGACGGCCTGCCGTACTTCAACGTCTTCTGGACCAACCCGCCGTCAGCCGCCCACGATTGGCCGGACTTCGGCGATGTGATGGCCCGGCAGTACCAGGCGGCGATCATGCTGCGGCTGATGACCGGTCGCCGCCTGGCGGTGGAAGACCGTTGGCGCCGTCTGCTGGTGGCCGGCATACACGCCGCCGATGGCCAGCTGATCCGCCCGGCCCAGCCCTGGTGCAAGGGCAAGACCGAGGATCCCGCCCTGCCGCTGTATGCCCTGACCACTGCCGCCGTGATCGATGGCGATGACGAGGCGCGGCGGCTGGCCTTGACCATGGTCGACGGCTATCTGGCCCGCCTGAAGAAGGCCAAAGCCGATCCGTCGTCGTTTGGCGGGTTCGGCATCAAGAGCCTGATGGTCACCGCCCGGCTTCTGCGCAGCGAGGCGGCCCTGGAGGCGGCAGGCATCCTGACCAGGCAGGTGATGGCCGGACGCTGCTTCACTCCCGACAACAGGTTCGGCCCCAAGGCGCACATGCACGGCAATCTGCGCACCCTGGGCGGGATCGCCGACTATGCCCTCTATGTGGGCGACGCCGCCCTGTTCAGCCGCTGCGACGCCCTGTACCGCCATGCGCGCGGCCTGGGCACCCGCTTCGGCTTCCTGCCGGAGATCGTCAACTGGCGTCCCAGCGCCCTGATCGCCAGCGAGACCTGCGCGCTCATGGACTTCGCGGTGCTGGGGGCGACCTTGGCCAAGCACGGCCACGGCGAATACTGGGACGACCTGGAACGCCTCATGCGCAACCACCTGGTCGAAAGCCAGGTGCGGGATGTCTCCTGGCTGGGCGAAGGCGACGACCGTCCCGACACCAGCCAGTTCACCTGGAGGGACGTCGCCCGTCGCAGCGTCGGCGCCTGGGCCGGCTGGAGTTCACCCAATCACCTGCTCGCGTACCGTGAAACGCTGAAGGCGGTCTGGGGTGGCCCGGAACTGCACGACAAGACCCGGGTCCTGCAGAACTGCTGCGGCGGTTCCGGGGTCCATGCCCTGTTCGTGCTGTGGCACAGCGCGGCCCAGGTCGAGGACGGCACGCTGTCGGTGCATCTGCATCTGGACAAGGATCTTCCCGCCGCGGTCATCCGCTGCGCCAAACCCCATCAGGGGCTGACCACGGTGGAGCTGCGCCAGGACCTCGACGTCAGGCTCCGCATCCCCGACTTCGTGGACCGTTCGGCGCTGCGCCTGGCCGTGCAGGGCGAGGACGTGCCCATCCCGCGCACCGTCCAGGTGACCGGCGCATTCCTGGAGGGCATGGCCGCCGCCGATGGACCGGTCGCGGTGGTCGGCAACTACCTGCACTGCGGCAGGCGCAGGGCCGGCGACCGCATCGCCATGACGTATCCCCTGCCGATCACGACCGAGGATGTCGCGGTCGGCAACCCCGGATACCGGGCCTGGACCTACCGGGTGACCTGGAAGGGCGACACCGTGATCCGCATGGAGCCGCTGGACAACGAGGTCGCCACCTGCTGGTCGGACTTCGACAAATGCGAGGTCCCGGTGTTCTACGGGCGGGGCGGACCAGGCCTGCTGTACCAGCGTGAACAGATGCGGGCGGACTCCCCGGTGGCTCCCGCGCCGCTCATCCGCGATCAGGGCGTCGGCGACCTCTGGCGCGTCGTCCCGCGCCCGTCAGCCGCATCCGGGGCGCCGCGCTGACGATGCTGGACGGGGGCGAATCCCCTCCACGCTGCCGCCATGCACACCATCGACCTCGGCGGCAGCTGGAAGGCCCGCGACCTCTCCGCTCCCGCGAAGACCATCCCGGCCCAGGTGCCCGGCTGCATCCATCTCGACCTGCTGCGGGCGAAGAAGCTGCCCGACCTCAACTGGCGCGACAACGAACTCCAGCACGACTGGGTCTACAGGCGCGACTGGCAGTTCACCCGCAGCATCACCGTGCCGGCCGACCTGCTGGAATGCGACCGGATCGATCTCGAATGCGATGGGCTCGACACCCTCGCGACGCTGAGCATCAACGGCACCGTGGTGCTGGAAGCCGACAACATGCACCGGCGCTGGCGCGCGGCCGTGAAGGCCGTGCTCAAGCCCGGCAGGAACGAGATCTCCGCCACCTTCCGTTCCCCCCTGCCGACCATGGAGGCCGGGAACCTGCGCCGCAAACTGCCGGCCTGGAACTGCTACCGCCCGGAGTTCGCCGGGAAGGCCTACGTGCGCAAGATGGCCTGCTCGTTCGGCTGGGACTGGGGTCCGGTCGCGCCCACCGCCGGCATCTGGCGCGGCATCCGGCTGACCGGCTGGAGCGCCGGCCGCATCGACGACGTGCGCATCCGCCAGCGGCATCAGCCGGGCCGGGTCGACCTGGCGGTGACGACCACCGTCGAACGCAGCGATGATGCCGCGCTGAGCACCCGGCTGACCCTGACCCTCGATGGCGAGACGGTGGCCAGCGCCAGCGGCGCGCCCGGCCAGACCCTCGACCTGGCGGTCGACAAACCGCGCCTGTGGTGGCCGAACGGCATGGGCGGTCAGCCGCTCTACCTGCTGCTGGCCGAACTGGTCGCCGCCGACGGCGAGGTGATCGACGTGCAGGAACGCCGCCTCGGCCTGCGCACCGTCGAGGTGGTGCAGGACGAGGACCAGTGGGGCCTGTCGTTCAAGTTCCGCTGCAACGGAGTCGATGTCTTCGCCAAGGGCGCGAACTGGATCCCCGCCGACATCTTCGTCCCGCGCCTGACCCGGGCCGACTATGCGCGCCTGCTCGGCGCGGCGCAGCAGAGCCACATGAACATGATCCGCCTGTGGGGCGGCGGCATCTTCGAAGAGGACGCGTTCTACGACCTGTGCGACGAATACGGGATCCTGATCTGGCACGACTTCATGTTCGCCTGCGCCACCTATCCGACGCATGAGGAGGCGTTCATGCGCTCGGTCGAGGCCGAGACGGTGGACAACCTCAAGCGCCTGCGGCATCACCCGGCGATCGCCCTGTGGTGCGGCAACAACGAGCTCGAACAGGGCCTGGTCGGCGAGGGTTGGACCGACCGCCACATGGACTGGGCCGACTACAAGCGCCTCTTCGACGAGCTGCTGCCGCGTCTGGTCAGCGAACATGACGGCGAGCGCTTCTACTGGCCCTGCAGCCCGCACACCCCGCGCGGCGACCGCAAGGTCTGGAACGATCCGACCAGCGGCGACGCGCACTGCTGGGACGTCTGGTTCGGCTGGGCCCCATTCTCGGCCCAGCGCGGGTGGACCCACCGCTTCCAGAGCGAGTTCGGCTTCCAGTCCTTCCCCGAGGTGCGCACCCTGCGCGCCTTCGCGGCCGAGGAGGACCTCAACCTGAATTCGTACGTGATGGACTTCCATCAGCGCTCGGTCGGGCGCGGCAACAAGTGCATCCTGGCATACATCGCGGACTACCTGCCGTTCCCCAAGGATCTCGACAACACCACCTGGCTGTCCCAGGTCAGCCAGGCGGAATGCATCCGCATCGCGGTCGAGCACGCCCGGCGCAGCCAGCCGCGCTGCATGGGCACGCTGTACTGGCAGATCAACGATCTCTGGCCTGCGCCGACCTGGTCGTCGATCGACAGCGTCGGCCGCTGGAAGGCGCTCCAGCATTCCGCCCGCCGCTTCTTCGCGCCGGTGCTGGTCAGCGCGCTGGAGGATGAGACCAGACACACCGTCGCCATCCACCTGTCGAACCATCGTCCCGCCGGCGCGCGTTTCACCGTCGCCTGGACCGTCACCGATCCCGCCGGCCGCAAGCTGATGGCTGGCGCCAAGAACGTCGACGTAGGCAGCCAGGCCGGGCTCGCCATCGAGACGCTCGATCTCGCCCCGCTGGTGGCCAAGCATACCGCCCGCAATCTGCTGGTCTGGCTCGAGGTCCGCGAGGGCAAGGCCGTGGTCGCGAGCAACCTGGTCAGCGTGGTGCGCTGGAAGCACCTCGACCTGCGCGATCCGGCGATCGCCGCGAAGGTCGCCGCCACCCCGGACGGCGCCTTCGCCGTCACCCTGAAGGCCAAGCGCCCCGCCCTGTTCGTGCGCCTGCTACTCGCCGACGCCGACGCCGACTGGTCCGACAACGCCTTCCACCTGCCCGCCGGTCAGGCCAGGACCATCACCTTCCGGCCCTGGCGGAAGCTCACCCTCGCCCAGGCCCGCAAGCGGCTGCAGGTGACGAGCTTGGTGGATACCTACTGATCCGATGTGGACCGGGTGCGGGGGCTGACGATCACGGCACGTCGAGCACCGCCCACCGCACCCGGCGAACCTTCGCCTGGCAATAGACGCTCTTCGCCGGGATCGCTTCGATGATGACCGCGTTCCCTGGTTCCGATTGGATCACGGTCTCGGCTGACAGGTAGACCAGCACATGGACGCCGTCGGCGGTGATCGCGAGATCGCCGGGACGAACGTCGGTGCGCCCGTCGTTGATCTGGAAGACGCGCTCCTCGCTGACGGTCAGACCACGGTACCCCGCGAGCAGCTCCTCCGCCGAGGCGTCATGCCAGAGCATCCACGCCGCCAGTCGCAGTGCCCGGCCATTGAACCGGGTGTAGCCGTGGCGGACGAGCGCGTTGATCAGGGCGCTGCGCGGCAGGCCGGAGCAGTCGATCCCGGTCCGCCCTTCGCCACCCCAGACGTAGGGGGTGCCGGCGTAGCCGCGCAGGTTGTCCACGTACAGCGACCGCAGGTGGTCGCGATCAAGCCCGGCATCGCGCACCAGCGGCAGCGCGGCCAGCGCCAGCACGAGGAGCGTCCCGTAGACGACCCGGCGCGAACGCCCGCAGGCGAACCACAGGTGCAGCCCCCAGGAGGCCAGCAGGCCCAGGACGACGAGGTTCACCCCGTTGCTGTGGATGGGTTGCAGCCAGGCCGAGAGGAAGATCGCCGCATGCAGGATGAGAGCGGCGATCTTTACCGACGTGCGCAGCATGGCCGGCATGCTGCGTCGTCGGATGCCGGGCTCAATCCTTGCGGTCGTCGATCCCGAGGCGCAGCTCGTCCGCATTCGCCTTGAGTTCCGGCGCGTACATCGCCTCGGCGCGGGTCGGCAGGGCGTGGAAGAGGCCGGGGATCTCGGCGCGCATGCGCCAGGACACGCTCGACCGTCCGCGCGGCAGGCGGTCGACGAAGAGGCAGCTGCGGTCGTCGCGCCACTCGGCATAGGCGCGCAGGCCCTTGTCGAGGTAGCCGCTGCGCACCTGGTGGGGTTCGAAGCCGGCGACCTTGGGATCGAGGAACAGCAGGTATTCGTAGTCGTTCTTGCTGTCGATGGTGAGTTCGATCTCGACCAGGTCGCCGCTGGCGAGTTTCGCCCCGTCGGCCAGCAGGTGCCGGTCCCAGGCTTCGACCTTCTGGTCGAGCGCCTGGCCCGAACCGCCCTGGGCCTTGATCGTGCGGTCCTTGGGCACCAGGCGGTACATCGCACGCTCGACCTTGACCTCGAGACCCTGCCGGGTGATGCCTTCCTCCAACGAGAAATACTGGAGGTACGCGTTGGCGTACAGCGGCCCCTTGCCGACCCGCTGGATCTCCAGCCGGTGCGCGCCGCTGGCCAGCGCGTCGCCCTCCAGCACCAGGGTGTTGTCGCCATCGAACAGCGTGCCGGCGGTGATCTTCACTTCCTTCAGCACCTTGCCGTCGACCAGCACCGACACGCGGCAGTCGGGCTGGTCCTCGCCAGACGCCTTCAGCCAGTCGGCCATCGCGTCGATCACCAGCGCCGTGTCGCGGGTGCTGTTCCAGCGGGTCGCGTGCTTGCGGTTGTTGAGCAGGTATTTCACCAGCCGCGCGCCGGTCTCGGCCTTGGGATCGACGGCGGCGAGCAGTTTGAGATACGCGGCCTGGGTCTCGATCTCGTCGCCGTACCAGCACCACCACCAGCCGTTGGGGCCGAGGTCGAGCCAGGCGCTCTGGTTCTCGTCGTCCTGCTTGAGGAACTGTTCCAGGTTCGTGCGCAGGTGCGCGACCTTGTCGCCCTGCTTGCGCAGGTGGCAGGCGAGCGCGAACAGCGCCTTGCCGTAGGGCGGCAGCTGCGCCGCGTCGCGCCAGAGCAGCACCGCCATGTCGGAACCGGCCTGGCCGGATTCCGCCAGGGCGAGATCGACCAGGGCGTCCTGGCTGTCGGCGTGCGGTTTCCCTTCCTTGTGGTTGGTGCGTTCCCACAGCCGGATCAGCCTGGCCTGGTCGTCCTGGTGCCGTTGCAGCCAGCTGAGACCGCGATCGAGGGTTCTATGGTCGATCGACACGCCGCATTTCCTGGCGCGCAGCAGGCCGCGCACCACCAGGCTGGACAGGTGCGGCGAGGAATGCTCGCCCCAGCCCGAGAACCAGCCCCAGCCGCCGTCGTTCAGCTGCATGTTCTCCAGCTTCGTCACGCCGGCGCGCACCATCGCCGCCACCTCGGCGTCGTCCCACACCGCGACCGGTTCGTCGCCGCGGCGTTCGCGTACGCGTTTCCAGCCTTCGGCGCGCTGCTTCGGATCGCCGGTCTCCTGCGCGTTGAGGTTGGCGCGCTTGGCCTTGATCGCCGGCAGGTCGATCTTGAGGTCGTTGAGCACCCGCTGGCAGATTACCGTGGGCAGGAAACGGTTGAGCGTCTGCTCGGTGCAGCCGTACGGGTAGCTCGCGAGATACGGCAGGGCATCGACGAGCGCGCCGGCCAGCGTGGGCGACCAGCGCACTTCCAGCCGGGTCTGATCCGGCCGGCGTTCGGCCGGCACGCTGAACGGGATGATGACGCTGTCCTGGCCCGGGCGCAGGACGCGGCTCCAGGCGACCTGGATCGGTGCGCCGTGGACCTTCACCGGGAACTTCTGCTCCATCGCGTCGGATTCCTTGGCGGAACGGGCGCTGATGCGCACCAGGGCTTCACCTTCCTGCATGACCTTGACGCGCCAGTCGACCCGGGTCTCGCCGCCGGCGGCGACGGTGATCCGGCGCTCGGCCGCACCCAGCAGCTGCAGGCTGGGGCCGGGCAGTGCGATCGTCACCGCGCAGTCGGCGGGATCCTTGAGGTAGTTGTGGACGTTGGCCGACAGCACGACCTCGTCGCGTTCCTGGAAGAAGCGCGGCGCCTGCAAACGAACCAGCAGATCCTTGGCGGTGGTCAGCGTGGTGCTGGCCTCGCCCACCCGCGTGCCCTGGGCGAGGGCCCAGGTGCGGACCTTCCAGCCGGTGAGATTTTCCGGCATCGGCACCGTGACCGTGGCGACGCCGTTGGCGTCGGCCAGCAGTGAGCCAGACCAGTACGCGGCGTCGGCGAAGTTGCTGCGGACGGTGGCGGGGGCGAGGGCAGCTTCAGGATCGGCACCCATCTGCTTACGTTTGTCCTTGGATGGTTTACCTGACCACGCGTCGCAATCAGCCGCTTCGGCGCTTTTCGCCGACATGAAAGCGACCGGAGACGCGCATTCCATTGGCATATCGTTCCGGAAACGAGCCGCTACCCGAAGTACCTTTGTCCCCTGGCGGGACAGCATCTGCCCTGCATCTCCATCTGCCCCGAGCAACCCGAAGCACCCGATCACGTTCATCCATTCCTCGCCCTGGCGCATCAGCGCGTTGGATCCCCGCGTCAGGCTGTGCTCGGTCTGCGGTTGATGCGTGCGCCGCCACTTCCAGAAGAAGCTGCGGATCTCGGGCACGTTGGGGCCACCGCTGATGTATTCGAGCGCCTGGTCGTACATGGTCAGGGCCAGCGCCCCGGCGACCGGTCTGCCCTCGAGGTCGGTGACCTTGACCGTCAGCGCGGCCTTGGCGCCGGGCAGATAGCGCATCGCATCGCTGGTCACGCTGACGTTGAGCGGGCGCTTCTGCGGCGGCACGATGAGTTCGCGCACCGCCGTCGCCGCGCGACCGCTGTGGACGGTGACGGCCTCGATGAAGACGTTGGGCATGTCGGCCAGGCCGATCGCGACCGGTTCCAGGGTCTGGCGATCTTTCAGACGCAGGACCTTCGGCGTGCCATAGACGCCGTGCACGGGCCGGTCGAAGAGCAGCACCGCCGCGCCGGCGCGGCCGACGCCGACCAGCACCTGGGCCGTGTCGCCCGGCGCGTATTCGCGCTTGTCCACCGTGAGTTCCACATCGTTGAAGCGGTAGTCACGACCGTTGCCAGCGGCTGCGCCTGAGCCAGCGGCTGCGCCTGAGCCAGCAGCTGCGCCTGAACCGGCGCCGATCGCCGTGATCAGCGAGGCGCCATCGATCTGCTGCGTTTTCCCTGCCGTCGTTGTCGTTACGGTCACCGCGCAGCGGTACTGGCCGGAGGTGGCGAAGACGAAGCGGCCCTTCGCCCGGCCGTCGGCATCGAGTGCGGCCTTCTGCGCAGTCACTTCGGTTTCCGTGGGCGTGCCGTCGGCGGCGTAGGCGATCTTCATGAGGCGCAGCACCGCGTCGCCGGCCACCGGTTTGCCGTCCGGCGTGCGCGCGGCCGCGTGCACGTCCGCGACCGTTCCGGTCTGGATCCAGCCGCGGTCAGCCCACACCGTCACCGCGAAGGGTTTGCGCGCCGCGATGACGCTGCCGGTGCCGACGATGGTCCGGCGCGAGTCGTCGGTGACCTCGACGGTGATCTCATAGCGGTGGTCGGCGTCGCCGTGCAGCAGCTTCGCCGGGCCGCTGTCGATCGCGATGCTGAACGTGCCGTCGGCGGCCAGCTTCCCCTCGCCATCGGCGATGAGTTCCGGCGGCGGCTGCGGCATAGGCCACCACGACCAGCGCGGCGCACGGCAACCCCAGTCGCGCCAGCCCGGATACCACGGCCGTTCGCCGTCGAACCACCAATAGCCGGGGCCATAGAGCCAGTCCCAGGGCATGGCCGGGAACCAGCTCTGGTCGTGTTCATGGCGCAGAACCTTGTATTTCACCGTTCCTTTGGCGACCGGGGCGCCGAAGTAGTAGGCCGCCTTCACCGCCGCGGTGAGCGTGCCGCCGAGCACCACCGGTTCGGTTGGTGGAGCGACGGTGACGTCGAATTCGGGTTTCTTGTATTCCTCGACCCGGATCGGCACGCTGCCATCGCTGTGATGCAGGTAGGGATGGATGCCGACGGCCCAGGCACCCAGGGCGGCATCGGCCGGCAGGGTGAACTCGCCCTGGATCCCGCCGAAGGCATCGCAGGTCTGCCGCTGTTCGGCGATCTTCTCGCCCTTGGGGTTGATCAGGTACAGGGTCTGGTTCTGCCCTGCGAACTCGTTCTTCCCGTCCAGGTCGTAGCGCGTCCGCGCCGTCCACGCCTTGACCTTCACCACCTGGCCGGGCCGGTAGGCCGGGCGGTCGCTGATCACCAGGGTCCTGGTCTGGTCGTAGCGTTCCTGGTCGCTGCGGTTCATGTTCCAGACCCCGGTCCAGCCCAGGAAGGCGCGACGTTGGCCCTGCCGGGCGGTGAAGAACCATTGGTGATTCTGGTCGAGAGGCTTGGTGAGCAGCAGACCCTCGGCATCGGTGGTGCCCTGGTAGTCGGTGGTATCGATGGCGAGGTAATGCTCCTTGCCGATGAGCGGTTCTTTCCAGGTCGTCTTGTACCCGAACCCGGTGACCTGCGCCCCGGCGACCGGTTCGCCGCTCAGCGCATCGACGGTCCAGAACAGCGCCTTGCTGTCGCCGGCCTGCTTCTTCACCAGGACGAGGTCGGCCAGCCACAGCACCACCCGGCTGGCGTTGCCACCCGCGACCTGCGATTCCATCAGCCAACCGCCGGCGGGCAGGGATGGCACCTCGACGCTGATCCGGCGGTCGGCGTGGGCGGGTTTCGGGATGAGCTTCAGGTCCCAGGTCTTCGCCACCGCACCCAGGTATTTCTCTTGGTTCTCAAAAATGAGGCGCCGGCCGATATCGTTGAGGTCGCTCCTGTTCCAGTCGAGCTGCTTGGGTTTGCTTTCAATATAGGCCTTCACATCGGCCAGCAGCGCCTCCACGTCCACCGGGCGGGCGCTGAACTGGACCGCGGTCGCATTGCGGAAGCGGAAATCGAGTTTCGCGGCCACCCCGGCGGGTTGGGTGCCGGTGGTCTCGAAGGTGCCCCAGTTGCCGGTGATCTGCCGCGCGCGTTGCAGGTCGTGAGGCTGTCCGGCCTTCGTCCACCACTGCGCGGCCTCGACGAAACGACGGCGGTTCTCGCAGGTCTGGGCCAACGCCCGGCAGGCCTCGGATCCGTGCGAGCGGTTCGCCTCCGCGATGGCCTTGAGCTGGGCGATGAAGCGGAACCCTTCCGGCAGGGTGAACCGCTTCGGCCCGGTGGCGAGGCGCGCGATGGTCTCGTCATCCGTCAGGCTTTCGACCGCCCAGGGATTCGCCGCCGGATCGCCGCCATCGTCGACCTCGGGCTGGCGCCAGCCGAATTGCTGCAGGGTGTGCACGTCGAACTGTTCGCACAGGAAGGTCGCAAGCCGGTACTGCGCGGCTTCCGTCTCGCCGGCGGCGGCGGCCTGGGCGAGCAGCCAGCGCCAGCGCTCGCCGTCGCTGGCTGCCTTGTCCCAGGATTCCGGCAGGCGATGGAAGACCGGGTTGCCGCAAGCGTCCACCGGTGCGCCCTTGCTGCTGTGGTCGATCGGCTCGTCCCAATCCGGTAATTTCCCAAGGTCGGTGAGGTACTGCAGGCGCCAGGCCTGCTGGCCGTGGCGGGACCAGCGATCAGCGGCGGACAACCAGAAATGTCCCGCGTCAGCACGTTCCGCTGCAGGTGCCCGGGCGACCAGCGGCATGGCCTGCTGGATGAGCTGCAAGGTCCGCACGCGATCGCGTTCCTGGGGTTGCACCCATTGCCCACCGTCGCGCTGATGTCCGCGCTCGAACCGGCCGGCGACGATGTAACCCCAATGCGGGCCGTTGTCGTAGGCTTGCGCTGCGGCTTCCAGCAGGCGCCAGTTGCCTGCATGCACCTTCACTGCGGATTCGATCACCGCGTCACGGTCCTTCTGACGGTTGAGGTTGTCCAGGCAGCGCAACGACCGGTGCAGGTCGTCACCGGCCAGCCGGGGATCAGTGCCCGGATCGTCCAGCAGTTTGCGGTACAGCTCGAAGGCGTCCTTCCAGTTCGCCTTGTCCATCGCAACCTGGGCCTGAGTTCGGATCTCGCTCTCACCAGCCCCGGCGGAGGTGGTCATCGAGGCGAACAGGGTCAAACCGAGGGCAATCGCGGTGGCGAGGGTGTGCAGATGCATGGGAACTCCAGCAGGATGGGCGGTGTGGCTGATGACCCTACGGTTGGCGGAACGGCATCTTAGTAACAACTCGGTAACGGAGGCGGACCCCCGAGGTCTACCGTGGCAGGCATCCGACCATCGTCGCCGGATCGGTGAAGACCGCCCAGCGTTCAGCCGGCACGCCGGCAAATGCGGTCTGGTAGCGTCTGCTGCTAGGCTTCTCTCCGGTCACGTCGCGGATGAGGACCAGCGCGACGTTGGCGTGCGCCCGCGCCAGGGCGCCGTAGACCTCGGGATCCTGCTGGCCGGAGTCGCCGACGAGGACGAAGCGCCGGCGCGGGTAGTCGGCGAGGATGGCGGGGATCACGGCGTGCTTGTGCCGTTCCGGCGGCGCGGCCAGCGATTCCAGACCGGACTTCGTCCAGCGCACCGTCTTGAGGTGCCAGGTGACCAGCGGGAAGCCGGCGCTGCGTACGAACGGATCGAGGTGCGGATACAGCTGCCACGGACTGGCTGAGACGACGTGGAACTTCACCCCGGCGGCAGCCCATTGCCGGTACCAGTCCGCCATGCCGGGCACCGCCACGAATGGCTCAAGGAAGGTCTTCTTGAGCGTGTCCCTGCGATCCTGGCAGTTGGTCACCTTGATCGTGTCGTCGAGATCGCTGATCACCGACACGCCTTCCGTCTCGATGAGATGCACGCTGCCGTGGAAGACGCGCGGATCGCCCGGCCACGGGCCGGTGGTGTAGGCGAGGGTGCCGAGCGAGGTGCGGTGCTGCGCCACCGTGGCGGCGTCGAGGATGAACGTGGCGGTGCAGTGGCCGTCACCGCCCGACGGATCCATCGCCACCTGACGCCCGGCGATCGCCACCACCAGGCGTTTGCCGCCTTCGTTGGAGACCAGGAATGGCCGCACCCGGTCCTTGAACAGGTTGCGTTGCTCCAGCTCGCTGACGGTCTCGTCGCCGAGTCCGATCCCCTTGGCGAGCAGCGCCAGCAGGGCGCGGCGCTTGAGGCTGTCGCGCTCCGGCTCGAACACCCAGCCGTGCAGGCGCACCTGCCACGATCCGTCCGCCTGCGGCACGGCGCAGGTCGGCAGGAAGACCACGTCCTCGTCGGTCTTCAGGGTGTCGGCTCCGAAAGCCCGCAATGCGGCGCCGAGCAGGAGGGCGGATACGAGCCGGCGCATGGGCGAGGCATAGCGGCCAGGCCGCCCCAGGGGAACCGGAAGGTGGCTGCGCCGGTCGGCTTCCTGGCCACGTCGGCATCCCGCCGGTGGCCGGGAAAGCCATCTGCTTCGGGTGGTCAGGCGATCCAGCCATGGCCGGATCGACCCGTGGCCAGCGGCCGGCAGCAAACCGGCGGTCCCAGGCGCAGGCTTTCTTGTGGCGATTCGGGGGGATCCGCCTGCCACGCGCAACGCGGGGGACACGTTGGCCAAAACCCGGAGCGGCGCCCTGGTTCCCTGCGCCTAGCCGATGGTAGAAAGAGGACCATGCCCATCAGCTGGTCCAGCCCGATTCCTGGCCGCTTGCGCCACCTGCGCGGCCGCGTTGGCCTGCTGATCGGGCTGGCGCTGGTGCAGCCCAGCCAGCGGTTGGCCGCTGCCGATGCAATCGGCGCCGCGCCGGATCCGGAGATCACGCTGCCCGCCTCGGGCCAGGATCCGGATGGGCGCATCCCACGCATCGCCAAGCCCGACGACCTGCCTGATCCCGACCGCTGGCGCTACCTGCCACCAGCGCGGATCAAGAAGGGCGATTTCTTCGACCGCTTCGGCATCACCACCTTCGCCATCCCGGTGGTGTTCTCGCAGGAGGCGACCGGTACCGGGGCAGGAATCGGGCTCATCGATGCCGATTTCCGGGGACAGGACCGGCGCGAAAGCATCGGTGCGTTCTTCTCGCGCACGACCCTCGGCCAGGAGCAGTACGCCGCGTTCTGGCGCCGCAACCTGGAGCAGCGCCCGGCCGGCAACGGCGGCATCTACCAGCGCGAGACCGCCTTCGTGCGCGCCACCGCAGGCTACCGCCGCACCCTCACCGCGCGCTTCTTCGGCTATGGCCCGGATACCGCCAAGGACGACCAGACCAGCTACACCGATGCCGCGACCTGGGTCGGCGGCGGCATCCAGGGTTCCCCTCTGCGGCGTCTGCCCCATCTGCTCGGCCAGCTCGATCTCCGCCTGGAACACCATGATCTCGCGGCCGGGAAGGTCGACGGCAAGTCGTCGACCGCCGACCTCTACCCCGAACTGGTCGCGCAGGGCGACCGCCTGGGCGCCGCGATCGTGCATACCGGCCTGAGCTGGGACACCCGCGACAGCGCGGCGAACCCCTACCGGGGATTCAGCCTCGCCCTCGACCAGGACACCCGGTTTGACGATCGCGGCGACGCCTCCGCCGTCGTCACCGGCAGCGCCACCTTCGCCCAGGCGCTGCCGAGCCCGTTCCACGACGGCGGCGCCGCGGACCTGCGCAAGCGCGGGCCGGAGGAGAACCCGCCCACCGATATCTTCGCCGTCGGAGCCTTCCTCAAGCATGCCTACGGCCCGGTGCCGTTCTACGCCCGGCCCAGCCTGGGCGGGTCCGACAGCCTGCGTGGCTACCTGGCCGACCGCTTCGTCGACACCGTGGCCTGGAGCGTCAGCGCCGAATGGCGGACCTGGATCCTGCCGCGCGGCTTCACCATCGCCGGCGACGTGCGCGTCGAGCGCCTCGGCCTCGCCCCGTTCATCGACCTCGGCCGGGTCGGCCGCGATCTGCAGCAGGCGTTCTCGGGAACGCCCGAGATCAACCCCGGACTCAGCCTGCGTATCGGCTGGGAGCGCGCCCTGGTCTTCCGCCTCGACGTGGCGAGATCCAAGGACCAGGTCGGGGTGAATTTCGAGGCCGGGATGGCGTTCTAGCGGCCTTCCAGCAGGGCCCGCACCCGTGCCAGCAGCTCTTCGGCACGGAAGGGTTTCGCCAGGAATCCCACATCCCTGCCCAGGCCGGCCTTGATGCCGGAACCTTCGTCGTTGTAGCCGCTGATGAACAGCACCCTGGCGTCGGGCTGTTCGCGCCGCAGCGCGGCGGCGAGGGTCTTGCCGGACAGGCCGGGCATGACCACGTCGGTGATGAGCAGGTGCACCTTGCCGCCGTGGGCATGCGCGAGTTCGAGCGCGCTGCGGCCGTCCTGGGCCGCGAGCACGGTGTAGCCGGCGTCGGCGAGCACGGCCTTGAGCAGCGCCCGCACCGCAGCCTCGTCCTCGGCCACCAGCACGGTCTCGCTGCCGCGCGTTTCGCCCAGGCGCTGGTTCGATAACGGGCTGGGTTCCGCCGGGCCATCGGCCCGCGGCAGGACGATGGCGAAACGCGCGCCTTTGCCCGGCGCGGTGGCGACGGTGATCGCCCCGCCGGCCTGGCGCACGATGCCATAGGCCACCGACAGCCCGAGTCCGGTGCCCTGGTTCTGCGGCTTGGTGGTGAAGAAGGGTTCGAAGATGCGATTGGCCGTGTCGGCATCCATGCCATGGCCGGTATCTGAGACCATCAGGCAGACGTAGCTGCCGCCGGGCAGTTCACCGCCGAGCAGCCGGTCGCCGCTCGTGAGTTCCGCCTCGGCGATGCTGATGGTCAGGGTGCCGCCTTCGGGCATCGCGTCGCGGGCGTTGACGGCCAGGTTCAGCACCACCTGTTCGAGCTGGCCGGGATCGAGGAGGACGCGGTCGTCGCCCGCCACCGGGCTGGTGGCGACGGCGATGGTCTCGCCGATCAGCCGCCGCATCAGGCTGTCGATGCCGGTCAGCACCTCGGACACGCGCACTACCCGCGCCCGCGCCGGCTGCCGCCGGCTGAAGGTCAGCAGCTGCCGCACCAGCACGGCGGCGCGGTCGCTGGCGCGTACGATCTCGTCGACCGGCCGGCGCAGGGCGGGATCGTCGGGCAGGCGCGAACGCAAGATGGCGGCGTAGCCGAGGATGCCGGTGAGGAGGTTGTTGAAGTCGTGCGCCACCCCGCCCGCCAGGCGGCCGATGGCCTCCATCTTCTGGGCCTGGCGCAGGCGTTCGTCGAGCAGCCGTCGTTCGGTGATGTCGCGCAGGCTGACGATCACCCCGGCCACCTGCGCATCATCGAGCCGGTTGGTGCCCATGGCCTCGACCCAGACCCAGGAACCATCCTTGCGCCGCAGCCGGAACGCCACCGATACCTGACCGCCGGGACTCGCAATCACGCCGGCCAGGGCGGATTTCGCCCCGGCGAGGTCATCGGGATGGATGAACGAGAATCCGTTGCGCCCGACCAGCTCCTCCGGTTTCCAGCCGGTCAGCCGTTCGACCGCCGGGCTTTCGTAGCGGATGGTCGCGTCGGGCTCGATGATCGA
The DNA here is from genome assembly GCA_964654285.1 of uncultured Candidatus Kuenenia sp. Taxonomy (GTDB): domain Bacteria; phylum Planctomycetota; class UBA11346; order UBA11346; family UBA11346; genus BJHQ01. The sequence goes on from CAZZJC010000014.1 coordinate 93,406, forward strand.
GATGACATCGAGCGTGTTGGAGACCAGCGCCTGCCACCAGGCTTCGCGTTCGGCCAGGCGCTGCTGCGCCCGTTCGCGTTCCTCGTGGCAGCGATCGCCGGTGTCGGGCATGTCAGCCGCCGCGCGGGTGATGCCGGTAGAGCATCACCCCGCTCAGGATCTTGGGGGCGAAGAACGTGCTTTTCTCCGGCATCACGATGCGGCTGTCGCTGCGCCCGGCATCGGCCACCGCGATGAGCTCGTCGATCGACACCGGATGCAGGGCGATGGCGAGATCGTAGTCGCCGCGATCGACCACCGCGGTCATGCGGGCGAGATCCTGTTCCGGATAGTAGTCGAAGTGCTTCGCATCCTTGATCATGGAATGTTCGAGCCCGAGCAGCGGATAGAGCTCGCGTTCCAGGATCGAGCAGTCAAGCCGGCCGACCACGTCGCCCGGCACCTGCTTGGCGCGCAGCAGCCACGTCTTGCCCTGATGGTAGAGCGCGAACGCATGCTTCGGCGGGGTCGCGAAGCACGGCAGCGGCTCCAGCGCAAGCTGCTTCTGGATCTCAGCGAAGCGGCGCACGCCGTTGACGACGCGGTTGTAGGCCTGGATGCCGGCCTTTTCCACGACATAGGCCATCGCGTGGCTCTGCCCGCCCAGCAGCGCGGCGTGGTAGCGGTGGTGGCCGTCGGCGATGTAGAGCGGATTGGCCGCGACCAGGCCGACCAGGCGCTGGCCCTCGGCGCTCGCCTGCGGCACGCGCCAGAAGCGGTTGGCGATCGCGTGGAGCTCGCTCTCGCCGGCGAAGTCGCTGGTGAAGGCGTAGAGCGGCGTCTGCGTCCGCGCGATCGCTTCGAGCGCCGGCGTGATGGCGGAGCGGGTGAGCAGGAACACCGGTTCCAGGGTCAGGCCGGTGGCGCGGGTCAGCTTCAGCCGGCCCTGCACCTTGTCGTCGAACACCTTTTCATGCCGGATGACCTGACCCTCGGCGTAGGGGGTCACCTCGACCGCGGCGAACACGCCCAGGCGCTTGCCGCCGGCCCAGGTCTGCTCATAGACATAGAAGCAGGGCTCGGCGTCCTCGACGAGGGTTGCACCGGCCATGCGCTTGAGCGCCGCGACCGGATCCGCTCCGAGCGTCACATGCCAGAGGCTGTCCGGGTTGCCGCTGAGCAGCCTTTCCAGGGCGGACCCGGGCTTGATCACGTCGTAGGGGGGCACCGTGATGCGGGCCACGGCGGCGGGGCTGGGACGGAGACCGGAAAGGCCGGCGATGGCGGTCATGGCGGAACGGGTTCCTGGGACGGGAGGATGGCCGGGAATGGGCGCCGGCGCAAGATCAGCGGACGTTTTTCGCCGCCTTCGCCTGCGGATGCAGGTAGCCGACGATGCGGGAGAGTTCGCTCTTCATGTCCTGGCGCGTGACGATGAGATCGAGCTGGCCGTGCTTGAGCAGGAACTCGCTGGTCTGGAAGCCATCCGGCAGGACCTGGCGGATGGTCTCGCGGATGACGCGCGGCCCGGTGAAGCCGATGAGCGCTTTCGGCTCGGCCACGATCACGTCGCCAAGCGAGGCGTAGGACGCCATCACCCCGGCCATGGTCGGGTTGGTCAGCACGCTGATGTAGGGGAGCTTCGCCGCCGCATGGCGGCCCAGGGCGGCACTGGTCTTGGCCATCTGCATGAGGCTGAGCGCGCCTTCCTGCATGCGCGCGCCACCCGAGGTGCTGACGATGATCGCCGGCAGGCGCTGCGCCGTGCAGCGTTCGATCAGGCGGGTGAGCTTCTCGCCCACCACCGAGCCCATCGAGCCGCCGTTGAAGGCGAACTCCATGACGCCGAGGCCGACCTGCTGGCCGCTCATGAGCCCACAGCCAGTGACCACCGCGTCCTTCATCCCGGTCTTGGCCATCTGCTCGCTGGTGCGCGCAGTGTACGGCTTGGAATCGACGAAGCGCAGCGGATCCGCGCTCGACATGTCCGCATCCCATTCCGTGAAGGTGCCCGCATCGATGAGCAGGTCGATGCGCCGCCGCGACGACATGGTGAAGTGGTGGTTGCACTCCGGACAGGTGTCGAGGCGCTCCTCGACCAGGCGCTTGAACACCGTCTTGCTGCACGACGGGCACTTCACCCAGAGTCCATCCGGGATCTTCTTGGGATCCTTGCCCGCAACTCCACGCCGTAGCCGTTCGAGGATCATCGTCCCCCCTTCGATCGGCGCGATGGTAGGTCGACCTTCGCCCGCGCCAAGCCGCGGTCGGGACAGGCTTGGCGGACAAGGGCTTGAGGTTGCACAGACGTTTCAGGCCGGCTTGCGCTAGGTGAAAAGGCAAAGTACCTTTGAGGTAGAGCTGCAGACCAAGCCCGGCCTGAGGAGCAGTGTCATGGTCCACCATCTGCGTGTCGTGCTCCTGCTGACGCTTGCGGTCCTCGTCGCACACGCCGCCGACGTGCCTGGCATCATCGCCTACCAGGGGCGGATCTCCGTTTCAGGTGGGCCTTTCAACGGTACCGGCCAGTTCAAGTTTTCCCTGGTGAATACCGCCGGAACGACGACGTACTGGTCGAACGACGGCACCGGTGTGGGTGGCGCGGAACCGGCGGCGGCGGTGCTGGTCGGGGTGCAGGGCGGGCTGTTCACCGTGCTGCTGGGCGACACCAATCTCGCGAACATGACGGTGGTGCCATCTGCGGTCTTCCAGAACAACGACGTGGCGCTCCGGATCTGGTTCAAGAACGGCGCACCGGGATCGGTGTTCGAACTGCTGTCGCCCGACCGTCGCATCGCGGTGGCGGGCTATGCGATGCTGGCGCAGGATGCGAACACCCTGGGCGGGCAGTCGCCGGCGTCCTACCGCGATGCATCAAACCTGAACGCCGGCACCGTGCCCGTCGCGCGCCTGCCGGTCGCGACCGCCGGCGTTGTCGGCGCGGTGCGGCCGGACGGCACCACGATCACCGTGAACGGCAGCGGTGTGCTGTCCGCCGCGATCCCGGCGGTGCCGGTGACCAGCGTCGCGGGCAAGACCGGGGCGGTGACGCTGACCTCCAGCGATGTCGGGCTGGGCAACGTCGACAACACCAGCGATGCGAACAAGCCG
>CAZZJC010000015.1:0-92378 GCA_964654285.1 uncultured Candidatus Kuenenia sp.
CGCCCGTACGGTTCGGAGGGAGGGGCGGCCCGAAAGGGCCGTCCCTACCCCAATCCAGGAAGGCCGACTCTTGAGGCGCCCCGCGGGGCGGCCGGCCGTAGACGTTGAGCCGGCACGTTGCCGGCCGAGCATGCCGCGATGCCCAGCCTCGCCCTCGCCGCGTCCAGTTCCCCGTTCTGCGATCCCGCCACGCCGCCGCGCTGGATCCGGCCGCGCCATTTCCGCATCAGCCATGTCGCACTGGATGTCTCCATCGATCTCGACCGGCATGAGGTCGCCGGCCGGGTCGAGCACCGCGTCGAACTCCTGCCGCATGGCCGGCGCGAACGCAGCCTGGTGCTCGACCAGCACGATCTGCTGATCAGCGCCGCCAGCATCGACGGCATCCCGGCGCGCTTCAGCGTCGTTGCCGGCCAGGTCGCGGTGGCCCTGCCCGAGGGCACCCCCGACCGCTTCGCCCTCGCGTTGACCTTCACCGCCAGCGAACCGCGCAAAGGCCTGTATTTCATCGCGGCGGACGCGACCAGGAAGCAGGTCGCCATGGCCTGGACCCAAGGCGCGATGGAAGACCACGCGCACTGGTTCCCCTGCTTCGACGATCCCAACAACCTGTCGACGTTCGCCCTCACGGTGCGTCACGCCGCCGGCGTGCAGGCGGTGGCGAACGGCGAACGCCTGTCCCGCACCGAGCACGGTGACGGCACCGCGACCACCCGCTATGAGCACCGTCTGCCGCACGTCATCTACCTGCTCAACCTCGTGGTCGGGGATCTTGTCGCGGTCGGGGATGCGACCGGGCCGGTGCCGATCGCGCACTGGCTGCCGCGCGGGCAGGAGGCCGGCGCCCTGGCGATGTTCCGCGCCACCGCACCGGCGATCCGCTGGTTCGCCGAGTTCCTGCACACGCCGTTCCCCTGGCAGCGTTACGGCCACGCGGTGGTGCACGGCTTCATGTGGGGCGGGATGGAAAACGCGACCCTGACCACCATCACCGACCGGGTGGTGATGGATGCCGCCGTGCAGGCCCGCGAGGACACCGACTGCGATTCCCTGGTCGTGCACGAGCTCGCGCACCAGTGGTTCGGCGACCTGCTGACCATGAAGGCATGGTCCGACATCTGGCTGAACGAGAGCTTCGCCACCTGGCTGGAGGCGCGCGCCACGGGTTCTCTGCACGCCGCCCAGCGGGGAACCACCACCGAGGACGAGATCGCCCTGCACCTGTGGCAGAACCGTGAGGCCTACCTGGAGGAGGATTCCTCGCGCTACCGCCGGCCGTTGGTCACCAACCGCTATGCTGACGCATACGAACTGTTCGACCGCGTGGCGTATGAGAAGGGCAGTCTGGTCCTGCACCTCATGCACCGCCACCTCGGTGACGATCGCATGCGCGCAGCGCTGGCGCTGTACCTCAAGCGCCACGCGCACGGTCTGGTCGAGACCGCCGACTTCCGCCAGGCGGTCGAGGATGCCACTGGCGAACCGCTCGACTGGTTCTTCGCCCAGTGGGTCCACCGCGCCGGCCATCCTGAACTGGCGGTCAGCTGGAAACACGATCCAGGCCGCAACCAGCTCGTGGTCGAAGTCGAGCAGCGCCAGGCCGCGAGCGACGCCGAACAGGTCTATCGTTTGCCGCTGGCAGTCGCCTGGGGCGACGCCAACGGCGAATCGGGCCGGGTCCGGGTCGAGGTGACGAAAGGCAAGGAAACCCTGGTGATTCCCTGCGATACGGCACCGGTGTGGGTCGCGCTCGATCCCGACGGCGACCTGCTCTGCGCCACCTGGGACGAGACCGGCGACGCGCGGCAGCACCTCGCCCGCCTGGCCTGCCCCGCGTTGTCCGCCGTGACCCGCGCGCGGGCCGCGGTGGCGCTCGGCACGTTGCACCTGGGCAAGGCAGACCTCGGCGGCCTGCGCGCCATCGCCGCCGATGCGGGCCAATGCGAACTGGTGCGACGCGAGTGCCTGGCCGCCCTCGGCGCCCAGGCGCGACCGGCGGCGCGCGACCATCTCATCGTCCTCGGCGAAACCCTGGCAGAGCCGCGTCTGCGCCGCGCCGTCGCGAGCGCCCTGGCGAAGCCGGTGCGCGATGCGTCTGAGGCCGCCGACCTCGCCCGCCGCCTGGTCACCCAGGCCGATGCTGAGACGAGCGACCTCACCCGTGGCGAAATGCTCGCCGCCCGCGCCGCGCTCGAACATCCGGGCGCGACCCCGGAACTGCGCGCCCGCCTGCGCCGCGAGTCCTGGCAGCAGCGCCTGCGGGCCTTCCTGGTGCGTGGACTTGGTCAATCCGGCGAGGCCGCCGCGATCGACGACGCCGCGCTGGTCCTGGCCGACGCCAGCGAACCCGACCATGTGCGCTGCGCCGCCGCGACCGCGCTCGCCCGCCTGGGCGCACGCCACCGCCCGGCCCGCGACCGCATACGGCGCCTCCTCGAACCGCACCTGGACGCTGCCGCGCTCCACCTGCGCTCCGCCACCGCCCACGCCCTTGCCGACCTCGGCGATCCCGCCGCCCGCGCGGCACTGTCCGCCCGGCTCGAGCGCGAGGTCTTCGGCAACGTCCGCCGCGTCCTGCGCGAAGCCCTGGAAACCCTGGGAAAGACCGCCGCCGCCGACACCGCCCTGGCCGCGGCGAGCAAGCGCATCGACGAACTGGAGACCGCGCGCAAACGTCTGGAGGCGCGCCTGGAGGCGCTCGAAAAGCGGCTTGGCGGGTGAGAGCGTCGGGTCGTCAGGCCGCCGCTCGCGGCGTAGACCGGCCCAACCAGCCCAGGAGCACGAATCCGGGCAGGCAGATCGCGATGGAAGCCACGAAGAAACCGGTCCATCCCATCGACCCGACCAGATAGCCGGCGGGCGCGGTGAGGTATTTCCCAAGCGCCCATGCGGCGGTCAGCACCGCGTACTGGGTCGCGGCCTGGCCGGGAGAACAATGGCGCATGAGGTAGCCGACGAACGCCGCCGCCAGGAAACCGCCGCAGGCGTTCTCGATCGCCATGGCGAGGCCCAGGCCCCACGCGCCATGCCAGACACCCCAGGATAAGAGCAGGTAGACCACGTTGCTGGCGGCGCCCAGGATGCCGCCGATCCACAGGCAACGGATCAGGCCCCAACGGGTCGCCAGCCAACCGGCAACGGCGACGCCGACGCCGGCCGCGATCAGCCCGACCGCGCCCCTGGCCCAGCCGATCGCCTCCTTGTCAAAGCCGATCTCGCGCAGGAAGACTCCGGACTGGTTCCCGGCCCATTGATCGCTCAGCCGGAACAGCAGCGAAAAGGCGAGCAGTCCGGCCAAACGTCCAGGACCGAGATCGCGCCAGAACGCGGCCAGCGGCTGGACCACGGCCGCCGCCAGGGTGAGCGGCGGCGGCCGACGGACCGGTTCGCGGATCAGCAGGCTGCCGACGACGCCGATCAGCATCAGCCCGGCCAGGGTCAGGTAGGTGAAGGTCCAACCGCAGTGCTGTGCCAATGCCAGCGCCGCCGCGCCGCTGACCAGGGCGGCGGCGCGATAGCCCCACACCGCCGCGCCTGCCGCCGCGCCCAGCCGGCGTTCATCCACCGCCTCGCAGGTGATCGCATTGACCGCGATATCCTGGGTGGCGCTCATCACCGCGACCAGGGTGGCCATGATCAGGAGACCCCCCGGCGTCCGCCCCGGATCCAGGAACGCCATCGTCACTAGGCCGAACAGCACCAGGATCTGGCTGATCAGCATCCAACCGCGTCGCAATCCGAACGGCGGGGCGTACCGATCCAGCACCGGCGCCCAGAGGAACTTCAGGGCGAACGGCAGTCCGACCAGACCCATCATGCCGATCTCACCGGGTTTCAGCCCGGCATCGACGAACCATTGCTGCAAGGTCCCGGCGACCATTTCGCTCGGCAGACCCGAGGCGAACCCCAGAAGGAGCAGCGCCGGGATGGTCCGGCGGGGGATGTCGCGCTTGGTCACAGCAGGTCGTGGATCGCCCGCGCCAGGCGCGGCAGGGCGGGGTCGCGGGCGCCCATGAGCAGCACGGTGTCGTTGGGGATGGCGGTCTCGGCGCACCAGCGCAGGACGCCGGCGTGGTCGTCGGCGCTGGCGGCGCGCAGGCGGGGCGGCAGGTCGGCGCAGAGGTCGTGGCTGCTGAGGTCCTTCGCCACCGTGCCGCCGGCGTAGAAGATCGGGGCGTAGCACCAGCGGTCCTGCGGGCGCAGGATCTCGGGGATGAGGGTGCGCAGTTCCGGGCGCAGGAAGCGCGCCGGGCCGAAGCCGTGCGGCTGGAAGATGGCCAGCAACCGGTCGCAGCCGGCCTGGGCGGCGGCCACGGCGGCGCGGATCTTTTCGCCGTTGTGGGCGTAGTCGTCGACCACGCGGATGCCGGTGTCGGTGGTGCCGATGACCTCGAAGCGACGGAAGATGCCAGGGAACTCGCGCAGGTGGCGGGCCGAATCCGCGAGCGGGATGCCGAGCGCGCGTGCGGCGGTGCAGGCGGCCACCGCATTGTCGAGCGTGTGCGCGCCGGGTTGCGGCAGGTCGAGCAGGATCTCGGCGGGTTCACCGGCTGGGATCCTGGCCGGTCGCAGCACACCCAGCGACCGTTCCGGGCCGACCGCGACCACGTCCAGGGCGAGTTCGCCGCCGAGTCCGTAGCGCACGGACGCAGGATGACCTGGGGCCAGCGCTGCCGCTTCCTGGCAACCGGCGTTCACCAGCAGACGGGCAGACTGCGCCGCGAATCGGACGAACTGGGCCCGGATGTCGGCAACCTCGCCATGGTCGCGCGCGATGTTGTGGACGAGGCCGACGCCGGGACGGTACCCCACCAGCGTACCATCGGATTCGCATGCCTCGGCGATCACCGGGCCACCGCGCGGGCCGGCGAGGAATCCGCCCATACCCCCCGCCCCAGCGGTGACGCCCCCCGCCCCAGCGGTGACGCCCCCCGCCCCAGCGGTGACGCCCCCCGCCCCAGCGGCAAGCGGTGCTCCACCCAGGAAGGTGTGCGCGACGCCGGCGCGCGAGAGAATCCAATGGATCATCCCGGAAACCGTGCTTTTCCCGCTCGTCCCGGCCACCGCGAGGCCGGGAGCGCCGGCCGCGACGACCTCGGCCAGCAGCGCCGGCCTGGCCACGCACGCCAGGTTCAGTGCCCGCGCGCGCGACATCTCGGGCGTGTCGGGTTCGACCGCAGCCGAGTACACCACGCGATCGAGTGCGGCGTGGATGGCCGTCCCATCCTGCGGCAGGATGCGGATGCCCTGCGATTCCAGCCGTCGACGCAGATCGGCCTGCTGGCCCTGGTCGAAGGAACGGTCGGACCCCTGCACGTCATGCCCCCAGGCGCGCATGAGCTGCGCGAGCGGATTCATGCCGGCCCCGGCGATGCCGGAGAAATGCAGGCTCTGACGCTGGTCCGGCCCTCCGCTCATGGGGCGAATTGGGCCTTGAGGTCCTTCGCCTTGGTGATGAATGAGTCCTTGCCCCAGGTCGCGATCACCGCATCCAGGCGCTCGATCGCCGCCTTGCGCGCGGCGGCGCGCACCGATTCGGACGAACCCGCGGCGGTGTAGTCGATGCGGTAGTTGGCGACGCGTTTTTCCACCGTCTCCCAGGCCTTGTCGCTGGCCTTGGCCACGTAGTCGCGCAGGGCCGCGAAGTCGGCCTGGGGGAACTTGCGGGCGCGCTCGTCGATGACGGCTTCGGCCTCCTGGAACTTCTCGAGCTGCACCAGCGGATGCACGAGCGCGGTCGCCTCGGTGACCTGGTCGGTGGTGACCTTGGCCAGGCGGCGCGCACGTTCGTCCGCCACCTTGGCCACGAAGCGCTTGGTCTCGGTGATCTTGTCCTTGAAGTCGGCGAGGGCCTGGTCGTTGCGGGCGCCGCCGATCTCTTTCGGGTTCTCGCAGAAGGCCTGGAGATCCTTGTCGAGCTTGTCGAGATCCGCGTCGGGCATGGCATTCAGTTTCGCCAGGCGACCGGTGAGGCTTTCGAAATTGACCTGCACGCGCTGGATGTCGCTGGCCTTGGTGATCTCGGGATCGAGCTTCTCGATCTCGAGGCGCAGTTCGTAGGCCCGCCGGGCCAGCCGGAGATCGACGACCTGCTCGCGGTTCGGGGTCTCCACCGCGTTGCCCAGCTCCCGGCTGCCGTCCAGGGCTTTCAGCGCGGCGGTGTAGCGTTCGCGCGCCTGGTCGGGATTGCCGGTCTCGATGCCCCGGCGGATCTGATCCAGTTTCTCCTGGGTGTCGTGGAGGACAGCCTCGGCCGCGACCCGGCGCGGATCCTTGCCGAGCAGCTTCACCGCCACGAACACCAGCACGAGGGCGAGCATCGCGCCGCCGACGATCATCGCGCCCAGGCGGATGGCCGCCTTGCGCGCCGCCTGTTGCTCCGGGGTCAGCTGGCGGCGGGACGAGATCGGCCCCGACCGCTGGGCGGACTTGCGGGTGGAACGGCGGCCGGAACGGCCGCCAGCCCGGCCTTCCGCCACTGCGGAGGCAGAATCGCCCGTCGCCGCCGCTGCAGACTCGGCAGGAGCGGCAGGAGCCGCGTCCGCCGGCGGAAGTTCGACCTCGAGATTGTCGGTCGCCCGGTCGTCATGGCCGTCGTTCGCCGGGGCGGCGTCAGGCGCCGTCACCGGGACGGGCTTCTCGTCGCCCGGCGCGGGTTTCTGGGCTGCGCCCTTGCGTCGGAGCGTGGAGATGCGGGAGGAACGAGGTGGCATGGTGCTTTGATCCCTGACGTGTCGGGCAGGAGCGGAGCATGGGTACGCTGGCCGGGCAGACAACTGCATGCGCCGACGCTCGCATCGCGGCTGTGCCACTCTCGGGCAAGGCCGGGATCCTGGCCCGCAACCGCGGTGATTGGGGCGAAACCCGGAGCACGGTCCTCCGGGCCGCTCGGATTGCCGCCGCTGACGCAGCGGATCGATCCCGGCCGGCGGCCCAGAGGGCCGGGCTCGATAAGACGCCATCGCCGACGTGGGGGCCGCCTGCGGATTCTCCGGCCTGGCATCCGGATTTCGTGTATCACATCGCCATGGGCGTGTGCGGGAGCAGCCCCTGCCGGTCCTTGCCAACCCAGCAACCTGAAAGACAAGCATCCGCACCGGCGCCGAGCCGGTCCACCCGAGGGAACCTCCCATGACCGGCCCCAACGAGAAACTTCCCGACATCGTCCAGGGCCTTGGCGGACTTGGCGAAACCACCACCGCCGCCGACCTGGTGCGCCAGCGGGGTCAGAACCGCAAGCTGAAGGTGATCAGCGAGAAGAAGCTCATCGAGTGGATCGATTCGCTGCTCGCGCAGCAGCTCGCCGGGCGCGAAGACACCTTCAGCGACCTGGAAAAGAAGGAGATGCTGGCCAAGACCCAGGAGGAGCTCGCCCGTCGCATCCAGCGCCAGAAGGAGGCCGAGAACGAGAACGAACGGCTGAAGCGCGAGAAGGAGGAGGCCCTCCAGGCGTTGAGCAACACCCAGGGCAGCGCCACCGATTTCGAGACCGCGATCAACGCCCTGCGCGCCAAGCTGGACGAAAGCGAACGCATCAATTCCGACCTGCAGCAGGACAATTACGAACTCCAGGACCAGTTGCAGGAGAAGATCCAGCTCCTGTCCTCGACCATCGCCGAGAAGGACCGCCTGCACGGCACCGTGCGCTCGCAGATCACCCGCTCGTCAGGACTGGTCGAAGGCGTGATCGGACTCGACGCCGCCTATTACGGCAGCCAGCACGCCGAGGCCAGTCCGGTGGCCGAGGACGCCGGCACCGAAGAGGCGTTCTACCACGACTTCGAGGTCGCCGCCGCCGTCATCCAGACCCTCGCCGCCGACCTCGAACGCCTGCGCGGGATCGTCGCGGAACAGGCGAAGAAGAAGGCCGACGAGGGCCCGCAGCTGCTCGCCGCCGATCTCGCCCTGCTGGAGCAGCTCAAGTCCGGCAGCCTGCATGCGGTCGACGTGGCGCAGCCGGTCGAAGGCCTGGTCGAGGCCCTGGCCGGCGCCCGCGACGAGGCGATCGCGCTCGACACCGCCGTGGCAGCGGCCACCGGCGCCGCCCAGCCGCAGGCCCCATCCGCCCTGGTCGAGGGCGAGAATCCCGCCGAATCGCTCGCCGGCGCCACCGCCGTGGCGCGCGAACTCGCCGCCGCGATGGCGCGCGACCGCAAGCGCATCGCGGTGCTGGCGCAGATGCGCGACGACGCCGACGAGGCCCGCAACGCCGCCGAGGCCGAGTGCGAGCAGATCCGCACCGCCTATGAGAAGCTGCTTTCCGCCGTGGCCCGGCGCGGCAGCGAGGCCGTGTCCGTTCCCCAGGCGGTCACCGATGCCGCCGCCCCGGCCGAGGCGCGCAGCGAAGCCGCCGTCGCGGTGGTCGGCCAGCTCGCCGATCTCGGCGGCAGGCAGGAGCGCGCAGCCGTGCTGTCGCAGCCGCTCAGCGCGATCAACCGCGTCCTGGTGTCGACCGGCGGCCTGCCGGCGGTGCAGCCCGCCGAACTCGATGATGAGAAATCGATCGCCGAGGGCCTGGCGACCGCGATCGCGAACCTGGACCAGCTGCTGGCCGAGCAGCGTCGCGAGATCGAGGCGGCCCGCACCTGCGATCGCGCCCTGGCGGAACAGGTGCGCGAACTCGCCCTCGCCCGCGCCAAGGAGACCGCCGGCGCCGCCGGCTCGTCGCAGCTGGCCGCCAGCGTCGAACGGCTCGATCAGGTCATCGCCAGCCGCGATGCCGGGCCGGAGGTCATGGTCGCGGCCACGCAGGGCGTCGTCAGCGCCCTCGCGGCGCAGGCTGCCGCAGCCCAGGCGGCCGCGCGCAACGAGACCGAACTCGCGCGCGGCGAGGTCACCCGCTCGCACCAGGCCCAGGACCGCATCGCCGCCACCGTGGTCGCGGCCGCGCGCGGCGACGCGGTGCTGGCCGAGCATGTCGCCGAGATCGCGATGTCGGTCGATGCCGGCGAGAAGCCCGATCCGGAATCGATCCGCGAAGCCGTGGTCAAGCTCGCCGAACGCAAGCGCTCCCTCGACGCCGAGCTGGCGGAGCTGCGTGGCCAGATCCGGCAGACCGTCGAGGCCAAGTCGGCCGCCGAGGCGAACCAGGCCAGGCTCACCACCGAGATCGCCGAACTGCGTGCCCTGTCGCAGCAGACGGCTGAGGCCAAGTCCAGCGCCGAAGGCGACCGGACCCAGCTCGGGCAGGAGCTCGCCCAGGCGAACAAGCTGCTCGACGAGATCCGCCAGCGCGCCGAACAGGAACGTCAGCGCGCAGACGAGGCGCGCCAGCACGCGGAGGAGGCCGATCGCGCCCTGGTCCGCCTCAATGCCGAACTCGCCGCCGCCAAGACCGAGGCCGAGGCGAAAGCGCAGGCCGAGCGCGAGCGCACCCAGGCCCTGGCCGCCACGGTCACCGCCGCCGCGAGCAACGATCCGGTGCTGTCCGCCGCCTTCGCGCCCAGCCCGCTGTCGGCATCGAAGCCCGCGACCGACCGCTTCACCAAGGCGCGCGCGGCGGATGCGCCCGCGCCCGATCTCACCCCGCTGCCGATCCACGAGGCCGTCGCCCGGCTCGCCGCGCGCAAGCAGGTGCTGGCCGAGGAATCCACCCGGCTGGCCGGCGAACGCGACGCGCTGCGGCTGGAAGCCGAGCAGGCCAAGGCCCAGCTCGCCACCGCCCTGGCGCAATTGCGCCAGGCGCAGGAGGCCGACATCAGGCACACCGGCGAGGCCCGGGCCCTGACCGCCGAACTCGAGGCCGCCAAGGCGCGGGTCGAGGAGGCCGTGCGCCAAGGCGAGGCCTACCGCCTCGAGCTCGAAGCCAAGGCCGCGCGCATATCGGAGACCGCCGTGCTGCGCGCCGGCCTCAAGGCCGAAAACGCCAAGCTCCAGTCCCAGATCGCGGAAGTCCAGCGCGAGAGCGAACGCCTGGGGGCCGAACTCGCCGCCGCGACCGCCGCCACCGCCGCCGCGCAGGCACGGGCGCAGGTGCACCTGCAGCAGGTGAAGACGCTGTCCGCCAGCGTGGTCGCCGCCGCCCAGGGTGACGAGGCCCTGGCGGATTCGGCCGCCGATCTCGCCCTGGTGGCGGAGCAGGCCGACGGAACCACCGACGTGCCGATCGTCGACCAGCTCCAGGAGGCCGTGCAGCAGCTCGTCGAGCGCAAGCAGGCCCTCGCCGCCGAGTCCGTCCGCCTGGCGGCCGAGCTGGCGACGGTGACGGGCGAACGCGACGCGGCGGTCGCCCGCGCCGCCGCCGCCGTCGACGAGAACAAGGAGACGAGCGAGAACGCGCGCGAGATCATCGGCGTGCTGACCCAGAAGCGCGAGGCCCTGGAAAAGGCCGGGGCCGAGCTGCGCGCCCGCCTGGACGAGACCCAGGCGAAACTGTCCGCCACCGCCGCGCGCGCGGGGACCGCCGAGACCGCGAACCGCCAGCTTGCCGAAGCGCTCGCCGCCGTGGCCGCGACCCAGACCCCGGATGGCACCGCCAACCTGCCCGCCATCGACGATGCGCGCGTCGACCTCGAACTCGCGCTGTCGCAGCTGCCCGCCGAGGGCGAGACCGGGGTGCAGGTGGCCGCCGATCTCGGCCTCCAGCTCGCCGAATCGGGCAAGCGCCTCGCCGAGGCCCTGGTCGCCAGGCACCAGGCCGAGACCCAGGCGATCAGCCGCACCCGGGAAGGCCAGCGTTCGCTCATCGGCGAGGTGGATCGCCTCACCAACGAGCTCGCCGGCGCCCGGACCGAGCTCGAGGACAGCCAGGCCGCCGCCCGCCGGCACCAGGCCGAGGTCGTGGCGATCCGCCAGGAGATGGCCGACCAGGCCGGCGCGCTCGCCGCCAAGGTGCAGGAGATCACCGCCAACCGCAGCGAACTCCTGGCCCTGCGCGCCGAGCTCTCGGTGACCAGCGACCGGGTGCGCGACCAGGAACGCCGCCTGGCCGAGTTGCGGACCCAGGCCGCCCAATCCGCGCGCCAGCTCGATGAGCAGCGCCAGGAGACCGCCGCCACCCTGGCGCGCGCCGAGGCAGCGGAGCAGAACCAGCTCGAGATCGCGCAGGCCCTGCGCTCGCTGATCAGCAGCGCATCGCTGGCCGGCAACGATCCCGACGACCTCGTCACCCGCGCCGCCGCCAAACTGGAGATGGCCAAGGCCACCGGCGGCGAGCACCTCACCGGCGCGGGCAAGGCCTTCGTCGAGGCGGTGCGCGACCGCGTCGGTTCGCTCGCGCGCGAGCTCGCCGACGTGCACGCCCAGCTCGCCGGCGCCAAGGCCGACGAGGAGCGCACCAGCAAGGATCTGGCGCAGTTGCGCGCGGCGGTGGTCGACCGCGAGCATCAGCTCGCGCAGCTCCAGGCCGGACTCGACCAGGCCCAGGCCCAGGCCCGCGAGCAGCAGGCCCTGGTCGAAAGCGAACGCGCACGCGCCGCCAAGCGCGATCTGGAGCTGCGCCAGCTCCAGGACCAGCTCCGCTCCGCCCAGGCCGATCTCGACGAAGGCCGCGCCCGGGGCGAGACCACCAGCGGACACCTCGGCGAGGAGGTCGCCCGCCTGCGCGAGGACTTCGCCCGGGCCGAGGCCGAGGCGCTGCGTCTGCGCTCGGAAAGCCACGACCTCGCCGCCCGCCTCGAGGCGAGCGACGCCCGCGCCAAGCGTACCCGCGAGGAGCTGACCCGCAGCCTGGAGCAGCGCGACAAGGTGATCCAGGACAAGGACCGCCAGCTCGACGCCCTGGCCGACCTCAATGCGGATGCCGCCGGCCTGAAGGCCGAGGTGACCGCGCTGGGCGAGAAGCTGCGCGCCGCCAACGAGCGCCTGGCCCAGTTCGAATCCCTGACCGGCCAGGCCGCCGGCCAGGAGGGCCGCAGCGTCGACCTGGTCAAGGAATTGCGCCGGACCCAGGCCGAACGCGATGCGCTGCGCGAGGCGCGCAGCCGGATCGAGGCGGAGCTGACCGACGCGCGTTCGGCCGCCGACGAGGCGACCGCGGTCGCCGACCGGGTACGGCGCGAGCTGACCACCTTCCAGGAGGAGGTCGCCCGGACGCTGGCCAGCATGCGCCGCGACAAGCAGGCGGTGGAGAGCGACAAGGTCCGCCTCGATGTCGAGAACAAGGGGCTGAAGGCCAAGCTGCGCCGCTACACCGAAGGGTCGGCGTCATCGACCAGGTCGCGTTCCGGCCTGCCCGGATCGGATACCAATCCGGGTCGCTGAACCAGCCACCGGTCGGCGCCGATCCGCAGGTGCTGGTCGGGGGCCGGACTGGAAAAAACGGCGGTGCGCCCACCATCCACCGCGATGCAGCGCCCGTTCCTCGTCCGGCATGCGATGTGGGCCGTGCTCGGGATCGGGGTGCTGGTGTTCGTCCTCGGCGGCGTGGCCTTCGCCCTGTCGCTCAGGCCCTGCCGGCTGGCCTTCAATCCCGGTGACCTGCTCTCCTACAGCCTGACCACCACCACGGCGGAGATCCTGCCGGGCGGCGGCAACGGCCCGGAACGCCAGGAGGAACGCCGCCTCGATCTGGTCTGCGTCGGCGGCGACAACGAGGTGGCGCTCGTCCTGCCGCGCGCCGATGGCCGCGCGGACGAGATCGTCCTGATCGGGTTCTCGCCCGAGGGCCAGGCGCTGCTGCTTGATGCCGATGGCCGACCCCAGGCTGCGGGCCGGGCGGTCGGATTCTTCGATTTCAACCTCCTGCCGCTGCCGTCCGGCATCGATGACGAATGGGAGGTTCCGCTGACCTACGCCACCCTGCCACCCGGCAAGCGCAATCTGGCCGGGAAGGTCAAGCGCATCCGTCGCGGATCGGCGCCGGAATTCCAGCTGCGCCTGCCCTCCAGCATCGAATGGGTCCAGGACGGCCGCTATCTGCAGGTGCGCGATCTCGTCTGCACCTACCGCTTCGACACCATCCGCGGGCTGGTCGAGCGGGCCGAGATCAAGCTCACCGCCGGGGTCGAGCAGACCCAGGCGCGGCGCTACCGGGTCACGGTCAACCTCGCCCTCGTGCGCAAGGGTTCCAGCGGGGACGATCCTGCCCACCTGCGCCAGCTCGCGGTGGCCGCGATGCGGACGACCTCGGCCTTGAGCCAGGGCCAGGGGGATCTCGGTTCCCTGCGCGAACGCCTGGGCACCACGGTCGCGCGCAGCGGCGACACCCCGTTGCGCGCCGCCGCCCTCGACGTGCTGCGCCGCTCCGAGCATCCGCCGGCCGCGCACTGGCGCGTTAGCGTGGCCGCCGTGGAACCCGCCCGGCGCCCGGCTGCTGAAGGCACGGTGCGCCGCCTCGCCGCCGCCGGCCTGCCCGCCCGGCTGGTCGCGCGCCAGGGGCGGCTGGCGATCGAACTGGGGCCATATGCGGAACAGGATCCGACGATCATTGCATCTGTGGAAAAACTCTGTCCCGGCGCCAAACCCCGCTGGATCCAAGGCGATTAACATGCCTGGACGTGCGCGCATCCCAGGCTTGTGCCTGCTGCTCGCCGCCAGCGCGACGGCGGGCGAACCGCCGATCAACTGGGAGCTCATCGACCGGCCGCGCGCCATCCCGGTCGGCGACGCCACCATCCGCACCCGCTGGTGGTCGCTCTTCGAGGCCCGGATCGACTGGCCGGCACGCACGGTGTCCTACCTGCAGCGCCGCACCGGCGATCTCGGTCCGACCCTGTTGTCGGCGCGGCTGGTCTATCGCGACGCCGCGTGGACCCGGCGCGATTCCGACAGCGTGCCAAAGAATCTCTGGGCCGCGACCGACCGATCGGTGCGCCTGGCGGTGCTGCGCGAGATCCGCTGGAACCGCAATCCCGCCTTCACCCCGCTGCTGCAGCAGCTGCTCAGCACCGAGTCCGATCCCGAGATCGCCGCCGCCGCCCTCACCACGGCGTGGCTGCTCGATCCCGCCGCCGCGGTGCAGCAGGCGGTGCGGCTGGCCGATCCGCGCCGGGGTGACCACCTGCCAGCCGCCGAGAGCCCGAGCCCCGGAGCGCGCCAGGCGGCCCTCGACCTGCTGGTCGGGGTCGGCGGGGTCGATGATCCCGGCGCCCGCCAGGCGCTCGACTGGGCCCTGCTCGCCGCGAGCGGGCCGGAACGCCTGCACGCCGTGACCATGGTCCCCGACGCCGGCGCCCAGGATCTGCTGCGCCGGGCGATCCTGCGTCTGGTCAAGGAATGGCGCGAGGGGACCCTGGACGACCACGGCAGTGCGGCGCTCGTCCTGGCGGCGGTCCGCATCGATGCAGGCAGCCGCAACCTCGATCGCGATCTGGTCGAAGCTTTCCTCGATCTCTGCCTGCGCGGCCCGCGTCCGCTCGCCGCCGCCGCCGCCCATGCGCTGACCGACAATCCGGGCTGGAGCGCCGGCGACCGCCTGCCGCTGCTCGCCTCCCGGGCCAGCCGGGCCGGCGAGGATCCGGTCGTGCGCCAGGTCCTGCTCAACCTGCTCGTCCGCCTGCAACCCAAGGCTGCCGCCGAAGCCGCCGGCAGCGGCGACCCCTGGGCCGGACTGGCCGAACACCGCCGACGCCTCGCCGCCTGGGAATGGGGCCAATACGTGAAATAGAACATCGCCATGCGCGCATCTGCCCATGGCGGAAAACGGATCCAGGTGCTAGATTCCCTCCGTGGTGATCGTTCGCCTCAATGAACAGCGGATCCTGGTGTCCCAGGCCGAAGCGGGCATGGAACTCGCCCGTCCGGTCGTGATGCCCGACAACGACATGATCCTCTGCCCCAAGGGCACCGTCCTCGACGACAATCTGATCACCCGCATCTCCGGCTGCGGTGCCAAGCGCATCTTCGTGAAGGGCCATCCGCTCAAGGGCCACCGCACCGACATGGACTACCCCACCCAGGTGAAGAAGCTGGCGGAACGCTTCAGCCGGGTGCAGCACATCCCGTTCATGCGCGCCCTGCAACTGTCGATCGAGCGCATCCTGTCGCGACACGGACCATGATCCCGATCGCCTCGATCCGCTCCCACCTGACCACCTTCGGCGGGTTCACCCTGCCGCGCACCCTGGCCCGGGTGACCCGGATCCTGGCCAGCGACCTGGCCTCGGTGACCTCGATCACCGAGGAGATCGCCGGCGACCCGATGCTGGTCGCGCGCGTCCTGGGCCAGGCCAACACCGCCGTGTCCGACCCGATCACCGCCCTGCCGTTGGCGGTCCAGTCCCTGGGCTGCGGAGCGGTCAGCGCCCTGGCCTCGAATTTCACCCTCATCGAGAACGACCAGCGCAAACCCCTGGCCGGCTGCTGGTCGTGCGCGAACGCGACCGCGCACATGATGCAGACGATGGTCGAGTACCGGCAGACCAAGCTGGTCCGCCGCCCGGACGAGGACACCCTGCGCGCGCTCGGCCTCCTGCATGACCTCGGCTCCGCGATCGGCGTCATCGAATGGACCTCCGACTACGCCCGCGCCTGCCTGCGACTGAAGGCCGGCGAAGGCCCGCTGTCGCAGCTCCTCAAGGAAGAGCTCGGGGCAGACACCTGCGAGATCGGCGGTTTCCTCGCCCAGGCCTGGAACCTGCCGGCGCCGATCTCCACCGTGATGACGCACCACCAGCGCCCGATGGACGCCCCGGAGCACCTCGACCTCGTCTGCCTCGTCCATGTCGCGCGCAACCTGGTCCGCGCCCTCGGGTTCAACGCTCCCGGCGACACCGTCCTCGATCCGATCGAGGAACGCGCGGTGCAGGTGATCGGCCTCGGGCCGATCGACCTCGAACGCATCCTGCGCCGGTTCCTCGACAACCTGGACGAGCTGGAAGCCTACGAAGCGACCTTGCTGAAAAGCCTCTGACGCATCGCCGATCGGCCGGCCTTCCCGGCCGGTTCCGGCCGGGCGCCTTGTCACCCCAGCCCAGTAGCGCCGGCTTCAGCCGGCACGGACGGTGGGCTTCAGCCCACCGCACCTGATGTGCGGGGAATTCCTATGCGGCCGGATGAATCCGGCCGTCCGAGCCGGCTGAATCCGGCGCTACGGGACAGCGGCTTTCCCTGCCGGTTCCGGCGGGCATGTTCCCCACCGATCACCTGCGCTGATCGCGCTGATGAAGCAGGACCGCCATGCCCCACCCCGCCGAACGCTTCCGCGCCCCGTCCTCCATCCTGCATGGGACGCCGCTCAAGCAGCTGCTCGACCGGACCATGATCTCCCTGTTGGCGGAAGCGCTGACCGGGGCCGTGCCGGGGTTCGCCAGGGCCGCCTTCGTGCGCGCGGCGAACCAGGGGCTCGATGACCTGGAGCTCATGCCGCGGGCGCAGCATCTCGCCCAGGCCATGGCGGCCCACCTGGATCCGGAGCCGGCGGTGGCGGCGCGGCAGCTCCTCGCGAGCCTTGGACCGGAATTGACGGCAACCGAGGGCAATGGCTTGAAGCCGTTCTTCTACCTGCCGCATGTCGCCTTCATCGGGCGGCATCTGATCGCCGACTGGGAGGCGGGGATGGCGGCGAACTACGCGATAACCCGGCGATTTTCGGCGGAGTTCTCGATCCGTCCGTACCTGGAACGGGACCAGGATCGCACCCTCGCACGCCTGGTCGAGTGGGTCGACGACCCCAATCCGCATGTGCGCCGGCTGGTCAGCGAAGGCACCCGGCCGCGCCTGCCGTGGGCGGGTCGGCTGCCGGGGTTCATCCGCGATCCATCGCCGGTGCTGCCGCTCCTGGATCGCCTGGTCGATGATCCTGAACTGTACGTGCGCCGATCGGTGGCGAACCATGTCGGCGACATCGCCAAGGATCATCCGCAGCTCGCCTTCGCGATCTGCGCCCGCTGGCTGGACGCGCCGACGCCCGAGCGGGAAGCGGTCGTGCGCCATGCGATCCGGCATCCGGCGAAGAAAGGGGTGAAGACCGCGGTCGCCCTGCGCCGGCGGGCGGGTGGACGGTCGTCGTAGCGCCGGCTTCAGCCCACCACACCTGTGATGCAGAAATCGCTGTGCGGCCGGATGAATCCGGCCGTCCGTGCCAGCTAATGCCGGCGCTACCAGGTCATCATGGGCGCGTCTGCAGGTTCCCGGACGGGCACCACTTCCGTACCGGGCACTCGCCGCACTTCGGTTTGCGCGCAACGCAGGTGTAGCGGCCGTGCAGGATCAGGTAGTGATGCGCATGCAGGAGGTGGCGCTGCGGGGTGCGCGCCAGCAGGACGGTCTCGGTCTGCTCCGGCGTCGTGCTGCACGCGATGCCGAGGCGGTTGGCGACGCGGTGGACGTGGGTGTCGACGGCGATGGTCGGCTGGCCGAAGGCGATGTTGAGCACCACGTTCGCGGTCTTGCGGCCGACCCCGGGCAGGGCTTCGAGCGCGGCACGGTCGGAGGGCACCGTACCGCCGTGGCGCGCGATGAGCGTCTGGCAGGTGGCGATGACGTTCGCGGCCTTGGTGTTGAACAGGCCGATGGTGCGGATGTAGGGCTTCAGTCCGGCGACGCCCAGCGCCAGCATCGCCTCGGGCGTGGGCGCGACGGCGAAGAGCCGCCTCGTCGCGGCGTTCACCGAGCGATCGGTCGCCTGGGCGGAAAGGATCACCGCGACAAGCAGCTGGAACGGCGAGGCGAACTCCAGTTCGCAGCGCGGATCGATGGCGAGCGCAAGGGCGTCGTAGATCGCCGCGAGCGCACGATCGGGGAGGGGGCCGTGATGCGCCGGCTTATCGGCCGGCGTCTTCATCGCTCCGCCGTTGGCACCGACCCTGCTGATTTCACCCTGAACATCGCATGACTCTGGTCTTCCGACTCAGATGGTTTTCGGAAAAATCGCACGTGCGCCCCAGATGCAAGGCGGGAGGAATGAGTTGGGCAGCGCCCAATGACTGACGACCAACGCAGCAGATGGGGTGCACGTGCGATTTTTCATCGTCACCGGCCGAGTCGCGCCCGGATCGACTGGGCATGCGCTTCCAGGCCCTCGGCCTGCGCCAGGGTCTCGCCGGCGCCAGCGAGGCGGCGGAAGCCGGCCTCATCGAGGTTGATGATCGAGGTCCGGCGCAGGAAGGTGTCGGCGCCGATGCCCGACCACATGCGCGCGGTGCCGCCGGTCGGCAGGGTGTGGCTGGGGCCGGCGACGTAATCGCCGATCGGTTCGGGGCTCCAGGGGCCGACGAAGATGGCGCCGGCGTTGGTGAGGGCCGCAAGCACCGGACGCGGATCGCTGATCATCAGCTCGACGTGCTCGGCGGCGATGCGGTTGGCGAGACGCACCGCCGATTCCACGTCATTGCAGCGGATCAGGCGGCCGTAGCGCAGCACGCTCTCGCGCGCCACCGTGCGGCGCGGCTCGGGCAGGGCGTCGAGGCGGCGCGACAGCGCCCGCTGGATCGGCGCCGCGATGCTCGGGCCGATGACGATGCAGACCGCCATCGCCAGGGAATCGTGTTCAGCCTGGCTGAGCAGATCGGCGGCGACGAAGTCGGGATTGGCGCTGCTGTCCGCGAGCACCAGCACCTCGCTCGGCCCGGCGAGCATGTCGATATCGCAGCGGCCATAGGCGCGCTGCTTGGCGAGGGTGACGATGACGTTGCCAGGACCGACGATCTTGTCGACCGCGCGGATGGTCGGGGTTCCGACCGCCAACGCCGCGATCGCGGGCACGCCGCCGACGCGGTAGACCTCGTCCACGCCGACCGCATGCGCGGTGGCGAGCAGTTCCGGCGCGATCGAGCCATCCGGCCGGGGCGGCGTCACCACCACGGTCTGCGCGACGCCGGCGACCTTGGCCGGGACGAGATTCATGATCACCGACGAGAACAAGGGCAAGCTGCCGCCCGCGCCACCGGGCACGTAGGCGCCCACGCGCGCCAACGGCAGCCAGCGCACGCCGAGCGGCCCATCCAGTCCGACCCCGAACGAGGTCGGCAGCAGGCGCCGCTGGTACGCCTCGACCTGGCGGATCGCGGTCTCGATCGAGGCCTTGAGCGCCGGGTCGAGCGCAGCCCAGGCGGCGGCGCAGTCGGCCTTGGGCACGCGCAGGCGGTCGGCAGGAATGCCGGCCCCATCGAAGGCACGGGTGTAGCGTTCGATCGCGGCGTCGCCGTCGCGTTCGACCGCAGCGAAGACCTCGTCCACGACCTCAGCGATGGTCGCCTCGCGGCCCAGGGTGCGCAGATAGAACGGCTTGGCCTTCTTTTCGGCCTCGTCGATCAGACGGCGGAATCGCAGGTGCGATGATCCGATGAGTTCGGCGATGGCGGGATCGTCGCAGGCGACTTCGGTCAGCATGGAGCGCGGATGGTCACCATCGCGACGCGCAGGCAAGAGGGAGCGAACGCGAAAATGGTTTCAGGGGGTGCGTATCGCTCGCCGTTCGGAGCTACCGCTTCGCCGCCTTGAGCAGCGTCTCGCCCAGGGTCGCCGGCGATTCGGCGATCCACACCCCGGCGTCGCGCATGGCGGCGAACTTGGCCTCGGCGGTTCCGGTGTTGCCGCTGACGATGGCCCCGGCATGCCCCATGCGCTTGCCCTTGGGCGCGCGGCTGCCGGCGATGAAGCCGACCACCGGCTTGGTGACGTGCTCCTTGATGAATGCGCAGGCGCGTTCCTCCGAATCGCCGCCGATCTCGCCGATCATGATGATCTGCCTGGTCTCGGGGTCATCCTGGAACAGGCGCAGGCAGTCGATGAAGTCGGTGCCCTTGAGCGGATCGCCGCCGATGCCGATGCAGGTCGACTGGCCGAGGCCGCAGCCGGTGGACTGGAAGACCGCTTCATAGGTGAGCGTGCCGGAGCGGCTGACGATGCCGGTGGAACCGCGCTTGTGGATGTAGCCGGGCATGATGCCGATCTTGCACTCGCCGGGCGTGATGACGCCGGGGCAGTTCGGGCCGACCAGGCGCGATGACGACTTTTCCAGCTTGCGCCGCACCAGGTACAGGTCGCGCGCCGGGATGCCCTCGGTGATGCAGACGATCAGCGCGACGCCGGCATCGATGGCCTCGTTGATCGCATCGGCCGCGCCGGGCGGCGGGACGAAGATCATCGACGCGGTGGCGCCGCCGTGCTGCACCGCCTCGGTCACGGTGTTCCAGATCGGAAAGGACTTGCCGTTCTCGGCGGTCCAGGTCTGGCCGCCCTTGCCCGGCGTGACCCCGCCGACGAAGCGGGTGCCGTAGGTGATGGCGCCGTTGGAATGGAACGTCCCGACCTTGCCGGTGATGCCCTGGCAGATGAGGCGGGTGTTCTTGTCGACGAGGACGGACATGGAGGGGGTCTTTCAGGAAATGGTGGCGCGGGATCCGGCTGACTCAGCGGCGCTTGGCCGGCTTGCGGGCTGCGGTCGGCCACCTGGGCTTGGTCATTTTCTTCGGCTTGGCCCCAGGCTTTTTCGCTGGCTTGGCTTTTGGCGCTGGCTTGGCCTTTTTAGCCGGCTTGGCTTTTGCCAGGGCCTTTGGCTTGGCGGTCGGTTTCACCGGCTTCGGGGCCGTCTTCCTGGCGGGCTTGGAGACCGCCTTCGTTTGCGTGACCGGCGGTTCATAAGCGATGGGAGCCGGTTCTGGCAGCGCCGGGCGGGGGGCGAGACCCTTGGCGGCGCGGTAGTCGGCGGCGGCCTTGGCGGCCTTGGCGCAGCCGTCGCGCAGGTCGTCGGCGGCGATGACCTTCAGGCCGCTCTTCGCGATGATCTCCTTGCCCTGGGCCACGTTGGTGCCTTCGAGCCGGACCACGAGCGGCCGGTCGAGGCCGACCTCGTTCACCGCCGCCAGGATGCCGGTGGCGATGGTGTCGCACTTCATGATGCCGCCGAAGATGTTGACCAGGATCGCCTCGACGGCCGGATCGCGTAGGATGATCTTGAACGCGGTGGTGACCTTTTCCGCCGTGGCGCCGCCGCCGACATCGAGGAAGTTCGCCGGGAAGGCGCCCTGCCTGGCGCCATACTGCGCGATCGCGTCCATGGTGGCCATCGCCAGACCGGCGCCGTTGACCAGGCAGCCGATGTTGCCGGTCAGCTTCACGAAGGCCATGTCGTGCTTCTTGGCCTCCAGCTCGGCGGGGTCTTCCTCGTTCGGGTCGAGCATCGCCGCGATGTCGGCATGGCGGAAGAGCGCATTGTCGTCGATCGACACCTTGGCATCCAGCGCGACCACCTGGTCATCCGCGGTGACGACCAGCGGGTTGACCTCGACCAGGTCGGCGTCGAGGGCGAGGAAGCCGCGCGCCAGGGCCTTGGCGGCGGCGATGAAGGCGGGGATCTGCGCGCCGCTCAGACCGATCGCGAAGGCGAGGCCGCGCGCCTGCCAGTCGCCGAGTCCGGCGAGCGGATCGAAGTGGAGGCGGTGGATGCGCTCGGGCGTGTCGTGCGCGACCTTTTCGATGTCCATGCCGCCATCGGCGGACGCGACCACCAGCGGCTGCCCGACGCTGCGGTCGAGCAGGATGGAGAAATACAGCTCCTTCGCGATGCGGCAGCCATCCTCGATGTAGACGGTGCCGATGCGCCGGGCCTCGCCGCCGGTCTGCGCCGTCTTGAGGTAGTTGCCAAGCAGCTTCGCCGCCTGCGCTTCGGCTTCGGCGGGAGACCTGGCGAGCTTGACCCCGCCCTCCTGCACCAGGGTGGTCATCGCCGCATCGGCGTAGACCGTGCCCTTGCCACGGCCGCCGGCGTGGATCTGCGCCTTCACCACCACCACCGGGCTGGCGAGCTCCTGCGCCGCCGCGCCTGCCGCCGCCGCGGTGGTCACCGCGGTTCCGCGCAGCAGCGGCACGCCATGCGCGCGCAGCAGCTGTTTCGCCTGGAATTCATGAATTTTCATCGTCGGGCTCCTGGCTGGCCGGCTAGGCCGCCGATTTCGCAGGATAGTGCAGGTGAGTTCGTAGGGGTAACGTAGCTGCGCCACAACGCCAATGGGAAAAAAGGTCGCATCGACAAGCGCGCGCCGATCACGGCTGGTGCGCAACCGGGCGGGACCGTCTGCGCGCCGGTGTCTCGCTCGCAGCGGTGCGGCCAGCAGCCGCGTGCAGAAGCGATTCCGATGGTTGAGTCTCCACGCATGCCCACTACCGTGCCGCACCCTCAACCAACCCCAACCACGGAGCGGCCCCATGGCCATCAAGGTCACCTACGGCAAAACCTCGGACACCAGCGCGATCGCCGGCAGCACGATCGCGGTGATCGGCTATGGCAGCCAGGGCCACGCCCACGCCCAGAACCTGCGCGACAGCGGTCTGACCGTCATCATCGGCAACCACAACCGCACCAGCCCGAACGCCAAGCTCGCGCTCAAGCACGGTTTTGCGGTCCTGCCCCCGGCCGAGGCGGTGCAGAAGGCCGACATCGTGATGTGCCTCGTCCCCGACGAGTTCCTGCCCGACGTGTACGCCGCCGACATCCAGCCGAACCTGCGCAAGGGCATGATGCTGATGGTCGCGCACGGCTTCAACATCCACTTCGGCTTCGTCAAGCCGCCCAAGGATGTCGACGTGACGATGATCGCGCCCAAGGGCCCCGGCCACACGGTGCGCAGCGAGTACCTCAAGGGCGGCGGCGTCCCCTGCCTGGTCGCGGTGGCCCAGAACGCCACCGGCAAGGCGCTCAAGCGCGCCATCGCCTACGGCAACGCCGTCGGCGGCGGCCGCGCCGGCATCATCCAGACCACCTTCAAGGACGAGACCGAGACCGACCTCTTCGGCGAACAGGCCGTGCTCTGCGGCGGCCTGTCGGCCCTGGTCCAGTCCGGCTTCGAGACCCTGGTCAAGGCCGGCTACCCGCCCGAGATGGCCTACTTCGAATGCCTGCACGAGGTCAAGCTGATCGTCGACCTGATGTACCAGGGCGGCATCAGCTACATGCGCTACTCGATCTCGAACACCGCCGAATACGGCGACTACATCACCGGCCCGAAGATCATCACCAAGCAGACCCGCAAGACGATGGAGAAGATCCTCAAGGACATCCAGTCGGGCAAGTTCGCCAAGAACTTCCGTGCCGAGTGCAAGGCCGGCAAGCCGTGGATGAACAAGAAGCGCAAGTCGGAAGCCAACCACCCGGTCGAGGTCGTCGGCCGCAAGCTGCGCAAGATGATGGCGTGGATCGACTCGAAAGAGACGCGCAAGTAAGCGCCGCTATCCAGCCGCCAGGCAAGGCGTCCGACGCCGGGAATCGCTCCGCCGATTCCCGGCGTCGCTGTTTTTGTGCCCGGTTCAGCGCGCCCCGTAGGCCGTGACCTGGCCGTTGCGGCCGGACAGCACGATCGCGCCGTCATGGATGGCGATGCCCTGGTGCGCGATCGGATGCGGCAGATCGAGGCGCTGGCGCTCCTTGCCGTCGGCCAGGTTGAGCACCCAGAGATGGCCCGCCGCGAGGCCGCCCTTGTCGGCAGGGGCGGGGCGGTTGCTGGCGCATACCACCGCGTCGCCGGCGATCGCCACCGCCACTGCGATCTCGCCATCGGGCACGGTCAGACGCCAGGTCGCGTTCCTGTTCAGGTCCGCTGCGTTGATGGTCTCGACCGATCCTGAGAATTTCATCTTGGGGGCGAACCCTGCGCGTGGGCTCAACCGGACCTCGCGTCCGGCGTAGTCGAACCACGCCAGGTTGGAGCCATCATCCGCGCAGACGAACGGCCCTGACCCTGCCGGCCCGGGTTGGCTGCGATGGAGGAGGTGGTTGCGGGCGAGACGGGTCGACAGGCCCGGCGAGGCCTTCGCCGTTGCCCCGCTTGCAGGGTCTCGGTTGACGCCGTGCATCTGTTCCCCCCACCACCCCGTGGCGCCGATGCCCAGGCAGGACACCACCGCGCCGCCGTCGATGGCGAGCATGCCGGCGAAGGCGTGTTCGACCTTGCGCCAGACGGGAACACCGTCGGACAGGTTGACCGCGGTGGTGTGGACCCGTTCGGCCATGCGCTGATGCCGGCCAACCATCGCGTAGGCGCGCAGCCCATCGACCACCACCGGGCCGACCACCGGCCAGGGGGATTCGATCCGGCCTTGGATGGCGATGCGACGTTCACCAGCGGCGAGGCGGGTGCGGCGGACCAGCGACCCGTCGGCGGTCGACCAGGCGTACAGCCAGCCGTCGTGGCCGCCGGCGACCACCAGGCCCTGCACGATGGCGGGCGGACCATCGATGCGGTTGCCGAGGCTGGAGCGGAAGCGTTCCTTGCCGTCGGCGAGGCCGAGGCAGATGACCTCGCCGGCGTCGGGATCGCTGACCCAGACCCGGTCACCCGCCACGACCGGCTGGCTCAGGCGTTCATCGTCGCAGATCCATGGGATCCATTCGCTGGGTGCGGCCAGCGGCAGGGTGGTCTTCCAACGTTCCTGCACCGATGCGGTGCAGATTGCCTTTCACCGCGAATGAACGGCGCGCGTCCGCCCCGAACTGGTTCCAGCCGATCAGATCCGGTCCGGGCTTGCCGCCTCCTGCCTCGACCATGCCCAGGCGGCCGTCGTCCTGCTGCGCTGGCGCGATCTGGGCACGCTCGATGGCGGCGCGCAGCGCCGCACCGTTGGTGCTGCAATTGCAGTCCTTCGGCCCGAAATAGTTCTGACCGTAGGCGATGATCGGCTGCCAGCCGCAGCGGCCGTTGCCGGTGGAATAGCCGTCCGCGGTCAATGTTCCGTCCGACTTCCAGGTGGTTCCGCCGTCCGCCTTCAGGACGCCGGCGATCGCCACCGCATCCAGCCAGATGCAGTCCTTGAACGACACCAGCCGGGGCGAGCCCAGCGCCCACTGGCAGAAATCGTTGACCCCGGTGTAGCGCATGTGGCCGATGCGGTTTCCGGTCATGGGGTCGAGGGCGATGCGGGCGGGTGGCTGCTCGCCCGCGCTGTACCAGAGCCGACCGCCGCCGAGCACGATCTGGTTGATCGACGGGATGGCCCCTTCAACCGGCTTGTCCGGACCGCGTTCCTGCTTGATCGGGAACGGCACGTGGCCGGCATGCCAGCGTTCCTTGCCGGAAACCGGATCCAGCACGATGATTTCGCCTCCGCCGCGCGATCCGCGCAGCACCAACAGGTCGGCAGTGACCAGGGCGATGCGCACTTGCGGCTCTATGTAGCCGTTCTTGCCCTTCTTCACCGGCGCCGCCGCATCCCAGTAGGGCTCCATCCCGACCCGCCAGGCGTCGCTGCCATCGGCCACCTGCACGGCCACCAGATCGGAGGGGGTCTTGCTGCTGTCGATGAAGAGGGCCAGGCCGCCGGGGCTCAGGCAGAGATCGTTCGCCATGCCCTCGCGCGACCAGGCGGGGGCGAAGGTGACGGCGTCGAAACATTCGAGTCTGCTCTTGGCTGCCGCCAGAACCCGGTTCGCCTGCACGGGCAGCCGGCGCACCGGACTTGAAGTGGCGAGCTCGCCCAGCTTGGCGCCGTCCTTCAGGCTCAGGACGAGCGGTTTCGACTGGGCCGCCACGAAGAGCCGGTCGCCGGCGATGGTCAGGCTCTCGATGAGTCCGCCTGTCCCATCGCCATTGAACCATGCGTTCTGGAATCCCTGGGGTGCGTGGCGGCTGCCGGCCAGCGCGATCCGGCTGCGCCAGCGCAGGACGCCGCTCGCGGCATCGCGGACGACCAGATCGGTGGCGTCCTTGGCGGGAAACTCCAAGGCGATCACGCACCCGGATCCAGCAACGGTCACCGCCTGGCGGTAGAGCGGACCCGCCTGCCATTGCAGGGCCTGGGCCGGGCCGCAGATCCTGTCAGCGGACAGGCGCGAGCGCCCGGCGTCGTGCCAGGGATGGGTCCATTCGTCCATGTCTGCGGACATCGGTGCCGCTTCGGATCTCCAACCGCCTCCGGCCCGGGTCAGGCGGACCCCCAATGGGGCCGTGATGCGCAGCGATTCCTCCGGCTTCACCGCAGCATCGGCGCAGACCACGAGGCGCGCCAGGCGGTCGGCAAAGGGCAGCACCGCCGTCGACCAGCCCTCGATCTGGATCGGACCGAGCCGACCCGCTTTGCGCAACTCGGCGCGCAGGCGCTCGACCTTGCCCGGCTCGACCAGGACGTGGACCGGACGCTGGCCCTGGGCCGAGAGTTCGCCAAGCAGCGGGACATCATCGATGCCGATCGCCACCGCGAGACCGCCGACCGGCAGATCCGCCGGCAACGCCGGTTCGCCGGGCAGCATGGAACCGCACATCAGGCTGAGCAGGAGCAGGCGGTTCATCGTGGCATCCTTGGTTGGGGAAGACTGATCCGTGACAACGGGAATCCAGAGCATCCTAGGCGCGGAGCGCTTTCGCGTACCCCCGATCCGCCCGGATCGTCATTTCGGCCGTGATGCGGGATTCCAGTCGTAGGGCACCTTGGGATCGCCGATGCAGTACAGGTGGCCGACCGTGCGAATGAACAGGCGGTTGCCCTGGGGATAGACTCCCGTGTCCTGGGTCAGCAGGTGCGCCGGCTTGCCCTTGGACTTGTCGAAATAGTTCGCATTGGCGAACAAGGCCGGGGTCCATTTCTCGTACCACGGAACCGGAGGCTGGGCGGCCGACCCGAGATAATTCCTGTTGGTGACGGGCTTCGGTTTGGCGGGATCACGGTAATCGACCACGGTGAAACCCACCAGGTTCTTGCCGTCGAACCGGCGACCGCCCCAGCCATTCCCAATGAGCGGATTCCAGGCCACCATGCCGCCCTCTTCCCCACCACCCCAGATGCGCAGGCTGCCGACCAGGATGTCGTTGGTGCCCGCGGCCGTCCCCGATCCACGCGCCCCCTGGGCGATGGTCTTGCCGCTGCTGAGTTCCACCACGTCACGTGCGATCAGCAGCTGGTCGGTGGCGATCAGTCCGGTCAGTTTGGGGTCGTTCGTGGTTTCGTAGACCTTGGCCACTTCGACGGTCTTGTCATCCTTGGCGGTCAGCCGGAAGGCGGTGATGTTCTTGGCTTCGGTCTTTCCGCCGCCGCGCAGGAAGAGATCTCCCATCGCGACGGCGGAACTGCCGGTGTCGCCGGTCAACGGAACCTTGCCGACCACGATCCCGTCAGCCGCGCGCACGATCTGATTGTCCTGCAGCACCAGCACGGCGAGTTCCTTGCCGCCCAGCTGCAACCGCAAGGGCACCGCGGGATTGACCTCATATTCGGAAGTCGTCGTCATCATGACCTCCCATTTCTTCTTGCCCGTCAGCTTGTCATATCCTTTGCCGATGCGGCTGAACTTCTTCTTGCTCGAGTAATGGCGGGGATATCCGAGATACAGGATCTCATCGACCAGCACCGGCGGATTCGCGCATTGGCCGTTGCCGGGATTGCCGGTGCAGTCGTGATCGAACGTGGCCCAGATCCGCTTGCCGTCGAGATCGACGCACCAGCTTTGGCCCTGGAAGGTCCGGCCGTAGATCCGTTTGCCGTCGCTGACCAGCCCGCTCAGGGTGAAGCCGACCATGTTGCCCCAGGGCACGGTCAGGTTCACTGCCACCGGGCTCAAATTGGCGATGCGGGCCTGGATGGCGGTGGACAACGCCTGGACCGCCGCCGGCCATTCGTATTCGCCCCCGAGCTTGCCGACTTGCAGGATCGGCCGGCCATTGTGGCCACCGCTCAGCGGGATCTTCTCCGGGGTGCGGAACGGCTCCAGTGCCTTCAGCGTCTTCTGACTCGCCTCTTCGTAGACCTTCAGGTTCTCGGGATCCAGCTCCTTCAGCCCTGCGAGCAGTACCGGCACGTCCTTCTCGTAGTCGAGGAACAGGGGCAGCGCCTCATCCGCGCCGAGGCCGCGCGAGGTCGTGCCGCCGAACAGGAACCTGGATACCCCGGACAGCACCGATTGCTGCAACTCATAGAGTTTTTCAAGTTTCTCGACAAGTTTCCGGTCGAGCCCGGCGGCATCCCAGGGACTGCACGCATGGGACCAGAGCAGTTTGCCGGTGTTGGCGTCGACGCAGTACAGGTGCCAGAACTCGCCCTGGGTGAAGACCTTGTCGCCCACGACCAGCGGCGGCGTGTTGCCGTAGGTCGGCAGCAGCGTCTTCCAGACGATGTTCTTGGGCTTGGCCTCGTCGAGGTCTATGTACTTCCCTTTGACCGGCTTGAGCGACACGAGATCGGGTACGGTCGCCTCCTTCTCGACCGGAGCGCCCTCCTGCCATTCGCTGACGATGGTCGCCCCGGGGAACCAGCCGCTGCCATCGCCGCGATATCCGACCGGGCGTGCGTCCGAAGGATAGAAATCCTTGTGACCGAGCGGCACCAGTCCCGGTCTGGCCGGTGGATCCGCAGGCGGTGCCACCGCCAGCGGATCCCCGAGGACGGGTGCGGCCGGTCGCGGTGGTCCGCTCCAGATCGCCACCCCCACCGCAAGACCGGCGGCGGCGGCGCAGCCGATGGCGATTCCCGCCACCTTGACCAGACCGGTCACGGCCAGGGATTTTCCCACCGCGGCGGCGGAAGCCGTGGTTGCCGCCGGCAAGGTGCCCGAGGACACCGCGTGGGCGGTGGTGGCCGCCCAGGTCGCCGGCAGGTCGCTCATCGGCAGCGCGACCAGGAAACCCGACAGCGCGGTGGTCTCGATCGTCATCCCTTTGCGCGCATACCAGCCGCGCAGCCAGGCCAGCCCGCGCTGGACCCGCATCTTGAGCGTGTTTTCACTGACGCCCAAGGAGCTGGCGGCGTCGCGCCGGTCGCGCGCGTCGAGGTACTGGGCGATGAGCGCCGAACTGAGCGCAGTCGGCATCGCGGCGAGCGCCTCGGTCAGGTGCTCGCGGGCCTCGGCCCAGAGCGTCTCTCCCGCATCAGACGTGACGGAGGCGGCGGGATGCGACATGGCGGCCTTTCGTTCGTGGAATCGTCTGGCGGCATCGGCTTGGCGACGGTCCTTGGCGACGCGGCGGACGATCCCGACCAGCCAGCTGCGGATGGTGGCGGGATCGCGGATGCGGTCGGCACGCTGGTACAGCACCAGGAAGGTGGATTGGGCGACCTCATCGGCCGTCGCCGGATCCTGGGGAAACTGCCATGCCGCCGCCGAATGCACCAGGCGCCCATGTTCGGCGACCAGGTCGGCGAAGGCGGCTTCGCTGCGCTTGGCCAGGAACCGCGTCAGGGCATCGCCGTCGCTCATGGAGGAAGCCTGGATCGGAAGGGGGGAGGGGGCAATCATGGACCGTCGGCTCTGCGCTGGCTCATGCCTGATCCACCTCATCAGTGGAGGCTGCCCCGGTTCCGGGTACAATCGATCCCGCGGGAACATCGATGCCACGGCCGTCGTCCGCGCCGGCGTCCGGGCTTCCGGGATCCCTCTCGGCATCTAGCATGCCGGCCATGAACGATGCACCGATCCTGCGCACGGTCGGCCTGGGCAAGCGCTACGCCGATTTCTGGGGCCGGGCGCGGGTCACGGCCCTGGCGGACCTGAATCTGGAAGTCCGGCCCGGCGAGGTCTTCGGCCTGCTCGGGCCGAACGGATCCGGCAAGACCACGACGATCAAGCTGCTCCTCGGCCTGCTGCGCCCGAGCACCGGCGATGCGTTCGTGTTCGGGCGCGATCCCTCCGATCGCGAGGTGAAGCGCCGCATCGGCTACCTGCCGGAAGAAACCTACCTGTACCGCTTCCTGAACGCCGATGAGACGCTGGCGTTCTTCGGGCGGATCTTCGGCCTGGAGGCCGCGGTCATCCGGGAACGCAGCGAAAAGCTGATCCAGCGCGTCGGTCTGGCGCACGCCCGGCGGCGTCGGCTGGGTGAATACTCCAAGGGCATGGCGCGCCGGCTCGGCCTCGCCCAGGCGCTCATCAACGATCCCGACCTGGTCATCCTCGACGAGCCGACCTCGGGCCTGGATCCGATCGGATCCGCCGAGGTCAAGGATCTCATCGTCGAACTGAAGCGCGCCGGCAAGACGGTGCTGCTGTGCAGCCATCTCCTCGCCGATGTCGAGGATGTCTGCGACCGCCTCGCGGTGCTGCATCAGGGCCGGCTGCTCGAATGCGGCACGGTCGAGGAGCTGCTGCGCGACGACCGCCGGATGATGGTCGAGCTGGAGGCACCCGGCGAGGCGGTGCTCGCCGGCGTGCGCGCCGCCGCCGGCGACCGCCTGCGCGGCATCGCGCCGCCACGGGAACGGCTGGAAGCCCGCTTCCGCCGCATCATCGCCGCCGCCGACGGCCGCAAGAACGGTGGCGCCTGAACCGCATGCTCCCGGCGATCATCTCCAGCTGGCGCGCCCTGGTCGGGCTGAGCGTACGCGAGGCCACCCGTTCGGGGCTGTGGTGGGCGGTCGCCGCCGCCGCGGTCGCGATGGGCATCGCCGCCCTGCGCCTGGGCGCGGTGGATGAGACCTCGCGGCTGAAGCTGGCCGTCGTGGTGGTGACCAGCGGTTCGGCCTTCGTCGCGACGCTGCTCGCGATCCTGCTCGCGGCGGCGCAGCTGCGGCGGGACCTGGAATCCAGGACCGTCATCGCGGTGCTGTCCAAGCCTGCGTCGCGCCTGGGTTATCTGCTCGGCCGCTGGACCGGGGTGCTCGGCTGGATCGCCCTCGCGCTGGCGGTGCTGGCGGCGGTCGGCAGCGGCGCGGCCGAGGTCCTCTGGCGCGGCCACGGCGGGGTGCCGGACGCGCGCCGGATCGTTCCGGCCAGCGACTGGAGCCGCATCACCCTGAGCGGAGAGACGGTCGCGATCCCGGCGGCGCAGACCCGGCTCAGCCTGGCGGGATCCTCCGGTGAAGGCGTGCGCTGGCGCCTGGAAGGGCTCGGCCGCGCTCCCGCCGGGGGCTTCGAACTGCTGCTGCGGGCGCGGGTGCGCGGCGAGGACTTCGACGGCAGCCCGCGCTGCGCCGTCGAGATCACCGCCTGGCCCGGCGGCGACAGCGCCAGGGCGCAGGCGCTGCCGCTCGATCCCGCCTCTCCGTATGGCAAGGATGCGACCGGGCGTGGCGCGATCGTCCTCACCGACATCGAGGACGCCCGCAACGATCTCGGCCAGGACTGGGCCCGGCTGCGCCTGCCGGCCGCCTGCATCTCCGCCGATGGCGGCGCCACCGTGCAGCTGGTGCGCAAGACCCCGATCCCGCTCGTCCTCAACCGCGCCGATGCGCTCCTGGTGGCGCAGCCGGGCGGGGGCCTGTTCGTCAACCTGATGCGCGCCGCCGGGGTGCAGCTGGCGATCGCCGGCATGCTCGCGGCCTGCACCCTGCTCATCGCGGTGCATGCCCGGATCGCGGTGGCGCTGCTCGGCGGCCTGACCCTGGTGGTCGCGGGCAGCGTGGTCGGCACCATCCCGGACATGCTGGAATACCACAATCCGTCCGCACCGGCGCGCCGGCTGCTGGAACTGGCCCTGGTGGTCGTGCCGGATTTCGATCGCGTCAACACCGCGGCGCAGCTCGCCGGCGGCAGGCAGGTGACCTGGGATGCGGTCGGCGGGGCCTGGACCTATTTCGGGGCGTTCAGCACGGTCTTCCTCGGCCTCGCCTGGTTCGGGCTGGCCCGGCACGAGGTCTGATCATGGCGCCGTCCCGCATCACCGGTCTGCGCCCTGCCGCCCTCGGCGTCGCCCTGCTCATCGCGGCGCAGCTCGTCGCAACCTTCCTGATCGCGCCACGCCGGGCCGCCATCGTGCCGAACACCGAGGTCCATCAGGCCCTGACCCCGGGCGAGTTCGCCGGCACCTTGATGCTGGGCGGCTTCCGCGGCCTTGCCTGCGACCTGCTGTGGATGCGCGCCGACGGGGCGAAGCAGGCCGGGCGCTTCTACGAATACGTGGCGCTGTATGGCGCGATCAGCCGGATCCAGCCGCGCTTCGAACTGGTCTGGGAATACATGGCCTATGACATGGTCTACAACCTGCCGGCCCAGATCGAGGACCGTCAGAGCAAGTGGGCCTGGTACGTGGCCGGGGTCAGCGCCAACGCGCGGGGGATCGAACGCAATCCCGGCAGCGAACGCCTGGCCGCGCATCTCGGCTTCCTGTTCATGCATCGCACCGATGACGCCGGCTTCACCGCCGATTTCGCCGCCCGCGACTGGCGGCCGATACTCGCCCCGGCGGTGGCGGCGGTGAACCGCGCCCTGCCGGCCGACCGCCGCCTCGACATCGATCTCAGTCCCGGCCGGACCAGCTTCTCGCTCGCCGCCGATTTCTACGCCCTGGCCGTTCGGATCGGAGAGATCCAGCGCTACCCCGTGATCTCGACGCGGCGGCGGATGGTGCCATTGGCCCTGGAGTTCGATGGGAATCTGATGCACGGCAAAGGCGAGCATCGCCGCGCCCTGCTGCGCTGGCTCGACGCTTTGGAGGTCTGGCAGGGCGAACTGGCCTGGATCGCCGCACCGCCGGATTACGTCAGCCGCGACCAGCTGCGCTGGGGGCGCGACATCGCGGAAGGGAACGAAGGACGCCTGCGTCGCCGCGCCGCCCTGCTGGCGGATCGGCTGGCGCCGACGTCAGAGACGGGCAAGGCCGTCGCCGCGCTCATCGAGGAACGTCGTTTCTCCGACGCACGACGCCAATTGGCCGGTCCGGGCTGGCGCGACGCCGTGGCGACCGGCCGCATCCGCTGGCTGGGGGAATGATGGTGGACGCCGCCCAGCGACCCTCCCTGTGCATCGGCAAGTTCGACGCCCTGCATCGCGGACATCGCACCCTGGCCGAATCCGCGCGGCAGTTCGGCCAACCCGGACTGCTGGGCTTCACCGGCATGGCCGAGGTGCTGGGCTGGCCCGCGCGGCAGCCGCTGATCGCCCGGTCTGAACGCGCCGCCATCCTGTCCGCGTGGAACTGCACCGAGTTCTTCCTGCCTTTTGCGCACGTGCGGCCGCTGGATGCCGTCGCCTTCGTCGCCCTGGTGCGGCAGCGCTTCGATCCGATCGCCTTGGTGGTCGGCGATGATTTCCGGGGCGGGCGCGGACGTGCATCCGACGCCGACACCCTGGCCGCGGTCGCCCGCGACCAGGGCCTGCCGCTGGTGATCGTTCCGCGTCTCCATGACGCCGTCGGGCCGATCTCGTCCAGCCGCATCCGCGAGGCGCTCACCGCCGGCGACGTGGCCGGTCTGACCGTCCTGTCCGGCCGCCCGCACCGCCTGGTCGGCACGGTCGCGCGCGGTGACGGACGCGGTCGTCAACTGGGATTTCCCACCGCCAATTGCGCCGATCGCGAGAACGCCGAACCCGCGCAGGGGGTCTATGCCGCCTGGGCCGAGGTCGCCGGTCGACGTGTGCCCGCCGCCGTCAACGTCGGTCGCCTGCCGACGCTCGCCCCTGACCGTCCGTTGACCGTCGAAGCGCACCTCATCGGCTGGAGCGGCGACTGCTACGGCCAGCGTCTGGTCCTGGAATTCATCGACCGCATCCGCCCCGAGCAGCGTTTTCCCGATCTGTCCGCGCTCGCCGCCCAGATCCGCCAGGATGTCGCGGTCGCCACGCGTGTCCTGGGCGCAGCTTCCGCACCGTGACGACGGATCGATGAACCCGGCCGGCGGGACGCTGGCGCTCCCGGGGAGTCCGACCGTTCATGCGCCCGGCGATGACCCGCGCTCTGGGCATGGACAGATCCGGCGTCCACCCCATGATTCCGCCCTGCTTGCAGACCGGAGGCCATTCCGCCTGAGGGAACGGACCCGTGAACGAGCCCGAGTGGCGGAATGGCAGACGCAGCGGTTTCAAAAACCGCCATCCTCACGGATGTGTGGGTTCGAGTCCCTCCTCGGGCAGTCGATGTCGTCGAATGGGCAGGCCGGCTGGATGCGAATGCCGGCCACGCTTCCACGCCATCCGGTGCCGTGCCGTGGATCGCATGCGCAAGAAGGCAAATACCATGCGCCCGCCGGGGTTCGAACCCGGGACCCTGTGATTAAAAGCCGGGCCGAGGCTGGGTCATCAGGAGTCGCATGGGATCCGGGTGAATTAGGACAGAGACTTACGCTGGATTCATGATTCGTGTGGTGGTACCAGATTCGCCCTGGAGCGGATTTGGTGGACCCACGGTGGACCCCATGCTCGCTGGTGACCCGCTGACGAGTTCGCGGGCGGTTTGGTCGCTGTGGCGGAGGTAGATGAGCAGGGCCTGGGTCGTGGCGTGGCCGGTGAAGAGGCGGATTTCGGCCAGGGTCAGGGCGCGCGGCCAGGGGGGGGCGCCGGCGAGCATCTGCGAGAGCGCCCAGCGCTTGAGGTCGTAGACGGGGCCGAGGCCCGGGAAGCGTTTGCGCCACCAGTTGGGGATCGAGTACTCGCCGGGGCTGAGACCGAAGGCGGATCCGGTTTCGGTGCGAAAGAGGGGGGCGCTAGGTGGCTGGTCGGTGGTCAGCGGCCGCAGCAGGGAGAGCGACTCGGGGAAGAGCGGATGCCGGTGCTCGCCGACCATCTTCACCTCGAGGGTGATCTCGGCGCGTACCAGGTCGAGATCCTGGACGCGCAGGCGGGCGGCCGTGATCGGGCGCCAGCCGTAGGTGGTCAGGCAGTGGAGCAGAGCGGGCGCGCAGCCGCCGAGGTAGCCGGCGCGGGTGCGACACTGGTCCAGGTTGCTGGCGGGCATGGCCGGCTTTGGCACCTTGCGGCGTCGTTTCGGCGGGCGCAGCGCGATAAGCGCCCGGCGGTGCAGCGGCTGTTCCAGGGCCTCGTCGCCCCAGCGCAGGCAGGCGCGCAGGATCGCTCCTTGGACCGCATTCTTACCCCCCTGGAGGCCCCGCCAGCGCGCGACCTCGGCCGGGGTCACGTCTGCGGAGGTCCGCCAGCCCATGGTCTCTGCCATGGCGAGGAGCTGCTTGCGCGCAGTGGTCAGATAGATCTCACCCCGACCCTCGGCCCGGCCGCGTTCGATCCAGCGTTCGATCAGGGTTTCCAGCGGCATGGCCCCGGTGGCGGCCGAGGCCGACAGTTTGAGCGACGCGGCGATGCGCGGGGCGAGCGTGGCGGCGAAGGCCTCGGCTGCGCCCTTGGTGACGAACCCGGATTTGCGCAGACGTTTGCCGGCGCGGCCGCCTTCGCGCCAGCGGACCGTCCACTTGCCGTTGCGCTTGATGAACTCAGCCACAAATGAAGCTTTGGATCAAGGTTTGATTGAAATCGCTAAATGATCAATTTCATAAAATCCGGAATGAGCGGACCTTTTTATCTCTAATTTCTCACTGTACGAGTAAATGCTAGTGTGGATAAATGTTGCTATTTTCCGATCAAAAGCATCATTGATAAATGGGATTGTTAAAACCTCACTCGTTTTGTCATTATCTCGAGACATGCGGATCATAATTGCTTGACCGGTATCGCCGACCAAGGTGTAAGAGCGATTAAAGGAGGGGCTTCCGTCTGGTGCTGGTTTCAGGGGGACAGCCATGAATAATCCAACATCATTGCCAATCGTTGTGACGGGACGGAAAACAAAAAGCTCTTGGTATCTAACTTTGCCCTTACCCATGAGGTCATAGGTCAATTCACGACGTTTACCTTCCTCTCCGTTTGATTTAAATGCGGGTTTCCATTCCCTGGAATTCAGTTCCTCGTCAGCACAAGCGAAAGAGACAAAAATTAACAACGCGAAAGCGTACTGCATGGGAACCTCCGTGGGGAGTCTACATCCGTTTCGTCAGCCGTTCCAGCGCGCCGATGGTGCGTGGGTGGAGGCGCAGGAGCCAGCAGAGATCGCTCAGGGCGGCGGCATCGCCGATGTGGCCGGTGAGCCAGCGTTTCCAGGCGGGCAGGTGCTGCGGCAGACGAGTCATGATCGCGGTGGTGGCATCGAGATCGACGTTGACCAGTGCGGGGCCGAGATCGTGCAGGCACCAGTCGCGCAGCACGGTGCGCGACTGCTCGCGGGTGATCTGGCCGAAGGTGCTGGCCCCGGTGAACAGCAAACGGGCGGCGAGGGCACGGGCGAGCTGGTCGGGGAGTTGGCACAAGCGCGGATCAGGTGGCAGGGCGGCGTCAGTGACCAGGTGCGCCGGCCTGGCTGCCGGACGGCAGATGAAATGCGTGCTGGATTGGGCGATGCGGTCACTGGACGAGGTGTCGTGATCGGGTGCCGCCTGGGGTTTATCGGGGAACATTCGTCTTCTTGGCAGGAGTATCCGTAGGGCTGAACAACTTGGAGATTTTCTGCGGATCCGCGATCGCGGCGGTGGCTTCGCGGGAGGCAGTCAGGACATCGAGCACGGCGGCGGCGTGGTCTGCATCGGTCGGGGCAGCGGGAGCGACATCGGTTGGAGGGGGTTTTGGTACGCTTTGCGATCGCAGTAGTTTCAGATAGGCATCACGTTCGCCTTCGACACGGGCGAGGGTGGATTTCAAGGCATTGAGTTCAGCTTCTATTTTGGCCTTATTTTGCTTTTCTTCATTCCAATTACGCTTCATTTCGTCGGCGTCTTGTTGCGCCTTGTAGAGGGCGGCCTCGTGCTGGTCGATCGGCACGGGTGCCCATGGGGGTTGCTGGCCGCGTCCGGTCGTCAGCCATTCAACGCTACAATTGAGTATTTTTGCGATGGCGGGGAGGTGTTTGGTGCCGGGCATAGTGCCAAGACATATGCGATTTACGATCGATTGCCGGACATCAAGGCGCCGGGCCAGCTCAGATTGGCTTAGTCCGAGGGCCTTTAACCCATCATTCAAGCGAGATCGCATAAAACTACTGTGAATTTCCGGGTAAATGTTCCAAGTGGTGGAAAGTTGTTTACAGGTGGTAGTAAGTTGTTAGCTTGCTGGCATGAGCCAAGAAGACCTCTCTGAGATGCTTCGCCGGGTCGGAAGGTCGCGCGCCTCCATCACCTGCCTGAGTCTCAACGGCATCAGCCGGATCGCCACTGGCGTCGTTCAGGCCCGGGTGACCACCTGCGAGGCCCTGGCCAAGGAGCTCGGCCTGACCACGCCCGAGGTCGTCCGCGCGTGTGACGAGTCGTGGCGCAGGGCGCACGCCGCCGATGCGACAACGCCGGCCAGCCCGGCGGCGGACGATCGGGGCGCGGAAGCGGCGATGGCCGAGGTTCATGCCGGTGATGATCGGCAGGCGGTCGCGTCATGAGTGCACCATCCACCCTCACGCTGCGGCAGCACCGCACCGCGCTGTCCCCAGCGGCGCAGGGCTTCCTGGCCGGACTGACCGAGGCACAGCGCGCCCTGATCGCGGCTGATGTCGAGCATCTGAGCAGGCACCCGGATCCGGCCGGTGATTCCAGCGGGCTGCGGTTCAGCCTGCAACTGGCGCAGCGGAGGGTCGCATGACTCGTGATCTCCATCTGCTGGTTCACGTCATGAAAGTGATTGAGGGTCGGTCCGATTGCGGGTTCGCCCGTACCATCACGGTCGACGGGGTGAACCAAGTTGCGATCGACTACCACATCAACCTGCTGATCGAGGCCGGTTTGCTGCGTGGCCAGGTCGGGGTGGGCTTCCACCACCTGACGCTGGCTGGGCATGACTTCCTCGACCTGATGCGCTGCGACATCGTGCGGCACCGGCTCTTTGACGCCCTGGGAGCCACCCTGGACAACGCCCCACTGGCTCTGGTCCGCGACCGTCTGATCGCCGAAGCGAAGGCGATCATGGACAAGGTCTGGCTAGCCGCCGATGAGATCCTTGCCGACGGTGATCAGGCGGTCGCGGATCACCTCCAGGGCAGCGGTGCCCAGGGTGGCGCGCATGGAATCAACGACCCTGCGCCAGACGAAGTCAGAGCGCATCAGGTCAAGGAAGTCGTGGCCGGACAGGGTGAGGTGGTAGAAGCGGATCTGGTTCGAGTTGCCCACGCTGCCGCGAACCAACCCGGCCTCGATCAGCAGCATAAGGTGGTAATCGATAAGATCACGGTCAACGCCATCAATGCGGATGGTGCTGGCCAGTTCGGCGTCTCCCCGGTCCTCGATGGCAATCATCACCTTCCGCAGCAGGTCGAGATCACGGCGCATGATGGGCTCCTGGATCAGTCTGGCGCAGGAAAAGGGGAACGGCAATGAGCGCCGTTCAGACACCCCGGTCGAGTGGGATATGCCAGGATGTTGCGGAATCGCAGGATGCCTCGCTGGTTCGGTTGTGGATGGAACACAGCCGGCGCATGCACGATCTGGATCAGGGCCATCTGAATTGGTTTTTCAAGCGGCGAGCGGAATTGGAGAAGCAGTTTCTCGACATGAAACTTTGCTATTCCAGGGTGACCAACGGGAAGGTCAATCTTGGCGGCTTCGAAGACGGCATGCCGTCATTCGATGTCCCAGCGTTCGTGGATGGGGAACTTGTGCCGATCAGCGGCATTCCCCATGTGGATCTGATCAATTTCATGGTCAAGCACGAGAATCGGGTGAAGGAACGTGCCCGCGTGATGACCGCCATGGTGGAATGGCTGGAAACCCGCATCACGGAAGCCGATCAACTCACGCTGAACGACGTCACGAAAAAGGCTGGGGCCAAGTCATGAGCGCCGCCGCCGCACGGGCGCGGGTGGCGCAGTCGTTCAGCGACCTGCTGGACGCCGAGGGCGCGACCGCGATCGCCCTGGAGATCGGGTCTGATCGATCGACTCCTCGCCGGCGCGGCAGCGATCTCGCGGCCTGGACGGCGGCCGACCTGATCACCTTGGCGATCGCGCATCCGTCAGTCGGGGATGCGGTCGTCAGCGCGATCCAGGGCGATCTTCAGTCCGGGCAGGCCCAGGATGTCGAGCGCGAGTTGCGCGCGATCGCCCGCGAGTCGGCGGCGGAGATCGCTGCCCTTCTGGCGCGCCTGGAGGACGGCCACATCGATCGCGGGGAAGCCCGCGAGACCGAAGCCGAACTTGCAGCCCTCGAAACACACATCGCCAAGGCCAGGAGTGAAATCCGGGCACGACTCAAACAAGGAGCGCGGTCATGATTCCTTGCGGTGCCATCGCCCCTGCCATGATTCCGGCTGGAGCGTCTCATGCATTCACCACATCCGTCGATCGGGGATCAGTTGCGGGCGAAGATCCTGGCCAGCGGATTTTCCCGGCGGGAGATCGGACGCCGGACGGGGGTGAGCGCGGTCTGCGTCTCGAAATTCATGAACGGCGCGAACATCAGTCTGGCCACGGCGGAAGCGATCGCACGGGAACTGCGTCTGCGGACGCTCAAGGTTCCGCGCCGGGCCTGATTCGTCGGACGTGCTGGCCAGCGAAGGCCAGCGAGGCGCGGCTTCCGGCGATCGAGCGTCGCGGTGCATGGCCGGCGCAGTCCCCGCGTGCGGTGCTGCGCGGCGGTCAGGGCCGGTCGGTTCGGGAACTCAGCCGGCCCGCGCGGTTCGTGCTTTGGCTCCGGCGTTGGCTGATGCGGGAGATCAAGCCGTGATCCTCTCATCCCGCGAAGTCGCCGGCCTGATGCGCGTCAGCCCGTCGAAGCTGCGGCGCATGGCGGCAGCCGACGCCAACCTGCGCAAGTGCAAGATCCGCGAGACCAGCCACTCCACCGACTGGCTGGGTGCCCGGCTGGTCGAGTACGGCTTCGTGCTGGAAGGCGACATGCGCGCGGCGCTGGGTCGGAAGCTGCCGGCGCACGCGGTGCCGGCACCCGCGCCCGTCCAGGCCGGGTCGCCGTTCATCGCGATGACCTGGTCGGCGCCGCTCATCCGGGTGGCGCAATGAGCTACCAGCATCCGCCTACGGATCCGACCACGCT
This sequence comes from uncultured Candidatus Kuenenia sp., assembly GCA_964654285.1. Classification (GTDB taxonomy): domain Bacteria; phylum Planctomycetota; class UBA11346; order UBA11346; family UBA11346; genus BJHQ01. The sequence continues at coordinate 39,481 of CAZZJC010000015.1, forward strand.
GCTGGCGAACCTCGCCTGCCTTTCGGCAGTCGATTGCCTGGTGTTCGATCGCGTCGCCGCGTCAGAGGCCGGACCGCTGATCGGGGTGACCGATCGTCAGTTGGAAGTGGCGTTGCGTCCGCACCTGCCGCTGCGCGTGATCCATGAGCGTCTGGAATCACTGTGGAAGCGCGGGCTGATCCGCTGCCGGTCGATGCTGGGGCTGGTGTTCTACGCACCCACGGTGACGCCATGAGGGCGCGAGAACGCCGGCATATGGAAGTGATGGCGCTGGGCACCTTCCTGGCATCCCAGGGCCGCGATATCGAACCATCCGTGCCGGCGTGCATCCGCTGCGGCGGTCACACGGCGCGCGTCGATCGCCGCCTGCGCCGCTGCGATCGCGGCCATGTGACAGCGGTGGTATTCACCCAGGTCGGCACTGGCGGCGTGTACGTCGAGTGGAAGACCGTCGCACCCGAATCCGAGGAAACCACCGATGAGCGAATTATCTCCCGCCGAGTATCTGGCGTTTCTTCATCGCATCCGGTTGCGCCGGCTGGTGCCGACGATGCTGCGGGTCGCACAGATGGGGATGTCGCCCGCCGAGGTAGCGCGGTTCCTGCGCTTCCACCCGCAGTATTGACGTCGACGCCCTCAGACCTGCCGGAGCGGATCCTGGCCGCCCTGCACCGGTGCAACGGTGGTCCGGCCTGGGGCATGTCGGTCGGCGCGCTGATCGCGGAATTGACGTGCGATCCGGTCGCGCTGGAGCGCACTTTGGCTGACATGCGGTCGCGTCGGGCCGTCACCACGGTGATCCGCCTGGGCCGCGTTTTGTTCTACGTGATTCCATCGTCCGATTCCACCACCCCGGAGTGAGCATGAACACCCCGACCGAATCAGCGGCTGCGTCGTCTGCCGCCATCGCTACGATCCCCCATTCCCCGACCTTCGCGCGCCTCGCGCTCGAGGATCTGCGTCCGTCGCCGGACAATCCCCGGCGCATCGCGGACGATGATCCGACCATCGCGGAACTGGCCGAGTCGCTGCGCACGCTGGGTCAGATCGAACCGATCGTCGTGCGCCAGATCGAGGAAGGCCGATCGGTCGGCCCGGGCGCACCAGGCAACCGCGATGAGGAGATCCTGTACCGATACGAGATCCTCGCCGGCGAACGCCGGTTCCGCGCCGCGAAGCTAGCCGGGATGGAATCGATCGAGTGCAAGGTGCTGGAGATCGATGACGCCACGGCGTTGGAGATCACGGTGGTGGAGAACCTGCAGCGCGAGGACCTGCATCCGCTGGACGAGGCGCGGGGCGTGCGGTCGCTGCTGAACAGCGGCCGGTCGATCGAGCAGATCGCGGATCGCCTGGGCAAGCGCCCGGCCTGGGTCGCGCAGCGGGCGCAGTTGACTGCGCTGGTCGAGGAGTGGGTCGCGCTGGCGGCGAAGCGGCCGGAACTGTCGGTTGCCCACCTGGAGCAGGTTGCGCGCCTGCCCGAGGCCGTGCAGCGTGATTTCGCAGCCGAGGTGAAGGGCAGTCCCTGGATCAGCGACAAGACCGCCAAGGAGTTCGCGCAGCACATCGCGGAGAAGTACCTTCACTCGCTGAAGGCGGCGGCCTGGAAGCTGGACGACGCCGACCTGGTGCCCGAGGCCGGCGCGTGCAGCTCCTGCCCGAAGCGGTCGAGCTGCCAGGAGCTGCTGTTCGCGGACGTGATCGGCAAGCACGACCGCTGCCTGGATGCCGCGTGCTGGTATCGCAAGGCCCAGGCGCAGACCGCCGTGCAGGCCAAGCGCGCGGCCGAGTCCGGTGCCAAGGTGCTGGTGCTGACCGAGCGGCGCGATGGCAATCCAGCGCCGCCGAAGGCGACACTTCCGGCCACCGCGATCGTGGCGGAAAAGACCTGGGCCATCCGCGATGCCAAGAAGAGCGAGGCGGGGGCGGTGGCCGCGATCGATGCGGACACGGGACGGCAGTCGTGGGTGGTGGTCACGCCGAATGCGGATCCGGAACTGCGCAAGGCATTCGGGGTGAAGGACGGACGCGGGGTTTCATCTGCCGGCGACCGTGAGGCCAACGCCGCCGTCGAGGCGAAGCGCCGCGAGGCCAAGCGGTTCAAGTTCCGTTTCGCCGCGATCGCCAAGCGCCTGGACGAGATGCCCGAGCCGGATCTGGACAACCTGCTGCGCATGGTGCTGGTTTTCCTGATCGATCATGCCGACCTGTCGCACAACGCCGAAGCGTGGAAACAGGCCACCGCGCCAACCACGACGAAGGAGAGCACGGCCGACCTGTGGGGCCACCTGCGCGAGCGCCTGGGGGGAATCGAGGACGCTCAGGTGCTGTCGTCCTGCCTGCCCGACGCCAAGGCCGTCGCCACGTTCGAGACCTGGTGCGGGCTGAAACCGCAGGCGCAGCAGGCCCTGGCCCTGGTCGAGTTTCCCGAGCCGGTGAAGCGCGCCGCGAAGGTGGTGAAGACGAAGGCCGTGAAGGTGGCAAAGCGGACGAAGGGCACGGCGGCGAAAGCGACGAAGACGAAGAAGGCGGGTTGATCATGTGGATGATCCTTTTCCCCATCCTGCTCATGCAGGCATTCTTCGGCCCCTGGGAGTCCTGATATGCCCAATCCAGACGGCACCATGACCAAGGACGAAGCGCTCCTCGCCATCGCGCGCAATGCGTGGTCGTATCGCGAGAATGAGAAGGCGATGGCGACGTGCTCGCAGCGCGGCGAGGACTATTACGCGCTGCGCAAGCGGTTGGAGAAAAGCATGCAGGCGCTGGATGGGGCTCTGAATTGCTTGTCGCTCATCACGCTGGCGGAGAAGGAAGCAGCAAAGGCCAAGGCAGCAGAAGCGGCGGCGCAGCAGCAGGGGGCGGCATGATGCGCGCCCTCAGTCTGTGGCAGCCGTGGGCGTCGCTTATCGCAGTCGGGGCGAAGAAGTTCGAGACCAGATCCTGGGGACCGCCGGAAAGTATTGGGCAAGAGGAACTTTTCGCGATCCATGCCGGAAAGTCGCGGCAGGGGATGCGGATCGCGCAGGATTCCTACCAGTTGGGCACGCTGTGCGACCTGCTGCTCGGGGCCGGATACACCGATCGCGGGGACTGGCAGGAGGATCTCCCGTTCGGGTGCATCATCGCGGTGGTGAAGCTGGTGCAGTCGAGCATGGCGGAAGACGTGTCGGTGTCGGATCAGGAGCGGGCGCTCGGGGACTGGACGCCGGGGCGGTGGGTGTGGGGATTGGAGGTGGTCATGCGCCTGGAGAAGCCGCTACCGCAGCAGGGTCGCCAAGGGCTGTTCCAGGTGGATTGGGACAACCAGGCCGCGATCCAGACGGAGGCTGATCGGCGCGGGATCATTCTCGACAGCCATTCGGTGCCCGGTTTCGGTGGGCTGGCGATGATGCCGACTGAACCCGAGCCGGCGTTTTGACCATGGCGCGCACCCCTTGTCTGTGGGATCTGGCCGACGCCTGCACCTGCGATTCCTGCACCCGCCGGAAGGAGCAGGAAGCCGAGGTCCGCGCCGAGCGGTATTGCCTCGCCTGCATGGAGCGCCTCCACGATGCGGACCTTCGTGAGCATCAGGATAACTGCCCACGCTGCGGCATCGAACTCGACTGGACCGACGGCATCATCGACGGGGTCGAGTTCAGGAAACGAGCGGATGAGGACGACCGCAAGTGGAGGGAATGGCTAGCGCTGAACCCCGTGCGCGAGGTGAGCCATGTCTGACCACAGGTCTGACGGCAAACGGATCTTCATCGGCATCACCGGTCCCATGCAGTCCGGCAAGGACACCTTGGCGGAGGCCATCGTATTGGCCCTGCCTGGGGAGTGGCGGCTGCCCGCGTTCCATTTTGCGGACCCGCTCAAGGAGATGACCCAGGCCCTGCTGGGCGGCACCTGCGCGAACTACTGGGGCAAGGATGCGGACAAGAACGCGCGGGTTCCATTCTGGTCGGATCACCTGCCCCAGTTCGCGACCTATCGCAGCGCCTTGCAGTGGATCGGGACGGACCTGTTCCGGAAGCACGTCCATCCGGATTTCTGGATCCTGGCGATGTCGTGGCGCGTCGCGGACCACCTGGAGAAGTTCCCGACGAAGAACCTGGCCTTCATCTTTCCAGACGTGCGTTTTGACAATGAAGCTCGCTTCCTGCGCGCCCATGGCGGCATCATCGTGCGCGTCAGCCGGGTCGATGGCGCGACCACGCAGCACGGCATCGCCGGCCACCCCAGCGAGCAGGGCATCAGCGAGGACCTGGTCACGCATCGCTTCGCGATCGGCAAGAACGGCCACGCCCATGTGGCCAAGATCATCGTCGACCAGGTGCTGGGGAGGGATGGGGAATGACCTTCGTCCTGCGGCCGTACCAGGTGGACGCCATTGAGAACCTGCGCACCGCCTTTCGCGGCGGAGCGAAGGCGGTGGTGTTCGTGCTGCCCACAGGCGGCGGCAAGACCGCGTGCGCGGCCGAGGTGATCGTCAGCGCGGTGGCGAAGGGGAAGCGGGTATTGTTCCTCGCGCACCGCAAGGAATTGATCATGCAGGCGTCGGCGAAGCTGACGCAGTGCGGCGTGGCGCATGGGGTGATCCAGGCCGGGGTGCGCAGCGATCTGTCGAAGCCGGTGCAGGTCGCGTCGGTACTGACCCTGATCAAGCGCCTGCCCCGGTTGCTGGCGGGCGACCCCGGAGCGATCGCGTTGGGGGCGGATCCGCAGGTGCAGGAGTTTGATCTGATCGTGGTCGACGAGTGCCATCACCTGCCGGCGACCAGCCATGCGCAGGCAGTGCAGGCGTGGCCGAAAGCGCGACTGCTGGGGCTGACCGCGACGCCGTACCGCCTGGATGGGCGCGGCCTGGCGGAGTGGTTCCAGGGCATGGTGGTCGGGGCGCGAGTCTCGGAACTCATCGCCGGCGGTTTCCTGGTGCCGACGCGGACCTTTGCCCCGGCGGCACCCAAGGGGCTCGACCAGGTCAAGACCGAGCGCGGCGAGTTCAAGATGGACGAAGCGGCGAAGGTCATGGATGGCGTCGGGCCGATCCATGAGATCGTCGAGACCTGGCAGCGTCTGGGCAGCGGCCGGTGCACGGTGGCATTCTGCTGCAACATCACCCACGCGACCCACCTGGCCGAGGCGTTCAACGCGGTCGGGGTTACGGCGGCGGCGGTGAGCGGTCGCAGCCCGGCGGAGGAGCGCGCTGAGCGCCTGGCGCAGCTCGCGGACGGCCGGATCCAGGTGCTGTGCAACTGCAACCTGCTGACCGAGGGGTGGGATCTGCCGGCGGTGTCGTGCGTGATCCTGGCGCGGCCGACGCAGTCGAAGGCGTTCTATCGCCAGGCCGGCGGCCGGGCGATGCGGCCGAGCCGCGACAAGATCGAGGCCCTGATCCTCGATCACGCGAACAATGTCCAACGGTTCGGTATGCTGGATGAGGATGATGAATACCGGCTGGATAAGGAGAACCGGAAGCAGGCGCGCGAGCGTGGAGAAGCGATCCGCATCTGCCCCAAGTGCCGGGCGGTGAATGGGCTGGTGCCAATGTGCCGGAACTGCGGGGCGTCCTTGGAAAAGGATCGGGACGTGAAGGTGCGCGATGAAGCGGTGATGGCGGATGTCGATTCGGCGGGGGATCTGAGCCGATTCAGCGACTACGTACATCTTGCCTGCACGGCGAGGGAAAAGGGCTACAAGGCGGGATGGATCTGGCATGCCTTCCGGGATAAATGGAACCGTTCGCCCAGCGGCTGGTACGCGGTGGCACTGGGGATCTTTGAGCAGGCCATGAATCGCCCTCCGCATCCCAAGCAAATCGAATCGGCGGTCGAGCGGGCATGCGCCTTCGCGGCCGAATGGCCAGGAGTGAGCAGTTGGATCGCGGAGCGATTCCCCGATTCGGTAATGCATCGGCCTGAGGTCATAGCGGTCGTCGAGGCGTACTTCGCGCAGGAGTCAGCATGTCAGACGGTGTGAACATCGAACTGGACCAGGCCCGCGCATTCCTGGTCGCCCTGACGGGCGAGCCGGATTGCGCCGTATGCTGGCAGACCTTCGATGACGACAAGAAGCGGAAGAGTGGCGCTCTGGTCAAGACCTGGACCGCGACCCTGGATCAGGCCATGGCAGAATTGCAGCGATTGAATGCGGCTGGCGCAGGCATATTCATCGCGGTCAATCATATCGAGGGCCATCGCCAAGCCGAGAACGTGAAGTCGCTGCGTGCCCTGTTCATCGATGCGGATGGCACGGCTGCGCCTGATCATTTCGGCCGCGAACCGTGCTTCGGATGTTGGCGTGATGCGACGCACTGGCACGCCTATTGGACCCTGGTCCCAGGTGAGTCCTTGGACCAGTTCACGAAAGCCCAGGTCCACCTTGCGGCGTATTATCGCACCGATGAGAAGATTGGCGATCTTCCGCGCGTCATGCGGGTTCCTGGGTTCATACATAACAAGTCGTCACCGGTGCCGGTGCATTTCCGTCCCAAGTCAAGGAATCCAGCGACCATCGCGGAGATCATCGCGGCGCATCCGGTGGATTGGGACCAGGTGCCGGACGTTTACCGTCGGAAAGCGGAGTCAGTCGGGCTCATTCCCAAGAAGGCACACGTCGAGAATCCCAAACCAGCGTCCACGACCTCACCGCAGGCGAAGTCGCGCGATCTGCTCCAGCGTTTCGATGATGCCTTCCGCAGGTATTGCGCACCCAAGGAGACCACGGTCGGCAAGCAGGACACCACGGCCTTCACCATCGCCTGCCATGGATATGCGCGGTTGCGCGAGGGCAAGTTGTCGAGCGAAGTCGTGATTCGCGAAGTGGTCACGGACTATATCAACCGTTGCGGCACCTGGACCGACATCGCGCGCGAGGTGGATCGCCTGATGCGCAGTGCGGCATCGAAGGATCGTGGCAGCAATACGCATGAGCTGAAGATCGGTCGCGGCGGCCGTCCGGCGGCGGATCGTGCGCCGGCCGGGCCGCCATCAGCGAGCGAGGACGCCTTCGCTGATGAACCCGTCGTCATCGAGGACGAGGGGACGGAACTGGTGCCATCGTCTGCCGGGTCTGGCGGCGGTAGTGGCGGCAAGCCGCCGGCATCCGACCAGTCGGCAGCGTCCGGCGATGAGCCGGAGAAGTTCGGGGGCATTTCCCTCGATGCGTTGGCACCTGCCTGGCATCTCGGCTTCCATGGGGTCTCACCATGGAAGCGCAACACGGAAGGCAGCCTGGTGGTGAACTATGTCGGGCGCATCACCGATCTGCCGATCTGGCCCGAGCAGCAGGGACTGGACGCCGCGACCGGCGCGAGCTGGTGGAAGATCGGCTGGCTGGACAATCGCGGCAAGCCTCGGCATCAGTGGCTGGCGGATGAGGCGATGCGCGATGGGCCGGAACTGATCAAGCTGCCAGATGGCCCGGTGACCTCGGCCAAGTTCCGCAAGGTTGCCGACTACCTGACCTGTGCCCGGCGGGCGGTGACCAAGCCGACCATAGAAGTCCTGTCGCGCGTCGGTTGGGTCGGTATCAACGGCGGCCGGCGTTGGGTCTGGCCGAGCGATGATGCGAACGTGCAGTACATCGGGCCGCCCTTGGCCACGCACGGCGACGTGGAGGGGTGGCGGAAGGGTGTCGACGCCCTGATCGCGGCCGGGGTGGATGGGTACACGGCCCTGACGGCGGTGTGCTTCAGCGTCGCCTCGCCGTTCGTGCGGCTGGCATCGTCGCGAGCCCCCATCTATGGCCTGGTCTGCCGTTCGTCGTCGGGCAAGGGATCGGCGCTGGACTACGCCATCAGCGTGTGGGCGATGCCGAATGAACTGCGGGTGCCGGCATCGAGCACCGTGAAGGGGCTCCAGGATCGAGCGGCCGGCGTGCCGGATCTGCCGATCTTCCTGGATGAACTCCAGCAGTTGGTCGAGGCGGCACCGCTTCAGGCCGGGTCGGCGCTATACTACCTGGCCAACGGGCAGCGGCGCGTGACCAGCTCGCAGAAGCAGATTGCGGTAGGCGGTGAGGCGCGGCATGGGGTAGCGTTCTACGCGGCCGAGGCGGCGGTGCTGCCGGGCCAGAATACCGGCGTGCACTACCGCTGCATCGAGAGTGACCTGCAGCCTTGCCCAAGCGCTGAGGTCGCGCGCATCCTGCAACACGCGTCCGAGCACTACGGTGTGCTGGCCCCACAGATCGCGGAGCAGATCCGGAGTCGGCCGCCGAGCGACTGGCAGGACCTGATCCGTGGCCGTGCCAACCGGATCCAGGCCGACTTCCCGGGCCTCAAGGGTGGCGATGCCGTCGCGATCGCGCTGTGGCGCACCGGAGCGGAGATCCTTGGCCGTCTGCTGGACGCCGATTGGGACTACCAGGCGCATCAGCAGTGGCTGGTCGATCGCATTCTGGGGCAGCGGTCGCAGACCGAGGCGCGCGACATCCAGGCGCTTGAGGCGATCCTGACCGTCGTGCTGAAGCAGCATTGGACCGAGACCGATACCGCCGGGAAGATCGAATACAAACCCGAGATATGCCTACAGGGAAGCCCGCTGGCGTGGTCGATCTGGTCGAGCGCCGAGACCGGGGGCGCGTGCGAGCAGGTCGCGGTGGACATCGATCCGAACCATGCGGCCCTGGCTGAGTTGTTCCGACAGCACGGCGGCGAGGCCGTGCTCCTGCGTCTGTGGCGCGATCGCGGATGGATCCAGGCGCAGGGGAATCACCTCAAGGTGAAACGGTTCGGCAAGGGACGAGTGATCCGGTTCACCAAGGCTGCGCTCGACCACGTTCAGGGAGAAACCTGTGATATTGCCTAGCATTCCCACCCATTCCCACCGCATTCCCACCTCTATTCCCACCATCACGCAAGGAAAATCCCTGGCATTCCCACCCATTCCCACTTTTCGGGGGGGATGCTCTCATCATGAGAGCCCTCGCTTTAGGAGCATGAAAAAAAGTGGGAATGGTGGGAATAGTGGGAATAAGAATACAATATATTGTAATTTTACTGGAATTACGCATTCCCACTTGCATTCCCACCCCCGCTTTGAGGTGGGAATGGGCAACCTCGGGCTACCTCGGGCAACCTCGGGCTACCTTCTTCCCCTCTCCCCCCGCCCCCTAGCGCAAGCGAATGCGGGCGATTCTAGGGCTTGTCGGGACGCGAAGGATGAGGATGTCGGCCCAGCAGCGAAGGTCGCTGGAGTGGGCGACGCTCGCCTGCGCTGGGCCTCCGCAGGTACGACTGAGGCTGCCGCCTCAGTGCGGCCAGAGGGCATGCTGTGCATGACCGGCCTGATGCACCAATCCCAGCGTCCGCAGGGTGCCGGAATCCCCACCACCCGAGCCCACCCGGTGGCCTCGCGGGTCCTCCCCGCGCCATCGTCTGATCGAGGTGCTCCATCGGCGAGGATTTTTGTGTGCGTTGTGGGGAAATGGGTTGGGCATCGGACGGGCGCGGTCTCGGCGTGTCGTGGAATTGGACAGGGGGTGACCCGTGGTTGATCATCGTCTCGTCCCCGACTTCCCGCTCGCCGGGCTGCGCCTCGACGGGCCGCATCCGCGCACGATCACGGCGGCCGGGCGGAAGGCCCTCGCCGCCAGCCTGGACCGGCACGGGCATGTCGGCGTGCTGGTCGTGCGGGTGATGGCCGATGGATCGCACCGCCTGGTCGCCGGGCACCAGCGGCTGGAATGGCTCCTGGGCAATGGGCACGGCACTGCGCCGGCGTTCGTGGTGACGTGCTCCGACACCGACGAACAGCACCTGGCGGTCGTGCTCAACGGCCACGCCGGGCGCTGGGACGCGGAGGCCCTCGACGCCATCCTGCGCTCGCTGCAGGCCGCCGGCGAAGACCTCGGCCAGCTCAGGCAGCAGGTCGACGCCAAGGCCCTCGACCACCTGCTCGATGAACTCCGCCGCGTCGGCGCCGATGGTCAGGTTGATCCCGACGCCTGCCCGCCGGTGCAGCCGACCACCGTCCAGCCCGGCGACGTCTGGATCCTCGGCGATCACCGCCTGGTCGTTGGTGACTCCACCCAGGGCGCAACCTGGTACCGCCTGATGGGCGACGAGCGCCACGCATGCCTCGTCACCGACCCGCCCTACAACGTCGCGTATGAGGGCGCCGCAGGTTCGATCGAGAATGACGACATGGACGACGCCGCGTTCCACCGTTTCCTGGTCGCCGCCCTGGGGCCGGCGCGCGGATTCGCTGGGTCAGGGGCAGCGTGCTACATCTTCCACGCCGAATCTGCCTCGGCCGCCTTCCGCCTCGCCGCCCGCGACGCCGGCTGGTCGATTCGGCAGACCCTCATCTGGATCAAGGACCACGCCGTGCTGTCGCGCCAGGATTACCACTGGCGGCACGAACCGATCCTCTACGGCTGGGCCGATGGCGCTCCGCACCGTTGGTGCGCCGATCGCCGCCAGGACACCGTCTGGTCCTGGCCCGGCGTCGACATCACGCCTGCGCCGGATGGCACCGGCCACGACCTGACCATCACCACCGGCGACCAGGTCTGCGTCCTGCGCGTGCCGTCCTACCGCGTCGTGCTCGGCGACTCGGCGCAGACCACCGCCTGGAACCACCCGCGCCCCAGCCGCAATCCCGATCACCCGACCATGAAGCCGGTCGCGCTGATCGAGCGCATCCTCGCGAACTCGACCGAGCCCGGCGACCTGGTCGCGGATCCGTTCTCGGGCAGCGGCTCGACCCTGCTCGCCTGCGAACGCCTCGGCCGCCGGGCCCGCTGCATCGAACTCGATCCCAAGTTCGCCGACGTGATCATCCGCCGCTGGCAGGACTTCACCGGCCGCACCGCCCAGCGCGAGGCCTCTCATGCCTGAGACTTCCGCAGCAGACGCAGCTCCGCCCGTGCAGGAGCGCCTCGCCGCGATCGACAACGCGGTCTTGATCAACGTCCTCACGAAGGCGAAGGAGGGCAAGTCAGTGACCGCCACCGACTGGCGCGAAGCGCGCCGCATCGCCCATGAACTCGGCCTCGGCGGCAGCCCCACCCCGCCGCATCCGGTGAAGGCCCTGGCCGCCGCGCCTGTCGCCACACTCAGTCGCCAGCCTGCCGCTCAGTTCCCCTGGGATTCGATCTCCGATCTCGCCGAGGCCCTTGGCGTCCACCGCAACAGCGTCACCAATTGGGCGAAGGAAGGCGCTCCCGCCGGCCCGCCGTACTGCGAGTTGCAGTGGCGCACCTGGGCAGCCGCGAATGGAAAGAAGGTTCCCAAGCCTCCCGAGCAACGCCTGCTCGATCTGCTCGCGCGCGCCGGTCTGCCCGAGTACCGCCGGATGGCCGAGCAGCAGCAGCGCCCCGCCGCCGGCGACCAGCCTGCTGGATCCACTGGTGCCGACTCCGCCGTCCAGGGCGTCATCGACTGGGACAACGCGAAAAAGAAGGCCGATGCCGAACTCAAGCAGATGGAGCTGGCCAGGCTCAAGAAGCTGCTCGTCCCGGTCGAGGACGTGCACCGCCTGGTCGAGGCCCTGGGCATTCTCGGGGCAGAGATCTTCGACGACCACAACGCCATGCTCGATGGGCTCGCGCTCGGGGCCGATGATCTCACCCGGGTACGGGTGCACCTGACCGACCGGCTGCATGCCCGCCGATCCGCACTGGTGACCGGCCTGGCCGACCGCCTGCGCCAGATGCTGGAGCGCCAGTGATCCAGCCCGACGTGCTCACCAAGATCGTCGCGACCCTCACCCGCCACTGGTCGCCGCCTGCCCGTCCGCAGTCCCTGCTGGAATTCGCGGGAACGCTGCGCCTGACCGAAGGTCCGGAGGAGCGCGATCCCTACCGTCCCGCCGGCCATCCCGCCCAACACTACCTGCTCGACGCCCTCGGCCGCATCCTCAACGGTGATCTGCCATTTCAGCGCGTCATCGTCGTGAAGCCGACGCAAGACGGCGGTACCTGGACGACGGTGACCATGCCCTGCCTGTACGTCACAACGCAGCTCCATCAGCCCTATATCGCCGGCTTCCCTGATCTGCGTCTCGCCAGCTACGTCTGGCGGCAGAAGGTCCGCAAGGCGATCGACCTCGCCAAGCGCCTGGACTGGCTACCCTCCGAAGGTCCAGGCTCGGACGGATCCAGCACGCCGACTGAAATTGCGCTGGCGGGCACGCCCTGCTACTGGATCGGTGCTGGAACATCCAATGAAGCCGGCCAGGCCGGCATCACCGCCCGCGTGCTGACCCGCGACGAACTCGACTCGATGGACACCTACGTGGCCGAGCTGATGCGCGCCCGCCTCGACTCGTTCGGTGTGCGCGGCGTGACGATCGACACCTCGACCATCAAGCACGACGAGCACAGCCCGGTTCTTGCCGCCCTGTCGAAGTCCACCAACGGCCGGCTTCACTTCGCCTGCATCCACTGCGGCGCGTTCCAGCGTTGGGATTGGGAACAGGTCGAGTTCGACCATGCCAACCCCGTCGCAGCCGCTGCATCCGCCCGCATCCGTTGCGCCCACTGTAAAGCCGCCCTCACCGATGCCGAACGCAAGGCCACCCTCGCCCTGGATCGGTCCCGCCTGGTCGCCGCCGGCCAAGCCTGCGCCGTCGACGGAACCGTGACCGGCGAGCCGGTCGCATCCATGACCTGGGGCATCCTGTGGACCGCGCTCGACAGCCCGCGCATCACCCTCGCGCGCCTCGCCGCCCAGTGGGTCGAGGCCGAATCTGCCCGCCGCGACGGCGACCACAGCCTGATGCGCCGGTTCAGTCGCGACCGTCTGTGTCGCCCGTACCTGGCCGACCGCGTCGACGGGGCCGCCCTCGATGTCACGGCCCTGGCGCTGCGCTCCGCGTCTGCGACCTACAATCGCGCCACGGTCCCTGTCGGTGTGCGCTGGATCACCGCGACCGTCGACGTGCAAAAGCGCGAGCTGTGGTGGCAGGCGATCGCGCATGGCGACGGCGGCAGGTGGTGGATTCTCGACTGGGGCCGCGACGTGGTGGTTGAAGACTTCCGAGGCGAGCCAACTCCAGACCACGTCGCAGCAGCTCTGGATCGTGTCGCCGCCCGCGTCGCTGCCGGCTGGCCCAGCGTCGAGACCGGCGAGATCCTCCGCCCGCTCCTGCGTGGCGTCGATGTCGGATACCAGCCGGATGCCGTGCGTGACTGGCTCGCGCTGCAACAGGGAGCCTGGCTCGCCGTGCGCGGATCCGGCGACGGTGTCCTGTCCGACCGGCCCAAGGGCAAGAGCAGCTACCGCCTGGAAGGCTGGCTCGACATCCGCACCAACCCCGACGGCAGCCGCGTCCACTATGCCGAGGCCGACCTCATCAAGCACACCCTGGTCGCCGCCCTCGCCCGTACCCAAGGCCAACCCGGTGCCGGCCACCTTCCCGCCGGCCAGGCCGCCGATGATTGGCTGATCAAGCAGCTCTGCGCCGAGCATTTCAAGGAAGGGAAATGGGTGAAACGCAGGAAGGACAACCACCTGCTCGACCTCACCGTCTACAACCTCGCGCTCGGCAGGCTCGCGGCCGAAACCGGAGCCGGCCAGCCGGCCGCCAGCGTCGACGACCTGGCCGAGGCCCTCAGCGGTTTCGCCCGCAGCCGCAGGGGATGGTGACCCATGGCCGACCACATCCGCTACCTCTACCCGGCCATGTCCCAATGCCCAGCCTGCGGCGACAAGCGACACGCCGGAAAACCCAGTCGCAGCCGCAGCAAGCGCATGGAATACCGCCGCTGCAAAGGCTGCGGTTTCCGCTACCGCGTAGTTCCCATCGCTGAGGAACGTGACGACGGCGGGGCCTGGTCCAAGATCGTCCCACTCTGAACTGACGCGAATTTCGCGTCACCGTCCTCGCCTCCCCGACCCCGCCGCCCACGGTCCGCGCCCATGGCCCGACCGACCTCCGAGATCCGCACCGACCTGGACGCGGCCTACGCCGCCCGCCGCAGCCTGCTCACCAGCGGCGCGGCCTCGACCACCCTGGGTGGCCAGTCGATCACGTCGGTGACCCTGACCGAACTGAACCAGGCCATCGCCACCCTCGAGGACGAACTCGCGCGCGCCACCGCCGCCAGCGATCCTGCCGATCGCGGCGGCGCGGCCGGCTTCGTCTGCCACCGCCTGGTCCGGGGTTGAACCATGGATCGCCGCCGCCCTTCCCTGACCAATGCCCTCAACGACCTGCGCGCCCAGCAGCGGGCGGAACTCGCCTACGGCAGTTACCGAGCGATCGAAGACCGCGAACGCCGAACACCGGCGCCGGATGCCTCCGGCGACTGGCACGCCGACAAGCGCAGCCGCGACCAGGCCCGCACCGATTCCCGCGACGCGGAACGCAACGGCGCGATCTACACCGGCCCGCTCACGGTCTTCTGCAACTTCGTCCTCGCCGACGGCACCTGGCCCCGGCCCCTGGCGGTCGGTCTCGATCAGGACCAGGCGCAGGAACTCGCCCGCGCCTGGCAGACCGATGCCGCCGGCACCATGTTCGACGCCAAGATGCGCGACAGCCTGGGCGAGCAGCTCCGCCTCTGGCTGCGTTCGTACCTGCGCGACGGCGACGTGGCCGCCGTCCACAACGGCCTCGGCGCGATCCAGGTGGTCGAAGCCGATCGCATCGTCGATCCCATCGCCGCCCGCATCACCCCTGGCATCCGCCTGAAGGACGGCGTCGAACGCTCGCCCCAGGGCGCGCACCTCGCGTACTGGATCGCCGACTACGACAGCCTCGGCCGCCTGAACCGGGCGCACGCCAAGCGGTACACCGCCGACCAGGTCACCTTCGCCGCCCACCGCGACCGCGACTCGCAGGTGCGCGGCATGCCGGTGCAGATCGCCGGCCTCGATGACCTGTACCGGCTCGACTCGCTCAACGACGCCGAGATCCGCAGCGCCGAAGCCGCCTCGCTGCCCCTGGCCTTCCTCAAGCCCGACCAGACCGCCACCACCGGCGGCAAGCCCGCGCTGGTGATGACCGAGGCCGCCGCCTTGGTCACCCTGCCCAAGGGCCACGACGCGATCCCGACCAAGTTCGACCGCCCCAACCTCGACGTGGTCGCCTTCACCCGGCAGCAACTGCGCGTGCTGTTCATGGTCCTCGGCCTGCCGCTCGAACTCCTGATGCAGGATCTCGGCACCCTGAACTACGCCGCCTCGCGCAGCCTCCGCAACCTGGCGGAAGACGCTCTCGGTGCCTGGCGTCGCCGCGTCCTGCACCCGCTGCTCAACCGCATGTGGGCGGAATGGTGCGTCGCGCGCGGCCTCGCTGCAGACGCCGTCCCGGCGGTGCAGTGGCAGTGGCCTCGCCTGTCGATCCACGACCGCAACAAGGAAACCGACGCCGACGCGACCGAACTCAAGAACGGCACCGCCAGCCTGCGTCGGATCGTCGGTCCCGACCGCCTGGTCATCCTGCAGGAACTGGCAGAGGAATCCGTCGAACGCGACCGCCTCCAGATCGCCCGCATCGTCGCGGCGCAGGCCGCCATCGATGCGGCCAACCGCGCGTCTCCGGCCCTCAAGCTGCACTGGTCCCACATCATCGCCCCGGTCAGCGGCAACGCCGGTCTGCCCACGGGAACCCCGGCGCCGTCGTCCGCCCCCGTCGATCCTGCGACGGATCCCGAAACCGACCCGACGATCGATCCCAACGCCCCGGACCCTCAAGCCACGCCCAGCGACGCCACCTCCTGACGCGAAATTCGCGTCACCTCCTTTGCCATCCCCACCGCCCACCGCTACGACCCCCGCCATGCCCGACCCAGCCCACATCGACACCGCGCCCCGCCCGCTCCTGGCCCGCCTGCTCGCGCCGGCTGCGATCCCGGTCCAGCGGGAAGGCACGGCGACACGCTGGTCGCTCTACTCCGGTGCGCTGGTCCAGACCGCGATCTACGGCGTCAACAAGGGTCAGCTCATCAACCTGATCATCGATCTCGGAACCCTGGAAGCCCCGGCCAAGATCCCCGCCCTGGCCAGCCACATCGCCGTGCCGACCGCCGTGCTGGGCGATTGGACGAAGATGTCCAAGGGCGCAGATGGCCTGACCGCCGATTTCACGCCGATGCAGATCCCGGCCGAGGCCGCCGACCTGTTCAACAGCGCCCGCGCCATCGCCGCCCTGCTCGCGGCCAAGATCCCGCTCCAGGCCAGCGTCGGCGTCGAACCGGGTCCGGGCGGCGAATACGTCCGCCTGTCTGCCGTGACCACCATCAACGGCCAGACCATCGACCCGACCAAGCTGGCCGACCCGGTCTACGTCCTGCGCAAGGGCCAGCTCAAAGAGGCCAGCGTCGTCCTCTTCGGCGCCGATTCCCAGACCGGCCCGCACCTCGCCAGCCTCGCCCACCTCGCCGCTCCCCTCATTCCAACCCCTTCCCCGGAGTCCTCCATGGAACGTCTCAAAGCCCTGCTCACGAAGCACCCCGACCACGCCGCCCTCGTCGCCCAGCGCGTCGCCGCCGGCGACGATGACCTGGCCGTGTCCGCCGCCGTCCACACCGCCCAGCTCGCCGCCGTGACCGGCGAAGTCGCCACCCTGAAGACCAGCCTGACCACGATCACCACCGAGCGCGACGCCCTCAAGACCGAAAATGCCAAGCTCAAGGCCGACCTGGCCAAGAAGCCCGGCGAAAAGCAGGTGCCCGCCGCCGGCGAAGGCGACGACACCGCGCCGACCACCCTGGCCGCCGCCCTGGCCAAGCACAGCGCCGAACTCAAGGGCAAGCCGATGGAGCACCGCGTCGCGTTCCTCCGCCAAGCCTACCCCGACCTCAAGGCCTGAGCCATCTCGCCGCCCCTGCCCCAACCCGCCCCCGCCACCACACCCTGACCCCCTGAGCCTCCCATGCAGACCGACAACCCCACCCTCCCCGCAGCCGCCGCGACCGCCGACACCGAGCCCTACCTGCTCGTCAAGTTGGCGGCCGGCAAGTACGCCGTCGCCGGCGCGACCGACCTGGCCCTGGGTTCGACCCAGCGCCGGGTCAAGGCCGACGAAACCGTCGCGCCCCGCCGGCCCAGCGCCGGCACGATGCGCCTGACCGCCTCGGGCGCAGTCACCGTCGCCACCGAGGTCGTCCAGGACGCCGGCGGCAAGATCAAGTCCCGCCCGGCGGCCGGTGGCGGCACGGCCATCCTGGTCGGCGTGGCCCTGGAAGCCGCGACCGCCGATGGCGACGTGATCGACGTCGAGCCCCGTGGCTTCGGCACGGTCGTGACCATCCCGGCCTGATCCCAACCACCCCCACACCCATCCTGACGGAACCCTCCCATGACCATCATCGACAGCCGCACCAGCCGACCCCTTCCCGACGTCGGCCTGGTTCTCGCCACCTCCCCCAACCTGCTGAAAGGTCTGATCGCCCACCTCCTCCTGCCGGCCTTCCCGGTCGACGTGGCGGAAGGCGCGATCCCGTTCAACACCTACGACCGCCGCGTGGTCAGCGTCCTGCGTGCGCCGGATGGCTCGGTTTCCCGCATCTCGACCGAGGTCAAGGGTGACAAGTTCTCCTGCAAGGAAGGCGCGCTCGAAGCGCCCCTGTACGACGGCGACATCCGCGTCTATGGCGATCGCAACCGCGCCGAGATGCACAAGGCCAAGCAGGTCGCCGGCAGCCTGCTCATCGCCCGCGAGGTCGCCGCCGCGACCTTGCTGTTCGACACGGCGATCTTCGCCGACACCAACAAGAACCGGGTGACCATCGCCGGCGGCAAGGAATGGGACGCGGCGGCCGACGCCGGCAAGCCGCTCGATGACCTGACCAAGGCTCTCGGCTTCCTCATCGATCGCGGCTACGATCCGTCGCAACTCACCCTGATCCTGCCCAGCAAGGCCCAGCGGGCGCTGTCCGCCAACGCCCAGTTCAAGGCCCGCACCATCGCCACCCCGGCCTACGCCCAGCTCGGCGCCGCCGCCCTGCCCGCGATCGTGCCGGAATCCGTGATCGCCGCCGTGCTCGGCATCAAGGAAGTCATCCTCGCGCGCGGCACCAAGGACGTGGCCAAGAAGGGCCAGGCCGCGAGCTACAGCCCGATCTGGGATCCCGAGATGTGCATGCTCGCCTACCTCGGCAGCAACGCCGAGGACGACGCCGGCCTGGGCCACACCTTCACCACCACCCAGGGCCTCGATCTCAGCGCGCTCAACCAGGCCACCGACCTGCCCAGCGACCCCGCCCTGTACTTCAAGGTCGACGCCTACCGCGAAGAGAAGCTCACCGCCGACATCATCCGCGCCCGCGACTGCCTCGACATGAAGCTGACCAACACCGACGCGGCCGTTTTGATCTCGAACATCCTGGCGTGATCGCCTCTGCCGGTGCTGCCCACGGGCACCGGCCCTTCCTGCGGGAGGGGAGGCAAAGTGCCTCGCTGGCTTCATGCGCCTGCAATGACGGTGCGATTCCGTCCCCCGCGTCCAGTTTCGCTCCACGCCCACCGCCAAGGACCCACCGATGGACGTACCTCCCAGCATCCTGTTCGGCGGCATCGCCGTGGGATTCGGCGCCTGCGGCGTCGCCCTGCGCCTGATCTACACCACCCTGGCCGCCAGCCTGAGCGAGCGCATCAACGCTCTGGAAAAGGCGCTGAGTTCAGCCCAACGCGAGATCCATGAGCTGCGCCAGTTCGAGCGCGACACCATCATGGGTCTGCTCGTCGAGAGCAACGGCTGCATCCAGGACTGCCACAAGGCCAACCGCAAGGCCAATCGCCTGATTGAGATCCTGCGCCACAAGTACGGCGACAGCATCCTGGTAGCGATCGAGGACGCGAAGAAGCAGGCTGAGGCCGAGCAGGCCCAGACCGATACCATCACCCGCAAGAATCGCGACCACGGATGAGCGCCTCGGACGACCATCGATCCCGCGACGTACTCGTCTGGTTCATCCTGGCGATCGGAGTCCTTATCGCGGTACAGATCCTGGCCGGCTGCACCGAGCGCAAAGCCGAGACCCGCGAGAAGACCACGACCACCAAGGATGTGGTCCAGTTCAAGGCGACCATCCCCTTCCCGACCGGCGAAGGGATCAAGCTCCTGCCGATCTCGGGCACCCTGACCGCCACCGGCAGCGAGGTCGCGGAATCGACCGCCCACAGCGAGACCCGCACCGCCCCCGACACCGAGGCCCTGGTCGCCGCCCTCGGCCAGGTGGTCGATCGCATCGCCCCCGCCATCGCCGCCACCGCCACGCCCTGGGCGACGATCCTGGGCGGTGTCGGCGCCGCCGCGACCACCGCCGCGACCGGCTACCTGGCGTTGAAGAAGCGCGACCAGATCCGCGAGACGGCCCCGCGCGCCAAGCAGGCCTGACCATGCGCTCCCTGCGCCTGCTCGTCCCCCGGCGCTCCCTGCACTGGCCCGGCTCGCCGCTGCCGCGCCTGGATCCATTCGGCCTCGCTCCGGCCCCGGTCGATCCCGGCACCGTGCTCGTCGGCCATCGCCATCCGGCCAGCCAGATCGACTACACCACCCCCACCCATCCCGATTTCGCCACCGTGGCCAACGCACTCGACTACCTGTTCTTCGTCGCGATGACGGCATCACTGTCAGGCGGCGGCACCGCCGAGCGCGGGCAGTCGATCGCCAGCGTGAACCTGGCCTGGTCGATCTCGAAGGCGATCTCTGCCCAGCATCTCAGCGGTCCCGGCGTCGCGACCCCGGCGCTGGGCGATCGCGCGGCCATCGCCGCCGGTCCGTTCACCACGGACACGACCTGGTCGCTCACCGCTACCAGCCTGGATGGCAACGAGGTCACAACCGCGACCACGACGCAGCGCTTCCTCTCGCGCAGGCACTGGGGTACGGCCTCGGCCGAGACCCTCGACGATACTGATCTGCTCGCCCTGCTCTCGGGCGAACTCGCCACCGCCCGGCAGCAGACCCGCGCCTTCACGGCCGCCGATGAGTACATCTGGTTCGCCTGGCCGGCGGAATTCGGTGCGCCTGAATTCTGGGTCGGCGGCCTGCGCAGTTCCGGCTGGATCGAGACCGTCCGCAGCCACACGAATCAGTACGGCCACGCCCGTAGCTACCGGCTCTATCGCAGCCAATTCAGGCAGCACGGCAGCAACATCGGCGTGGAGGTGCGCTGATGCCCAATAACCCCGGCACCCTGGTCACGGAACCGGTGCGGCCCTGGAATGCGGCCGACACCTATCCCGTCGCCTACGCCAACGAAATCGCCGGCGGCCACCACCAGGTCGCCACCCTGGCCGCCCGCGACGCCATCCCCGCCGACCGCCTGGTCGACGGCATGCTGGTCTCGGTCCTCTCCCAGGGGATCACCTGGCAACGCCGCTCCGGCGCATGGGTCGAGTTCTCGCGCGGCACGGCCGCCTTCACCTACCGCCACACCCAGTCGATCGCTGCCGCGACCTGGACCATCCCGCACGAACTCGGCCGCCGGCCGGGCGGCATCACGGTGCAGGACTTCAGCGGCAACACCCTGCGCGGGGCGGTTTCCTATCCAGACGACAACTCCGTCGTGCTCACGTTCTCCACCGCCGTCGCCGGCCTCGCCGTCCTCTCGTAAGGAATCCCGCCATGACCGAGAAAGTCCTCGTCGATCTCGACATGCAGTCGAACCAGATCGACGGCCTGCCCGCCCCGGTGAACACCGGCCACGCAGCGCGGAAGAGCTACGTCGACGCCCAGGTCGCGACCCGCATCGCCAGCAGCGAAAAGGGGGCGATCAACGGCGTCGCGACCCTGGACGCCTCGGGTCTGGTGCCGCAAGCCCAGTTGCCCGCGATCGCCATCACCGACACGTTCGTGGTAGCGAACCAGGCCGCGATGCTCGCCCTCACGGCGGAAAAGGGCGACGTCGCCATCCGCACCGATGAGTCGAAGAGCTACATCCTGACCGCCTCGCCGGCCAGTACGCTGGCGAACTGGCAGGAAGTGCTCGCTCCTGGAGGGGCCTCGGTGCTGTCGGTCAACGGCCTGACCGGTGCGGTGGTGTTGTCCGTCGCCAGCACCATCGGCGACGGCACCACGACCACCTTCAACTACGACCACAACTGGGGCACCCGCGACGTGCTGGTCGAGGTCTACGAAAACGGCGGCGACTACGCGACCGTCATCTGCGACGTGCAACGACCCAGCACCAACCGGGTCACCCTGGTCTTCAACAACCCGCCCGCCAGCAACGCCTACCGCGTTGTCCTGCGCCGCTGAACCGGCCGCGCCATGCCCCGCGAATTCCACAACGGTCTGATCCTTGTCCCGCGCCTGAGCGCCGGCGCGCCCACGTCGGGCACCTGGCCGAAGGGCGCGCTGATCTGCGACAGCGCCGGCGCCATCTTCAAATGCACCGCAGCCGGCACGCCCGGCACGTGGGTCGAGCTGGCCGCCGGCGGCGCGTCCTTCGACCCGGACAAGATCGCGGTCGACATCGAGGACGGCTCCGTCGTCTGCGATATCGACACCGGCACCGTCGTCGTGGATGGGGACTGACCATGGCCATCGCCTCCCACACCCGTGCGCCGAACCGCATCCCCAAGTACGACGCCAATAGCGGGCTGGTCACCTCGGCCCTGGCCATCGTTCCCACCGGCACCACGGGCGCCCCTGCGTCGGGGACCTGGATCGCCGGAACCATCATCATCGATTCCGCCGGAGTCCTGTGGAAGTGCACCGCCAGCGGGACGCCGGGGACCTGGGTCACGTTGATCCCGTCGGATGCGGTGGTGTCCTCGCAGACCTACACCCCGCGTGGTACGGCTGGCGCGCCCACGTCAGGGACCTGGGCGGTGGGCGCCCTCGTCCTCGATTCCGCGAACGTCTTCTGGAAATGCACGGTGGCCGGGACTCCGGGCACCTGGGTCAATATGCTGACCGGTGCCCAGGCTCCCTCCGCTCTCCCGGCTGGTACCTCGATGTTCCTCCCGCTGGTGTCCTCCGTTGCGGATACCTCGGGGAATGCGCGCACCACCTCCGTCGTCGGGACGGCCAGCTATGGCGGCAGTCCCCCGTATGGGGCCGCCGCAGCCCACATCGCCTCGGCCTTCCAGGTTCTGATCTCGGAATCGACGCTGTTCAACTGCGGCGCAGGTGACCTGACGGTTGCGTTCTGGATGAAGGGAACCCTTTCGGCCTCCTTCGTTGGAATCTTCTCCTGCGCCACGGATGGGGGATGGCCGACCTGGAATATCTGCTGGGATGGTTCCGGCTCGCGGAATTGGGTCATTTACCCGGGAGGGGGATCTGGCGGCAGTCCGGTCTGGAATTTTGGCAATGGGGGCCTGTCTGACGCCGACATGGGAGCCGGGTGGCATCACTACGCCTTCACCCGCCAGAGCACCGCCTTGAAATTCTGGCTGGATGGGGTCTTGAAGACCACGGTCACGACCGGGGGCGAGAACCTGAACCAGCAGGCCACGACCGGCCGCATCGGCTCGGCCCGGGGATCGTACACCGGCTGGTATCCCGACTGCTACCTGCAGCAGTTCATCTACGCCAAGACGACCGCGTTGTGGACGGCGGACTTCACCCCGCCCACCTACCTCTGAGGCCCCATGCGCTACGCCTTCACCCGATCCGGGCATCTCATCGGCCCCACGGAGAGCCAGGAGCAATCCACCGACGTCGTGCCGCCGGAACCTGGGATCGAGTTGTGGCCACGCTGGGATGGCACCGTCTGGGCCCTGTCGCACCTCGCCTGGCTGGAACGCCAGGGTTGGCTCGCCAATGTCGCTGATCGCATCGCCGTCCTGTGGGCCGCCGCCGACGCCTGGAACACCGCCGGCCTCGACGCCAACGACCGCGCTGCCCTGCTGTGGGCCACCGCGCCGCCGGTCTGGGCGCGGCTGTCCCCCGCCACCCAGGCCGACCTCCAGCGCTGGTATGCGTGGGGCGCGCAGGTCTGGGAGCAGTACTGGATCGGCAAGGCCCGCATCCAGGCCGACCTGCCTTTCACCCCCGACTTCCCGCCACTGCCCGACCGGGCCCGCATCACCGCCGTCCAGGCCGAGATCGCCGGCATCGCCGCCGCGCTCGCCCTGGCTTCGCCTGAAGGGGGTGCCTGATGGCCGATATCCCTACCGTCTACCTCGGCCAGGACTGGACGCTGCCGGTGCAGGTCCTGGAGAACGCCGCCGGCCAGCCGCTGACCGGCAAGACCGTCCAGGGCAGCATCTGCGACGCCGAGACCAAGGCCGTGCTCGCCGGCCCGGTCGTCTGCAATCCCTCGCACCCGCAGGCCGATCCCGCCAAGGGCATCGCCGCGCCGGTGATCCCGGCTGCTGATCAGACCTGGATCACCCCCGGCGTCGCGCTGCTCCAGATCACGGTCGACGGCGCCATCTGGTCCCGCGCCCTGATCCGCGTGGAGGCAGCGCCATGAATCCCGGCCTCAAAGACCAGCTCGACCGCGCCGCCGCCGGTCACGCCCGCCTGCTCGGCCCGGCCGCCTACTACCAGGTCGCCGCCGGCGGCGATCCCGTTCCGCTCGCGGCGGTCGTGGTGCAGGAACTCGGCGACGCGATCAGTCAGGAACGCTACGGCCAGGATGCGGCCCGCGTCGTCCAGATCACCATCCGTCAGGCCCTGATCCCAGGCATCGAACCCGCCCACGGCGACACCGTAACCATCGCCGCCGGCACCCACTGCGGCACCTGGACCGTGCTCGGCGTCGACGCCCGCACCGAGGTCGCCCTCAACCTGGCCGCCCGCCGCGCCACCCGGGCCACCGCCGCCGCACCCGGCGCGCGCGTGGTTCGCCGCTGAACCTGAAAGGCTCCCATGCCCGTCCCCTACGATGGCCTCGACAACCAGGTGCTCGACCGCGTCGCCGGCTGGCTCGCCGCCAGCGACGCCTTCCAGGCCTTCGCCGGTGCTGCCGACGCGCCCGCCGCCCGCCATTTCATCGTCGAGATCGACGGCGGCGAACTGGCCGAGGCCCACGCCGTCTGCGCCGCCCCGCGCATCAGCCTGGGGCCGACCGCCGGCCGCAATGCTCTCGCCACCGCCGAGATCGACGTCTGGTTCCTGCATCCCCCGCTGCCGGGCGACTCCGAGGTCGAAGACCACCGCCGCAGCGCAGCCACCCTCGCCGCTCTGCGCACGGCCCTGATCGAGGCCGCCGTCGAAAGCGGCCGGTTCAACGGCTGCGACAGCATGCCTCCGATGCGGCTCGACGAATCCGACGGGCTCCCCGGCTGGATGCAGTCCGGCGTGACGCTGCGTCTCGGACCGTTCGCGTTCACCGGCTGGCCGGCCTGAGCCATGGATTTCCCGCGCTACCGCGAGGCCTGCGCCGTGGATGGCTGCGGCCATCTGGCCACAGCACCCGGTTGCGTCATCGCCGTCCGCCCGGGCCGCGATGGCACCCCGGGAGCGAAGTACTGCCTGGCCTGCTCGGAAATGCGCGCGACCGGCCCCGGCTTCGTCGGCAGCGGTGAGCGGGTGATCCGGTCCACGCGGGGGCTGTCGTGAGGATTCAGCCGTGATCACCACCTCCGTCACGCTGGACTACAGCGAGCGCGCCAAGCGCCTGCTCACTCCCCGCGCCTTCAACGCACTGGTCCGCCACGCGGCCGTCGCCGGCGGAGAGGAATGGATCGCCACCGCCCTGCCCCGCCGCTTCACCCGCGCCGAGGCCCTCGCCCTCGGCTACCACACCAGCCAGAAGCGCAGCCGGATCTGGCGTGCGATCGCCCAGGGCGGCGAGGGCGAGCCGATGACCTACGACGAGAAGAAGCGCTACCTGCAGGGCCACGCCGACCCGATCGTCTACACCGGCCGCCTGCGCGCGGCCGTCTTCGCCGCCGCGAATGCCACCGCCACCGCGACCAAAGGCGAGGCCTACCTCAAGATCCGCCTCGGCCCGCTCACGGTCCAGGGCCGCGACAAAGGCCAGGAGATCTTCCGGCAACTGCCCGCCGACAACATCGCCCGCCGCACGCTGCTCGCCCCGCTGCCCCAGCGCGACCAGGACCTGGTGGGTCGTGCCTATACCCGCGAGCTGGTCGCCCGCGTCGACGGCCTGACCGGCCCGATGAAGCGCCTGCCCGCCGCTCCGCCCATCATCGCCGACCGCCAGAAGACCCGCGCCGATGCGATGGCCCGCGAACGCGCGATGGCCGAATCCAGCCGGGGCACCATCGCCGCCCGCACCGCCGCCCGCCGCCAGGCCACCGGCGAACGCCTCAACCGCTGGCGCAGTCAGTCTGGCGGATCCGCGCCCTTGTCCGGCTCCGCCGTGAGCGCCGGTCCGGCCCTATCCCCGGCCGAACGCGCCGAGCGCCACCGCATGCAATCCGCCGCCTGGTACCGCCGGCACCGTGCGACCTTCAACGCCGCGCGACGCCTGCGCCATCGACGTCTCCAGGCAGTTCGCACGACGATGAGTCGGGCGGTGGCCGGGGCGAAGCGGATTTCCTGAATTAATTCAATAACTACTCTGGCATGGCATCAAAGCCAATCTGGGTCAGGGTTAAATTACCCGAAAATACAGTCTTACTCATTCCACCTTCACGAAAACTTATCACGCCAGAAATGAACCCCTTATCCAGAAGAAGCTCATACCCCTTTTGAATTTCTCCCATCCTGATAAAACGATTATACCTCATAGCCTTCCCGGCAACAAATTCATACTCGATTTGTTGTCCTGGTCGATAGCCCAACTCGCTGAAAACCGTCAAGATAATGTGCGCCGCGTCCTGGGCCGTCGGTATTTTGGCCATGTATAGTGCGTCCTCGATCGATTATGCCTGGGAAGCTGGGAGATGCCGCTGAGCGAACTGACGAATCTGATACAACCACTGCCCCGTAGCCTGATTGACCAACCCTGGGGAACGAGCATCCATCCTTGGCACCGGACCATGATGTTCGAGATACCGTGCCCAAACAGAGGCGTCGTAGAGTTTCATCCAAGCACGCCGGATCTCCCCCAGCCTGGGTTCGGATAGGATGAGATGGTTCCTGGTTCGGTGATCGCAGTGCGATTCGATAATCTGGAGATGCGCACAGAGCGCCTCGATCCAGTGCAGGGCTTCGTAGAAGGCGATGGTGACCACCCATTCGGGGGCAACCTGGGCTGCTTCAACGAGGCGTCGCGCCTTGGCGTTACGCTCGGCCTGCTCCAGGTGATCGGCCAATGATGCCATGGATCACGAGTGAGCGAAAGCTGGGTGAGGAATGCGAAAGGCCGGAGAGAGGAAGGATGACAGACCTTCCGGGGACGTTGGCGGCAGCATCAAAGTGGTGAAGTCCAGTACATCGAGCGTCTTGTCGCAGGCGATTTCGGAAGACAGATCGATCAAAGCATCATGCAGGGCTTCATCGTAATCCGGCCCACGCATCATCGCCACCAGCAACAGTCCGCCATCACGCATGGTAAGCCAGGCACCACGCAGGCGGTCCCGATATTTGACGACCCAGGCATCGGTGCGATTCGCCAGTTCCTGCATCGCCTCCGATAAACGTTGTTCGCCGCGATAGATGACCTGGGCATGGCGGATCATGCCCATGACCGTACGGGAATCGAATACCTCATTGCCGTTCTCATCACCCCAATGGACCGTGAACTGCTCATCCGGCTGGTCTGCCCGGATATGCCCAGCAGGGGAACGCAGGGTGGTGGTCATGGGCGCGCATCCTTGCCCAGTCTATCGGGCGTCAAGTTTATTTAGAAAAGCGGCCAATCAGCAGTAAGACCAAAGGATTCAGGGCCAATGCCAAAGTGGCTCGCAACCCCGCGAACATAGGGCCATGCCAATCGAGTTGAATTCTTGGGTTCCGAATCCAATCCGAACGGGGTGTATCCCGGGGCAGACAGAAAAACGCTTGGGATCGTAACCAAGCTGCATTTCCTCTGCTGAGAAAGAATGTCGAAGAGTTCTTTCCATGTCGGATTGGATCTGAACGGATAACTCATGATTTAAGCAGCGAACGCATCGATACGAAACAGGTCATTCCCGTTATTTTTGACGGGCAACTGCTTACCAGCTTGCTGAAGTTTTAGGAATTCGTCCTGATACGCTTGGGGCGCTGGAGCGATCCCCAACAGCAAACCCTGATGGAGCGACGTGTTGGCCTGTACTGTCGCCATGAGTGCACGTTCAAGGCCTGCAAAGGCGGCTTCAGGGGTATCTGCCTGAGCTACAAGGTAGTGTTCAATGCCGATGGCAACGAAGACATCGCTACTCTGACCGTTTTCGTCAAAAATGGGCGAGCGTATCACAATGGCATTTAGGGTAGTCATGGTGCTCCTCCTGTGCGGATGGTCATCATGGACGGGCCAATCGAATCGCAAGTGCGTCGAATAAACCCCTCCGCACCAGAAGGGTACGCCACATTCGTGCCGATGGAAAGAGCAATCGGATCAAGCTGAAGCACGTATGCCCGCTGACGCCTTAATACGCGTTAGAGGGCGGGCAACAGATGACCCACAGCCTAAATATCAGGCCACCCCTGACGCGAATTTCGCGTCACCGCAGAGGCACCGGCCCTGCCCCTTGCTACGACCGCCAGCCACACTCGCCGCAACCTCAGCCCGGAGCCCCCATGGCCGCCCACGAACTCTACAAGACCAAGTCGATGACCGTCGCCGGCACGACCCTGGTCGGATCCATCACCTTCAGCGTCGATGAAACGGCAGACACCGTCGAGCCCAAGGGCGACGGCAAGATCTATCCCGACGCCAGCTACGTCGTGCGCAAAGGCGTGCAAATCTCGGTCGAGGCCGAGGACATCAGCGCCTGCCCCGCCCTGGGTGCATCCGGCACCCTGTCCTGCCTCGCCACCAAGCTCGGCGCCGGCACCACCTGGGAGGTCAAGACCGCCGCCGGTGCCACCGTGCGGGTCAAGAGCATCAAGCGCAACGCCGACGACAACGCTGGCGGACGGGTCTCGATCACCCTCATCGGCGTCAGCGCCGACGGCGTGGCCGATCCCCTCACCTGGGCCGCAGGGGCCTGAGGGTGATCCGCTACCGCTTCCCCGGCCTCGGCCTCGACCCGCAGAGCGCGGCCCTGTGCAAGCACCCCGCCCTCGCCCGCCTGCGCGTCGCCGGCCCGTGGCGTGCCGGCCGCAACGGCGCCGGCGACATTCTGCTGACCCAGGTTAACTCCGGCAAACCGGACGTGACGGATTGGCAGCCGGAGGAACCGGGAATCGATGACAGTTGCTTCTTCCAACTCGCCGTCGGTGCTGATCCGACCAAACTCAAGGTTATTCCGCACCCTGATGCGATCTATGCGCAGGTCCAGAAGGACCTGCGCTGGCCGATCCTGTCCATCTATTCGTGCGATGAGATCATTGGTGTGGACGGTCGTTCCCGTGGTTGGGCCGGGATCTATCCCCGGGCGGTGCAGCACCTCTACGATCGCATCCAGATCGAACCGGTGCCCATGAATGATCCCGAACTGCTGCGGGTCGTGCGCCTGGCCTTGTCCAGCCTGTGTCCATCCCTGACCGACGAACTCGCCCATGCCCTGGGTCTGATCGTCTACCCCAACGGAATCAACGCCGTCCTGGAGGCGGTGCTTGCCGGGGGAAAACCGGACGCGGCCGCTCAGGGTTCGCCCTGAGGGCCGCTGGACTCAACCCCGACCGCTTCAGTCCGATGGAGCGCGACTACCTCGCTGCCTGGTTGATCGCGATGAAGAAAGTTCCGCCGATACCGAGTTTCCTCAAGGAATGAGACATGAGTGACGTGGTCATCGGAGTCCGCTTCAAAGATGACGGCAGCGTGGTTTTTGAAAAGATCGGCACCGCCGCCGGTCGGGCGGCGGATGGTGCCCGGTCTAAATGGGCCGGGCTTGGCGCGCAAATTGGTAAACTATCTCCCGAACTCGGCAATCTGGCCAGCGCGTTCACCACCAAACTCGGGGCGGTCGGACTGGCTGCTGCAAGCGTGGCCAAGTTGTGGAATGTCGCGAGTGAGGCCATAAACGATTCCTTGGAAAAGGGCAGCAAGAAGGCTGGCGTAGTGGCAGAGGCCAATATCAAGGCAGCGAATGATTCCGCCTCGGCATGGGCCAAGTCTTATGAACGCGCGGCCGCGACGATGGGCAAGTACGCGGATGTGACCTCGGTTTTCACCGCGAAAGGCGGCAACGAAATCGCGGCTAAAGCCATTTCGCAGAGCGAGGGTTTGGATCTGCAAGGCGTCATGCGCGCCATGATCAAGGGCAAGGAAAAGGAGATGACAGACGATGAGGTCATCGAAGCGATCAAGGCCGGCGGACTCGCCCAGCGCACCGGCCGGGGTTCGATGGGGGACGTCTCGGCCCGCGCCATGGACTACATGAAGGCCACAGGCAAGACTCGGGGCAAGGAATCTAGCGCGCAGCTCATCGCCCGGTCTGCCGGGTTTGATGGCGATGCCAAGTTGTCGCCCGAGGATCTGGACAAGGCCCGCAAGCGCTTCGAGGAGCAGCAGGACCAGGTTGAGGAAGAATACAACAAAATGGTCCGCGATCGGAAGATTGTCGACAAAAACGGCGTTTTCATTGAAGGCATTAAGTATCAGCGCAAGCAATGGCATCCTGGAATGGCCAAGTCATTCATGTGGGATGAAGATAAAAAAGCTGCTTGGGATAAGGCCGAGCAGGAAAAAGTTGCTGCGTCCTATGTCGACAAGACCGAGTCCGTCACCGACGCGGATGGACGAACCCGCATCGTGTCGCGTGGCGCTGTCAGTTATACGGCACGACCCTTCGCCGGATCGGATCCAGAAGAAGTCGCGCGCCAGATCGAGGCAGAGAGCCAGCGCCTGGGACACAGCGAGCGCGGCAAGGCGCTGGCACGTTTTGGCATGTACCGTGCCGGCGCAGAAGTAGCGCGATTCGATGAGGGTGTAAATCGTGGTGTTGAAGGAGCTAATCGCGACAAGACCGACACCGTGGCCGACTTCATTTCGCCGGGGGCACGCGATCACCTGCGTCAAGTTCGCGAACTTCAAGACAAAAAGGCTGCCATCGATGCGCGATATGACGCGATGAAAGACGATTCATGGCTAGAAAATGCAGCTAATTCCAATTTCAGAAAGGGACTCAGAGGCGAATCAAATGCCATCCAGGATCAGATTGATGCGACCGTGAATGCCGGTGTCAAAGCTGGTTTTTATAATTTCAATGACCAAACAAAATGGATTAATTCCAACCAAGGTTTTGTCAGCGCCATGGCGAAGCCAGACGGAATGCAAGCGGTCAAGCGGGAGCAAGATTCCCAAATGACACAGGCCAAGCGGGAAGAAATGCAAGCCCGCGCCATGGAAGCCGCAGCTAAGATCTTGGAAGAGACTCGGCGAATTCAGGAGATCAACGATCGCCGGATGCAAGAGGCCACCGACTCCATGCAGGGAGTTAACATTGACGACGCTCCGGGCGGATGGCTTCCACAATTGATCCCCCAACCCGTCGCCCCCTGATCCGCCATGTCCGCCCCATCCCTCGGTTCCCTGCAGTTCCATCACAGCAGCGGCCACGTGCCCAAGCGGCGCATCGCCACCGAGCCGGTCGAATCCGTGTCGGGTGGCGGCCCGGACTTCCTCACCACCGCCGACGTGGGCGAGCCCAGCAACGTCACCCTGGTCGGCTTCTTCGCCGACGTGCCCGACTGGGATGCGCTCAAGGGCACGGTGCAGACCTGGGCCCACCACCTGGGCCACACCAGCGGCAGCGTCTTCGTGCAGGACATCTCCGGCCAGGCCGAGGCCATTGCCGGCGGCGGGTCGCTGAACTGGATGGTCACCGTGAACGCCACCCTGGTCGCCGAGGCCTGAGCCATGGCCCTGCGCGACGTTCCGGTCACGACCATCAGCATCGGCGGCACGGAATACCCCCTGGCGCAGCCGATCTCCGCCATCGAGGCCCTGGCCCCGGAGGTCGATCGTAGCGCGATCCAGATCCCGCTCGGCCGCTTCCGTCATGACGGTGAATGGGTCACCAGCGAACCATCGTTCAGCCCCGGCGATGCCATGGTGATCACCTGTGGGGATTTCACCTGGACCGGGGAAGTATCCAGCTTCCGCGAATCCGGCAGCGCCCGCCGGCGCGTGCTCGCCGTCGAAGGCATCGGCCTCGGCGGCATCCTCGAGCGCGGCTATCCGCACCAGCACCTGGTCGACGAAGGCGGCAGCGCTCACTGGCGCGATGGCTTCCCCGATTTCAATTTCGGCAATCGCGGCAACCGCCGTGCCGGCGAAGCCCGTTTCGGCGGCACGGCGCGGTGGTCCCAGCTCGACGCCGTCACCGCCCTGCTCGCCCAGGCCGCCGATGCGACGCACGGCTGCGGCATTCCCGCCCTGACCCTCGCCGGCACGACCAGCGGCCTCACCGGCAGCGACACCTGGTCGGTCTACGGATCCAGCGTCCATGCGGCGCTGATGGGCATCCTCTCGGCCCGGGGCCGGCACGCCTGGCGCGCGGCGATGATTGCCGGCACCCCGACGCTGACCGTGCATCCCCTCGATGGCACCGGCGCGGCACTCGACCTCTGCCGGCCGTTCGTCACCGACTACAGCTACGGTCTCGATGGTTCCGGCACCGTCGCCACCCTCATCGCGCACGGCCAGCGCCGCACCTACGTCCAGACCCTGCTCGCCTATCCGGGCGGATCCGGCGACTTCGACGGCGACTGGGGCAGCGCCGACGTGGCGCGCCTGGACGCCCGCATCGCGGCCTTCATCGCCGCCGGCAAGTCTCCCGAGGTCGCGGCCGAGGCCGCTGCCGCCGAGGAAGGCGGGCCGGCATTTCGCCGCTTTACCCTCACCCCGGGCGCGCTGCCCGACGGCAGTGATCGATCGAAAGGGCAACTGCAAGGCGGTCTGCCCATGTCGGGTGGCGACACCACCTGGACCGATGGCGGCGGCCCCTGGTTGGTGTTCCTCAAGGAATGGAACGCGGCCACATCCAGCTACCTCTGGCGCGCCGCCCCGGTGTCCGTCCAGGTGCTGGGCGCGAATCGCATCTGGATCGACGGCCCCGGCTGGGTCCAACGTTTCCGCGCCGCTGATCGCGCCGCCATCACCTGCGGCATCCAGTCCCGCGTCGTGCTCGCCGCCGCTCAGGGTGGCGGCGCGGGCTCTGGCGTCGCCCTAATGAACGCCGGCGCTGGCCTGATCGCGGCCTCGTCGAACGCGGCCCTGGCGGCATCGTCCGCCGGCACCCTCATCGAGGCCAGCCATACCTCGCAGGACGACACGGACAGTCTGGCCGAGAATCTCGCCGACCGCTGGGCCCAACTGCGCGGCTTCCACCATTCCCTGTCCTGGACCGAGGTCGGCATCGCCGGTGGCTCCTGGCCGGTCGGCGCGCTCATCGGCAGCATCCAGCTTCCCGCCTATCCCACCCCGCGCACCGTTACCACCGAGCGCCTCCTGGTCGCCCGCCGGTCGGTATCCTGGCGCGGCCGCAAACCGACCACGACCTGGAACGCCGAGCCGCCATTGCTCGCGGAAAGTGCGCAGGTCCGCTGATGCGCCACCTCACCGAGATGAACCGCCGCCGGCTGACCGAACAGGGCACCCGCATCGCCCTCCCCGACGTGCAGATCGCCGCCGCCGGTGGCGCAGCCCGGCCGATCGATTCCGGCGGTGGATCCATCGTGGTGACGCTGACCGGCTTCGGCGGCGCCGCCGGCGACGTGCTCAAGTGCGTCGGTGGTTCCTGGTCCTACCTGACGGACGCGGATGCGGGGGCTTTCCTGGTCGGCCTGATCCTGGCCGTCAATGGCGACACCTCGGACGCCAGCGTGCTGGTCTACGGCACCGGCGCGCTGGCCGGCACGCAGGGGACGGTGTTCTACGCTCCACACGCCGCCGGCGCCGCGACCACCACCCGGCCTGCGCCGGAGACCCCGCCCACGCCGTCCCCCTGGGAACGCATCGTCGCCATCCAGGTGACGGCCGAGCTGCGCCAGGTGCTGCAACTGCCGGCCTGGCGCCTCCTGGCCGCCGACGATTGCGCGGATACCCCGGTCACGCACTACGTGCCGGAGACGACGGTCTGATGCGGCTCAAGCTCAAGTTCCCCGGCTGCCTCGACTGCTGCAGCGGTGTGGATCCGAATTGCTGCCAGGGACTGAACGGTCCCACTGAATACCCTCCATCCCGGTTCTATGCCGATGGCAACAGCGTCGATCGCTGCGACCAGTGGAAACTCGGCGCCGCCACCAGCATCGATGTGGACATCACTCCGCATGTGGCGTTCTTCTCGCCGTTCTTCCACCTCGCCGAGGTTCCTGCCGCGCCGTCCCTGTTCGTGGTCTGCACCACCACGGACGAAGGCACGACCTTGTCCGCCATGGTCGGTGCCACCCGCCACGTCGTCGCCTGGCTGGGTGACGGCGCCGTCGCGCCCTACGACGTGCCGCAGTCGGCGCGCGGCCTGTTCGCCAAGGGCGCGGTCGTGTGCGGTGCGACGCTGTACGACAACAATTACCTGTTCCTGAACGATTATTGGCTGACCTGCGAGGTCTGGGCGCCGGTGGACGACGCCTTCCCGGAAACGGCACCGTCCGGCGATCCCGCGTTCACCTTCTGGCGCTTCAATCCGCTGAACGCGCCCGCCGATGCCTTGGCCGCATTCGATGCCGGAGCGTTGTCGCATGGCATCGCCCAGGGCGGCATCCTCATCGATGAGACCAACGTCCCCCGGTGGGCTCGGCTGCCGGCCTGGTCGGACATCCTCGGCCTGGGTGACGTGGACCTGCGCCTGGGGTGCCTCTGCTTCTACCGCCCGGTGCGGATCCATGAAGCCGACAACGACAAGACGATCGCCTACTGGCAGAGCAACGGTGCGGTGTACATCAACAACCTGATTCCGGACGACTGGATCCCGCCCCTTGATCCGCCCGTCTGCGGATCCGCCTACGCGCCGTTCATCAACCTCTACGAAACCGACCTGGCGTTCGGACCCCAGACCAACTCCCCCACCTGGTCAGGCATCGCCGCGACCTTCGAATGGGAAATGGAATACCCCGCGCTCGACGTTCGCCTGCTGATGTTCGGACACGGCAACCGCCTCGCCCGCGCCTTCATCGCCGGGCACATCCTCTATTCCTGCGTCGATGTCGATTATGGCGATGGCTACCCCGAGGATCCCTGCACCGCCAGCGCCGAAGGCCCGTGCGGCGGTGGCTTCGGCCTCTGCCTGCCGGTCGGCACCGATCCCATGCCGGTCCGTCTGCGTGTCCGCGTCTACATCGACACCAACGAACCCTGGCCCCTCGATCCCTCCGAGGTCGAAGCCATCGCCGGCCAGGACTACAGCTACCGATGCCCCGAATGATCGCCCCGACGTCCCGCTCGCGCGCCGTTCCCCTGCGGTCGAGCGCCATCCCCGTCGCTGCCGTCGTTGTCCCAGGTGACCTCGCGGCAGCCCGCCTGGCGGCCTGTCACCTGTGCCCCGACCACCGCCCCGCGACCGGCAAATGCCACCGCCTTGGCTGCGGCTGCGTCGTCCAGGATTGGGTCAAGCGCCCCTGGGCGAAATGCCCGGCTGAACGCTGGAATTCCTAATTTGGTGGACCCACCGTGGACCCAGCATCATTCATAAGTGCTTGCGCCCGCCGGGGTTCGAACCCGGGACCCTGTGATTAAAAGTCACATGCTCTACCAACTGAGCTACAGGCGCTTGCGATCGTTTGCCGCGGGTGGCGCGGAGCGTCTTGATTCGGCCCGCGACACCGCTGTTCCCTTGCGGGCGGCGGAAAAGTAGCCGGGGCGCCGGGGCTTGCAACCGCAGGCTCAGGCCGGCGGCGGCACCGGGCGGGCGAGCAGGGTCTTGATCGCGCCCAGGATCTGGTCTTTGGAATACGGCTTCGGGATGTAGTCGTCGCAGCCGACCGCGCGGCAGTGCTCTTCCTCACCCTTCATCGCGTTGGCGGTGAGGGCGATGACCGGCAGGTGCTTCAGGCGCGGGTTGGAGCGGATCGCGGTCAGGGCGTCATAGCCGTTCATCACCGGCATCATCATGTCGAGCAGGACCAGGCGGTAGGTCGTGGCTTCGAGCTTCTGCAGCGCCACCGCGCCGTTATCAGCGATTTCAAAGGAATATCCCGAACGCGTGAGGAGGAACGCGATCAACTTCTGATTCACGGGGTTGTCTTCGACGATCAGGATGTCCGGCATCGTGCGTACCTGGGAACCGTGCGGGTAAGTCAACCTATGCCGTGGTTCCGGAAAGGGCAACCGTAAGCTCGGAATACCCTGCGAGGCCCGTCAGCTGGTCGAAAGGGGCGGACTCGCCGCCGGGCGGGAAAACGGGACGGCCTCAGGAGGGATCGCGCGCTGATCCGCGAGCGCGACGACGATCTCGGCGGTGAGGGGGGCGAGCAGGATGCCATTGCGGAAATGCCCGGTGGCGACGATCAGGCCGGGATGGATGCGGGCGAGAAGCGGTCTGCCGCCGCACAGGCGCGGACGCAGGCCGGTCCAGGTCTCGGCGATCGCTGCCTGGATCAGGGCCGGAACGAGCCGACGCGCCTGGTCGGCCAGCCGGGCGATGGCGACGGCATCCTCGCTCTTGTCGAAGCCGCTCTCGACCATGGTCGCCCCCACCACCACGCCCTTTCCCCGGCGGGGTATGAGATAGGCGTGATGGCAATGCACGAAACGCCGCAGCAGACCATCGGGAACGCCGAAACGCACCATCTGCCCCTTCACCGGTTCGACCGGCAGGGCGAGTCCGGCGGAGCGCGCCAGGATCTGCGACCAGGCGCCGCTGGCGAGCAGCACCTCGTCGGCTTCCAGGCGCATACCGCCGGCCAGCCCGACGACGCCGGGAGCGATGGCCGCTACGGTCTGGTCCGGACGCAGGTCGACGCCCAGATGGACCACGGCGGAACGCAATGCGGTGAGCAGCCGGCGCGGATCCACCTGGGCCGCCGGCAAGAGGAAGGCGCCGGCCGCTCCGGCGAGAGCGGGATCCTGCGCGGCGAGAGTGCGCGCGGACCAGGTCTCCACGGCCACGCCAGCGGCCCGCAAGGCCTGCATGCGCGGGTCGAGCGCGGAGCGCTCCGCGTCGTCCAGCCAGGGCACCAGTCCGCCCTGCGCATGGAAATCCAGCGCGGCCGGATCGCCGACGAGCTCCCGCGCGAATCCGGTCCAGCGGGCGAGGCCGGCGACGCCGAGCCGCCAGCGATCGTCGGTGGACTCGGCCTCGTGGTGCGGAGCGAGCATGCCGCCTGCGGCCCAGCTCGCCTCACGCGCCTCGGGTGCGGCATCGAGCACGGTCACGCGATGGCCGCTCTGGGCCAGCCGCCAGGCGCAGGAGAGGCCGATCACCCCGCCGCCGACGACCAGGATCGACCGGTTCATGCGACGTGGGTGAGCGCCCAGAGCTTGTTGAAGATCAGGGTGAGGACGAAGTTCACGACCATGACCAGCAGGCTGGCCTCGACCACCGCACGGGTCACCGACTGGCCGACCCCGGTCGCGCCGCCCTGGGTGGTGAGGCCCTGACGGCAGGCGACCAGCGCGATGATCGCGCCGAAGAAGAAGGTCTTCGCCAGGCCGCAGAGGATGTCCCAGGTGGTGACGAATTTCATCGACTGGAACCAGTATCCGCCCGCGTCGACCTGCCAGATGCCGGTGCACATCACGGCGGCGGCGATCATGCCGACCAGCGAGGCGAGGGCGGTGAGGAGCGGCAGCAGCAGCACGCTCGCGAGCACGCGCGGGGCGACCAGGTGCGCGATCGGGTTGGTGCCCATCACGCGCAAGGCGCTGATCTGCTCGGTGATCTGCATGGTACCGAGTTCAGCGGCCAGGTTGGACCCGACCCGCCCGGCGAAGATCAGGGCGGTGAAGGCGGGCGCGAGCTGGCTCACCAGCGAGTAGTTGATCATCGGTCCGCACATGACCTCGGCGCGGAACTTCACCAGCGTGACATAGCACTGCACCGCCATCACCAGACCGAGGAACATGCCGAAGATGAGCACCACCGGCAGGCTGAGGTAGCCGATGTGGTAGAGCTGGGTCAACACCACGCTGCGCCGCTGCCGATCGCGCACGAGCGCGCGGGCGACCTGGTAGGCCAGGACGCTGAGATCGCCGATGTGGCTGAAGGTCTGGATCGCGATCCGCCCGATTCCGGCCGTTACGCCGACCGCCTTGCCGGGCAGGTAAGTGAAGGGGTTTGCCGGTTCCACCACCTGAGCATGACGACCCGACCAGGGCGGGCAAAGACCCATCCCGGTCGGGTCGGCACCGCACGAGCGGCTTCTTGGTAAGTCCGAGGTCATGGTCCGCCTGAGCATGACGTGCGTCGTGCGTCGGCGACTGCCGCTCGAGGCTGGCGGCGCCCTGGATCCAGGCGCGCATTCCGGAGCCTTGGGGATCTGTATCAAGTGATGAAACAAATCGACTCAATGAGTGATTCAATAAATGCAAGCATTTCTTTCATTGCACAAGCTGACTGAGCGATCAAGGCCTGACCACACCGTCCATCATTGAGCGTTAAGCTTGAATTCCTTGATTATTTCCAACGCCATGACTAGGGTCGCGCCTGCCGGATCGGACTGGAACCACGCGATCGAAAAGTGAAATGAAATGATTTTCTGTTCCAATCTCGTCTTAAATGAAAATTCCGGTCTTTTCCTGACCGTCCAGCAACTTGCCAAGCAACTTGCCCAGCAAACGGCGCTGGAATCCGAGCGCTCGCCAGACCATCCGGCCAGTCAGGATTCTCGCCCACGTGCGCGACGGTGTTCGTCCGGAATCGACCGGGTGGCCGGCATCATCTTTGCTGAAACAGCGGTCGGACTGGACGATGCCTTTCCATCGTGAATCCCAATCATGACCAGGGCCGGTGGCGAAACCCCGGTGGGAACGTCCGTCGCCTGGCGGCACGTCGTATCGTTGATCCGGCGTCTCGCGGACACCGACCGTCCGGTGCTCATCACCGGACCGACCGGAGCGGGCAAGGATGTCGCGGTGCAGCAGCTCCATCACGTGAGCCGACGGAGATCCGCGCCGCTCCTGGCCATCAACTGCGGCGCGCTGCCCGAAGCCCTGATCGAGTCGCAACTGTTCGGACATGAACGCGGCACCTTCACCGGGGCCGACACCGTGCGCGAGGGCTTCTTCGCGGCGGTCGGCGAGGGCACCCTGTTCTTCGATGAGATCGGGGAGCTTCCGCTCGCGCTGCAGCCGAAGCTGCTGCGGGTCATCGAGACGCACCGGTTCCGCCCGCTGGGATCGGTGCGAGAGCAGCAGTTCCGCGGCCGGATCGCCGCCGCGACGCACCGGGATCTGGTCGGCATGGTCGCCGCCGGCCAGTTCCGCGAGGATCTGCTCTACCGCCTCAACGTGTTCGAACTGGCGATCCCGGCCCTGAACCGCCGGCGCGAGGACATCCCGCATCTCGTCCGGCATTTCTCCGCCGACCAGGCCCGCGATCTGCACTTCACGCCCGAGGCCATGATCGCCCTCGCGGCGGCGGACTGGCCCGGCAACATCCGCCAGCTGCGCGCCGCCGTCGACCGCATGGCGGTGCTGTGCGACGACGATCCGATGACCCTCGACAGCGTGCGTCCGTTCCTGCCGCAGGGGCCGCGCACGCTGGCGCCGGACCGCATCGAGGCGGTCGCCGCCGCCGTGCTGCGGTTGGAGATGGCGGACAAGCTGGGCGCGGTGACCCGGGCGGTGATCGATCTCGCGATGCGCGAGGCTGACGGCAACAAGAGCGCTGCGGCCCGCATGCTCGGCGTCCATCGCAAGGTGGTCGAGCGCCAGCTTTCCGGCCTGCCGCCTCTCGCCTGATTCCAGCCGGCGATCACTGGACGGAATCGTCCACTTCCCCGGGCGCTGCTGGACGATTCCGTCCAGACGCGTGGGGGCCGAAAACGGACCGCTGGCGATGCGCGCGGAAATGCTGGATTAATCCGCGTTCTCTCCTGCCCATCCCTTGGCATGGCAGGCGCTCAGGTACCGCGCCATCCAACAACCCAGGAGGTCCCCCATGGCAGATGCATCCCCCACCCCCCTCAGCACCGTCAATGGCCAGATCACTGACGCCATCACCCAGACCAACGTGAAGGTCCTGGGCGAAGCGCCGGCGATGGCCATGGGCAGTCTCTACCAGACCATCGGCAACTCGGTCGCCATGGCCGCCGCCAATGCGGTCTACGCCCAGCAGCAGGCCAACGTCACCTACCAGGCCGCCACGACCATCGCCGTCGCCCACCTCATCAACCACAAGTGATCTGCGGACATCCGTCCACGATCCCTGAACCCAACCAACCCTAAGGAAATCCCATGCCCGACGCAGCCTCCCCCGCCCTCAACATCGTCAACGGCCAGATCACCGACGCCATCACCCAGACCAACGTGAAGGTCCTGGGCGAAGCGCCGGCGATGGCCATGGGCAGCCTCTACCAGACCATCGGCAACTCGGTCGCCATGGCCGCCGCCAACGCGGTCTACGCGCAGCAGCAGGCCAACGTCACCTACCAGGCCGCGACCACCATGGCGGTCAGCCATCTGATCAACCCGCCGGCCGGCGGCTGAGCGGCTGAAAGCACCCCATGCCCACCAGCGCTCCGCTCACCACCGTCAACGGCCAGATCACCGACGCCATCACGCAGAGCAACGTCAGCGTGCTGGCGAACGCCCCGGCCGTCGCGATGGGATCCCTGTACCAGACCATCAGCAACTCGGTCGCGATGGCCGCCGCCAATGCGGTCTACGCCCAGCAGCAGGCGAATGTCACCTACCAGACGGCCAGCACCGTCGGCATCACCAGGCTCATCGGCCAAGGCTGACGCATCCGCGCCGGCGGCCGGTGCATGCCGGCCGGCCGCCGGCGTCCGTCGCACCGCGAACGCTTCCCGGGACATGAACCATGGATGAACCGACCACGACCGTAAACCGACTTGTCACCGACGCCGTCACCCAGACGAACGTCGCGACGGTCGGCCAGGCGCCGGCCATGGCGATGGCCAGCCTCTATCAAAACCTCGCCCAGGCGACCGCCCTGGCGGCGATGAACGCGGTCTACGCCCAGCAGCAGACCAACATCGCATTCCAGGCCGCCACCGTGCTCGCCGTGAAGACCCTGCTGTCGCACCGCTAGGCCGATCCTCTGCCAATCCGCCGGCGCTCGTCCTCCTCCGCCCCAACCTGCCGCTGAAAGACTT
Organism: uncultured Candidatus Kuenenia sp.; assembly: GCA_964654285.1. Classification (GTDB taxonomy): domain Bacteria; phylum Planctomycetota; class UBA11346; order UBA11346; family UBA11346; genus BJHQ01. Next base: position 79,539 of record CAZZJC010000015.1, read on the forward strand.
CCGCCATGACCGAAACGACCGCGACCGCTCCCGTCCAGACCGTCAACCCGCAGATCGTGGATGCGGTGCGCCAGACCTCGTTCTCGGTCCTCGGTCAGGCAGGCGCCGAATCGCAGGCCGTGGCTTATGAATCGCTCGCCCACTCGATCGCCCTCCTCATGCACAACGCCGGTGCCACCCAGTTCTCGGCCAAGCAGGTCGAGACCGTCATGGTCGCCATGGCCTGCCAGAGCATCATGAAGGCCGGCAAACCGTGAGGCCGACGTTGACCGCTGACCCGACCAGGCCCCACTGAGGATCAACCATGACTGAGTCCGTCCAACCCCCGGTGGAGTCGCTCCTGGCCATGGCGCGCCAGGTCAACCTCATGGTCACCGGCAAGATGCCACCTCAGGCCGGCGGCGGTGGCGGCAACGTCATGGGTGCGGCGAAGGGCGACACTGATCCCGGCCTGCCTGTGATGCAGGGCGCAGGCATGGCGACCCAGGCGGTGGCCCAGTCGATGGCGATCGCGGTGCAGGATTCGGTCGACATGCTGCGCAACGTCACCACCATCGAAACCACCGCGATCGGCATGGCGACCGCCAAATGGTTGGAGCAGCCGGAAAATCCCTTCTATCCCGTCATCATCACCACCAGTACCGCGACCATGACCGCCGTGGCGGAGGTGATGAAGACCATCGGCGAGAACACCGTGACCATCCTGCAGAAATACGAGTCGATCAGCAAGGGGCCGAAAGCATGAGCGGGGCGGCACCCCCCGCCAACGGTGCGCCGCCTCTTTCGCCCGAGGCGATGGTCGCCGGCCAGGTTGAACGTCTGCAGGCCCAGGCGGCGGCGAACCTGGCCGAGGCGCAGCGGTTCCTGGAGCAGGAGCAGCGCCGGCTCGCGGAACTGCTGTCCGCCCAGGTCCAGCCGGCACCTGCGCTGACGGTCGGTCTGGAAGGGGGCCTCGAAACCATCGACCGTACCATGCAGGCGACGATGGACTATCTGTCCAAGCACCTCGACGCCTCCATCGCGCATCCCGCCGGAAAGCCTCGGCCATGACCCCCCCCACCCAGGCGGACGGAGAAAGCACCATCATGAGCCAGCAGGATCCCAAGGGGGTTGAGCATGACACCTCGGTCCTCCAATTCCCGTTCAAGGACGGACGCCTGTATTGGGAATTGCGCAGCGAACGGGTGCAGCACCGCGAGGCGAAAGTCACCCTGGTCCTGAACCTGCCGATGAACGGCGTCGGCGAGGTGCGCCAGACCTTCCCGCTGAGCACCGAGGACCAGTTCCAGGTCGTCATGTGGCTCGCCCGGCAACTCGAGGTCGAGATCCCCAGCCGACCCCTCCACCGGCGCGGGCATTAGGAAAATCCCATGATTTCTTCCCCCACGACGCCGGATTCCCACAAGCCGCGCGATCTCCATCCGCTTGAGCAGGGCATCGGCTATGACCTGTCCGGCCCCGATCCCAATCAGGCCGTGAACGGCGTCGGGATCGTCTACGCCAACATGCGGCTGTGCTTCGATGTGTCGAAGCTGCACCTGCGCGTCCTGGTGAACACGGTGCTCGGCCCGATCCCCCCGCCGACCCCCCCGGCGGGCGGTGCAGTGGCGCCGGCGGTCCCCGCCACGGCTCCTGCGGCCGGACCGAACGTGGCCCTGGTGCAGCTCAGTTCGACCGCTGCCGATGCCGACCTGGATGCCCTCATCTCCTGGTTGAGCTCGCTGAAGGGCCTGCAAACCATGGCCGCGAGCAAGAAGAACGACAAGAACGCCAAACCATCGACCTAACCCGGATCCTGCCCCGAGGACCGCAACCAGCACGCAAGGAAACGCATGTACCGTCAGATCCACTGCATCGGCTACGAGCTCTACACCGGGCCGCAGTTCATCAACCGCGCCATCAAGGTCTATCCCGGCCTGATGAGCGAGTTCGATGACCTCGCCGGACGACTGAAGTGGATCGCCCAGGTGGTCGACACCGCCCAGAAGGCCTTCCCCGGCAAGGGCCGATCGGCCGAGGGCGAGATCCTGCGCGTCTGCATGATGCCCGAATTCCTCATGCGCGGTTCGCAGGGGGCCTACGACCTGCGGACGGTCGATCTCGGCGTCCGATTCCTGCAGGATCTGGTCTCCGACCGGCGATTCGCCGACTGGCTGTTCGTCTTCGGCACCCTGGTCGGCCGTTCGCATCCGACCATGCCCTCGCCTTCCGGCGAGATCATCGACCCGGATGCCCCGGTCGAGGCCTACAATCTCTGCCCGGTCATCCGTGGCGGCTGGAAGGTGGACGGCATCGATGAGGCGACCGCACGCGTGGCCGCCACCAAGGTGGTCTTGAAGGAACAGCTCTCCAACATCGATTTCATCAAGATCACGGAGAACGCCGGCACCTGGGCCCGCGTCGGATACCTGGCGCCCGGCGGCCCGGCAGGGCCCGGCCGCGAGCGGCAGCGCCGGCCTGACGATGGCGGCGCCATCTTCACCATCGACGGGATCACCTTCGGCCTCGAGATCTGCCTCGACCACGATGAGGGCCGGCTCAAGGATTCCCCGCCCCAACCTGGCGAACCGCTGATCCAGGTGCAGCTCATCCCGTCGTGCGGCATGTCGATCCAGCCCAGGTCGGTGGTGGCGATCAAGGACGGGCTGGTCTTCAATGTCGACGGGTTCCTCCGCCACCACACCGCCGTGCAGATGGTGGCGACCCCATCCTCGTTCGCCAACCCCGATGCCGCGCTGCGCGATCCGCCGGGCGCCAGACGCGCCATCGATCTGCCGCCGACGCCGGAAAACTTCAGCGAATTCTATATCGGCGGTCCCGGCCAGCTGTGGTCCTACGATCCGATCGATCTCCCTGCCGCCATCAACGCCTGAGGACGCCCATGCCGAACTACCGCCGGATCCAGTTCATCGCCTACGAGATCTTCACCGCTCCGCTGGAGCTTGACGACGGCGAGATCTACGTCGGCCTGCCCAACGATTTCGACGACATCGCCGCGCGCGTCGCCTGGACCCGCAAGGTCCTCGCTGCGGCCGCCGAGGAGGCGGACACGTCGCCCGAGGTGCTCAAGGTGCTCATGCTGCCCGAATTCTACTTCCGGGGCAGCCGTGGGGCCTACGGCATGGACATCGTGGCGGCGCTCACCCAGGCCCTGCAGGACAGCATCCGCGCCGCCACCTGGGCGGATTGGCTGGTGGTGTTCGGCACGATCATCGGCATCTCGTCGCCGACCTACGATCGCCTGGTGCGCAAGCTCACCCGTGACGAGGACGCTCTCCATCCGACGGCGGCCACGGGCACCGCGGTCGATCCGCATGCCGAAAAGGAAGGCTACAACCTCGCCCTGATCCAGAAGGGGGGCTGGGCCCCGGTGGGGGATCTGACCCTGGAGGCGCGCAACGACGCGCTCGAGAACACCAGCTTCGTCACCATGAAGGAGCACAAGTCCGGCATTGACTTCATCAAGGTCGCCGATCGCATCGACCCCAGCGGCTATGCCTGGGAGCGCGTCGTCCATCTCAAGCGCATCGGCGGCGAGGCCTGGCTGGCCGGACCGCAGGTCGGTCGGGAAGAGCGCTTCGTGAACTACGACGGGACCTGCCTCTTCACGATGGACGATCTCCGGTTCGGGCTGGAGATCTGCCTCGACCATGCCGATCGCCGTCTGAAGAACGCTCCGCGTCCGGCAGGCCAACCGCCGGTCCAGATCCACCTGGTGCCCTCGTGCGGCATGGATCTGATTCCGGGTGCCGTGGTGGCGATGACCGGGGGATTCGCCTTCAACGTGGACGGCCACAACGGTTCCAGCAGCCGGCTATGCCAGGTCACCCAGGCCGCAACTCTCGCCAGTCCGATCGCGTTGCTGGGGAATCCCCTCGATCCCGAGTACATCGAGATGGAGGCCGGGCCCGCCGATCGCATCGACGAGCTGTTCGCCGATGGTCCTGGCTACCTGGCGGTCTACGCCCCGGTCGCCATCCCAGGCGACGAGGGGGCCGAGCAGCCCCCGGCCCGCAGGCTGGGCGGATCGCGCCGCTGAATCACGGCGTGCGCCCGGGATTCCCGGTCTGGCGCGCAGCGCGCGCGGAACCAGATTGCCGCCATGCCGCCGGTCGCGCTCTGGATCATCGACGACACCGAGCACCACCATGCGGTGGCGGCGGCGACCGTGGCCGGGGATGACCGCTTCGTCCTCACCGGGTTCACCTCGGGGTCCGATGCGGTCTCGGCCTACCTGATGGCCCGCCGCGATGCGCCGCAAACGCTGCCGCGCATCGTGCTCATGGACTTCTACCTCGGCGGCGAACGCGGCGACGCGGTGACTGCCGAACTACGTGAATTCCAGGCGATCGGACATCCCTTGACCGTGGTCGGATATTCCTCGCTGCGCGACGGTTCGCAGCGCATCGTCGACGCCGGCGGCGACTGCATCGTGCCCAAGCGCACCGATGCGGACGGCCGCAACCACGCGCTCAGGCGCTGGCTCGACGCCTGGGCCGCCGCGCACGGATCGGGGCGGTAATCACGCTGGCCGGTTGCGCGCCACCGCCAACTGGCCGCAGGCAGCCATCACGGTCTCCCCTTTGGTCCTCCGGATCCGCACCGGGATCTGCGCCTGGTCGAGCAGACGGGACAGCGCCGCCACCTGTTCCATGCCTGGGGCCAACCAGGCCTTGCCCGGGATCGGATGGTAGGGGATCAGGTTGACCAGCACCGGCAGGTCGGCGATCCAGGTCTTCAGCGCCGCGACGTGCTCCGGGGCATCGTTGATGCCGGGAATGACCACCAGGCTGATCAGGATGCGCCGTCGGCGCGGGAGGTTCAGGCCCCGCAGGGCGGCGTGCAGCTCGGCCAACGGTGCCGACTTCGCGGTCGGCACGAAGGCGCTGCGCACCGCGTCATCGGCGGCGAACAGGCTGACCGCGAGGTTGATGCGGTCCAATCCCGCCGCCGCGAGCCGACGCAGGCCCTCGATGCGGCCGACCGTGCTGACCGTGATGTGCCGGTGCGCCAGGCCCAGCCCGCAGCGATCGGTGAGCACGCGCACCGCACGGCCGACCTCATCGGCGTTGTCGAGCGGCTCGCCCATGCCCATGAAGACCAGGTTGCGCGGGCGGACGCCGGTGGCGGCGCTCAGGGCGATGAACTGGCCGACGATCTCGTGCGCGGCGAGATTGCGGACGAGGCCCATGCTCGCGGTGTGGCAGAAGTGGCAACCCATGCGGCAGCCGACCTGGGTCGAGACGCAGACCGTCCAATGCCGTCGCGAGGTCGGCGCAGAGGCAGCGTCGAGACCCATCGGCACCAGCACGGTCTCGACCTCGGCCCCATCGGCGAGGCGGCAGGTGACCTTGGTGGTGGTGCCGAGTTCCGGATCCTCGCACCGCTGCAGCGCGGTGACCTCCGGGATCAGCGGAGTTGCGCAGGCGGAGCTGATGGCGTCGATGGTGCCCGGCCGGGCGGCTTCCGCCTCGCGCCAGAGCGGCAGCGCGGCGGGATCGATCCTGCCGGTCTGCATGAAGTGGCGATAGAGTGCGCGGTGGAAACGGACGCTGTGCCCGACCAGGGCTGCGATCCGGAGTGAAAACGCAGGAAAATCCAATCCGGCAAGCTGGTTGCGGGCATCCGGCGCAGAGGTCATGGCGACTTCTTGACGTCGTGAAGCTTCGCCCCATCCGCCAGCGCGGCGTCCAGCAGCGGCAGCAGCGCCTCGGCGGTGGCCTGCTCATCGCAGATCACCCATTGCGCTCCGGCCGCGCGCAACTGGTCGACCTGGCTGATGAAGGGGGCGCGGGCGATGATCGGCAGGGCGGGTTCGAGGGCGCGCAGGCGCTGCGCCACCACCGCCGAGGCATCGGCGATGGGGAACGTCAGCACCACGAGGGCGGGCCGGTGGCCCAGCGCGGGCAGCCAGTCCTCCATGTCCTCGATGCGGCCCTGGTGGATGCGGACGCCGCTCGCGCCTTCCCAGGTGCGCAGCAGGCGTTCATTGCGGTCGATGAGGAACAGCGGATAGCCCTGCTCGCGCAGGGTGCCGACCACCGAGTTGCCCACCGGGCCGAGGCCGGCGACGACGATGGTGCGCCCGCGCGTGCGGATCGCGTCGAGGCTGGTCTTGGGCAGGAACCGCGCCGCGACCAGAAACAGCAATGGGGTGGCGGCAAGGTTGATGCAGGTCGCGGCGATGAGGAGCTGGTACAGATGCTTCGCGTTGGGATCGTCGCTGTACGCGAATGCGGCGGTGGCGAGGACGAAGCTGAACTCGCCCACCGGGGCGAGCGCCAGGCCGTAGCCCAGGGCGGTGCGGCGCGGCATGCCGGTCAGGCGCAGCGCGAGCCAGCACACCGGCGCCTTGAGCAGCAGGCCGATCGCGACCACGGTCGCGACTTCGCCCGCGTTGGCGATGGTGAAGCGCGCATCGAACAGGGCGCCCATCGCCATGAAGAACACGATCGCGGTCAGGCCCTGGAGCGGCTTGGTGCTGGCGTCGATCAGGTGCCGGTTGCCGTCGCCGCCGAAGGCGAGGCCGGCGCAGAACGCGCCCACCGCAGCACCGAGACCGCAGTGCTGGGTCGCCCAGGCCGCACCGAGGGCGACCATGACCGAGAACGCGACCTCAAGTTCGGGCAGGCGGGCCGAGCGCACGCGGTCGAACATCGCGGTGGCCAGCACCCGGCGCAGGACGAAGGTGGCGAGCAGCACGCCGACCAGCCCGCTCGCGATGAGCCAGGTCGGCTTGCGGTCGCCCAGCGGGATGAGCAGCGATAGTCCGATGAGGAGGGGGCCCAGGGCGATGTCCTGGACCAGGCTGACGCCCATCGCCAGTTGGCCATCCGGCTTGTGGCGCAGCCGGCGCTCGTCGAGCACCCGCACCAGCATCACGGTCGAGGTCATCGCCAGACAGGAGCCGATCGCGATGGCGTGCGGCGGTGCCAGTCCGACGAGCATCGCCACCGCACTGCCCACCGCGATGGTGATCCCGACCTGGCCCAGCCCGGCGGTCAGGATCGCGCCGAGCCGGCGCCGGGCGAGATCGATGTCGAGATCCAGGCCGATGGAGAACAGCAGCATCGCCGCGCCGACCTCGGCCAGCGGCCCGATCGTCGTGTGGTCGACCAGGCCCAGCACGCCCGGCCCGGCGATGGCGCCCGTCGCGAGGTAGGCGACGAGGGCGCTCACCCCGAGCCGCTGCAGACCCAGCACCAGGGGCAGGCCGAGGGCGAGGAGCACGAGAAGCGCGTCCAATCCGCTCATGGAGGGGGGTCGTATCCGGCCACGCCGGAGCCGCCATCCCGGTCATCCTGCGGCTTGACCGGCAGGCCGGCGGACGCGGCGGCGGATCGCTCCGCCCGGCTGCTTGCGCCCAGGAACGGCATCCGACACTCCGGCGCATGGCTGATGCCGACCGGACGCAGACCGACGCCGACGCCTATGAGGCCTCCCGGCCTGAATGGCAGCAGAAATTCAACCTCTTCTGCGAGAACTGGCTCTTCGCCTTCCTCATCGCGATGGCGGTGCGCCACTTCGTGCTAGAACCATTCCGCATCCCGACCACCTCGATGGAGCCGATGCTGTATGGCGATCCCAGCTTCACCAAGGGCGACTTGGTGGTGGTGGACAAGATCTGGTCGCGCATCACCGGCCTGCACCGCTGGGACGTGGCGGTGTTCCAGTTCCCGCTGCCGGAACTCGAGGCGCCCAAGGCCGACGCCCGTCCGGCCCTGACCGAGAACGGCGACCGCCTCGATGATCCCCTGCTGCATCCGCTCCTCAACCGCAGCTTCGTCAAGCGCATCGTCGGCGTGCCCGGCGACAAGTTCTACATCTCCGCTGGGAATTATTACGTGCAGCAGCCCGACGGGACCTTCCAGGTGTGTCGCCGGCCGCCCGACATCCAGGAGGTCATGTGGGATCCGGTCTACCGCCACGGGGCGCAGGCCGGCTACCTGCCATGGGAGGCGACCGCCAAGGCCGCCGTGCAGGCGGAGGGGGGCGCCCTGAAGCTGGATCTCGTCGCCGGGTCGGGCGTGACGTTCACCCAGCCGCTGATCAACCTCTACCTCAAGCCGGGCGAGTTCCAGGTCGCTTCCTCCTACGCCAAGCAGTACCAGGTCCGGCGGCTATCGCAGATCGAACCCGCCTTCGAACTCGACGGCCAGCAGGGAAATGCCTGGGATGTCAGGAATTGGCTGATCAAGCGCATGAATTCCGCCGATCTGGCCGACCTCGACAATGCGCGCTCCAGCGGTCGCAACGCGGACGAGATCGGCCGGCCGCTCAACGATGTCGGGAACGAACCGGTCGCCGATCTGCGCTGGACCCTGGTGCCGCAGAGCATCACCGGTCGGGTCGAGTTCCGTTACCAGATCGGAACCGAGCGTTATGTCCTCGAATTCTGGCCTGACCGCTGGCGTATGCAGATCAATGGCGTCGAACGCGAAGCAGGAGCGGAATCCCCGAGCCAGCACCGTTTCGCGCTCGCGCGCATCGACGATGACGTGGTGCTCGCTGTCGATGGCAAGGAGCGGATCCGCCTGGCCCAGCCTCCGGTTGCGGTTGCGGCCCTGCCGGTGGTGGTTTCCTGGTCGGGCGAGGGTTCCATCTCCCTGGCTGCACTCGGATGCGATCGCGATGTGCACTACTGCGTTCGCGGCTTCCTGCAGCCGGGCATGGCCGCATCGAGCTACCTCCAGGACACCCAGGTCCGCGCCTTGATCGCCGGCAAACCGTACGCGGACATGAGCACCAAGGATCTCGCCTCGCCTATCGCCGTCAGCCCCGCGACCGCGCAGACCATCCCCGACGGCCGTTTCCTGATGCTCGGCGACAACAGCATGGTGAGCTGGGACTGCCGCAATTGGGGCTATGTCCCGGCGGAAAACTTCCGTGGCCGGGCCTGGATCGTGGCCTTCCCCTTCCCGCGTTGCCGGGTCATCCGTTGAATGCCATCGCAGGAAGCGGCCCTGTTTCGGCTCCCCCGCCGGGTTTCTGCCAAGAACCGACGAGTTGTCCACACTGGCGATCCGGTCATGGAACACCTGGACTCCTATGAATGTTCTCGTAACAGCTGATGAAGTTCGCATGAATCCGTTTGTAACCGATTGCTATAACCATGCTTAAATACGGGTATCGAACTCGATCAGTCCGGGTACCGAAGCCGTCCCCGTGTCGGAATGGCATGCCCCTCCACCGCTTATCAACATTTTCGATCCAACCCGAGGATTTTCCCAGAAGCGACATCAGATCAACCAGCGGTCAGCTTGGAAAATGCTGTGGTCATCACGCCATCGGATCCCAGGCTGATGGCGACCTCGCTGCCGCAGGTCGACATGCGAGATGCAGCCATGCCTGAACCCCTCTTTCTCGTGGAAGGTCTGACCAAGCGCTTCGGCAGCCGGACGGTGGTCTCGAACTTCGCCATGGAGGTCCAGCCGGCCGAGATCGTCGGGCTGCTCGGCGCCAACGGCGCGGGCAAGAGCACGACCTTCCGGATGATCGTCGGTCTGTACCGCCCCGATGGCGGCACCATCCGCCTTTGCGGACAGGATATCGCCACTCTGCCGATGTATGCCCGCGCCCGCCTCGGGCTGGGCTACCTCGCGCAGGAGCCGACGATCTTCGCCCACCTGTCCGTCGCCGACAACGTGCGGATCATCCTCGAAGAGCATTACCCCAAGGAACAGCACGAGGTCAGGCTCAAGAACCTCCTCGCTGAACTCGGTCTCAGCCACCTGCGCGACAACAAGGCTGCCGGCCTGTCCGGCGGCGAACGCCGCCGGCTGGAGATCACCCGTGCCCTGGTGGTGCAGCCGAAGCTGGTCTTCTTCGACGAACCCTTCGCCGGCGTCGATCCCAAGAGTCGAGGCGACATCGCCGCGATCATCCATGAACTGCGCCGGCGCGGCGTCGCGGTGCTGATCACCGACCACCACGCCGAGGCCATCCTCCGCCTGGTCGACCGCCTGTATGTCATGGACGCCGGCCAGCGCATCGCCGCCGGAACCCCCGCCGAGATCGTCGCGGACCAGCTCGTCCGCGAACGCTACCTCGGCCGTGATTTCAGCTTGTGACGCAAGCGACGGCTTGACCATCCTGCCTCATCGCCCAGGATGCCGCCGCCGCAGCGGAAGATGATCGGCTGGAGACTTGGGTGAGTGGTTTAAACCAGGGCATTGCTAATGCCCCGTGCGGTGTAAAGCCGCACCCTGGGTTCGAATCCCAGAGTCTCCGCCAAAACGCAAATACGCCGACCATAGGTCGGCGTATTTGCGTTGGGGGAGTCTGGTATTCCATGACCCGCCGTGCTCGCCGGCTCGCCCGGTTCGCTCGGCCGCGCTCCCCACCGGGGAGCGCTATCGGCCAAGGGCCGATACCTCGCTCAGGTTCGAATCCCCCCTGTCCACCAGAGTCTGGTATTCCATGACCCGCCGTGCTCGCCGGCTCGCCCGGTTCGCTCGGCCGCGCTCCCCACCGGGGAGCGCTATCGGCCAAGGGCCGATACCTCGCTCAGGTTCGAATCCCCCCTGTCCACCAGAGTCTGGTATTCCATGACCCGCCGTGCTCGCCGGCTCGCCCGGTTCGCTCGGCCGCGCTCCCCACCGGGGAGCGCTATCGGCCAAGGGCCGATACCTCGCTCAGGTTCGAATCCCCCCTGTCCGCCAGAACACCCAGACGCCGAACCTTGGTCGGCGTCCTTGGGTTGGGGAGTCAGGGGTTGATGGACGCAATCACATTTCGCGCATGCGCGCCCCATTCCGGCCATGGCGGTCATCCTGCCAACGTTACCATCTCTGCATGCCCGATTTCAACGGAACCGGTTCGCATATCCACATCATCGATGGCCTGACCATCGATCTGGTCGGCGATCCCGGCCCGTTCGCGGTGACCTTCACCACGGCGCGGATCGCGCCTGGTATTGATGAACTGGAACTGGTGCTGGATTCCGCCAGCTGCCATGCCGCCCCCGATCTGGGCATCAGGCTGGACGCCGCCGCGACCGAGGTCGACCACGTCTTCATCCCCATCCTGTCCGCCGGGCAAAGCGTCTGGCCTGATTACGACAACAACGGCTTTGTGACGAGCGTCGCCTTTTACCCACCGATTCAGGCGGTGTATGGTGGAGACGGCCTGAATCGGCTGACCATCAGCGTCGAGGACACCGTCCATTCCTGCCGCATCGGAGTCGGCATCAAAGAGGAGGAATGCCGCCTCATTGGACGCATCCTGCCGTTCCAGCCAGGTCGGGCCGAGTTCAGGAGGGGGGGGTGTACGCGTGCGCCTCGATCGGCGGCTCGTGCCCTGGTATCGTCCGGTCCAGGACGCCAGCCACTGGTGGTCGACCCAGCCCGGATCTTCGCCGCTGCCCGCGCCGGCCCACGGCCGGTTGCCGATGTGGTCGACGTGGTGTTCGTTCCATCAGGATTTCACCGAGGAACAGATTCTGACCCAGTGCCGCTTGGCCAAGGAAGCCGGGTGTACGACCTTGCTGCTCGACGATGGATGGCAGACCCTCGACACCGGACGCGGATATGCCTTCACCGGCGACTGGGAACCTGAACGCATCCCGGACATGAAAGGCTTCGTGCGCGCAGTGCACGACCTGGGCATGCGCGCGGTGCTGTGGTGCGGCCTGCCCTTCGTCGGGGTGAAGAACCGGGCCCATCAGCGATTTGCCGGTAAATTCCTTGCGGATAACGGCAAGGAGAGCAACGCCATCCTGGATCCGCGCCATCCGGAGGTGCGCGAACACCTGCTCGAGATGCTCACCCAACGCACCCGGGACTGGGAAATCGATGGCTGGTTCCTGGATTTCATCGACAGCTACCGCACCTGCGCGACCACCCCATCGGGTGCGGTCGATGGCCGGGACATTTCCGATGTGGATGAAGCTGCCGACCTGCTGATGCACGCCATCAGCGAGCGCCTTCGGCAGATCCGACCGGATGTACTCATCGAGTTCCGCCAACATTACGTCGGTCCACGCATGCAGGGATGCGCCAACCTGCTGCGTGCGGTGGACTGCCCCAACGATGCTACGCGAAACCGCGCCCGGACCCAGACGCTGCGCCATATCGCTCCCGCCAGCACGGTGTGCGGCGATGTGCTGCTCTGGCATCCCGACGCCCCAGCTGAGGCCGCAGCGCGCCAGATCCTGTCGGTGCTCTTCGCCGTGCCCCAGGTTTCCGTGCGGCTCGACCGCCTGCCCGTTCGCCATATGCAGATGGTCCGGTTCTGGCTGGGCTGGTGGACCGCGCATCGGGACTGCCTGCTGGATGGCTCGATCCATAGCGAAGCCCCTGAAGCCGGTTGGCCGCTGGTGGTCACCGACACGGCGCGCGAACGCATCGTCGCCGTCTATCTGCCGAGGATGATCGCTCTGACGCCGGCGATTCCGCAGGATCTGTGGCTGGTCAACGCGACCACGGGAACGGAGGTCGTCATCGATGTCAGTGAAGACGCCGGTGAACGTGTTCTGGTCGTGCGCGATTGCACCGGTGCGGTGGTGGCTGAACAGAGCCTGGTCCTGAACGCCCGATTGCACCGGCTGTCCATCCCCGCATCCGGTCTGGCCCACCTGCGTCTGGTCTGATCAGCGCCAACGGGCCGGAGTCCGACCATGGCTGGCCTTGAACGCCGTGATGAACCGGTTGGCGGCGGCGAACCCGACCTGATGCGCGATGTCGGACACGCTGAGCCGGGTTGATCGCAGCAGCCAGGCCGCGTGGCGGAGGCGTTCCTGACGCAGCCAGGCGGCGGGGGATCGACCGAGCCGACGCCGGAACAACCGGCTGATACCAATCCACTTTCAAAGGCATAATAACCAGCATGCTGGCCGCCGGA
>CAZZJC010000016.1:0-52330 GCA_964654285.1 uncultured Candidatus Kuenenia sp.
CCCAGTGGGGATCGCGGCCGCGCGAATCCGTGCGAGCCAGCGAGCACGCGGGTCATGGAATCCCATCCTGGTGGCGCCCCCAATTGATCAGAGGGGATTCGAACCTGAGCGCGGTACCGGCCGTCAGGCCGGTAGCGATCCCCGGTGGGGATCGCGGCCGCGCGAATCCGTGCGAGCCAGCAAGCACGCGGGTCATCGAATACCTCACGCCCCTGTTTTCTTCTGGCACCGGCCGTCTGGCCGGAGCCAGAAGAAAAAACCGGATGGTGAGGGATTCGAACCTGAGCGCGGTACCGGCCGTCCGGCCGGTAGCGATTCCCAGTGGGGATCGCGGCCGCGCGAATTCGTGCGAGCCAGCGAGCACGCCGGTCATGGAATCCCATCCTGGTGGCACCCCCAATTGATCAGAAGGGATTCGAACCTGAGCGCGGTACCGGCCGTCAGGCCGGTAGCGATCCCCGGTGGGGATCGCGGCCGCGCGAATCCGTGCGAGCCAGCGAGCACGCCGGTCATGGAATACCTCACTACCCTGTTTTCTCTTTACGCCGGCCGTCTGGCCGGCGTAAAGAGAAAAAACCGGATGGTGAGGGATTCGAACCCCCGGGGCCGTTTCCAACCCGTCTGTTTAGTAAACAGATGCTTTAGACCGCTCAGCCAACCATCCCCGGAACAGAGGTCACGTCACTCCGCCAGATCGACGGCCGAGCCGGTGGAGCCGTTGCCGGTCACCGGCTTGAGGTCGATGATCCGCACGTCCTCGGCGGAGACGAGTTCGAGGGCGAAGGTTTCGCGGGTGCCGAGGCGGATCAGGATGCGCTTGCCCTCGATCAGGTTCAGCGGGTGCGCCTCGCGCAGCTGTTCGTCGTCGCAGAAGGTGCCGTTGGTCGACAGGTCGTGCAGGGTCACCGTCGTGCCACGGATCGACAGGCGCAGATGGCGTCGCGAAACCGTGTTGAAATCGTGGTCATTGTCGCGGGTGGTGGGCGGGGCCTTGAGATATCCTGCCGCCCGGCGCAAACTGATGTCGCACGAACGGCTGCGGCCGAGGACGAGGTCCGCATCCGCGCCGAGCACGTAGCGTTCACCGTCCACAAGGCCGGCAGTGCCGAACAGAACAGGGACCAAGGCGGGCATGGCAGATCCTGCAGAGTCAAAGGCTTCCGATAGCCACGCTAATCCCCCCACCCAGGATGACAATCCCGCGGTTGCCGGCGCTGGACCGGCTGCGGAGGTCGCGATCCCGGGGCAGGGGCACCCCCCATCCGAGCGTCTCCACGACGGCCGCGACTACAGCCGGGTGTTCAATCGCCAGCAGAAGGCGGCGGGGCGCTTCTGCGTGCTCCTGCTGCGGCCGCGCAGCGCCCGCGAAGGCCGGGCGGCGCGGTTGGGAGTCATGGTGCCGGCCAAGGCGATCAAGACGGCGGTGCGCCGGCATCAGATCAAGCGCTGGGTGCGCGAGCTGTTCCGCCTGAAGCTCAAGCATGTCCTGGCCGGTCACGATGCGGTCGTGCTCCTGCGCTCTGATCCGCCCGAGGACGGAGGCCACGCCGCGATCGATCGCGAACTGCACGGATTGGCGCCCAAGGCGCTCGCCGCCCAGGCCCAGCCCCAGGGTCGGGGCGGTCGTGGGCGAGGCCCCGGCCGACCGGGTGGCGGTGCTGGTCCCGCAGGCCAGGGCGGGAACCGGAATCCGCCTCCGGCGCGGCCATGATCGCGCGGGTGCTGGCGCTGGTCGTGCGCGGATACCAGCGGTTCATCTCGCCGCTCAAGCCGCAGACCTGCCGCTTCCGGCCGACCTGCTCGGAATACACGGTCCAGGCGCTGCGGCGGCATGGCGCCATGCGTGGCGGCTGGCTCGCGACGAAGCGGATCTGCCGTTGCCACCCCTGGGGCGGGCACGGCTGGGATCCGGTCCCGGGTTGCGGTTGCGATGGCGATCCTCCGGTTCCGGGAGGCTGATCGGCAACGGGTCTGCCCGTTCGCGAAAGGCAAAGTGCAAATATCGGATTTGTGGTTTGAGCCCGTCTCCCTGTTGCTATCATCGCCATCTCGTACGCGGTCGATCGCGTCGACGGCGACTGATTTCCGGTCTCCGCACCGCCCAGGTGCGATGTCTTCCCTCCGGGGTCGATTCCACCCCAGAAGAAAGCAGGCATCATGGAACTCTACGTCGGCAATCTGCCGTGGTCCGTCACGGACGAATCCCTCACCGCGCTCTTCGCCGCCCACGGCAAGATCGATCGCGCCAAGGTCGTGACCGACCGCGAGACCGGCCGCAGCCGCGGTTTCGCCTTCGTGACCGTCAATGACGACGCGGTCGCCAACGCCGCGATCAACGCGCTCAACGGCAAGGACATGGAAGGCCGTGCGCTGACCGTGCGCAAGGCCGAGCCGCGTCCGCCGCGTCAGGAAGGCGGCATGGGCGGCGGCCACGGTGGTGGCGACCGCGGCGGCTACCGCCGCTCCTGAACCGTTGCGGGTCTCGCCGCCCTGGTTCCAGGGCGGCGAGGTTTGCCCCCGGATCAGGCCGATTCTTCGTGTAATCCATCTGATTCCGCGCATCGCCCGCCCGTCGGGCGGTGCGGCCGGGGTTCAGCGCAGCCGGACGCCTCCGGCCCAAGGGAATCCTATGTCGAAACGTACACCGGCGACCTTCGCCAAGCGTCAGCGGGAAATGGACAAGAAACGCTGGGCTGATGAAAAGCGCAAGAAGAAGGCTGAGCGCCGCGCCGCCGGTCCGTCCCCGCTGATCGAGGCGCCGCCAGTCCCGCCGATCACCGATGGCTGATCCTTCGGAATCATCCGCCACCGCCGCTGCCCGCCGTCTGCCTGCCATCATCCAGGGCGGCATGGGCGTGTCCGTCTCGAATTGGCGTCTGGCCCACACCACCTCACGGGCGGGGTGCCTCGGCGTGATCTCCGGCACCGGTCTGGATCGCGTCGTGGCCTATCGCCTGCAGGAAGGCGACGCCGGGGGCCACCTCCGCCGGGTCATCGCCCGCTTCCCTTTTCCCGCCATCGCGGAACGGGTGCTTGCACGCTGGTTCGTGCCCGGCGGCATCGCCCGCGCCGGAGCCTACCGCCCTTCGACGATGATCGGACATCAGCCCAGCGCGGAAAACCTGGAATTGATCGTGGTCGCGAACTACGCCGAGGTCGCCCTGGCCAAGGAAGGCCACGCTGGTGCGGTCGGCATCAATCTGCTGGAGAAGATCCAGGTCCCGAACCTCGCGTCACTCTACGGCGCGCTGCTCGCCGGGGTCGACGCGGTGCTCATGGGCGCCGGCATCCCGCGCGAGATCCCTGCCGCGCTCGAACTGCTGGCGCGGCACGACCCCGCCACCCTGGTGCTGCACGTCGCCGGCGCCCTGGAAGGGGAGATCACCCGGCTGCGCTTCGCGCCACGCGAACTCGTCGGCGACGTGCCGTTGCCGACCCTGGTCCGGCCGCCTTTCCTGGCGGTCATCGCCTCGGACACCCTGGCCCAGTCGCTGGCGCGTTCGACCAACGGACAGGTCGATGGTTTCGTCATCGAAGGCCCGATCGCCGGCGGCCACAACGCGCCGCCGCGCAACCATGCCGGCCAGCTCAATGCCCGCGGCGAACCGGTCTATGGGCCGCGCGACGTGGTCGACCTCGAACGCATCAAGCGCCTGGGGCGGCCGTTCTGGCTTGCCGGCGGCTATGGCGATCCCGGTGGCCTGGCGCGGGCGCAGGCCCAGGGCGCGCACGGGGTGCAGATGGGCACCGCCTTCGCCTTCAGCCAGGAATCCGGGTTGAAGCCGGAACTCAAGGCCCAGGCCCTGGCGATGGTCCAGGCCGGTACGGCCCAGGTCTTCACCGACCCGCAGGCATCCCCGACCGGGTTCCCCTTCAAGGTGGTCGAACTGCCGGGAACCTTGTCGGAAGCCGCCGTGTACGCGAGCCGGACCCGGGTCTGCAACCTCGGCTACCTGCGCCAGGCCTATCGTCTGCCGGATGGCCGCATCGGCTGGCGCTGCCCGGCCGAACCCGAGGCGCACTTCATCGCCAAGGGCGGCGAACCCGCCGAACTGGTCGGGCGCAAATGCCTGTGCAACGGGCTGATGTCCTCCGCCGGCCTGGCCCTCGCCACCGCGGCCGGTGGGCGTGAACTGCCGCTGGTGACGGCTGGGGACAACCTCACCACCCTGGGCGCGGTCGGCGTCGATCTCGCCGGCTACGATGTCCAGGCCGTGCTCGACCTGCCGGTTCCGGTCGCGTCCCCCACCGCCTGATCCGGTCTGCCGCGAGACGACGACCACAGGATCCCGTGATCGACGTGTGCGCGGGGCCGGGTTGCGCAGGTGGCCTCCGATCGAGGATGCCCGCATGCCCCAGCTTCCCTCGCTGCCTCTCTGGCCCCATTCCGCCCCCGGCCTGCGCCAGGATGGGATCGACGACAGTCCGGCCCTCATCCCGTTTCTTCCCGAAGGGAAGGGGCCGTTCCCCGCCATCGTGGTCTGCGCCGGCGGCGGCTACGGTGCACGGGCCGGGCATGAGGGAGCACCCGTCGCGGAGTGGTTGGCGTCGATCGGCATCGCCGGCCTGGTGGTCAGCTACCGCTTCGCTCCGAACCGTCACCCCATCCCGCTCACCGACGTCCAGCGCGCGATCCGCCTCGCCCGCAGCCAGGCGCCGGCGTGGAACCTGGATGCGCGACGGGTCGGCATCCTCGGGTTCAGCGCCGGCGGGCATCTCGCCGCCAGCGCCGCGACCATCCACGACAGCGGGCTGACCGTTGGCGATGCGATCGACCAGCTGCCCTGCCGGCCCGACTGCGCCGTGCTCTGCTACGCCGTGCTGACCTTCGGCGACCACCGCCACCACGGCTCGATGTACAACCTGTTCGGCACCGGCATCCCGGCGCGGCCGCTGCGCGAGGCGCTGTCCCCGGAACGCCGGGTGACATCCGCGACCCCGCCGTGCTTCCTCTGGCATACCGCCAGCGATGACGCGGTGCCGGTGCAGAACAGCCTGCAATTCGCCACCGCATTGGCCGACCAGCGCGTGCCCTTCGCCCTGCACGTCTATCCCGAGGGCCAGCACGGCCTGGGTCTGGCGCAGGGGCATCCGTCCGCCGCCGGCTGGACCCGCGATTGCGCGGAATGGCTGCGCCAGCTCGGCTGGCGCTGAGAACGCGACCGGCCCTCAGCCCGCCGTTTTGCGGGTGGCAGCCCAGTCGCGCACCCGCTTCCACTGCACCGCCGTGCGCTGGGCGAGGGCGGTCATGGTGACCTCCTGGAAGCCGATCAGGTTGGGTTTCACCAGATCATTGAGCGGTTTCGCGAAGCCGGCGTTGAATCGGGCCCGGCCGGTGGCGGCGCCGACGATCGAACCGACCGATGCCCCGTTGCAGTCGGTGTCGAGGCCGCACATCACCGCGACCGCCGGGCCCTGCAACGAATCCATGCGGCCGTAGACCAGGCCGAGCACCACGATCAGCGCATTGTTGATGGTGTGCACGGGATTCATGCCCGTGACGCGGGTCTTGTTCCAGCGATGCCAGGGGCTGATCCGGGCGCAGCGCCGTTCCACCCAGGCCATGGCGGTTTCCCAGTCGGGCAGGTGCGGCAGCTCGGCGAGCAGGTCGTTCACCGCGATGGCGAGGCGGCAGCGGGCCGGGATCTCGGACAGGCCGATCGCGACCAGCTTGAGCGGATCGTGCTCGACGAAGGCGGCCGCCTGCATCGCGGCGCAGAACATCTCGCCGTAGATGCCGTTGCGCTCATGCGTCCAGCTCGCGTCGCGCCAGGCGAACTCGGCGGCCAGTTGCGGATCGCCGGCGGCGCAGAACGCCCAGCCGTCGGAGCGGATCTGCGCCCCGATCCATTCGCGGTACGGATTCCGGTGCCGTCGCGTCCACGCCGGGACGCAGGCCACGCTCCCGGGTGCGGGCCAGCGGATGCTGCGGTTCCAGAAGTTGAGGATGGCCTGGGTCTCGGCGGTGCAGATGTCCGAGAACGGGATGCGGCGGGTCCAGGTGTAGGCGATGTCGCTCCAGGTGAACCCTGGGCCGAACTCCTCGACCACCTTGAGGCCGATGAGCGAGTAATGGATGTCGTCGTCGGGTTCGGCGTAGGCGACGTGCTCGCGGATGGACTGCCCCTTGCCCAGGGTCTTGCCATCGCCGACATCGCGTCCGCTGAAGTAGTCCCTGAGCGGCCATTCTCCGCGTGCCGTCAGGTACGCCTTGATGTTCGCCCTGCCGTTCGGGATGCCATCCGCCGCGCCCATGCCCATGCCTTCGACCGGCTTGCCCAGGACGCAGCCGGCGCAGCGGCCGGTCCAGGCGCCATGCAGCCGGTCGAGGAGTTCCGCTTCGCCCGGGTTCCAGGCCAGCCGGCGCGGACCATCCGGGCGCAGCGCCCGGATCTCGGCGAGATCGTTGGGCTCCTCGCGTTCGAGCGCGGGATCTCCGGGCAGGGCCTGCAAGCGGTCGTAGAGCGGCGCGATGCGTTCGGAGTTCCAGCCATCCGCTTCAGGACAGAGGGCATCGATGGCCGCCTTGAGGTCGGCGGGCACCACGGCCCCTTCATCACGTTTCTGGATGAGCTCCTCGATGAGCAGCCCGTAGTCGTTCGCCCAGCCGGCCATGGTGGTCTCCTGGGCGGACATGCTGGGGATCGGGGGCGGGACGCACTGGGCTTTTTCACACGGACGATCGACTTTTCCGCTTATCAATCGTCAGCAGCGGCGCATAATATTGGCAGAAGGGACCCGCAGATCGATCTATGCTCGCCTGGGACGGCCCCTACAGCCCCTACATCCACGCCTGCGACGCCAGTCCGCGTCCCAGCCCCTGGCAGATGCCGCAGCGTCGGATGACGCATTGGCTGCTGGTCGCGTCGCTGGCTGGCGAGGAACGTCTGCGCATCGAGGACGAGCATGTGCACGTCCCGGAAGGCGCCTCCTACCTCATCCAGCCGGGGCAGCTCCATCGCCTGGGTTCGCCGGGCGGATCGACGCCGGCGTGGGTGCATTTCGACCTGCTCTTCGATCCCCGCCGCGCCAAGCACCCGCATGGGGTCTACGAGATCGACCTCGGTCCGCGCGCCTCGTTCATGCAGCCCGACGCCCGGGCTGCGTGGGGTCTCGACCTGCCGCCGTTGATCCCTGCCGCCCTGCGTCCGCGCTTCGCGACCGAGGTTCCGTCGCTCATCGCCCGCTGGCGCGAAGGCACCCGCGGTGCCGTGCTGGAGGCCACCGCCCGGTTGTCCGTGCTGCTCGCCGTGCTGATCGACCACGCCCTGGGTTCGCAGGGGCAGCGGGCCGGCGCCCTGACCCGGAGCGAGCGGCTGGCGCGCGCAGAATCGGTGGCGCGTGCGTCGCTCGGACGTGGCATCGGCGTGGCCGGGATGGCCGCCGCCGCCGGCTGGTCGCGCGCCCGCTTCGCCGCCGCCTGGCGCGCGGGCCGGGGCGAGACGCCAGGCGCATTCCTGCGGCGCGAACGCATGAACCTCGCCAAGAACCTGCTCCGTCGTGCCGACCTCGACATCGCCGAAGTCGGCGCCCTGGTCGGCCACCCCGATCCGACCGTGTTCGGCCGCACCTTCCGCCGGACTACCGGGCAGACACCGTCGCAATGGCGTGCCGGCCCGACGGGGCGTTGAAGGAACATCGGAAAACCGCCGTGTGCGCTTGCGCCTGGGACCGCCGGTCTCCAACCGGCTGCCGATCATCCGGCCATCCCGGCCGGATGGCCGCTTCCAAACCAGCGTGGAGCTTGTCGGGATCCGCGCCGTTCCTATCCCTGCGCCTCCCGCGTCCCCATTCCGAGATCGCCATCCCATGACCTGGAAGCTCTCGCTCTTCACCGTCTGCGCTCCGTGGCTGCCGCTGCCGGAACTCGCCGCGCTGGCCGCCCGCCAGGGTCTGCATGGCCTTGACCTGACGGTCAGGGCGCAGGCCTTCGATCCCGCCAGGCCCTTCAACTTCTGGGGCAACAACGCCGCGACCCTGGACCTCGCCCGCATCGGCGATCTCGCGACGGAAGCGCGGCATGCCCTCGACCGGCATGGCCTGACCTGTCCGGTGCTGTGCAGCTATCTCCAGGCGTCCGAAATCGACGCGATCCGCCAGGTCGCCGCCGCCGCCAAGATCGTGGGAGCGCCGATGCTACGGGTCTGGACGCCGGCTCCGCGCCCCGGTGGGGCCCGCACCCAGGTCGCCCAGGCGCAGCGCGAGTGGCGCGCGCTCGCGGGACTCGCGCGCGAGTACGACCTGCGCTTCGTCCTGGAACTGCACGACCGCACGATCACCAGCAGCGTGAGCGGCGCGCTGCGTCTCCTCGACGGCCTCGATCCGGTTCGCGTCGGGGTGATCCTCGACGTCGCCAACGTCGCCAACGAGGGCAACGAACCCCTCGCCACCGGCATCGACCTGCTCGGCCCGTACCTCGCCCACGTCCAGGTGAAGGACATCGCCTTCACTCCGGCCAGGACCTGGAACGGCCTCCAGGGCCAGTTCGCCCCGCTCGGCCAGGGCGGCATCGACTGGGAGCACTGCCTGCGCCTGCTGCGCGCCGCCGGCTATCAGGGCTGGCTCGCGATCGAGGACTTCACCCGCATCGAACGCGGCCCCGAACGCATCGGCGACGACATCACCTGGCTGCGCGCGCGCATCGCGGCGCTTGGCTGACAGGGCCGAGCTGGTCCGGTCGGCGGGTGGCCCCGGCCACGCTTGCCGTCAGGTCAGCCGTAGGCCCCCATGCCGAAGAACACCTGGTTCTTCATGAACCGGTACAGCCACATGTCTTCCGGGATCTCATCATCCGGCAGGTGGTGGCTGTTGCGCGGGGTGATGGCGTTGATCTCGGCCAGGGCGTCGGGGCGGCCGCTGAAGTCGCGGGCGCCGTGGCTCTTGATGTACTGCACCAGTTCCTGGGGGTGTTCGAGGATGACGCAGCCCTTGGTGCGCTTCTTGACGAACTCCTGGAAGCCGCGCAGGTAGCGGCTGTCGTTGATGGTCTTGAAGACGTCGCCCCCGTTGTCCTTGAGCGTCTCGACCGCGAACGACAGCGGCGGGCATGGCTCGATCGAGCCTTGCGGACCGATGTGGAAGCCGAGCCCCATCGCGGCCGGGCAGAAGGCCTCGCCCTTGGCGGTCCAGTAGGTGTCGATGAGCAGGATGGGATGGCGTTTGCGCAGGGCGAGCAGGCGGCGGCGCATCTCGACGATCTGCTCGCGCTGCATGCAGTATTCCGGATGCGGCGTCTCGCCGACCGGCCGGAAGATGTAGTACCACAGGTACATCGCGCCGCGCTTGATGAAGTGCTCGACGTAGAGGTCGTTCATGACCTCGTCCATGTTCTTGCCGGTCGTCGTGGTGGCGATGCCGTAGAGGATCTTCGCCTTCTGCAGCCGCTGCAGCCCCTCGTCGGCGGCGGCGAAGACGCCCTTGCCGCGCCGCATGTCGTTGTTCTCGCCGAAGCCGTCGAGCGAGATGAGCGGGGTGACGTTGCCGACCTCGCGCAGGCGGCGCACGTTCTCCTCGGTGAACAGCATGCCGTTGGTGATGACCTGGAAATAGCAGTCGCGGTGCCGGCGGAAGATGTCCCAGATGCCCTTGTACATGAAGGGTTCGCCGCCCAGCAGCGTGTAGTAGTGCGTCTTCTGCTGCTTCCCGCTGGTGATCAGCGCATCGAGATCGGCCTCGGGCAGGTAGTGGGCGGTGCCCTCCTTCTCGACCCAGCAGCCCTGGCAGCGCAGGTTGCAGGTGTTGGTGAGGGCGATGAACATGAACGGCGGGAACAGCTCCTTGTTCTTCATCCGCTTCTTGTAGGCGGACACCGCGCGCATGCCCTTCCAGGCGTAGAGGTACGCCGCCTTCCACGCCAGGCGGGGATGGATCTCGGTGAGACCGCGGTAGGCGAGACGCATCAGCATGGGAAATCCTCGGAGTCAGACCGTTGACGTTGGGGGGGCGGACGAAGGCACAGGCGAAAGCGTCGCCGCGCGCTGACGGGCGATGTTGGCGGCGAGCATCTCTGCGGCGGCGTCGACCTCGGCGGCGGTGGTGAAGCGGCCGAGGCTCAGGCGCACCACGCTCTCGGCCTGCTTCCAGTTCAGGCCGATCGCGCGCAGGACATGCGACGGTTCCGGCGTCACCGAGGCGCAGGCGGCGCCCAGCGAGGCGGCGATCATCGGCGTCTCGATGAGCAGCCGGCGCGCATCGACGCCGCTCACCATCACGCTGAGCGTTCCGGCCAGGATGCGCTCGGGATCGCCCAGGCGTTCGACGCCACCACCGGCTGACAGTCGTTGCCAGAGGCGGTCGCGCAGGGCGCGCAGGCGTCCGCGTTCGGCGTCCATTTCCTGGCGCGCCAGGGCGCAGGCGACGCCGAAGCCGACGATGCCGGGCACGTTGAGGGTTCCCGGCCTGAGACCGCGTTCCTGGCCGCCACCGGACATCAGCGGCGTCAGGCGCACGCGCGGATTGCGCCGGCGCACGTAGAGCGCGCCGACACCCTTGGGACCATAGATCTTGTGTGCCGACAGCGACAGCAGATCGATGCCCATCGCCTCGACATCGATGGCCTCCTTGCCCAGGGCCTGGGCGGCGTCGACGTGGAAGAGCACCTTGCGCTCGCGGGTCAGGCGTCCGAGCGCGACGATGTCGTGGATCGTGCCGATCTCGTTGTTGGCGAACATGCACGCGACCAGCACCGTGTCGGGCCGCAGCGCGGCGGCGACGGCGGCGGGATCGACCCGGCCGAGGCGGTCGACCGGCAGCACGGTGACCTCGCAGCCGTCGTCGCGCAACCGGTCGCAGGTCTCCAGCACCGCGCGATGTTCGGTCGCCACCGTGACCAGATGCCGGCCGCGATCAGGATAACCGCGCATCGCGCCGGTCAGGGCCAGGTTGATCGATTCGGTCGCGCCGCTGGTGAACACCACGTCCTTGGGTTCGGCCCGGATCAGCGCGGCGACCTCGCTGCGCGCGGACTCGACCGCCCCGGCGGCCTCGCGGCCAAGCCCATGCGTCGCGCTCGCCGCATTGGCGAAACTGCCAGTGAAATACGGCAGCATCTCGACCAGCACGCGTTTATCGACCGGCGTCGTCGCGTTGTGGTCGAGGTAGATCGTCGGGCGCACGGTCGCCTCGCATGACGCGCCAGCGAGCGGGACCGGGCAGGCGGAGGGCGTCATGGCGAACGGGGGATCGGAAAGGAAATGATGGCCACAGAGAGCACAAAGGACCACAAAGGGAACAGGGATGGGATATCGTGGAAAGACGCCAGGAGGCTGTCGCCTTCCTCCTTTGTGTTTTTTGTGCTCCTTGTGGTCATGAATTCCCTCACCGCGCCGCTTCCGCCGGCTGCATCAGCGCGAGGTGCCCGAGCGCGAGCAGGCCGTAATACGTGTATTCGATGTCGATCGCCTCGTCGGCCCAGTGGCCATGGAAGGCGCCGGCGTTGGTCCACAGGGTGTCGACGAAGTCGAGCGCAAGTTCGACCCGTTCCGGCGGCAGGACGACCTCCAGGCAGGCGAGCGCATGCAGCGCGGTCGCGGTCGAGAGCAGATCCGGCAGCGGTGCGCTGGGATGCGCCAGGAATCCGCCCGACTGGTGCTGGCGCGCGAGCAGCCACTGGGCGCAGGCGTCGTCCGCCTGCATCCCGCAGGCATGCAGCGCGAGCACCGCCGCGACGGTGGCCGGCGTGGTGCCCTGCGGCACCAGGGTCACCGGGCCGATCGCCTGGTTCGCCCAGCCGCCGTCAGCGGCCCGGGTGGTGGCGAGCGAGGCGGCGATCACCTGCCCATCCGGCAGCGGCTCGCCCAGATCCTGCAACGCCGCGATGGCGAGGTACGCGCCATAGGCGCTGCCCACGTCCTCGCCGGGCCAGAGCGCGAAGCCGCCATCCTTCGCCCGGTGCGGCGCGATCGCGGCGGCCAGGGCCGCGCGCACCGTCGGATCGATGTTTCCGAGCACCGACCACGTCCGCGCCAGGCAGCCGCGATGCACGAACGACAGGTCGTCGCCATTGCCGAAACCGCGCAGGTAGCCGGCCACCGTCGCCGGGATCGGCTGCCCGAGCGCCAGCGCCGCCTCCAGGCCGAAGACGGTGTAGTAGAGGTCGCTCGCCCCGGCGCGGTCCCGCGTCCCGCCATCCGGATTCCATTGCCCGGCCGCGAACCCGGCGATCAGCCCGCTGGACTCGCCCAGCACGCGCTGGGCGGCGCGGGCGACCTGGAGCATCTCGACGCGCAGGCTCATGCCGGCCTATTCAGGTGCTGGCGACGGCCGGCGCAACCGCCTCGGCCTTCGTGGGCTCCGGCACGGTGATGCCCTGCGCCTCCTGGGCTTCCTTGCACCAGGCGCCGACCTTCTCGGCGAAGATCTTGCCCATGATGCGGCGCAGGAGGCCCTTCAGGCTTTCGTTCTCCAGGTCGCGCAGGGACTGCACGGCGCGGTCCTTGAACGATCCGAGCAGGGTGCGGACGTGGGTTTCCACGTTGAGTTCGGCCATGATCTCGCGCATGCGCGGGGCCTTCGGGCGGTTGGCGTCACGGCGCCACCAGGCCAGCACCTCGTCGCGCAGCGGGCCCTTGGCGCGTTCGAGCGCGACCGCCATCGGCAGGGTCGGGCGTTCGGCGTCGAGGTCGTTGCTGGCGATGTCGAGGATGTCGTCGAGGTCGTCGTTGATCTGGTAGGCGATCCCGAGCGAGTCGCCATAGCGGACGATGGTGTTGATCTCGGATTCGCCGGCGCCGGCCTGCATCGCGCCGAGGGCGAGAGCCACGTCGAACGCGGGCGCGGTCTTGCCACGGAAGATGTTGAGCACGTCGAGCACCGCGAGGTCTTCCGGCGCGGTCTTCCATTCGAGTTCGCTGCCCTGGCCGATGCACAGGCGGCTCTGGCCGTGGCCGGTCAGCGCGACCATGCGGCCGACCAGGTGCGGCGGGGCGGCCTCGGCGAGCAGGCGGTAGCCTTCGCCGAGGAGGAAATCGCCGACGTTGAGCGCCATCGGCACGCCGACCTCGGCGGCCATGGTGCGTTCACCGTAGCGCATCTCGTCGCCGTCCTGGATGTCGTCGTGGATGAGCGACGCCTTGTGGAAGCATTCCACCGCGAGGGCGAGCTTGTGCACCTCGGGCGGGATCGGCGCGTCCTTGTCGGCGACGCAGGCGCGCCAGGCGGCGACGGTCAGGAAGGGGCGCCAGCGCTTGCCGGTCTTGCCGAGCCAGTCGCGCGCGAGGATGCGGGTGCGGCCCTCGGGCACGCCCATCATCGCGTCGATCGCGGCGGGGGTGAACCACGCGTCGACCTGCTTGCGCAGGCCATCGAGGTCGAGGCGGCGGGTGCGGTCCTCGCTGGTCAGGTGGATGGCCTCCCACACCCAGTCGAGATCGACGCCGGTGTCGATGCAGTCGTCCTGCAGGAGCGGGATGGCGACGCCCGGGATGGCGGCGGCCTCCATGTAGGGGAAGGCGCGTTCGAGCACGCTGATGCAGCTCACCCCGACGATCGCGTCGATCTTGCCGGTCTCGACGATCGACATCACGATCGCCGAGCCTTCGGCCACCAGCACGGCGTAGCCCAGGCGCTCCGCCTCGGTCTGCAGGTCCTGGATGGTGCACAGGCCGCACTGCTTGCAGAGCAGGCCGAACTCGTCGAAGGGGGCCGGGCACTTCTCCTCGATGCGCAGGCACTTGGGCAGCAGCAGCAGCCGGCGTTCGTAGGGGATGGTGGCGAGCTGGTCCTTCCACAGTTCGTTGTTGATGAGGACGCCCAGGTATTCGATGTGCTTCGGGTTCAGGTCGTAGGCCTTCACCATGGCCTGGGCATGGGTGCGCAGTTCGGCGATGGGCAGCGGCGGGGTCGGGTTGTGCTCGGCGACGTAGCGTTCGACCAGGGTGCGGATGTGCTGCCGTTCGCCCAGCGTCGCCGGGATGTTGTCCTTCGGCGGGCGGATGATCGGCACCGCCACCGGCTTCGGGATGGTGAGCGTCGGGGCGACGGGAACGGTGGGCGGGGCGGCGATCGTGGTCATCGGGTTCCGTTCGGTGCGTTAGACGTTGAGGCCGGCGCGGCGCATCGCGATCATCTTCTTGGCGCTGATCGTGTCCTGGTCGGGCAGCTGTTGCAGCAGCTCTTCCGGGATGTCGAGCGCCTCCTTGAGCTTTTCCAGGCAGCGCATGCGCTCGGCCAGGGCGCGGTCGCTGTCGCGCTCCTTCGCGAAGCGCGACTTGGCCTTGATCGAACGGTCGCGCAGGGCCTGGTAGATGTCGCCGCCCAGCAGCGCCGAGATGTCGACCTTCATGTGTTCGCGGCGGATGTCGTCGCTGTTGACCGGCTCGCCGTTGATCGGGCCGGACTTGTACTTGGGGAAGACGATCGCGACCTCGGGGCAGACGCGCGAGCAGGCCGGGCAGTTGGTCTTGCAGTTCGACGGGTTCGCGACCGCGAGCTTGCCGCCCTTGTCGACGCCGTAGACATCGAACAGGCAGAAGCTCAGGCATTGCATGCAGTTCGTGCAGCGGTCGTAGTCGATGACCGGGAACCACGGCTTCCAGGTGCCGGGCGCGGTGCCGCCGACCTCGGTCTCGACGGCCTTGACCTTGTCCAGCACGGCCTCGGCGGTCTGGCCGTCGACGTCGGCGAAGCGCACGGCGATGCCGTTCGCGTCCTGGCGCGGCTCGGGCACGGCGGCGAAGCGGCCGAGCACGAGCAGGTTCGGCTGGTCGCAGGTGACGGCGCCGCCAGCGCCGTCGGATCCGCTTCCGGTGATGCTGACGCGGTAGCCCTTGCCGAGCAGCGTGGAGAGCAGGCCGAAGCGCTGTTCGGGGGCGAAGGGCTGGGCGCCGGGGCCTTCGTAGAGGGCCAGGGCGAGGGCGGCTTTGGGCTGGGCTGCGATCATGGGGTGGCCTTCGCGAGCGGAGCGGACGCGGCCGGTGTGGAGGGAGCCTCTACGGCGGGCACGGCCTCGCCGTTGCCGGCCGGGTCGCAAACCTTGCGCACGATCTCGTCCGGCCTGGTTTCACGCATGTTGTGGACCACGGTGTCCTTGGGCAGTTCGGTGCCCGCCGCGTGCATCAGCCACGCGACGGCGCGGCGGTGGCAGGCGATGATCTGGGTGCCGGGCCGGCCCAGGAGGCGCGGCAGCGACGGATCCTTGCGCGCGGCCAGCTCGCACAGGTCTGCGACGGCTTCGAACGGCCTGCCCGAACGCGCCAGCGCCTCCAGCACCGGACGCTTGGTCGCGTCCGGAACCACCTGGGAGTGGGCGCAGTGGCAATACAGGATGGTGGGGGATTCGCTCATGCTTGGGCGCCTGTTCCTGCGTTGGCGAGACGATGGGTCGGGGTCGGGCGGCCGGGACGGAAGTGCTCCAGGTGCTCGACGGCGAGCTTCAGCCCCGCATTGGCGGCGGTGTGCGCCGCAAGGGCGCCTTCCACCGCGCTGCGCAGCAGGTCGGGGCCGGCTTCGGCGCGCAGGTTGATGATGAGCTGCGCCCGGCCGATGCCGTCGCTGAGCTGCGTGCCCATCTCGGGCGCGAGATCGCCGCGCACCAGGTTGCCGGTCGCGAGTTCGCCGCTGCCGTCATCGGGCGACAGGGTCATCTTGAGGTGCGCGATCTCGCTCCCGGGCAGGCGCTGCTGCACGGCGGCGAGCAGATCCGCGACCAGACGGTTGCCGTCGTCGGACGCCGCGGTGCGGGCATCCACCGCGACGGTCGCGTTGAGCCAGCCGAGCAGCGCCTCGCCCTCGGCATAGGTGTCGTAGTCGACCGCCATCGCGGTTTCGCGGAGGAGGCCCGCGCCCTGGACGGTGCCCAGCACATGGGTGAACCAGGCCTCCATCCCCGTGCCGGCGCGGGCGCTGATCGCGAAGCGGGCCGCGCGCGGAAACTGCTCGGCCAGGGCGGCATCCAGGCGGGCGAGATCGTCAGCGCCCAGGCTGTCGATCTTGTTGACCACCAGGACATCGGCCTCCTCGAGCTGCTTCAGGTAGATGTAGGCGACCTTGGGCGAGAACGTGCTCGTGCGCCGGATTCCCTGTCCGGCAAGCTCCACGCCGAGGATGCGCGCGGCGCGGATCGGATCGAGGACCACGCTCAGCGGGGCGACGCGGAAGTTGTCGCCGTACATCCGCCGCAGCGGGTAGGTCACGGTGGCGACGAGATCGGTGCAGCTTCCCACCGGTTCAGCCAGGAAGGTGTCGGGCCGGTCGGCGGCCTGCAGACGCGCGGCGGCCTCGCGCAGCGAATCGAAGCGGCAGCAGAAGCAGCCGCCGGGGATCTCCTCGACCGTGAAGCCGCGCGAGCGCAGGGTGAACGAATCCACCAGTTGCGAGCCCTGGTCGTTGGTGATCAGGCCGACCTTGTGGCCGCGCCCGCGCAGCCATTCGGCGAAGCGCGTCATCGCGGTGGTCTTCCCCGCGCCGAGGAAACCGCCGATCATGACGTAGTTGGCGGCGGTCGCGCCCGCAGCGGGAGGAGTCACTTGCTGGGACGGCATGCGGGATCCTCGTCGCTCTCGGTTTCGGTGTAGTCCTCGGCATGGGCCTCGCCCTGGATGCGATCGATGGCGCGGTCGAGGATCGCGGCATAGCCCTGCGCGTCGACGGACTCGGGATCGGGCGTGCCCGCGACCCGGTAGATCCAGCCCTCGCCATAGGGATCGGCGTGGGCGCGTTCGGGGTGGGCGGTCAGACCGGGATTCGCCGCGACGAAGACGCCATCGACGACGCTGTAGAGATCGGTGGAGGCCTTGAAGCCCTCCATCCAGCCGATCACCGCGCCGAGTTCGACCGCGCCGCCGGGTTCGACCTCGAAGCCGAACTCCACCACCTCGCCGAGCATGCGCGCCGCGAACTTGGTGAAGCCGACCCGCCATACGCCGTCGGCCTCCGGCGCGAGCCAGACGTGGGCTGCGGTATAGCGCCGGTCGAGCGGCAGACGCGTGGTGAAACGCGAGCGCTGGTAGCGCAGGGCATCCGACGGGGTGGCAGACGGTATCGGTGGCATGGGCGCGGTACGACTTTGCGGAAGGGTAGATCGGGCTCGAACCGCCTCTAGGTAGCGGACAGCAAGCCTCTACGTGGGAACGCAGTCTCCGTTGCCCTCCAGGATCGTCCAGACCGTCCAGGATCCCTGCCGGCGGTCGTCATGCGCGCACGCGCGCCGGGCTTCGGCGCCATTCAGGATCCACCAACAGGTTGCCGGATGGAACCTGGATCGGCGGGCCTCGGCCCGCACGGATTTCCGGTGGTTACCTGGCGATCAATCCCTCGCGGCCACCGGAACCGTACCTGGGTTCGTCAACCTGGTGGTGAATCCTCAGCAAAGGGGCAGGGCACGGCCTTCCGCTGGCTGCGCGATCAACGACTAGACGAATGCGCCGTAGTGATTCCACTCAGCCCCGCTTGCGCGCTGCGGCCCGCTTTCCGGCCGCAGGAGACAGGAGATCCCATGAGTCGCTTCCCCGTGTGCGTCCTCGGCGCCGGTTCCGCCGGCGTGGGCTTCATCAACGGCCTGGCGCGCGACTGGCGCGTCGAGGTGGTCGGCTTTACCAACCGGTCGCCCGACCGGCGCGCCGCGGTCGCGCGCACGACCGGGGTGCCAGGCTTCGCCGACCTCAAGGAGCTGCTCGCCGGGGCGCGCACCCGGCCGCGCCTGGCGGTGATCGCCACCGCCAACCCGACCCACAAGGAATTCGCCATCGAATGCCTCGACAGCGGTCTCGACGTGTTCTGCGAGAAGCCGATGGCCATGACCCTGGCCGACGGCGAGGCGATGCTCGCGGCCGAGCGCGCCAGCGGGCGGGTGCTCCAGATCGGGTTCGAATACCGCTACGGTTCGATGACCGAACGCCTGACCGAACTGATGAGACTCGGACATTTCGGCCGTCTCTGCTCGGTCGACATCAGCGACAGCCGCGGCCACTGGTGGCCGGAATCGCCGAACGTCCAGACCACCGATGTCTGGCGCCTCAACCGCGAGATCGGCGGCGGGACGCTGATCCATTGCGGCATCCACCAGCTCGATCTGATGCGCGCGTACGCGGGTGAGGTCGCCGAGATCCAGGCCTTCGTCGCACCGAATGCGTTGTCGTTCTACCCCCGCGACATCCCCGACCATCTCACCGTGCAGGTGCGGTTCGCCTCGGGTGCGACCGGATCGCTGACCATCACCCACAACCGGGGCGCGACCTGGTACCGGCCCAGCCCGCCCTGGGTGCCGCAGTACCACAAGGTGCCCGGCCATGGCATGGACATCGTCATCGCGGGCAGCGCCGGTGCCGCGATCGCGGAGCTCTACCGCGAGGAGCTCCACGTCCTGCGCTATGACGCGACCAACCGCGAGACCGTGCTCGACCGCACCGAGACCTTCCATCACCACCACCCCAGCCGCACCCACCATGATTCGACCGGGATGGTGCTGCGCTTCATCGCCAACCTCGAACGCGGCGCCGGCGCCCTGCACAGCGCGGCGGACAGCCTGGCCACGACCCGGCTCGCCTTCGCCTGCGAGAACGCTATCCAGCAGGCCATCGCAAGCGGCTGGTCCTCGGCCCGGACCAGCCTGACCTGAAAGGGACCGTCATGCTCCACGCCGCCGATTCGTTGCAGGAATCCATCGATCGCAGCGGATCCATCGCCGTGGTCGGGCTCGATCCCCGGCCCAGCCTGCTGCCCCCGGCGGTGGTGCGCGCGGCCCTGGCGGTGCATGGCGACACCGCCGAGGCGGTCGGGCATGCGTTCATGGCCTTCAATCGCGGGATCCTCAATGCGGTGGCCGGGCGCTGCGCCGCGGTGAAGCCGCAGCTCGCCTGCTACGAGGCCTATGGCCTGGTCGGCTGGTCGGTCTACCAGGAGACGGTCGCCACGGCGCACCGCCTGGGCATCCCGGTGATCGCCGACGGCAAGCGCAACGACATCGGTTCCACCGCCGAACACTACGCCCAGGCGTTCTTCGGCGGCACGCCGGGTTGCGCCGCCGCGCCCGGCCTCAACGGCACCCCGCTCGACAACCCCGCCCCGGTCGACTGGGCGACGGTCAACGGCTACCTGGGCAGCGATGGCATCACCCCGTTCCTGGGCAAGGCGCCGGCCGGCACCGGCATCTTCGTCCTGGTGAAGACCTCGAATCCATCCAGCGGAGAGCTGCAGGACCGCCAGCTCGCCGATGGCGGCAGCGCGGCCGAGGCGATGGCGCGGCTGGTCGCCACCTGGGGTGCGCCGCGTGTCGGGGCCTGCGGTCTGAGCGATGTCGGCGCGGTGGTCGGCGCCACCTATCCGGCCCAGGCGAAGCGGCTGCGCGAACTCATGCCGCAGGCGTTCTTCCTCGTGCCCGGCTACGGCGCCCAGGGCGGCAGCGCGGCGGATGCCTTGGCGGGCATGCGCCCGGACGGCACCGGCGTGGTGGTCAACAACAGCCGGGCCATCCTGGCCGCCTGGCAGAAGGCTCCGGCGCTGGCCTGGACCGACGCCGCACGGACCGCGCTCGAGGCCATGAATGCGGACCTCGCCCAGGCCCGCGCGGCCCTGGCCCCCGGCATCGTCCGCGCATAGTCCGGCCATGCCCCGCCTGCGCCGTTTCCTCCGCTCCGCTCCGGTCGCGCTCATCGCCGCGGTGCTCCTGGCGTCCTGCACCGGAACGCCCCGCGATCCGGCCGAAGCCCAGCGGGAAGTCCAGGCGCGCGGCGAGGCGCGTGATCAGCGCCTGTTGGCGCTGGCGCAGGGGATCGACGACCGCCTCGCCGCCGCCAAGACGCTGCCGCCGGCGGAACGCTACGCCTTCAAACGCGGCCTGCGCGATGATCTCCAGCATTTCCTCGACGAATCGCGCGGCAGCCGGCATGAGAACAAGGCGCTCTACTACCTCGCCGACTGGCAATTCGAGCACGGCCCGGCCGAGCGCATCAGCCTGGTCGAAGCGCTGCTCGACCGTCTGCAGCAGAAGGAATATCCGGCCTTCCAGGGCAATGGCGAGGACTTGCGCGTGCTGGTGCGCCTGCGCCAGGGCCGCGCCAGCGACGCCCGCGCGATCGCCGTCCGCCGCGCCCAGGCCGTGCCGGAGTCGCGCTGGCTGGTCGACCTCTGCGACTTCCACGCCCGCATCGGCAAGCCGGCCGGCCGCACCCAGGGCAAGGGCCTGGTCGGCCCCGATGATCCGGTGGCGCAGCCCGGCCCCTGGCAGTTGTGGATCTTCGCCGGCAACGTCGATGAGGACCTGATCTTCCTCGTCGGACGGTACCTGGATGCCATCGCCAGGGCCGGTCTGCGCGATCGGGTGCAGGTGGTGCTCGCCGCCGCCGCCGCGCAGCCCCTGCGTGCGGCGTCCCTGTTCAACGGGTTGCCAAGCGGTCACGGCGCCAACCTGGTCTGGATCGACGCCAACGAGGCCGAGACCTGGAAGGCCTGGCGCACCTCCTGGGGCTGGCCGGTCCTGCCGTGCAACGCGCTGCTCGGTGCCGGACCCGACCGCCGCATCCTCGCGGTGCAGGTCACGCCCGAGGAACTCGGATCCCTGATCGGCGAGCGGAAGTAGCCGGCCCGTTCAGGCCCGCCGCCAGCCTTGGCGCAGGCGGTCGATGTAGCGGGTCGCGGTGGCGACCGGCACGTTGTCGGGGATGTGGTTGCCCACCGCGAAGACGAAGCCGGGACAGCGCTGCGCGAGCGGCAGGGTCGCGTCGATTTCGGCCTCGACCGCCTCGGGGGTGCCGAACGCCATGGTGCGGCAGTCGACCTTGCTGCCGACGATGACCTTGCTTGAACCCCAGCGGGCGACCAGCGGTTCGAGCGGCACGCAGGGTTCGATGATCACCCCGTCGGCGCCGGCCGCGAGCATTTCATCGAGGAACATGCTGCAATTGCCGTCGCAGCACCAGAGCACGATCTTGCCTTCGGCCTTCAGCACCCGCCAGAGTTCCGCCAGGCGCGGCAGCACCGAGCGCCGGTAGATGGCGGGCTTCATGAACGGGCCGGCACCCCAGACGATGTCGTCGTGGCTGATGAACACCTCGCAGGAGGTCTTCGCCCAGGCGCGGTAGTGGTGCAGGGTGAATTGCAGGTAGCGCTCCATCAGCGCGTCGAAGGCGTCGGGATCGGTGGCCGCCAGCAGCAGCCAGTCCCAGCCGAACGATTCCAGCGCGCCCGTGATGAGCGTCTTGTAGTAGCCGCCGGTGAACACCGCGGTCGGGTGCGCGTCCTGGCCGCGCCGCCACACCGCCTGGTAATGCGCCGCGAGCGCGTCGGGGGCTTCGAGGCCGTATTCCACCACGGGATCGAAGGCGAGCACCTCGTCGAGATCATTGAATGGACTGGGCGCGGACGGGCGCTGGTCGGTGCCGCCGGCGACGTAGGCGGCATGGCCGAGGTCGGTGGTGCGGCCGCGCGTGCTCCAGCGGGTCGGGCCGTCCTGCGAATGCCAGAGCAGGTCGAGATCCCAGGCGCGCACGAAGGCGTCGTTGCTCAGCCAGTTGCCGGGCTTCCCGGTGACAGCGCTCACGATGGTGTCGCTGTCGATGTATTCGGTGTGGGCCAGGCGCGGGGTGGGTTCCAGCCGCAGCGTGGCGAGGCCGAGTTCGCGGCTCATGCGACCTCCATCGTGCGGAAGCCGCGCACGACCAGGCGCTGCACGCCGCGTTCGCGTGCGGCCGCCGCTTCCGCCCCGGAATGGGCGCGGTTGGCGGCGGTGGTGGCGTGGGCGACGATGCGGTCGCCGATCGCGCGGTAGCGGTGGATGCACACTGGCCGCGCCGCCTTGGAATGGTTGCTCGGGCTGCCGTGGATGCAGTGCTGGTGGAAGAAGATCGCATCGCCGGCCCGGCCGATGATCGGGGTGCCGCGCTCGATGCCCCAGGTCTGCGGATCGAGGCCCAGATGCGAGGCCGTGTCGACGTGCGGCAGGTATCCGAGCCGGTGCGAGCCGGGCACGACGTGCAGGGCGCCGTTGACCAGATCGGTGTCGACGAGGTAGGTCAGGCAGGCGACCGGGCCGAGGCCGGCGTGCTGGAAATACGCGCTGTCCTGGTGCATGTATTTCGCGTGGCCGCCGGAGGGCTCCTTCGAGACGATCTGGCCGTCGTCCATCAGTTCGACATCCGGCCCCAGGATGGCGGCGGCGAGGTCGCAGGCCTGCGGTTCCAGGGCGGCGCGCAGCATCGCTGCGCTGCGGCGGTAGCCCAGACCGACCAGCATGAGCTGGCGTTCGCGTCCGGATCCGGGCGCGGCCGGGATGAACAGGCTGCCGCCCAGCCACCAGCCTTCCTCGCTGCGCACGGCCCGGTCGGCCTGGCGGTACGCCTCGTCGGTGGCGCGCTGGACATCGGCGGCGACGGCGGCGCAGGTGTGGCGATGCAGGCCGCGCACGATCACGCAACCGTGCTCGGCGAAGAGCGCGGCGGCCTGGGACAGGTCGAGCGTGGCGGCATCGAGGCTGAGCTCGGCAGCGGTGGGGGTTCGGGTCGGAGCGGCGGGGGCGGGGCGCATGTCCACGATCCTACCGCCGGTCGCGGCCGGATCTGTGGACGCGCCGACGAGATTATGGACGATCCACCGGAATGCCCGGACCTGCGCGCGGACTGAGCCTGGAAATCCATGTCGCCCGTCGGCTGTCGATGGGGCGGGAATGGAACTATTCCGGGGTGGTGTCGCCGTTCTTCCGGCTGTACGCCATCCATTCGGCCGCGGCGGCCACCGTCGCGCACGGCGGGCGCACCTGGGAGCTCGACCCGCGCCGGCTCCACCTGGTGCCGGCCTTCACCCGTTCCGACTACCGCTGCGGGGGGCATCTCGACCATACCTACCTGCATGTCTCCGCCACCACCGCGACCGGCCAGGATCTGAGCCGCGCCTTGGCGCTTCCGGCGGAACTGGCGGCCACGCCGGAGCGCCTGGCGCGGATGGAACGCATCCGCGCCGCGCATGGCCGGTCCGACCTGGCCTCGCACCTGGCCGCCGAAGGGGAACTGCGCCTGCTGCTCGCCGATTTCTGCGTCGGTGTCGAGCCCGTCGTGGCGCCTGCGGATCCGCTCAGCGATCTCGCCGCCTGGATCATCGACCACCTCGACTCCCCGTTGCCGCTGCACCAGCTCGCCGGCCGGCTGGACCTGCGCCCGTCCTGGTTCGCGGAGCGCTTCCGCGCCCGCTTCGGCCGGTCGCCCGCCGCGTGGCTGCGCGAACGCCGGCTCGAACGCGCCGCCCGCCTGCTCGGCGAGGGCCTGCGCATCGAGGTCGTGGCGGCGCGCTGCGGCTGGTCCGATCGCGGCTATTTCACCCGCTGCTTCACCCGCCGCTTCGGCGTCGGACCCGCGACCTGGCGCCGGCTGCGCCAGCCGGGAATGGTCTGAGGATCGGCGGCCGCGCGCGCGGCCATGCGTGGCGCGCGCGGCAGACGCGACGGGTATCGGACCGGGTTGCAATCCCGGTCATGGCACCAGCATGCCCGCTCGGCTCCCGTCAGGCCCGGCTCTTTCCATTCCGCCGTCCGCGCCGTCCCGCCCTTCGCCGGGATCGACGGCGGGTTCGCGCGGCCGCAAGGCAGCCATGTTCGAACACATCGCCGATCGTTTCTCCTCGATCTTCACCAAGTGGCGCACCGGCAAGCTGACCGAGGACGCCGTGCGCGACGGCCTGCGCGAGGTCCGCCGCGCCCTGCTCGAGGCCGACGTCAACGTCGGCGTGGTGCGCGACTTCCTCGCCAAGGTCGAGGCCAAGGCGGTCGGGGCCGAGGTGCTGACCGGGGTCGAACCCGGGCAGCAGGTGGTCAAGATCGTCCACGACGAGCTGATCAGCCTGGTCGGCGAAGAGGACTCGCAGATTCCGTTCGCCAAGACCGGTGCGACGGTCATCCTCATGGCCGGCCTGCAAGGCTCCGGCAAGACCACGACCTGTGCGAAGCTGGCGCGGCTGCTCACGGAAAACGGCAAGCGGCCGCTCCTGGTCGCGGCCGATCTGCAACGCCCGGCCGCCATCGAGCAGCTCAAGGTGCTGGGCGCGCAGATCGGCGTGCCGGTCTTCCACCAGGCGGGATTGAAGGCGCCGGAACTGTGCGCCCGCGCGTTGGCCGCCGCCGAACTCGACAATCGCGATGTGGTCATCCTCGACACCGCCGGCCGTCTGCATGTCGACGACGAACTGATGGCCGAGGTCGCCGAGATCCACCGCCGCACCAGCCCGCACCAGACCTACCTCGTGGTCGACGCGATGACCGGCCAGGACGCGGTGAATTCCGCCAAGGCCTTCAACGACCGCCTGCCGCTCGACGGCGTGGTGGTGACCAAGCTCGATGGCGACAGCCGCGGTGGCGCCATCGTCTCGCTGCGCGCGACGGTGGGCAAGCCGATCAAGTTCGTCGGCATGGGCGAAAAGCTCGATGCGCTCCAGCCTTTTCACCCGGACCGCATGGCCCGGCGCATCCTCGGCATGGGCGACATCCTGTCGTTCGTCGAGAAGGCGCAGTCGGTCGTCGACGAGGGCAAGGCCAAGCAGCTCGAGGAACGCATCCTCAAGAACAAGTTCGACCTCCAGGATTTCGCCGAGCAGCTGCAGGCCATCCGCAAGATGGGTTCGATCAAGGATCTGCTCGGCCTCATCCCCGGCATCGGATCGAAGTTCGCCGGCCTGAACATCGACGAGTCGATCTTCCGCAAATACCAGTCGATCATCGCGTCGATGACCAAGGGCGAACGGGCGCGGCCGGAACTCGTCGACATGAGCCGCCGCCGCCGCATCGCCCAGGGTTCGGGCACCAGCACCAACGATGTCCAGACCCTGCTCAAGCAGTTCGACCAGATGCGCAAGATGATGGGCAAGTTCGGCGACATCCAGGACATGGCCAAGCGCCTGCCCGGCCCCGAGGAGATGACCCCCGAGGCCCTCGCCAACCCGCAGGCTTTCATGCCCAACCCGAACCGGCTCTTCGCCACCCGCGAGGACAAGGAGGCGCTCAAGCGCTACCGGGCGGAGCGCAAGAAGAAGAAGCAGCAGAAAAAGAAGAGCCAACGCCGTTGAACCTGACCGGTACCACCTGCCCCCGATCGTGACGAACCCATGAGCGACCCCCAGCAAGCATCATCCCCGGCGGTGGAACCGGCGGGATCCGACAGCCAGTCATCGCGGATCCCTGAACCTGGTGAACGCATCCGCCCGCTGGTGGCGGTGTTCGCGGGGATTCTCGCCCTGATCTTCGCGGCGGCGCAGCCGTTCCTCCAGAACCGGGTGGGGCTCACCCCGGTCGCCGGCTACATGCCGTTCATCCCGATGACCCTGGTCGCAATGGCCACCGTGCTGTCGTTCTGGCGGCCCTGGTTCGCCCTCGTCGCCGGCCTGGCGGTGGCGGCGGTGGCCGGCCTGGGGCTCAATCTCGGCTGGGACCGGCTGGCCTGGATCCCGTCGCGCTACCAATCGTGGTGCCTGCTGGCTCCGTTGGCGGCCGGCCTGCTGGCCGGCCTGGGCGCCGTCTTTCTCGGGGAAGGCCGTCTCAAGGCCTGGTATGAACGCAACCACCGCCTCGTCACCTGGGGCGTGCTCGGAGTCGTGTTCCTGTCCGGGATCACCGCGCTGACCCGCTCGGTCTTCGCGGACCAGGGCTGGTTGCTGCGCGGGATCGTGGTGGCGTCGTGCCTCGCCTCCGCCGGCCTGGTCATCGCGCTCGGATGCCTGCGCCGGCGCGAGATCGTCCTCGCCGGCATCCTGCTCTTCGTGGTCTGCGGGGTCCGCAATGTGGCGGAAGGCTGGGTCAACACCCTGTTCGCCCGCCAGACCCTGGCGCAGGATTCGAACCTCATCGCGGTGGCCAAGGAGTTCCCGCCCGCCTTGAGCATCCCCGCCCCGGGTGAATCGGCGGAGGCCGACCAGGCGTTCAAGCGCATGCGCCGGGGCGGCAACGAACTCGGCGACCTGCCCCTGGGCACCCTGATCTCGCCGCTCCTCAATTCCGCCGTGATCATCGTCCTCGGCCTCATGCTCGTGGTCGCGGTGATCGCGTTCACCAGCCGGCAATGGACGCACCATGAACGGCTGCAGCACCCGCTGGCCCAGGTGCCGCTGGCGGTCACCGACCGTTCGATCCTCCGCGATCGCGGATTCCAGGTGGCGGTGCTGCTCGTCCTGGTGCTCTGGACCTGGAACCTGTTCCAGAAATGGAACCTGAATCCGCTTCCCATGATCCCGACCGAATTCGAGTTCAAGGACGCCTGGAAGCTGCTCGGCATGGAGCAGGACTCCGCCAACAAGTTCGTCTTCACCAGCTTCTGGGTCAAGATCCTGCTCAAGCCGATGGTGATCGGCGTCGCCTTCCTGCTCACGCTCGAACTGGGTTTTTCCGTGTGGAGCGGCTTCTGGTTCGGCTGCATCATCTTCGGCTGGCTGTACGCCATGGGCCAGCCGGTCAGCTTCTCGCAGGACGCCCGGTCGCTCGGGGCCGGGGCGATGGTCGCCTTGGCCTGCGTGATCGTCTGGATCGGACGGCACCACTACTGGGCCCTGCTCAAGGCCGCCTGCGGGGTCGGCAATGGGGCCGGCGATCGCATGGGGGTCATCGCCGCCCGGGGCCTGCTGGCCATCGCCATCACCCTGATGACGGTGCTGGCCTGGCACGGAGGCAGCCTGTGGGCCGGGGTGATCGGGATCCTGCTGCTGCTGGTCTACATCGTGATCGTCGCCCGGGTGGTCGCGGAAAGCGGCCTGCCCATCTTCCAGACCGCCAGCGATCTCTCGCCGTTCCTGATCAGCCTGGGCCTGCCCATGATCCTGCCCTACCGCGTGCTGCTGATGCTGTCGTGGCTGGGCGCCACCATGGTGGTCGACACGCGCGAGAACGTGAGCGGTTTCAGCGCCCAGGCGGCCGGCATGGCCGAACGCCAGCGGCTGCCCACCGGGCGCCTGCTGATCGGTTCCGGCGTCCTGCTGGTCCTGGCGGTGCTGGTCACGGTCCTGGTCTGCGTCGGGGTCAACTGGACCGGCGCGAAGGAAGTCACGTTCGGATTCGGCAGATGCGACCAGATGCAGGAGCAGGCGACCAAGGCCCTGCAGGATCCCGATGGGACGGTGGCCGCCTTCGCCAAGATGGCACTCAAGGGGCCGGTCCTGCTCGGCTTCATCCTGCTCTTCGTGGTGGTCGGCCTGCGCCGGCTGTGGAGCGGATTCATCTTCCATCCGCTCGGCCTGGTGGTCGCCGCCAGCTTCCCGGTCTGGCAGCTGTGGGGCAGCCTGGCGGTCGGCTGGGCGGCCAAGTTCGCGGTGGTCCGTTACGGCGGGCCGGGCCTCTATACCCGGCTCAAGCCGGTCGCCTTCGGCCTGATCCTCGGCGACATGCTGGGCATGTTCCTCCAGTTCACCGTGGTAGGCCTGGGCAAGCTCGGCGGCTATGAAATCGCCGAATGGATCAAGTATTGACGGATCCGTGTCCGCAGGACCGGCACCGCCCCGGCGCGTTCCCGCGCCCGGGCTTTGCTTCCGCCCGCCGGGCCTGAACGCTGGGCGGCGATGACCGACCCCTTTCCTGCTCCCGGACCCAGCACCGTCGCCGCCGCCATCGCCCAGGTCGAATCGGTGGTGCTCGGAAAGCCGCACCAGATCCGCCTCGCCGTCGCGTGCCTGCTCGCGCATGGGCACCTGCTCATCGAAGACCTGCCCGGAGTGGGCAAGACCACGCTCGCCAAGGCGCTCGGTCGCGCGACCGGGCTGACCGCGCGGCGGATCCAGTTCACCAGCGATCTGCTGCCCGCCGACATCCTGGGTGGGCCGGTCTTCGATCCGGCCACCCGCGCGTTCACCTTCCATCCCGGGCCGATCTTCGCCGGAGTGGTGCTGGCGGACGAGATCAACCGCGCCAGCCCGCGCACCCAATCCGCCCTGTTGGAAGCGATGGAGGAGCACGCCGTCTCCTGCGACGGCCAGCGCCACCTGCTGCCGGCGCCGTTCTTCGTCATCGCGACCCAGAATCCGCAGGAGCAGGCCGGCACCTTCCCGCTGCCCGACAGCCAGCTCGACCGCTTCCTCATGCGCCTGAGCCTCGGCCCGCCCGGACGCGACGCCGAGCGCGAACTCCTTGCCGGTGGCGACCGCCAGCGGGTGACCGATGCGCTGACCCCGGTGCTGTCGGCGGCCAGCCTGGTGGCGGTGCAGGATCGGGTCGCGCGCGTCCATGTCGCGGCCCCGGTGCGCGAATACCTGCTCGATCTCGTCGCCGCGAGCCGGGTCGGCTCGGCGCGCGGCCTCAGTCCCCGCGCCGGGCTGGGCCTGCAACGCGCGGCGCAGGCCTGGGCGCTGATCGCCGGCCGCGATGCGGTGCATCCCGAGGACATCGCCGCCGTGGGCGAGGCGGTGATCGCGCACCGCCTGGGTTCGCGCGAACGCGCCCAGGCGCTGCTCGGCGTCGTGGCGGTGCGCTGACCGCCCGCGCCGGCACCGGTTCCGCCATGCTCCGCCCGACCCACCACATCCTCTGGTTCCTGGTGGTGCTGGTGCTCATCCTGCTCGCGGCGATGACCTACCAGAGCAGCGCGGCGTGGCTGATCGGCCTGCTCGTGCTCTGCGCCGGCGCGGTGTCGGTGCTGCACACCTGGCGCAACCTGGCCGGGCTGACCGCCGAGGTGCTGCCGCCGAGCGGGGCCGGATCGGGATCGCCGCTGGCGATCGCCGTCGTCCTGCGCAATCCCCAGCGCCGGCCGGCGCGCGCGGTCGAGCTCCTCCTGCGCACCTCGGTCGGCGACGTGTCCGGCTGGGTGGACGCGATCCCCGCCGGCGGCAGCGCCATCGCGACCCTCACGCTCCCTCCGGTCCGCCCGGGTCGGCTGACCCTGCACAGCCTGCGGTTCGGTTCCGCCTGGCCGTGCGGGTTGATGCTCGCCAAGCGCCGCGCCGAGATCGCGACCGCGATCGACGTGCTGCCGTCGCCCCTGGGCCGACCGCTGCCCCTGCGGTCGGCTGCCGGCAGGGATGGCGAGGCGGAACGCGAATTCGCCGGGCATCGATCCTGGCGCGACGGCGACGGCCAGCGCCTCATCGACTGGAAGGCCCTGGCGCGCGGGCGGCCGCTCATGGCCAAGGACTTCGTCCCCTCGGGCCAGGGTGGGGAACGCTGGTTCGACTGGCGCGATGATGGCGCAGACCCGGGCGATGCCGCGGATCCGGTCGCCGCGCGGGCCGAGCAGCTGACGCGCCGGATCGCCGAGGCGCTCGCGCTCGGCCACCGGGTCGGCCTGCGCCTGCCGGCCGAGACGCTGGCGCCGGATGCGGGCGACGCGCACCTGCAGGCCTGCCGCGCCGCGCTCGCCCGCGCCGTGCAGGCCGCGCCCATCCCGCCGCGCCCGCGCCCGGCGGAAGCGGAGTCGCAGCCCCTGCCCTTCCCGGCCCTGCTCCTGCTCGTCCTCGCCATGGGCCTGGGGACGGCGCTGCATGCGGCGCTGCTGCCGTGGTGGCTGCTCGCGGTGGTGGCGGCGATCGCGGGATGGAGCCTGCGCACCAGCCGGCGCGGCCGGCGCCTGCAGATCGCGCCGGTGTGGCGCTATGGCGTGCTGTTCGGGCTGGTCGGCGCCCTCGCGCTCAGCGGCCGCATCGGCTACGGCATCGAAGGCTCGGTGCCCGGGCTGATCGCCTTCGTCTGGACCAAGATGCTGGAACTGCGCACCGGCCGCGACGTGGTGATCTGCTGCTGCTTCAGCTTCTTCCTCGCCGCGTCGACGCTGCTGGGCGAACAGGGCATCGGTCCGACCGCCCTGGCCCTGGTCATCATCATCCTGGTCATCGCGACGCTCGCCGCCTGGCACGCCGCCGGGGCGGGCACGTCCGAGCGCGCAGTCCCGCCGCGCCCCGCCGGCGGCCTGCGCGCGGCCGTCGCGCTGCTGATCCCGGCGACGGTGCTGGCTGCGCTGGCCTATCTGCTCGTACCGCTGCCCGAGGTGCAGAAGCCGTCGGTGCGCGGCGGCGCCCGCACCGGCCTGGGCGACCACCTGCGTCCGGGCGACATCGGGCATCTGAGCAAGGATCCGACCCCCGCCTTCCGCGCCGACTTCGACCAGCCCGGCCGGATCCAGGCGGAGCGTCTGTACTGGCGGGTGCAGGTGCTGTGGGACTACGACGGCCGGACCTGGACGCGCGGGATCCAGCCCGACGCCGAGGCCGAGATCAACGCGCGGCGGCCGCCCGACGCGGTGGCGCTGCGCGCCCAGGTGGTGCTGGCGCCGAACGCGAAACCCCTGTTGCCGATCCCCGACTGCCCGCTCAAGCCGGTCGAGGCCGAACGCAGCCGGAAGCAACTGCCGGATGCGCTCTGCCGCCTCGACCTGCCGCCCGGATCCGGCTTCGCCTACAGCGTCGCCTTCCATCCCGAGGCCCGCCTGCACGACCGTCCGGCCGGCTACGTCTTCCGCCGCGCGGTCAGCGTGCCGG
Organism: uncultured Candidatus Kuenenia sp.; assembly: GCA_964654285.1. GTDB lineage: Bacteria > Planctomycetota > UBA11346 > UBA11346 > UBA11346 > BJHQ01. Next base: position 30,361 of record CAZZJC010000016.1, read on the forward strand.
CGACGGTCTCGCGGCCGGTGCGCGACCTCGCCGTCCGGCTCGGGGCGGAGCGCATCCCCGGCTCGGCCGGCGACGCCCAGGTGGTGCAGGCGGTGCTGGAATACTTCCGCAGCGGCGGCTTCGCCTACACCCTCGACCCGGGCGAAATGAGCGACGATCCGATGGGCGAGTTCCTCCTCCGGCGCAAACGCGGCTTCTGCGAGCATTACGCCACGGGTTTCGCGCTTCTTCTGCGTCTGAACCGGGTGCCGGTGCGGATCGTCCTGGGCTATGCCGGCGGCGAGGTGAATCCCTACGGCGGCTTCGTCACCGTGCGCAACGCCGACGCCCACGCCTGGTGCGAGGTCTGGCTGGGCGGCGAGGGCTGGCGCCGGGTGGATCCGACGTCGGTGGTGCAGGTCATCGAGGAGGGCACCACGCCCCCGCGCGCCTCCGCCGCCGGACTCGCCGCCGCGCAGGGGGCCGGATCGGACGGCTTCCTGGCCGGCCGTTGGCGGAGGCTCCGCCAGGCCTGGGACTGGGTCGACATGCGCTGGCACGGCACCGTGATCGGCTGGTCGAGCGAACGCCGCTTCGATTTCGCCCTCGCGCATGGCCTGGACCTGCGCTGGCTGGCCGTCGTCGGGGCCGGGCTGTTCGCGGTCGTGGTGCTGCTGGTCATCTGGCTGGTGCTCGTCCCGCGCCGCCATGGTTCGGCCGCCGAGCGCTGGTTCGCCCGGCTCAGCGACCGCCTCGCCGCCGCCGGCTGCCCGCGCAGCGCGAGCGAAGGCCCGGTCGCCTACGCCGCCCGCGCCGCCATCCGCTTCCCGCAGGTGGCGGAACCCCTGCGCGCCGCCGCCACCGCCTACGCGGATCTGCGCTACGGCCGCGATCCGGATCGCAGCGAGCGCCTGAAGGAGCTGCGCCGGGCGGTACGGGCGGTCGGACGGCCGCGCTGAGGCGTCTCGGTTTCCCCCCAGGGCGGTCAACGTCGCGGGATCATGACTGTAAAACCGGATCCTATCCGATCACCGGAGAGGACGGGCGGTACGTCACGACTTCGGTGCAGGTACCAGCCGAGAGCGGGTTCCGACCTGGCAGGCCATCATTCCATCGGGGGTCATGTGTCGCATGCGTCCTTCCCAGTCGTCCTGGCCTTGCTGCTCATGGCGAGCCGAGCGGCCGCCCAGGATGCCGGTCTGGCCCGCCTGATCGCCGAACGCGACGGGCTGCGGCAGGCGCTGGACCTGCGCCTGCAGGCGGACGCCCGGCTCGCCCCGGCGAAGGAACTGGTCCTCGTCCCGCAGGCGCTGATCCGGCTGCCGCACACCCTGGTGCGCTATGATTTCGATCGCACCGGCCTGGTCTGGGAGAGTCCCGCCATCCACCTGCGGCAGCGCGGCGGCCGCTGGCTCGCCCCGAGCATCGATGCGATCTCAGCCGAGCTCGCCAGCCGTCTCGTCATCCATGGCGCCGAGACCTCGGCCCTCCGCCTGACGCCCGAGGGCCTGGAGGGAAGGCTGAGCCTCACCCTGTCCCAGACCACCTTCGGTACCGACACCGCCTGGGGCCTGATGCTGCATCATACCGACTCCTACCTCAAGCCGGTGACGCCCTGGACGCTGATGCATCTCGCCCGGGCCGAACCCAGGCCGTTGCGGCTGGAAGTGCAGGTCGCGCCGCGGCCCAAGGCGATGATCCTGGATCTGGAGATCCCGGATCAGGACAGCCAGGGGGTGAAGATGACCTTCGAGGAATCCACCAAGCCGGTCTCGGGGCCCCGGCGCATGCATGTGGTCGTCCAGCACGACGGCCATGCGGCCTGGATGGCCAACTGCGTGGAGTGGTGGTGGAACAAGGGCCTGCACGATGTCGACATCGCCGAGCTGAGATGGGAAGGCCGGCGTCTGCACGGTTCGTTCGCCATCACCTACCAGCCCGACGGCTATATCCCCGATGATGGCCGCAAACGACGTCAGACCTACCACCTCGATCTTCCCGTGGTCGCCGGCCGGATCGACGGGATGGCGAAGGCCAGCGGTGAATTCGGCGATTATCCCTGCCGGATTCGCGGTCGCGCCTGGCAGGGCCTGGTCGGCACCTATACCGCCCATACCGTCGATGGTCCGCGATCCGGCCGCCTGCTCGCCGGGATCAGCGAGGGACCGGCGGATGTGCCCGCCGGCGTGGGTTCCGAGGACGCTCCAGCCCTGCTCCGGCAGATCCGCGCCCTCCATCTGGCGCTCAATGAGGGCTCGCTGGACTACGCCGAGGCCCTGGCCCGCTGCCAGGATCCCGGTCCGCAGCCGCAGGCGGACAGCAGCGCCCTGATGGCCGCCACCTGCGCCGCCGCCTCCCGGCCGGTCGTGCGGCAACAGGGGCTGTGCGGCCCGGAGGATCCGGATTTCGGCCCCTTCCTGGCGAACCCCACTGCGCTGCCGGCCGATGGTGCGGTGCCGGTAGTACCCGCCGCCGGGACGGCGCAGCAATGGGTCCATCTCTCGCGGTGGCGCTGGCTGGGGCCGTTCCCCGCCGGTCAGGCCCGGGGCGCCTGGTTGCCGCCGGTCGCGGACCTGCCGGCCGTGCCCTGGCGGGATGGCGCCTGCGGCCCCTGGACCTGGCAGGATGCGGTGGTGACGCAGCCAAGTTTCCTGCCCCGCGATCTCTTCCCGCGTCTGCTCGCTGCTGAGCCGCCAGCCTTCGTCTGGTATGCGGTCAGCACCGTGAAAAGCCCGGTGGCGCAGAAGGTCTGGCTCGCCCTGCCCGCCACGCCGCTGGGCCGGCTCTGGCTGAACGAGGTCCTGGTCTGGGAAGGCGGAGCGCGCACCGATTCCCATCTCACCGCAGTCATCCAGGTCGACCTGGCGCCGGGTGAGAACCGGATCCTGGTCCAGAACGGCAGCCAGGGCATGCTGTATCCGGGCAAGTCCGGGCGGCGCCAGGCCCCCATGACCGAGACTCCGCCACGGGCCGGCATCAGCGTCTGGATGTGCCTGGGCGGGGCGCCCCGGCCGGCGACCGGGGCCATGACCCAGCGTCAAGCCGAGCAGTCCGCCGTCGCCACGGCGCGCCAAGGCAAGACCGGCTGGCGCAATGACGGCAGCGGCCTGTATCCCGAGGCCCGGCCGCCGCGGCACTGGAACCTGAAGACCGGCGCCAGCGTGGCGTGGCAGAAGCCCCTGGCCTGCACCGAGGATGATCCGGTGGCCCGCAGCGGAAGGCTCTGGGTGGTTGCCCCGACGCATCGCCTGGTCTGCCTGGACCAGCCGACCGGCGAGATTCTCTGGAAGGTCGCAGGCGGGGGCGGCGGCAGCGCCACCCCCCTGGCCACCGACCAGGCGGTCTTCATCGCCTGCGGCAACGGCACCGCAGAGGCCTACGACCATGCGGGAAAACTCCGGTGGTCCTCCCCCACCGGTCTGACCTGGGAGGGATCCCGCGGTCCGGCACCGATGCTGGCCGGCGATCGGCTGATCGTCCATGGCCTCGTCACCCAGGGTGAAGGTCCGACCAGAACCACGAGCCTGGAAGTGCAGGCCCTGGATGCGGCCAGCGGCAGGCCGCTCTGGCGCACCCGCCTGCCAACCAGCGTGTCGGGACTGGTCACCCTGCCGGTCAGCGATGGACGCGGCTCCGTCTGGGTGGTCGCCACCGTCGCCGGCCAGATCCTCGGTGCGGACGACGGACGGATCCTCCACGACCGGTTCCTCGGCCCGGTCAAGCCGATGGGGATCGGCTTCGATGGCGCCACCCTGGCCTACCTCGGCCCGGGCTGGAAGGCCTCGGCCCGGCTGTTCCTCGATCATGGCCGGGTCGGCCTGCGGGTGAACTTCATCAGCGCGGGACCGAGCAAGTACTTCAACGTGCCGCCGCTGCTCTGGCGCGGATTCATGCATGTGGCCTGCACCACCAATGAGCACCACATGGAGTTCAACGTCCCGATCACCAACCTGCACACCTACCGGGCGGACGACGGGGCCCAGACCGCCGACATCAAGCCGCTGATCGATGATGCCACCCAGGCATCCTCGCTGATCCTGGCCGGCGGACTCGTCTTCTGCCATGAGCGGGGCGGGCCCGGGCAGTGGAGCGTCAAGCACCCCCGTCCACTGCTGGCGGTGGCCGAATCAGGCCCGTTCCCCTCGATGTACGCCATGGAGAACGACTATGAATCCACCCTGGCCGGTCCCGCCCTGGATGGCGAACGCCTGTTCATCGTCGGCGGTGGCCGGATCCATTGCGTCATCGCCGTCGACCAGGCGGCGCGGCAGCGCGAGGAGGAGCTCGGGGCGATGTCGCTCTTCGCCCGGTTCGGCCCCCGGCCGGTCCATGCCGGAGCCAAGCCGATCACCCCGGCGCCCCTGCGCGCGGCCCCGGCGGGATTGCGGGCCGATCGCCTGCGCGACCGCTGCATGCCGGACCATTGGCTGCAACTCGGGCCGATGCCCCATCCGGATGGAGGCGATCCCTGGCAGGCCTTCGGCGGGGTGGAGAAGGCGATTCCCGTGCCGGGTCAGGGCCTCACGCTCGGAAGCACGGAGTTCCGCTGGGCACCGGTCGATCGCAGCGCGCTGGTCGAGTCCGGCGGCCCCTTCGTGCATTCCGGGTACGCGGTCGGCTATCAGAACGCCTACCGCTTCGATCTCGGCCGGCTCACCGGCAAGAAGTTCCATTCCACCATCCTGCTGGCCACGGTGGTCGAGTCGGTGGAAGACGGCACGTGGCAGGTGAATTTCGGCGGTCAGGGCCTGCAGGCCTGGCTGTCCGGCAAGCCGCTGGTCCAGGATTCCCTGGTCAGCCTGCCGCGCGGCTTCTATCCCCTGCTGGTGCGCCTGGACATCGCCAAGCTGCCGCCGATCGAGCGGCAGATGCTGCTGTACGTCCGTTTCCTGCGCAACGCCAGTCCGGCCGAGCAGCTCGATCGCTGGCTCGAACGCACCCTTCCGTATCGCGAGCGCCTGGAGCGCATCGTCCGCATCGTGCCCGACACCTATTACGGCAAGGAGTCCGCCCGCATCCTGGAGGAGCTCGCCAGCCGTCACCCCAACCGCTGAACCGGCTGACTATTCAGGATTCACCAACAGGTTGACGGATGGAACCTGGATCGGCGGGCCCCGGCCCGCACGGATTTCCGGTTGTTACCTGGAGATCAATCCCTCGCCGCCACCGGAACCGTACCTGGGTTCGTCAACCTGGTGGGGAATCCTCAGCCGGTGGGCCCCGCAGCGCTACCGCCGGCTTCGCGCCAGGACATCGCCAGCCGCGCCAGTTCGGTGCCGTGCTCGATGCCGAGCTTCTTCTTGATGTTGGCCTTGTGCGCTTCGATGGTCTTTTCCGACAAGTCCAGGCGGGCGGCGATGGCCCGCGTCGGCAGGCCGTCGCCGGTGAACTCGAAGACCTGGAGTTCGCGGTTGGACAGGCGTTCGATGGGCAGACCGGGTTTCGCCGTCGCGGCCGGACCGCGCTCGGCCAGCGTCGGGGACAGCCAGGTTCCGCCGCCCGCCACGGTGCGCAGGGCGGTGGCGACCAGGTCGGCGGCCTCCTCCTTCATCAGGTATCCCCTGGCGCCCAGGCGCAGGCAGCGTTCGGCGTAGACGCGCTGGTCGTGCATCGAGAGGACGAGGATGGCGAGGTGCGGATAGGCCGCGAGCAGGGAGGGGATGCGTTCGAGCGAGGATCCGTCGCGCAGGCGCAGGTCGAGGATGAGCACGTCGGGATCGTGCTCGGCCAGGAGCGGCTCGATCTGGCTGCCGGCCTCGCATTCGCCGACCACGAGGAAGCCGCCATCGGCGCCCAGCATCTGCTTGAGTCCAAGCCGCAGCAGCTGGTGGTCGTCGGCGATGAGGACGCGGGGACGGAGGTCGATTCCCATGGGGATTGCAGCGGCAAGCGTGGGGTCGTGCATCGATCCGGCAAGCCGGGGGAAGTGCTGCGTCAAGCGACGGCGGGTCTGGGCAGGGTCAGGCGCACTTCCCAGCCGCCCTCGGGATGTGCGCTGCTGGCCAATTCCCCGCCCAGGCGCTGCGCCCGCATCCGCAGCGAGCGCAGCCCGACGCCCTCCGGGCCGGGGGTGGTGGCGGTGCCGTCGTCACGCACGCTCAGCCCCCACCGGCCCACCGTGATCCTGATCGTGAGCGCCTTGCCATGGCGCAGGGCGTTGGTGATCGCCTCCTGCACGATGCGGAAGCAGTCCTCGCCGGCGCCATCCGCAGGCCCCGGCGCCTGCCAATCCAGGGAACAGACCGTGCCGGTGGCGCGGGTGGTGGATTCGACCAGCTCGCGCAGGGCCGCCTCCAGCCCTGCGGCCTGGATCCCGACCGGGGCGAGCCGCCGCGCCTGGGCCCGGCACTGCGCAATGGCCTCGGCCAGGCCATGCGCCAGTCCGGCCGCGTCGCCGCCGCGTTCCACCGCCTTGGCCTGGAAGGACAGCGCGGTGAGGGTCTGGCCCAGCCCGTCGTGCAGATCCTGGCCGATCCGGCGCGAGGTCTCGGCCGCGACCTGGAGGCTGTGGTTCTCCAGCTCGCGCTCGCGCAGGGCCTCGCGCTCGTGGATCGCCGCGCGCAGCCGCGCCACCGCCGGCCGGAAGACCACCAGGGCCTCCAGCACCAGCACGACCAGCAGCACGACGCACAGGCTGAGTTCAAGGGTGATCAGGCGGGCGACGCGGTTTTCCGCCTCGGCGCGATAGAGGGCGACGATGCGTTCCATCAGGGGGAGGAACTCCTGCTGCGAGCGCAGCAGCACCGGGGCGCCGTCGCGGGTCTGCGCCGCCTCGGCCATGGCGCGGAAATGCGGCTCGATCGCGAGGAAGACGGCTTTGACTTCCGGGCTGTTGTCCTGCCCGGCATTGGCGAGGTCGCGACCGGCGCTCAGACGCTGGTGCGCCCGGGTCCATTCATCGAGCACTGTCGCCATGGTGGCGCGCAGGCCGGGGTCGCGCTCGACCGCCAGCGCCAGCATGGTCAGGCGCTGCGACAGCATGCGCTGCCGCCCCGCGAGGTTGACCACGGCGGCGTCGCTGCGCGAACGGTGCAGGGCCAGCTGCACCGCGACCTGCGCCGCGATGGTCAGGCAGGCGACCAGGCCCAGGGCGAGGGCGTAGCGCACCGTGAAATCGCGGGCGGTACGGCGATCGAGGTCGTCCATGCCGGGCATGCTACGCGGTCGCGCGTTCCGGCCCACCGGCGCAGATCCGCGCGACCTCCGGCCGGCATGAGCCGCAGCCGCTGCCGGCGCGGGTGGCGGCGCAGACCTTGGCCGCATCGCCGGCCAGGGTGCGCGCGGCCCGGGCGATGGTGGTCTCCCCGACCTGCATGCAGGAGCACACCAGCCGGCCTTCGACCGCGCTCCCGCCTGCGCCGGGAGCAAGCAACTGGTCGCGCGCCTCGTCGAGTTCGATCCCCGACTGGCAGAGGTCCAGCAGCTGCGGCCAGGCCCCGAGGTCGCCGAGGCAGATCGCCCCCACCACGTGGTCGGCGCGCACCACCGCCTTCAGATACCGCCGCCGGCGCGGGTCGTGCAGGCTGACCACCTCGTCGCCGGGCTTTTCCTCGACCTCGCCCACGCTGGCGAGCTGGAGTCCGGGCACCTTGAGCACGTTCGCCTGCGGCGCGGGGCGCCAGCGTGCGGCGGGATCGCCGGCCAGCACCTGCGCCAGCGCCTCGGCCTGGGCGGTGGCGCCTGCGGTGGTGCCGACCCGCATGGATTCGTTGGTGCCGAGCCGGACCGCCGCGCATTCGCCGATCGCGCTGATCGCCGGATCGACGGTGGCCAAGCGTGCGTCGACCAGGATGCCGCCGGCACACGGCAGCCCGGCCGCACGCGCGAGGTCATCGTTCGCCGTCGTGCCGGTGGCGACCACGATGCGGTCGGCCGGCAGGCGTTCGCCATCGACCAGAATGATGGCGCCGTCGTCGATCCGGTCGACGCGGGCGTTCAGGCGCAGGTCCAGGCCGCGTTGGCGCAGCAGGCTGGCGACATGGGCCGCGGCAGTCGCATCGAGCTGCTTGTTCATGACCCGGTCGCTGCGTTGCAGGACGGTGACGCGCCAGCCCAGGTGCAGCAGCGCGGCGGCAAGTTCCAGACCGAGCAGGCCGGCCCCGATGATGACGGCGGTGGTCCCAGGCATCGACGCTCCAGCGAGGATCGCCTCGGCATCGGCGCGGGTGCGCAGGCCGAGCACGTCCGGGCCGGTGACGCTCAGCGCCGGCCGGCTTCCGATGGCGAGCACCAGATGGTCATAGGCGATGCGATCACCGGTGGCGCTGACGATGGCCTTTCCGGTACGGTCGATGGCGGTGATGCGTCTACCGGTCTGCACCGTCACCCCTGCCGGGAACTCCCGCTGCAGGCTGGCCCAGGTGCGTTCTCCGCCGATCAGGTGCGGCAATTGCACCCGGTCGTAGCCGGCTTCCGGTTCTTCGCTGAAGACGGTGATGGAATCCTGGGGATTCGCCACGCGGTGCGCGCGGGAGAACGCCAGCGCCGCCGCCCCGCCACCGACCACCACGATCCGTCGGGGTGGCGGCCGGAAGCGGCGGACCTGGACGGCGCTGAGCTTCAGGTCCGGCTCTTTCGACATTGGATCCAGGCGGTCGCTGACCACGACGTTGGCGCGGCCCTCGGCGCCGCCCAGCAACGGCCCCCAGTGCATGGGCAGGAAGCAGACGCCGGGGCGGATGTCCCCGGTCACCCGGACCCGCACCCGGCAGGATCCGCGTCGGCTGACCACCTCGACCAGCTCGCCGGTCGCGACTCCGCGCTGGGCGGCGTCGGTCGGATGCAGTTCGCAGAAGGGGGCCGGTTCGGTGCGGTTGAGCTTGGTCACCAGGCCGCTGCGGGTCTGGGTGTGCCACTGGTCGCGGATGCGACCGGTGGTGAGGACGAGCGGGAACGCGGCATCCGGCACTTCCGCCCGTCCAGCCGGTTCGCCAGCCCAGAGCCGGCAGCGGCCGTCGGCGGTGGGGAAGACGCCGTCCGCGAACAGGCGCGGCGTACCGGGATGGTCCGGGGTCGGACACGGCCATTGCACGCTGCCGCGTTGGCGCAGCAGCGCGTGCGACACTCCGGCCAGGTCGCAGTCGCTGCCACGGGTCAGCGCGGCGTGCTCGGCGAACACCGACGCTTCGTCAGAAAAGGCGAAGTCCTTGGCGAATCCCATCGCCTGCGCCACGTCGCGCAGGATGCGCCAGTCCGGCCGCGCCTCGCCCGGGGGCGGCCGCGCGGCCTGGACGAGGTGCACCCGGCGTTCGCTCGTGGTCATCGCGCCGGTCTTCTCCGGCCAGGTCGCGGCCGGCAGCACCACATCGGCGAAGGGCAGGGTGTCGTTGGCGTAGGCGTCCTGCACCACCACCAGCTCAGCCCGGCGCAGGGCCTCGTCGCAGCCGAGCGCGGCCGGCAGGCTGGCGACCGGATTGGTGGCGATGATCCACACCGCCTTGCAGCGGCCTTCGCGCAGGGCGGCCATGAGTTCGACCGCGGTCAGGCCCGGCGCGGCCGGGATGGTGCCGCGCGGCACGCCCCAGAAGTCCTCGACGGCGGCGCGGTCCTCGGCCTTGGCGAGCGAGCGGTGCGCCGGCAGCAGGTTGGCGAGGCCGCCGACCTCGCGTCCGCCCATCGCGTTGGGCTGGCCGGTGAGGGAGAATGGCCCGCAGCCGGGCTGGCCGACGGTGCCGGTGATCAGCGACAGGTTGATCAGCGATGCCACCTTGTCGGTGCCGCTGCTGCTCTGGTTCAGGCCCATCGTCCACAGGCTCATCCAGCGCCGGCCGGCGAGCCAGACGGCCGCGGTGCGGATGTCGGCGGCGGGGACGCCGCAGGCGACGGCGGCCCGTTCGGCGGTCCAGGCGGCGAGGACGGGCCGCAGTCCTTCCCAGCCTGCGGCGTGGTCGGCAATCCAAGCCTCATCGACCTCGCCCAGGCGCAGCAGTTCGTGGCCAAGCGCCAGGTGCAGCGCCACGTCGGTGCCGGGCCGGATCGCGAGGTGCAGGTCGGCGACGGCGGCGGTGTCGGTGCGACGCGGGTCGACCACGATCAGGCGGCGGTCGGGATGCGCGGCCTTGGCGGCTTCGATGCGGCGGAACAGGATGGGATGGGCGAACGCCATGTTCGCGCCGCAGACCAGCCAGGTCTCGGCGAGATCGATGTCCTCATAGCATCCGGGCACGCAGTCGCTGCCCAGGGTCGCCTTGTGCCCGGCGACGGCGCTGCTCATGCACAGGCGCGAATTGGTGTCGATGTTGTTGGTGCCCAGGAACCCCTTGGCCAGCTTGTTGGCGAGGTAGTACTCCTCGGTCAGGCACTGCCCGCTGACATACAGCGCCACCGCGTCGCGCCCGTGCTCGGCCTGGATGGAGCGGAAGCGTTCGGCGACGTGCCCGATCGCGTCGGCCCAGGCGACCCGCTGGCGCGGCTGGTCGCGGGCGGTGCGCCGTTCGGGATGCAGCAGCCGGGAGTCCTGCCGTCCGGCCGCGTGCAGCAGGGAGCGGCCCTTGCTGCACAACCGGCCGAAGTTGCTCGGATGCGCCGGATCGCCGCGCAGACCCTGGGCATCGAGGATGATGCCGCAGCCGACGCCGCAGTAGGGACAGGCGGTGCTGAGCGGCTGTGGCGGATGGTTTCCACCGCCGGACGTGACCTCGGGAAGTTCGCCGTCCATGCGTCTGACCTCGATCAGGCCAGTGCACAACCCGTGCCAGGCCTTTCGCCGCCGATGGCTGCGCACTTTTCGAGCAGGGCGTCCTGTTCAGCCGGACCATGAGGGCTTTCCCGAGGTCGCCCTGATGCATGGCGCAGCAACCCCGGTTTGGCACGCCTGCGCTGGGATGGATCACGGAGACCAACGATGATTCCAAGCCTTCCCTTCCCCAGCGTCCGCTCGCTCGGCCTCGGCCTCGCCCTGACCGTCGGCGCCGCCGCCGCCGATTTCGTGCCCTATGAACGCAGCAACCCCACGCCGAATCTGCGCAAGGCGATCGACAACAAGCTGGAAGTGAAGCGCCCGCTCAAGTTCGGCATGATCAAGCTCACCGACTGCGCCGCCATCGTGGTCGCGAAGGAGCTCGGTTACTTCGCCGACGAAGGCATCGCGGCCGAGGTCATCGTCCAGCCCAACTGGCAGGCGGTGCGCGACAACCTGGTCAACGGGGCGCTCGACGGCACCCACATGCTCTACGGCCATCCCATCGGGGCCGCGATCGGTGTCGGCAGCCAGGCCGACATCGTGGTTCCATACAACATGTCCATCAACGGCATGGGCATCTCGGTGTCGAACGACATCTGGAAGCGCATGGAGGCCAAGGATCCCGCCCTGGCCAGGCCCGGCTACGCGATGCCGTTGCCGGCGACGCCGCTCAAGGACATCGCGACCGCCTACCGCGCCGAGGGCAAGACCCTGACCATGTTCATGACCTACCCGGCCGGCAGCCACAACTTCACCCTGCGCTACTGGCTGGCGTCGGGCGGGGTGAATCCTGGTTTCTACGATGGCCCGCAGGACGCGAAGGGTGTGACCGGCGCCGACGTGGTGCTCCAGGTCAATCCGCCACCGCAGATGGTGTCGGCGATGAACCAGGGCAACTGCCAAGGCTTCTGCGTCGGCGAACCGTGGAACATGAAGCTGACCATCAGCGAGAAGACCGGTCGTCTCGCCATCCCGAGCCACTACGTGTTCGCCGGCAGCCCGGACAAGGTCTTCGCCATGACGAAGAAGTTCACCGAGGACAATCCCAACACCACCAAGGCGGTGGTGCGCGCCCTGATCCGCGCCGGCCGCTGGCTGGATGACAGCACCGCCAACCGGCACAAGCTCGCCGAGATCCTCGCGCACAAGGACTACATCGGCGCGGCGCCCCAGATCATCGCCGAGTCGATCACCGGCACCCTGGTCTACGGGGTCGGGGCCGATGGCGCCCTGGATCGCCGTCCGGAACCGGACTTCAACATCTTCTACAAGAAATATGCGAGCTTCCCGCTCACCAGCCACGCCGTGTGGTGCCTGACCCAGATGCGCCGCTGGGGCATGATCAACGCGGACAAGCCGGACGCCTGGTACCAGGAGATCGCGGCGAAGACCTTCCGCCCCGACCTCTACCGCGCCGCCTTCGCCAGCCTGCTCGCCGAGGGCCTGGTCAAGGCCGACGAACTGCCCGAGAAGGATGCGCTCAGCTATCCCGCCTCGGCGTTCATCGACCGCATCGCCTTCGATCCGGCGAAGCCGAACGACTACGTCAAGCAGTTCCCGCTCAGGAAACCCTGATTGGGAAACCCGCACCGGGGAGCACTCCATGCAACGCCTCGCCTCATCTCTTGAGACCTGCGGTCTGGGCTGGTTCGCGCCCCTGGTGCGCCTGCCCGGATCGCGCGATCGCACCCACGAGGTCCGCCAGTTCCTGACCCGCGTCGGGCTGCCGCTCATCGCCATCGCGACGGTGCTGTTCGCCTGGCACGTCCTCGCCGCCAGCATCCAGGTCGGCGGCATGGCGCTGCCGACGCCGGCCCAGGTGTGGGAGCGCGGCGCCGAGCAGGTTCGCGAATGGCGCGCCGACGGCGTGGCCCGGAAGGAACATCACGCCCTGGTCGCCAGGACGGCGGTGGAGCAGAAGATGACCGTGGCCCAGGTCGAGCAGTTCATGCCCTACCAGGGCAAGCGGCTGTTCGTGAACCAGATCTGGCTGTCGCTCGAGACCGTCTTCCTCGGCGTCGGCGCCGGCCTGCTCATCGCCATCCCGGTCGGCATCCTGTGCGGGCTGTCCGGATCGATCTTCAGCATGGCGAATCCCCTCATCCAGCTCTTCAAGCCGGTCAGCCCGCTCGCCTGGTTCCCGCTCGTCTACCTGATCATCAACCGCGCCCTGACCCAGCCCGACCCGCTCGTGCCCAAGAGCATGCTCATCGCCGCCATCGTGGTCGCCCTGTGCAGCCTGTGGCCGACCCTGGTCAACACCGCGAACGGCGTGGCCAACGTCGACAAGGACCATCGCAACGTCGCCCGCGTGCTCAACCTCGGCTGGCTGCGCACGGTGTGGTCGATCGTCCTGCCCAGCGCCATGCCGGCGATCTTCACCGGCATCCGGGTCTCGCTCGGGGTCGGCTGGATGGTGCTCATCGCGGCCGAGATGATGGCGGTCAGCCCCGGCATCGGCGGCTTCGTCTGGGACTGGTACCAGAGCAGCAATGACATCGCGCTGTCCTACCTGGTCCTGTCCGTCATCGTCATCGGCAGCATCGGATTCCTGCTCGACCGCCTCTGCATCACCGCCCAGATCCTGCTCACCCGGGGCGCCCCGGCCCAGGTCCGCTGATCGCCGCTTCAGGAAGGAACCGCCATGCCGCACCAGAAATTCCTCGAGTTGATCAAGGTCGCCAAGACCTTCCGCGTCGGTGGCAAGCCGGCGGCCGAGATCCTTGCCGGCATCGATCTCGCCATCGACCAGGGCGAGTTCGTCGCGGTCATCGGCCACAGCGGCTGCGGCAAGAGCACCCTGCTGTCGATGATCGCCGGCCTCGAAGACGCCACCAGCGGCTCGATCTGCCTGCGCGAGCACGAGATCAGCGGCCCCGGCCCCGAACGCGCCGTGGTCTTCCAGCACCACAGCCTGCTGCCCTGGCGCACCGTGCTGGGCAACGTGCAATTGGCGGTCGATGCGGTGTTCGCCCGCGAGGGCAAGACCGAACGCCGCGCCCGCGCGGAAAAATGGATCGAGAAGGTCGGCCTCAAGGAGCACCAGAACAAGTACCCGCACGAGATCAGCGGCGGCATGAAGCAGCGCGCCGGCATCGCCCGCGCCCTCGCGATGGAGCCTGAAGTGCTGCTGCTCGACGAACCCTTCGGCGCCCTCGACGCCCTCACCCGGGCCCAGTTGCAGGATGAGGTCCTGCGCCTGCACGCCGAGAACGGCCTCACCGTCTTCATGGTCACCCACGACATCGACGAGGCCGTCTACTGTTCCGACCGCATCGTGATGATGAACGTCGGCCCCCGCGCCAGCATCGGCCAGATCCTGAGCGTGCCCTTTCCGCGTCCACGCGAACGCATCAGCCTGATGGAAAGCGAGGGCTTCGCCCACCTGCGCGCCGCATGCGTGCGCTTCCTCTATGCCCAGAAGGGGCATCAGGCACCGGCAGCCGCCAAGCGTCCGAGCGAGCCGCTGGCCGCAACGGCGACGGCCAAGCCGGTCCTGGTGTGAAGCGAGGGTCCTGGAGTGGAAGCAATTTGACTCAGGTAGTCGAACTATCACGCCGGTTGGAAACGTTCGGGTCCAAGGACGAGAGTCCCTGGCGGGCGTAACGGTCAGAGCCAGCCAGCGGACCTCCGGTCCGCTCAACGTCTCGCTAGCGCCCCGGCAATCCCACGAACACATCGCCATGTTCGACCCGCACCGGGTACACCGGGATGGTGACCGTCGCATCGTCGATGCAGGTGCCGTCAGCCAGCCGGAAGCGCTGCTTGTAGACCGGGCTGGCGATGAACGGCTGGCCCTGGTGGTCGCCGACGATGCCACGGCTGATCACCTGGGCCTGGCTGAAGGGATCGAGATTGCCCAGGGCGTGGATGGGGTCGTGGTCGGCGCCGTCGCCCCAGCGGATGAGGGCGATCTGGGTCTGGTCGAACAGCGCGGCGACGCCGCTCCAGGGCGGGAGGTCGGCCAGGGTGCAGGCGTGGACCCAGTGGACGGCGGCGGTTCCGGTGGCGGGGGCGATCATGCCAGGGCCTCCTGCAGTTGGCGCTTCTCGTCGGGCGTGGCCGGGCGGTGCTGGCCCCGTTCGGCCACCATGATGATGCCGGGATCCGGCGCGTCGGTGTTGACGAACGGGCGGAACCGCCTGCGCAGCGCGGGATCGGCGACGACGGCGGCCCATTCGTCCTGGAAGGTGGCGACGATGTGGGCCATCTCGGCCTCCAGTTCCGCCGCGATGCCCAGGCTATCGGCTATGACCACCTGCTTGAGGTAGTCCAGGCCGCCGTCGAGCTTGTTGAACCAGGTCGCGGTGCGTTCCAGGCGGTCGGCGGTGCGGAGGTAGAACATCAGGAAGCGGTCGATGTAGCGGATCACCTCCGCCTCGCTGATGTCGGCGGCCAGCAGGGCGCCGTGCTGCGGTTTCATGCCGCCGTTGCCGCAGACATAGAGGTTGTAGCCCTTCTCGGTGGCGATGATGCCGAAGTCCTTGCTCTGCGCTTCGGCGCATTCGCGGGCGCAGCCGCTGCACGCGCTTTTCAGCTTGTGGGGACTGCGCAGGCCCTTGTAGCGGTGCTCCAGCTTCACGGCCAGGCCGACCGAGTCCTGCACACCGTAGCGGCACCAGTCGGTGCCGACGCAGCTCTTCACCGTGCGCAGCGATTTGCCGTAGGCGTGCCCGCTTTCGAAGCCGACCGCGATGAGCTCCTCCCAGATCAGGGGCAGGTGCTCGACCCGGGCTCCGAAAAGGTCGACGCGCTGGCCGCCGGTGATCTTGGAATACAGCTTGTACTTCTTCGCCACCTGGCCGAGGGCGATGAGCTGATCCGGGGTGATCTCGCCGCCGGGGCAGCGCGGCACCACCGAATAGGTGCCGTCGCGCTGGATGTTGGCCAGGAACCGGTCGTTGGTGTCCTGGAGGTGGGCGCGGCTCGGCGCCAACACCGGCTCGTTCCAGGCGCTGGCCAGGATCGACGCCACCGCCGGCTTGCAGATCTCGCAGCCGGCACCCCGGCCGTGCCGGGCGATGAGCGTTGCGAATTCCGTGATGCGGTGCACCCGGACGAGGTGGTAGAGCTCCTGCCGGCTGTGCGGGAAATGCTCGCAGAGGTGGTTCTTCACCTCGATGCCGGCGGATTTCAGCTCGGCGTGCAGGAGATCCTTCACCAGCGGCTTGCACGACCCGCAGCCGGTGCCGGCCTTGGTGCAGGTGATGACGTCGTTGACGCCGGTGAAGCCCTGGCTGCGGATCGCCGTGCAGATCGCGCCTTTGCTGACGTTGTGGCAGGAGCAGATCTGCGCCGCGTCGGGCAGGTCGCTGGGCTTCAGGCCGGTCTTGGTGCCGGTGGACTGCGGGGTGATCATGCCCTCGACCTTGTCCGGCAGGGCGATGCGGTTCTGGAACAGGGTCAGCAGCTGGCCGTAGAGCGCGGCGTCGCCGACCAGGATCGCGCCGATGAGCAGCTTGCGGTCGGGCGACAGCACGAGGCGGCGGTAGACCTCGGCCACGGAATCCTGGAAGGCCACGGTGTGGCTGCCCGGCGTCTGCCCCTGGGCGTCGCCGATCGAACCGACATCGACGCCCAGCAGCTTGAGCTTGGTCGACAGATCCGCGCCGGCGAAGGCGCGCGGCGCGGGCACGCCGGCGAGATGGTCGCAGGCGACCTCGGCCTGACGGTATCCCGGCGCGACCAGCCCGTAGCAGCGGCCGCGATGCGCTGCGCATTCACCGATCGCACTGATCGCTTCGTCGCTGGTGCGGCAGCGGTCGTCGACGCTGATACCCCCGCGTTCGGCCACGCCCAGGCCCGCCGCCTTCGCGAGCTCATCGCGTGGCCGCACTCCGGCGGAAAAGAGCACCAGATCGGTTTCCAGGCTGGTCTTGTCGGCGAAGCGCATGACCAGCCTGTCCCCGGCCGCTTCGATGACCTGGGTGTTGGTGCTGGTGCGCACGCGCACGCCCAGCGCCTCGACCTTGCGGCGCAGGATGGCGGAACCGCCGTCATCGATCTGCACCGCCATCAGGCGTGGGGCGAACTCGACCACATGCGTTTCCAGGCCCAATTGCGTGAGCGCATTCGCGGCCTCAAGCCCCAGCAGGCCGCCGCCGACCACCACGCCGACCTTGCGCCCGGCGGCGCGCGCCTTGATGGCCTCCAGGTCTTCGATGGTGCGGTAGACGTGGCACCCCGGCAGGTCGGCGCCTGGCACCGGCGGCACGAACGGCCGGCTGCCGGTGGCGAGCACCAGGTGGTCGTAGCCGATCGCGGTCCCGTCGGCGAGGGTCGCGATCCGGGCCGAGCGGTCGATTCCGATGACCTTCGCCCCGGCGCGGAAGTCGATCCCGTTCGCCTGGTAGAAATCGCGGCTGGGCAGCAGGGACAGGTCCTCGGCCGTCTTGCCGCCGAACCACTCCGACAGGTGCACCCGGTCATAGGCCGGACGGGGCTCCTCGCCCAGCACGATGACCTGCTGCCGCCTGGCCAGTCCGCATTCCACCGCCTGGGCGACGAAATGGTGGCCGACCATGCCGTTGCCGACCACCACGATCCGACCCTGAACACCCGGTACGCTTGAGGGCATGGGAACCTCCGCGTCCCACTCAGCGTCGGCGTGCCAATCGCCGGTTGCTGCACCCCGCAGCAGCGTTGCGGCCCGACCCTATCGGGATTCCCCTGAAGGCCCGGCAGCGGGAGGGGGTGTGCCAGGATTTTGAGCATCCGCCCGGGTCGGCGTCGTGGTTCCGCCGCGATCCGTTGGCGCCCGGGTTCCACCCCTGCCAATCCAGATCCCATCCGTCAACCTGTCGGGGAATCCTGGATATTTCTGCGGTGTCCGGGGCGGACCATTCCAGGATCGGGAAACCGGCATCCCCGGCGTCCTTGCTTCGTCCGCTTCCGGCGATGGTATGCCGGCCATGTTCGTCGATGAAGCGCTGATCACGGTCCGGTCCGGAAATGGCGGCAGGGGGGCGGCGACGTTCTACCGCGAGAAGTTCATCCCCGAGGGCGGTCCCGACGGTGGTGATGGCGGCGATGGCGGCGACGTGGTCATCACCGCGATCTCGCATTCCAACACCCTGCGCGCCTTCATGCGGCGGCGGAAATGGCGCGCCGAGGATGGCGCGAACGGCATGGGCAAGCGCTGCTTCGGCAAGGCCGGCGAGGATCTGCACATCCCGGTGCCGCCCGGAACCGTCGTCCGGCATGCGGAGACCGGCGAGATCCTGGCCGACCTGGCGAAGCCCGGCGACCGCGTGGTGGTCGCTGCGGGCGGCAAGGGCGGCAAGGGCAACGACAAGTTCAAGACCGCGACCAACCAGACCCCGAAGCAGTTCGGCCCCGGCACGCCGGGGGTCGAACTCAAGATCAAGCTGGAGCTGAAACTGATCGCCGATGTCGGCATCGTCGGCTTCCCCAATACAGGCAAGAGCACCCTGCTCGCGCGGCTGTCGGCGGCGACGCCGAAGATCGCCGCCTATCCGTTCACGACCCTCAACCCCAACCTGGGCGTGATCGAGCGCGCGGAGCGCACCCTGGTGCTGGCGGACATCCCCGGCCTCATCGAAGGCGCGGCTGACGGCAAGGGGCTCGGGCACCGCTTCCTGCGCCACGTCGAGCGCTGCTCGTGGCTGCTGCACCTCGTCGACGGATCGGACGGCACCGCCGAGGAGCTCGCCGACCGCGTCCGTGTGCTCAATCGCGAGCTCGAACGCTTCAGCGCGACGCTGGCGAAGAAGCCGCAGCTGGTGGTGCTCAACAAGGGCGACACCCGCGACCTCGCCGGCATCGCGGGCGAACTCGCGCAGCTGCTGCACGTCGAGGCGGTGCCGGTGATCTCCGGCGTCAGCGGCGGCGGCATGCAGGAGCTCGGCAACCGGCTCTTCGCGCTCGTCCATCCCGTCGCCTGACGCCCGCTTGCCCATCCGGCCGCCTGCTGGCCGGCGGGCTGGAAGCTGGCAGGCGCGGATCCCGTCGGCATAGTCGCAGCCACGGAGACCCCCGCGATGAATCCTCGTGAGATCCTCAAGGCCATGGTGCAGCTGCGCTCGTCCGACCTCTTCCTGAAGGTCGGCGGACCGCCCCGGGTGCGGGTCGATGGCAGCGTGCGCCAGCTCGGCAACACCGCGCTGACCAAGGACGACATGCGCGACGCGTTCCTCCTCATCATCGAGGAGCACGCGCGCGAGACGTTCAAGAAGACGCACGAGGTCGACACCGCCTTCGAGGATGCCGAGATCGGCCGCTTCCGCGTCAACGCCTTCATGCAGCGCGGCCAGATCGGCATGGTCCTGCGCCACGTCAAAAGCGAGATCCCCGACTACAAGGGCCTCGGCCTGCCGGTCGAGACCTTCGAACGCCTGGCGATGCTCAGGCGCGGCCTGATCCTGGTCACCGGCATCACCGGATCGGGCAAGAGCACGACCCTGGCGTCGATGATCCAGTACATGAACAAGACCACGAACCGGCACATCATCTCGGTCGAGGATCCGATCGAATACAGCTACGTCGACGACCGCTGCATCATCAACCAGCGCGAGGTCGGCATCGACACCCGCGATTTCAAGTCCGCCCTGCGCAACGCCATGCGCGAGGCGCCCGACGTCATCCTGATCGGCGAGATGCGCGACGTCGAGACGGTGCAGGCCGCCATCGACGCCGCCGAGACCGGCCACCTCGTCCTCTCGACCCTGCACACCATCAATGCGCAGCAGACGATGGAACGCATCATCAACTTCTTCCCGCCCTACCAGCACGCGCTCATCCGCATGCAGCTCTCGCTGGTCTTCCAGGCGGTGATCAGCCAGCGCCTCATCCCGCGCCGCGACGGCCCCGGCCGGGTGCCCGGCATCGAACTGATGATCGCGACCCCGACCATCAAGCAGATGATCGAGGAGGGCCGCACCCTGGAACTGTACGGCGCCATCCGCGACAGCGAGCATTTCGGCTGCATGACCTTCAACCAGAGCCTGTTCCGCCTGTGCGAGAAGAACCTGATCTCGCGCGAGGACGCGCTCGCGACCTCGGACAACCCGGAAGAGATGGAGATGCTCTTCCGCGGCATCCAGCGCGGCAGCTCGACCCAGCTCATGCCGGCCATGGGCGGGGGGGCGGTCAAGCGCTGAACCCCGGTCCGCATCGCGATTTCCCCTTCCGCAACCGCCTCGCGTCCGCGTCCGGGTGAGCGTGGCGTCCGACTCCATTGACACTGGTCCCCGACGCCGTTAGCACCCGCAACGTCAAGCCAGCGCGACAAAACCGCGCGCGGAAACCGAAAGGACAACCATGGCCCTGGAAGAAGACGTCATCAAGCTGCTCAAGAGCGAAGGCTATCGCATCAACGAGGCCATCCGCGATGCTCTCGATGATTTCCTCTCGACTGTCGAAGAGGAGAACGAGGACATGGAGGAGAACCTCGACGACGAGGAAAAGGAAGAAGCCGACGAATGACGGATCGGATGGAAGCACAGCCTCGCCGTCCGGCGAGGCCGGCTCCGTCCATCGCCTAGCGGGGCGCTGCCCCAGCCCTGCGGGCATCATAGGGGCATCGCCCCGCTGTGCTCTTTGCTGCAGGGGCTTCGCCCCCACACCCCCGGGTCCTTGAGCGAACGGCACGCGCCAAACTTGACTTGGCAGGTCGCATGCCGTTCTCTCAAGGACCCTAGCGCGCCAGACTGCCCAGGGTCCCCTTGGTCTTGCGGTCGGCGCAGGCGCTGGTGACCAGTCCGACCCCGATCCAGCAGGCGAGCAGGCTTGAGCCGCCATAGCTGATGAACGGCAGGGTCACCCCGGTGACCGGCATCAGGTTGGTCGCCACCGCGAGGTTGATCGAGGCCTGCCCCACGACGAGGCTGGCGAAACCTGCGCAGAGCAGCGTCCCGGCCGGATCACGGCAGCGCCCGGCGGCGATCAGGCAGGCCGCACCGAATCCCACGATGAGCAGCACCAGCGGCAGCGTGCCGGCGAAGCCGGTCTCTTCGCCCACCACCGCCAGGATCAGGTCGGTGTGCTTCTCCGGCACCCACCCCAGGCGGTTCTGATCTCCTGCGGCCCAACCCTTGCCGGTGCCCTGGCCGGAACCGATCGAACGCACCGAGCGCGCGGTCTGGTAGGCCTCCGCCAGGGCGTAGGCGTCGGGATTCTGCCACGCCTGGATGCGTTTCCATTGATAGCCGTCACGCGGCAGGAAGGCGATGACGAGCGCCCCCAGGGCGATCACGGCGAGGGCGAGCAGGGCGAAATGCCTGAGCCGCATGCCAGCCACCACCAGGATTCCCGCGGCCATCGGTACGAAGGTGAGGGAGCTGCCCATGTCCCCCGACTTGGCGATCAGCGCCGAGGGCAGGCCGGCGATGGCGAGCGCCAGGCCGAGATGCTGCCAGTCGCGCACGTTGAACCAGGGATAGGACAGCATCCGCGCCAGGGCGAGCAGGGACGCGAGCTTGATCAGCTCGACCGGCTGCACGCGCAGGCTGCCGAGCACGATCCAGTTGGTCTGGCCCTTGATGCGCGGCACCAGCGGCGTGTCGGCGGCGGCGATCATGAAGCCGATCACCAGCAGGGCGACGACGTACAGCGGCCAGGCGAGATCCTTCCAGAACGACAGCCGGACGTGACCCACGGCGACCGCGGCCGCCAGCGCGATCAGCCACCACTGCACCTGCGCCCGCGCCTCGCGCCCCATGCCCAGGGCCTGGTCGGGATCGTAGGTCGCGCTGGTGACGAAGACGATGCCGATGAGGGTGAGGATCCCGGCCAGGCCTATCGCCGTCAGCGGCAGGTTTCCGGTGCGCAGGCGCTGCAGCATCAGGGGATCGGCGGGATTGAAACCGGGGGAAAGACGGTGGGAAACGCCATCAGGGCCTCCGGCACGGTTGGTAGGCGTCGGGCATCGACCGGCAAGGAGGCGACGAAGCTGGCGGGAACTCCGACGTTGCCAGCGGCATCTTCATCCGCCCTTCATCGACTGGTGATACACAGAATGCGGCAAACCCGGCCAATCAGTCCTGTCATCGCGAGAAATACATGGTACACTACCGCCGCCACCCACCGGAGCTGATCATGTCCAGGATCGACTACCGCGCCATAACCTCGGTGAACCCCGAAGCGTCTACCGATCTGTCGCAGGAAGCCTTGGAACTGGCCGAGCGGGTGAATCGCAAACTGCAGGAGCAGAGCGGCGGCTATCAGGTCGTGCCCGAGGTCGGGGTGGTGAAGCGGGATGAGGCGACGGCGGGGGTGGAAGTCAAACCGTGATCGGGTGAATGCTTGAATGCTTGAATGCTTGAATGCTTGAATGCTTGAATGCTTGAATGC
>CAZZJC010000016.1:52430-90968 GCA_964654285.1 uncultured Candidatus Kuenenia sp.
TGAATGCTTGAATGCTTGAATGCTTGAATGCTTGAATGCTTGAATGCTTGAATGCCCGACTTTCCCTGAAATCTGGGTTGCTTGGGGAATTCTGGCGCCAGCGTTGGGGGAATGACGCCTGATCCAGCAGCTGCGGTCGTCCTCTTGTCCGGGGGGCAGGATTCCACGACCTGCCTTGCCTGGACGCTGAAGCGCTTTCGCCGGGTCGAGGCGGTGACCATCGACTACGGCCAGCGCCATCGCATCGAACTGGATGCGGCGGTCGCGGTTGCACGCCTGGCGGGAGTGCCGCAAAGCGTGATTCCATGCGATTCCTTCCGGGCCCTGGGCGGCAACTCGCTGACCGGGGGCGAGGCGGTGGTCGATGGGGTCGTGGCGGCGACCGGGCTGCCCAACACCTTCGTGCCGGGACGCAACCTCGTCTTCCTGACCCTCGCCGCCGCCTTCGCCTGGCAGCGGTCGATCCCGCATCTGGTCGCCGGGGTCTGCCAGACCGATTTCAGCGGCTATCCGGACTGCCGTCAGACGACCCTCGACGCCCTGCAAGGGGCGCTGCGGGCCGGGATGGACTTCCCGTTCGAGATCCATGCCCCGCTCATGCACCTGACCAAGGCCGATTCCGTGCGCCTGGCGCAGGAACTCGGCTGCCTACCGTGGCTCGCGCACAGCCACACCTGCTACAACGGCAGCCGGCCCCCGTGCGGCACCTGCCCCGCCTGCCGGCTGCGCGCAAAGGGCTTCGCCGAGGCGCGCGTCGCCGATCCGCTGGTCGCGGGTCGGTGAACGCGGACGGTCGATCGGGCCCTGCCTGGGCTTGCGCCCCCCGCCGGTGGCCTAACCTCCGCGCCCCATGCCCTGCGGCGACCGCCTGACCCGGCCGATCTCGTTCTGGCGCAGCCTCGTCGCGATGCTGGCGCTGATGGCGTCGGCGTTCGCCGGCCGGGCGCCTACCGACGAGCCCCTTCCGGACGACGCGGACCAGGCTTGCATCCGTCCGGCCTCCGCGAGTGCGGTGGCTGGCGACTTGGCGATGGCCGCCCTCACGCCGGTTTCCCCCTCGTCCTCGGCCCTGCCGTCCACTACGGCTTCGCCGGCCACGGTGGTCGTCGAGCCCCGGCCAGCCCCGATGCTGGCCGTTCCCGGCCCGCGCCTGGGTTCCGCCCACGGTCCGCGCGCGCCGTAATTTCCGCTTCAATCTTCGTCCAACCACCCCTTCCCCCAGGTGCCGGATTCCGGCACCAGCAAAGGCATCCCATGTTCAACCGCGTTTCCCTCCTCATCGCCTCCACCACCATCGCTCTCAGCGCCGGCGACGGCGCTCCGCCGGCGAGCGCTCCAGGCGCCCCGGCCTCGCCCGACCATCCGGCCAACCCCGCGCAGCAGCAGGGCAGTCCCTGGACCATGATCATCCTCATGGTCGGCGTCTTCGCGGTGATGTGGTTCCTCCTCATCCGCCCGCAGAAGAAGGAGGAGAAGCGCCGCCAGGAGCTGATCTCGGCCACCAAGCGCGGCGACAAGGTCGTCACCATCGGCGGTCTGCACGGCACCGTCGAGGCGGTCGGCGAGCAGACCATCGACCTCAGGGTCGGCGAGGACGGCAAGAACAGCGTCCTGATGACCTTCAACAAGACCGCCATCCTCACCAATGTCACGGCCAGCACGACGGCCGCCGACTCAGCGAAGAAGTGAGGCGGGCCCCATGCTCCGCAGACTGATCATCCTGAGCGCCGTCTTCGGCGCCGCGCTGCTGCTGCTCGTCATCAAGAACAAGGTCTGGGTCGGTCAGCAGGAACTCCAGGCCGAACTGCGCCAGTCCCCGACCGCCGCCTCCGTCTTCGAGGTGGTGCTCAAGGACGTGGCCGGCGTGCCCCAGGCCGCCCGCGACAAGGACGACGCCGAGCGGCTGAAGACCGAGATCGAACGTCGCCTGAAGGGCGACGACCGCCAGGCGGCGATCCCGTTCGAGAAGGTCGTGGTCACCGCTGACCATCGCGTGCAGATCACGGTGCCGGCCGAGACGGCGGCCAAGCCCGACGACCTCAAATCCCGCATCCAGGGCCGGCCGATCAAGCGCGACAATCCGCCGCGCTCGCTCTTCCACCTGACCCAGGGCATCGACATCAGCGGCGGCGTGGAGTTCATCTGCCGCCTGCACAACCAGGAAGGCGACAACGTCCCCGCCACCGAAGAGGTGATCCACATCCTGCGCAGCCGTCTCGACCAGCGCGGCCTCACCGAACCGGTGGTGGCCAAGCTGTCGAACGGCGACGTGCAGGTGGTCATCCCCGGCGGCACCAAGGCCGACGCCGCCCGCACCCGCAAGGTGCTCGAGACCGCCGGCCAGCTCGAGTTCCGCGAGGTGCTCTACCCGTACGCCGACAAACGCAGCTTCATCATCGAGGCGGACCTGGGCAAAGAGGGTTCCCCGATCATCGACAAGGGCAACGGGCGCTATGTCCTCGCCCCCGGCGTGACCGACATCTACCTCGGCCGCGGCGAGATCATCGCCCCGCACGAGACCGAGATCGGCAAGGCGCCGAACCAGTTCTACCGCCTGGGCAAGGCGGAGCTCACCGGATCGGATGTGGCGGATGCCGCCGAAAGCATGGATCAGGGCAGTCTCGCCGTGTCGATCACCTTCACGGCGATCGGTGCCGGGAAGAACGAGCTCTTCACCCGACGGCTGTACCAGACCGGATCCGAGCCAGGCGGATCCCGGCAGGGCACGGGCCACTTGGCGATCGTCTACGATGGGGTGGTCAAGAGCGCACCGGTCGTGAGAAGCCCGTCCGCGGGCCAGTGCCAGATCTCCGGCCGCTTCACCAAGGAGGAGGTCGACTCGCTCAAGACCACCTTGAAGGGCGGTGCGCTGTCGGTCACCCCCGAGGTGCTCTCCGAGCGCGTCGTCGGCGCCACCCTGGGCGAGCAGACCGTCACCAAGTCGATGTATGCGATGGCCGTGTCGGCGCTGCTGGTCGTGCTGTTCATGTTCGTCTACTACCGTGGACTCGGCCTGGTGGCGAACATCTGCCTGTGCGTGTCCGGCGCCCTGATCGTCGCCACGCTGTCGGTGTTCGATGCGACGGTGACCCTGCCCGGCCTTGCCGGCCTGGTGCTGACCATCGGCATGGCGGTCGACACCAACATCCTGATCTTCGAACGCATCCGCGAGGAATTGCGCGAGGACAAGGGGCTGAAGGCGGCGATCGCCGCCGGCTACGATCGCGCCTTCCTGACCATCATCGACTCGCATCTGACCACCCTGTTCGCGGCCCTGATCCTCTACGTGATCGGCACCGGACCGGTGCAGGGCTTCGGCATGACGATGATCATCGGCGTGGTGATCAACCTGTTCTCGGGCGTGTTCGTCGGCCGGCTGCTCACCGACTGGCTCTACCGCCGGCGCACCGATGCGCCGATGGCGCGCTGGATCCCGGAACTGCATCTGCCCTACGTCGAGTGGCGCTGGTACGGCTACATCTTCTCGATCGTCACCTCCATCCTCTGCCTGGGCTGGTTCGCGATCGGCCACAAGATCATGGGGACCACCTTCGAACGCCACTTCGACATCGAGTTCACCGGCGGCAACATGGCGCAGGTGATCTTCAAGCGTCCGGTGGCGCCGGGCGAGGTCGAGCAGGCGGTGCAGGCGGCCTGGGACAAGCTCTCGCCGGAGCAGCGCAAGGCCTCGATGCTCGATCCCGCCGAACTGCGCAAGCAGCCCTACCATCCCGAGTTCGGCGGCGGATCGTCGTCGCGCCAGTGGATGTTCCGCGGCCGCGATGAGGAGGGTTCGCAGCTAGAGTCCGCTCGCGCCGAGATCGAGGAGCAGCGGGCCGTCATCGTGCGCAAGATCAAGGTGCTGCGCGATGTCGGCAAGAACGAGAAGGTCGACGAGGTCCGGGTCAAGAAGCTGGAGGCCGAACTCAGGCCGCTCGACGAGCGGCGCAACAAGCTGACCGACGACATCGCCAGCCGCACCGAGGCGTTCAAGGCCTCGCTGTCGCTGGCCTTCGGCGACTGGCTCGACCACGAAGGCGACGAGATCGCCGCCGCGACCTGGAAGGACAACCGCCTGACCCTGGTCCTGCGCACGCTGGAGACACCGAACCAGACCCAGCTCGCCGAGATCCAGAGCCGTCTGGTCAAATACGGCCAGATCACGGTGTCGTCGGCCCCGCCCGAGATCCCCAACGGCATCCAGGTGACGGCCACCTATGCCGACCGCCCGGTCGGCAAGACCAGCACCGACGATCCGGTTTCGAAGCGCCTGGCCGCGCTGCTCATCGCCAAGGACGCCAAGCCCGATGACGCTGCCGGCCTGCGCGCGCTGCTGCCGGTCGCGGTGGACCTCTACAACCGCACCGCCGACACCGGCGCGGCGCTCAAGGTGACGGTGGCGAAGCCGTTCCCGTCCACCGAGCACTTCAGCGGCCAGGTCGCCGCGCGCATGAAGGTCCTCGCCCTCATCGCGGTGCTGCTCGCCCTGGTCGGCATCCTCGCCTACATCGCGGCCCGCTTCGAGTTCCGTTTCGGCATCGGCGCGGTGGTGGCGCTCTTCCACGACGTCCTGCTCGCGCTGGGCATCGCGGTGGCGATGGGGGTGAAGATCGACCTCAACGTGATCGCCGCCCTGCTGACCATCATCGGGTTCTCGATCAACGACACGATCGTGACCTTCGACCGGATCCGCGAGAACATGAAGAGGATGCCGGGCGAGAAGATGGAGAAGATCATCGACCTCGCGGTCGCCCAGACCTTCCCGCGTACCGTCCTGACCACCGGCACGGTGCTGATCACCGCGGTCATCCTGCTGATCTTCTCGGGCGAGGCCCTGTACTCATTCAACCTCGTCCTCGTCCTGGGCATCATCTCGGGCACCTACTCGTCGGTGTTCGTCGCCTCGCCGCTCATCCTCGCCTTCAAGGGCAAGGTGGTCGCGCCGAAGCCCGAACCGGAAGGCCCCGAAGGCGGCATCCTCGCCAAGAAGGATTGAAGCAGAAAATCACCATGGCACCCCATCTACGGCGTTGGTCGTCGGTTGTCATCATCAGGACAGGTGTTTTCCCAACGCCACCCAATCGTTCCGAAATTCAAGAATCTTTGCTGCGACCAAGTGGCCGTGTGGTCACACCTGTCCTGACAAGGCGCTGCCACACGCCCTCCTCCCGCCGTGCATATGGGGCGCACGTGTGATTTTGTATTGAAAAAATCAGACGAGTTGAATCAGATCGCGCCGCCTGGTGGAGCCACCACCAGGCGGTCGATGTTGGCAGTGCGGGGAAGTTCGAGCATGAAGCGGATCGCCCCGGCGATGTCCTCGGCGCGGCACATCCGTTCGGGGTCTGGGCGCTGGGTCGCGGGCCAGATCTCGGAATCGGTCGCTCCGGGGGCGATCACCCCGACCCGGACGTTGGTGCCGCGCAGTTCCTCGCGCAGGACGCGGCTCCAGGCTTCGAGTCCCGCTTTTGACGCCGTGTAGGCCCCGGTGGCGGTGAAGGCGGCGTCGGCGGCGACGCTGGACACGTTGATGATCCAGCCCCCGCGCCGGCCACGCAGGTGCGGCAGGGCCGCCTGGCTCATCAGCATCGGCACGATCAGGTTGAGGCGCAGATGGCGTTCGAGGTGCTCCGGCGTCACTGCGCCGATCGCGGCCTGCTCGTAGATCCCCGCGTTGTTGATCACCGCATCGAGTCCACCGAAGCGGTCGATCGCACGCGCCACCGCTGCGGCGGGGGCGTTGGCCGCCGTCAGATCGAGCGCGACCGCCAGCGCCTCGCCGCCCTCGGCGTTGATGCGGGCGCAGAGGTCGTGCAGCCGGTCGCCGCGGCGGGCGACAAGGACCAGGCGGTGCCTTTCCGCAAGGGCCTTGGCGGTGGCGGCGCCGATGCCCGAGGAGGCACCGGTGAGGAGGACGACGCGGTTCATGCCGGCGCAGGCTGCCTGGATCCGGTTGACCCGCCAGCGGAGATCAGCCAGCTCTGCCCGGATCCTCGGCGCGGCCGGTCGGTAAGTCTCGACGCGACCAGGCGTCCTTTGGGGCGAGGAACCACCCATGCCCCTTGCCGCCCTGCATCGAATCGTCTGCGTGCTGCTCGTCGCCAGCCTGCTGTGCGGCGGGGTCGCGCTCGCCCCCGGCCTTGCCGCTGGTGAGTCCGCCTCGTGGTCGCCGACCGTGAAGAAGGCCGCGCCGAGCGTGGTCACGGTGTTCACCACCAAGGAGATCAAGCGCGAGCGCATGCCGATGTTCCCGATGTTCCCCTTCCCGTTCGGGGACGATGAGGGGCAGCCTTTCGGCCCCCGCGGCGGCCCGCGGCGCAACCATCCTGGGCACGAGGGTGACCCCGGCACCATGCGCCAGCGCGGACTCGGGTCGGGCGTGGTGGTCGGCGCCGATGGCCTGATCCTCACCAACAACCACGTGATCGCCGGGGCCGACGACATCCGCGTCGCGCTCCAGCGCGGCCAGCGCGAATATCCCGCGAAACTCGTCGGTGCGGATCCCAAGACCGATCTCGCCGTGCTGCGGGTCGAGGGCGCCAAGGATCTGGTGCCGATCGCGTGGGGCGACTCCGACAGGATCGAGATCGGCGATCAGGTGCTGGCGATCGGCAATCCGTTCGGCCTGGGCCAGACCGTCACCGCCGGGATCATCAGCGCGCGCGGCCGCGCCGTCGGCCTGACCGACTACGAGGACTACCTCCAGACCGACGCCGCGATCAACCAGGGCAATTCCGGTGGCGCGCTGGTCGACGCCGAGGGCCGGCTGATCGGCATCAATACCGCCATCCTCAGCCCCAATGGCGGCAGCCTGGGCATCGGCTTCGCGGTGCCGGCCAACCTGGCGCGTACCATCATGGCTGCGCTGGTCGACAAGGGGAAGGTCGTGCGCGGGTTCCTCGGCCTGCAGATCCAGCCGGTCACCCCGGAAGTCGCCCGCGCGTTCAAGCTGCCGGACAACACCGGCGCCCTGGTCGGCGATGTCCTCAGCGGTTCGCCGGCGGAAAAGGCCGGCGTGAAGGCGGGCGACGTGGTGGTCGAATTCGCCGGGAAGAAGATCGAGGATGCGCGCCAGCTGCGCCTGCTCGCCGCCGGCACCGCTCCCGGCACCCAGGTGAAACTGCGCCTCAACCGCGATGGCAAGGACGTGACCGTCGAGGTCACGCTCAAGGAACTGCCGGCGAGCATCGCCAGGATGGGCGGAGGCGAGGTGGGCGCCCCGGACCAGCACGCCCGCCTGGGACTGGCCGCAGCGCCGCTTGACGAGGCCAGGCGCGCCCGTCTGAACGTGCCCGCCAACATCGACGGCCTGGTGGTGCTGAGCGTGGTGCCCGGATCACGGGCCGCCGAGGCGGGCATCGCCACCGATGAGGTGCTGGTCGAGGCCGGCCGCAAGCCGGTGCGTTCGGCCGAGGATCTCGCCGCTGCGGTCAATGCCGCCAATGATGACCTCGTCCTGCGCGTCTGGGACCGCAACGGCCTGCGCTATGTCGTGGTGCCGATGGGTGAAAAACGTTGAATGGCCGATCGCGATCACCCCGGTTGCGGCCTTCGGCGGAGTCCCCCTGGGGATTGACCGCCGCTCGGCCGCCGGCAAGCATGGCCGGCATGGAGATCACCATGCACCTGCGTCCGCTCATCTTCCTGACCCTTGCTGTCGCCGTCTTCGCGCAGGCTGCCGAGGATGATGGCCTGTTCCGCAACGCCGGCGATGATCCTGCCCCGGCAGCGAAACCGGCGGCGCCCGCTCCCGCACCGCCCGTCGTCGCGCCCGTCGATCCTCCGCCCCCTGCGGCTGCGCCGACGGCTCCTGGCAAGGAGGACGCGCATTTCCTCTTCGCGGACGACTGGTTCGTCGCCGATCGCGCCTATCCGAATCACGGGTGGATCTATGTCTACCTGGGCAAACGCCTGCGGGCACCGGCCGAGGCCTCGCGGAACGAAGGCCAGTACCTGAAGGTGGGCGACGGCAAGGAGATCTGGACGGCGCATGCCTGGCGCAGCCGGCCGGCGGTCGCCGCCGATCTGACCCTGGGTGCCACGATCATCATCTTCGAACACCATTCCGTCGATGGGGTCTACCAGGCGCCCAAGGACCGGCAGGACGCCCGGCATGGAAGCTGGTTCATGTCGAAGATCACCGACCTCGACCAGATGTTCAAACAGGTGGTACGCGCTGGCAACTACCACGCCCATCTCGGGGCCATCCGCATCCCGTTGCCGTGACCCGGTGCTTCCGTCCTGGCCGTGGTGCGCTGCGGATTCCTGGATCTCCAGGATCAGGCCAGGCGCCGGTCAGCCGCCGCGTTCCTTCTGCGGTGCATTGCGGGGGAAGCTGCACAGCGGGCGGTTGGCGCCCGGCTGGGTCAGCATCTGGTGCACGGTCATGCGCTTGAAGGTGGTCTCGACCGCCGCCATGGCGTTGTCGAGGCCGCGATGGAGCGGGCAGAGGTCGGCACCGTGGTCTTCGAGCTGCAACGGGCAGGCGGTGATGCGCTGGATCGGATCGATGGCCTGGACCACGTCGTAGACGCTGAGCACCTTGGGATCGCGGGCGAGGACGAAACCGCCGTGCAGGCCGCGCTGGGAATTCACCAGCCCCGCCTTGGCGAGGGTCTGCATGATCTTGGCGAGGTACCCGACCGACACCCGGGTGCCGTGGCTGATCTGGTCGGCGGTGTGCGCCGTGTCGGAGTTCTCGGCGAGGTACACGATGGCGCGCAGGGCGTATTCGGCGGTCTGGGACAGCATGGGCGGATTCCGGTACGGTGGCGGCCCGGGCAGGGGCACCTCCGCATAGATGGACCAACATATCCTGAAAGCCGAAAATGGTAAGTCGTCTCCCGCCATGCTATCGTCTGACGCATGAGTGAATCGCCTGGCGTCCGGGTCTGGATCGAACCCGGCTGCACCGCCTGCGGATGGTGTGGTCAGCTTGCGCCTGCCGTCTTCCAGATCGGCGAGCAGGGCAGCGCGATCTGCGCCGCCGCGCGCTGCGACGGACGGACCGACGGCAACAGCGATGCCCGCTCTCCGCTGCGCCCGGACGCGATCGATGCCGCCGAGGTGCGGTTCCTGCATTTCGTCGCAGCCGGCTGCCCGGCCCAGGTCATCCGCGTCGATGACCCCAAGGCCACCGTGCACGATCCGGTGTCAGGGCTGCCGATCGCGAGTTGAAAGCTTCAGCGCCCCGCGCCGACCGCATCCGCAACGAAGCATTCCTCCAGCGCATCCCACAAACCGGGGATCTCAGGCGCCAGCTTGGGGTCGCGTTCGGCCAGGACCAGGCGGTTGCGCAGGGTGTAGGCCCGCTTCAGGCGGGCGATGTCTGGCAGGTCAGGCGATTCGAGCACGTAGTTCGGGCTGAGTTCCGGCCGGATCCGGGGGTGCAGCGAGGCGACGTGGGCCTCGGCCTCGGCCGAGGTCATGGTGTTGTGCTTCCAGTGGAAGCCGTAGCCCTTCAGCCCGTACTGCTGCCGTGCCTCGGGTTTGGCGACGATCGACAGCGGCAGCACGGCATAGGTGAAGAACAGGTAGCGATGGACGGCGTCGAACTCGGTCGGGTAGGCGTTCAGCATGGCGACGGTGTTCGCGATCGACTGCGCGGTCTCGCCCGGGAATCCGATGATGAAGGTGCTCTTGGTGTTGATCCCGGCGATCGCCATGGCGCGGATGCCGGCGAGGATGCGCTCGGGCGTGATGTGCTTGTGCATCGCGTTGAGGATGCCGGGATCGCCGGACTCGATGCCGAACAGGGCCTCGTGGCAGCCCGACGCCTTGAGCAGGTGCGCCAGCTCCTCGTCGATGAGGTCGACCCGGATCAGGCCGCGCCAGCGCGCGTCCAGCTTGGCGGCGATGAGCTTCTGGCAGAGTTCGACCGCGCGTTCGCGGGTGCCGAACAGGTTGTCGTCGGTGAAGTAGATCCGGCGCAGGCCGTCGCGGTCAGGCGGCAGGCTGCGGATCTCGTCGACCACGCCGTCGATGCCGCGCTTGCGGCCTTTGCGCAGTCCTCGGAAATCGCAGAAGGCGCAGTCGAAACCGCAGCCGACGCCGGCCTGGATCGGGATCCAGGCGCCGTCAGGACGATGCCGGCAGCGGCTCCAGTCGACCTCGACCTCGACCCAGGGCTCGGTCACCACCGGGTTCAGTTTCCATCTCCCCCCGGCGCCATCGGCGGCGGGGGCGAAATGCGCCACGTTGTCGAGGCCGCGCCAATCCTTGCCGTCGCGCAGGCATTTCACGATCGCGGCCAGGGTCTGCTCGCCGGCCTCGCTCACCACCAGGGCGTCGGCGGGCGAGGGACGGCTCTCGTCCATGAGGTAGTTGTGCTCGGCCACCGCCGGGATGATGGCCGGATCCATGCGGCCCTTCTCGACCAGGCGGCGGTGCTGGTAGGACTTCCAGACCTGGATGCCGCCAAGGATGATCAGGGAATCGGGCGACAGCCGCCGCACCTCGGCCGCGAGTTCGTCGATGCGCTCGGCGAAAGGCATGAAGGTGGTCGAGATCGCCACCGCACGCGGACCGGTGGCGAGCAGGCGATCCAGCCGTTCGCGGTCGGCGGTGAAGGACTGCACCACTTCGACCGCCAGGCCATGGCGTTCGAGGTACTGCTGCAGCCAGGCGCCGTTGAGCGAGACGAACTCGGGCCAGCCGGTGGTCACCCGCCGCGCCGTCGCAGCGGCATCGCGGCCCTCTTCGAAATAGGCCTGAAGGACGTGCAGGGAGGCCGGCAGCCCGGCGATGTGCAGGCGCATGCCATCGCGGGCATGCTGACCGAGGACCTCCATGGGCGCATCGCCGGCGATCACCACGAGGTCGAGTCGGTCCTGGGGCATGGGGGCCTTTCCGGGGATCCAGGCCGGATCGGTTCCGGCCATGGGCAGTGGGTCGGGCAGCGTCATCGTCAGGACGCGTGCGCCAAGACAGACTATACCGCGACCAGGCATCTCGCGTTGGCATCGTTCTTGGCGACCTGCTACAGCGCGGAACCGGGCATTCCCCTGTTCGCCACACCGCTGTGGGACCAGGCTCCGCGCGGCTTGTCCCAGGCCGGGTGCCAAGGTATCCTAGGCCAAGGAGCCCACCATGTTCCTCTCCCGCCCCTTCCCGCTCATGTTCATCCTCGCGCTTGGTTTTTTCCAGGCGTTTGCATCCGCAGGAGAGAGCCTGCAGAAACAGCGCTTCACCATCTATGCCACGGTGAACGGTCAGGTGCTCACGGGGAAGCTGACCTTCAGTTCGACCGAGGCGACGATTACCGGTGTCGCCTGGGACACCATCATCATACCCTACAACGGCACCAAATCGATGAATGACAAGAAAGAAGCCACCGGTTATGGTGCCAACGGTCGGATCGACAACGGCGCGGGCGTGACCTCGTTCTCGGTCCAGATCACGATCTCGCAGAAGGACAAGCAGGAAGTCAAAGTCGCAACCGGGACCGTGTCCTTCGAGCCGAAGGATCCCAAGAAGGGGACGAAGAAGTCGGTCGCCTTCACCAGCGAAAAACCCGCGAAGCCAGCAAAGTAGTCGCTCGGCAACCCGCGTGGGTGATGTCGGTCCGGCGGCAGCGGATCGCAACGATTGACACCTCCGGTTGTGCACCAAGCTCTCCGCCGCACAGCCGGGGCCCGGAAGTTGGAGCCTGCCGAACCTGGTCAGGCCTTGACGGGAGCAGCCATAAGGCGGGCGAAGGCGTTCCGGTAACTCCGGCTGTGCATTTTACGACATCGCCGAAATTCCAGAACGTTTCCGATCGGCATCGGTTCCATGCATAAAGGCGCGGTTGCGGACAAACCACTGGTACCCGGTGGACGGCATGCCGATGGTTCACTAGCGTTTCCGCTCCACCAAGGAGCCAGCATGTCCCTCGCCCTCGTCTTCCCCGGTCAAGGCGCCCAAGTCGTGGGCATGGGCATGGAACTCGCCCAGAAGCACCCCGTCGCGCGGGAACTGCTCGACCGCGCCGACCGTGCTCTCGGTTTCGGCCTGTCGGACATCATCGCCAACGGCCCCGAGGCCGATCTCACCCGCACCGACATCAGCCAGCCGGCCATCCTGGTGGTCAGCCTGATGGCCTTCGAGGTGCTCAAGACGGTGGTGAAACCCTTGCCGTTCCGGGCCGCGGCCGGTCTGTCCCTGGGCGAGTACACCGCCCTCGCCGCCGCCGGCGCGGTGTCGTACGAGGACGCCATCCGCCTCGTGCGCCTGCGCGGCCAGGCGATGCAGGCCGCCGCCGACGCGGTGCCGAGCGGCATGGTCGTGCTGGTCGGCGCGGATGAGGCCCAGGCGAACAAGCTCTGCCAGCTCGCTGCCGAAGGCGAAGTCCTCCAGGTCGCGAACCTCAACGCTCCCGGCCAGGTGGTGATCAGCGGCGCCAAGACCGCCTGCGATCGCGCCATCGCCCGCGCCAAGGATGCCGGCATCCGCCGCGCCAGCGCGCTGCCGGTGGCCGGCGCCTTCCACAGCGCCCTCATGGCCCCGGCCGCCGACCGCCTGCGCAGCGCGCTCGCGGCGACCGTCTTCAAGGATCCGAGCGTGCCGGTCTACACCAATGTCACCGCCCAGCCGGTGACCAAGGCGGGCGAGATCGCGGCGCTGCTCGAAGCCCAGCTCACCAAGCCGGTGCGCTGGGCCGATTCGGTGGTGAACATGCAGGCCTCCGGCATCACCACCTATTGGGAGCTCGGTCCCGGCAAGGCCCTGTGCGGCATGATCTCGCGCACGGTGAAGGACGCGGTGGTCAAGAACCTGGAAACCCCGGCCGACGCGCTGACCTTCGCGCCGCAGCAGGCTGCCGGCTGAGCCGGCGCTGATCGCCGCTATTTCTGGAGGAAGTGCGCCCATTTCCCCAGGGCGGTTGCGCTCGCGGGATCGGCGAGCCACGCCATGGCTCGAGCGTCCGAGCGCAGGTGGGCATCCCACCAGGCGAGGGTGACGACGGCGACGGCCTCGACCTGGGCCGGATCGGGTTCCGGTTCGCCCATCAGTTTCGCTCCGGCGCCGCCCGAATAGGTGCTGTGCAGCGAACCGTCGAACCAGGCGAGCATCTTGTTTCCAGCAGGCATGGCCTCGTAGGCCTGCCGCCGCCAGGCTCCGTCGCGGGTGTCGCCGCTGTATTTCACCACGGCGGGCTGGTTGTCGTTGGTCCCGGTCATCACCAGCACCGGCCGGGTGCAGCCGGACCAGTCCGGATCCTGGGAACGGACGGTGCGGCCGCCGGGCGACAGCGCCGCGAACGCGCGCGGACGCGGATCCATCCCATCAAGCGCGGTGCCATCGGGCAGGCGCAGGCGCTGGCCGGCGACCCCCATGGTGGTCCAGGCGCCGAAGCTGTGGCCGCCGACGCCGAGGCGGCCGCGATCCAGGTTCCCCGCCAGGGCAGGCACGACCTTTTCCAGTTCCGCCAGCGCATCGATGACCTGGCTGATCAACCTGGGACGTCCGCGCAGCACCTGCGGATCGAGGGTGGCCCGGCGCAGGGCTTGGCCCAGGTCGCCGGGTCGGACAGCGCGGAACGTGGCCCAGTCGCTGCCGGGATGATCCGGATGGACGGACACGTAGCCATGCGCGGCCCAGCGGCGGCCGAGGAAGGCGTAGCCTTCGCGCGATCCCGCCAGCCCATGCGAGAACACGATGACCGGCCACGGCCCCTCGCCCGGGACCGGGTCCTTCGGGTGGTGGACACGCACCGTGGCGGTGCCGTCAGGCAGGGTGAGGGTGGCATCGGCGGTCGTCACCGCCCGGTTGGGCAATGCGCCCGGCCACGGTTCGGCGGCGGCGGTCATGGTCGCGGCGAGGATGAGCGCGAGGAGGATGCGGCACGGCATGCGGTGGTATACCGCAGCCAGGCCGATCGGGTTACATCCGATCTGCGCATCCGTCGGCGACTTCGCGCTTTCGCCGCGGCGGGATCCGCCACCCTGCGCGCATGCACTACCTGACCCGCCGCTTCGGCTTCTCGGCCAGCCATCGCCTGCACAGCGACCAGCTCGACGCCAAGGCCAACACCTGCGCCTACGGCCTGTGCGAGAACATCCACGGCCACAACTACCATGTCGAGGTCACCGTGCGCGGCGCGGTCGATCCCAAGACCGGCTTCTTCTGCAACGTGCTCGACCTGCGCGCCCTGGTGCAGGAACTCGTCATCGATCCGTGCGAGCACCAGTTCCTCAACGATGTGCCCTTCCTGCGCGACGGCATCACCACGATGGAGAACCTCGCGTCGAAGTTCTGGGCCCGCATCGAGGCGCCGCTCGCCGCGCGCGGGATGGAGCTGACCGAGATCCTGCTCGGCGAGACGCAGGACCATTGGGTGAAGCTGCGCAAGGAGTGACTCAGGCTGCAGGGCCGGCCGCCAGCCGCTTGAGCGCGGCGAGATCGCGTTTGCCGGTGCCGAGCTTGGGGATGCTGTCGACCGTGATCACGTCCTTCGCCTTCGGGCGCCAGAGCGGCGGCAGGTGGTCGAGCTTCTCGATCAGCGCCGCCCAGTCGCCGGACCAGCCGGTATGCAGGACGACCAGCCGTTCGCCCCGCGCGGGATCGGGCGTCGCCGAAACGGCGATCTCGATCCCGGATTCGGCCCCGGCGGCCTCGGCGAAGGCGGTGGCCAGGGCGGCCTCGACGTTGTCGAGCGGCACCATCTCGCCGCCGATCTTGGCGAAGCGCGCCAGCCGCCCGGTGATGAAGATGAAGCCGTCCTTGTCGACGTGCCCGACATCGCCGGTGTTGTAGCCGCCGAGCAGGAACGCCTTGGCGGTGAGGTCATCGCGGCGCAGATAGCCCTGCATGCGCGCCGGGCTGCGCACCACCAGCAGCCCATCGGCGCCCAGCGGCAGTTCCGCGCCGGTCTCGGGATCGACGGTGAGGACGTGGATGCCGGGCAGGGCACGGCCAACCGAACCGTCGCGGGCGCGTTCCTCGACCACGCCGCCGCGCTCGACCCGCTGCAGGTTGGCCGCCACCACCGGCGCGAGCTCGGTGCAGCCGTAGCCCTCCAGCAGGTCGCCGCCGTACTGTTCCTTGAACTGCTTGCGCAGCTCGGCCGGGCAGCGTTCGGCCCCGACGACGCAGAAGCGCAGGCTGGCGAGCTGCTCCTTGGTGATCCGGCGCAGGTAGCCGCGCACGAAGGTCGGCGTCGACATCATGAAGGTCGGCTTGTGCCTGCCCGCCAGCTCGCCGATGCCCTTGCCGTCGTTGGGGTCGGGATTGACCATCACCGGGATGCCGAGGGTGATCGCGAGCCACATGCCGGGCACCAGGCCGAAGCTGTGGAAGAGCGGCAGCGGTGAAAGCAGGCGGTCCTCGCCGCCATGCAGGTCGAGCCCTTCGGCGGTGGCGAGGATGTTGGCGAGGATCTGGCGGTGGGTGAGCTGCACGCCCTTGGGATCGCCGGTCGAACCCGAGCTGAAGATGATCGCGGCAACGTCGTCGGCCCGCGCGGCGTCGCGCCAGGACGCCGGCAGCACCCAGTTCAGCGCGGCGTGGCGCAGCACCGTGAGCGAACCCAGCTTCGGCAGGAGCTCCTCGACCAGCACGGTGCGCCCGGGCACGGTGGGGTTGCCGATCTTGCGCACGTACAACCCGGCGGTGATGACGGTCTTCACCTCGGCCAGCTCGCAGCAGCGCTGCATCATCGCGTCGCCGACGGTGTGGTTGAGGTTCACCGCCGTGCGGCCGCTGAGGGCGATCGCGAGGTTGACGATGCTGCCGCCGCGCCCCGGCGGCAGGAGGACGCCGACCCGGCGCTCATCCCGTCCGAGCTGCAGGAGCGGGATCACCGCCTGCGCGACCGCGGCCAGCTTCCAATTCGCGATCTCGCCGCCGGCGTCGATCACCGCGGTCTGCAACGGCCGGCGCCAGGCGTTGCGCAGGACCTCGGCGCCCAGGGTGCGGCGGTCCGCGCGTGCCCGTTCGTCGGCGAACTCCCAGCCCAGGCGCACCACCGCATCGCGCGCCTGGGCGGCGGTGGTGGTCGCCGGCAGGACCGGGCCGAAGCGCAGGTTGACCTGGCGCAGGATGCGCGGCCACCACGTCAATCCCCGGCGCAGCGCGCGCGACATCCAGGTGCCGAACAGGCCGTGCAGATGCGCCGGCACCACCGGCACCCCGGCGCGGCCGGCGATGCGCTCCATGCCGGCGTGGAAGACATCCATCTGGCCGCTGCGGGTGAGCTTCCCCTCGGGGAAGATGACCACCATCTCGCCGGCCTTGGCGGCGGCGATGGCGGCGTCGATCGCGGCGAGCTTGCTCCGGCGCGCGTCGGTGTCGCTGACCGGGATGACCCCGGCCCAGCGCAGGAACCAGCCGACGACCGGCATGTCGACGTAGGTGCGGTAGACCAGGAAGCGGCCGGGGCGCGGCAGGCAGAGGCCGAGGATCAGGCCGTCGGCGTAGCTGAGGTGGTTGCACACCACCAGGCAGCCGCCGCTGGCGGGGATGTGCTCGGTGCCGCGCAGGCGGATGCGCCAGATCGTCTGCCCGAGCCAGGCCAGGCACCAGCCCGCGACCTGCTTGCGGTAGAGCCACAACGCGCCGGCGGTGAAGGCGAGCGAGACGCCGGCGAGGATGCGCAGGATGCCGGCGGCGTCGATGCCGCTCGCCTTCAGCAGGGCCAGGCAGGCGAACATGGCGACCACCATGCCGATGCAGGTCATCACCTGGGTCGCCGCCATCACCCGATTGCGCACCGGCGCGGGAGAACGCTCCTGGATGAGGATCTGCAGCGGCACTTCCCAGAAGCCGCCGCCGAGGCCGGCGAGGAACAGCAGGCCGCCGAACCAGTAGGCGTCGCGACCGGCGGCATCCTGGTGCTGCAACGCGTGTCCGGCCACGCCGCCGGCAAGGAGCATCGCCGCGCCGGCGATGATCGCGCCCAGCATCGGCAGGCCGGCAGGCCAGGCGCGGCGCATCAGCACCGGTGCGAGGGCGGATCCGGCGATGATGCCGAAGCCCATCACCAGGGCGAGCAGCGCCTGGCCGCCGGCCTCGAGGCCGAAGGCGAAGAACGCGATCGGCGCGATCATCACCTGCGCCGCTGAACCGATCGCCCAGAAGCCCGCCAGCGCCATGGTCGGCGCCAGGATCCCCGGCCCGGCCCTGAGGGCGCCCAGGGTCGAGCCCCAGGCGAACGGACGCAGCGGCGTCTGCGGCGCCTGCGCCTGGAGCTTCGGGATCCGCCACGCCGCGAGAATGCCGATCACCGACACCACCGAGCTGATCCCCAGCACCGCCACCGCCGGCCCATACGCGCCGCAGCCGAGCCAGGCGACCAGGCGCTCCTCGGCCAGGGCCGTCGCCGCCAGGCCCATGAGGATCGCGGCCATGCTCACGCCCTGCATCCACGCGTTGGCGCTGGCGAGGCGCTCCGGCCGCACCAGCTCCGGCAGGGCCGAATACTTCACCGATCCGAACACCGTCGCCGCGCCGCCCAGCACCGCCAGGGTCGCCAGCAGCACGATGAGGCTGGCGTCGTCGTGGCCGCCGGCCTTGAGGAAGACGCCGAGGCTGCCGAGGAGGCAGACCACGAGATCGAGCAGGCGGATCGCCCGCAGCGGCCGGTGCTTCGGCAGCCGGTCGCCAAGGGCGCCGGCGAGCGGGGCGAGCAGCACCATGGGGATCAGGAAGGCCATGCCGGCGTAGATGCCGTAGGCGGTGCCGAGCACGAGCGATTCGTAGTTCTTCGCCCCGACGTGGTGGTCGGCGAGCAACATCAGGGTCGCCGCGACCACGCCCCGGAACAGGTTGTCGGTGAAGGCCCCGGCGTAGGCCGCGATGAGATGACCGCCGAGGCGGTCGGGCGGCGTCATCGGGAGGGTTCCCGCTTGGATGGGCGAGGGGGTGGCAGGCATGGCGGATCCTTCGGGAAGAGTTCCAGACCGTCGTCGCGTTCGTTTAATAACGTATGTTTATTTATCGTCAAGACCTGGGGTTGCCTAACCCGTTGGCGGGCCCAGAGTCCTGGACATGCGCTTGGACGAACGCGGCGAAGTGATCGTCATCACCCTCCTCGGCGAGGAATGCGGCCAGTTGTGGAAGGAGATCGAGCCCCACGTCCAGCGCGGACGCAAGCGTTTCGTCCTCGATCTCAGTGGTGTCGGCTTCCTGAACTCGATGAACATCGCGGCGATGATCGGGGTGCGCAACAAGCTCCAGCCCTCCGGCGGCCGGCTCATGCTCGCGGGCCTGCAGGAGCCGATCAAGGCGATCTTCCGCATCCTGAAGCTCGAACGCCTGTTCGATCTCAACCTGGATGTGACCGGGGCGATCCGCGCGGCGGGTTGAGCCTTCGCAGGGATGGCCACCGAGAACACACGGATCACGGAGGCTGCTGGTTTGTGACCTTTGCGGTCTTTATGGCCGTTGTCTTTGCGGCAGAAGTCACGGCCTGTTCGTTGGGGGCGGCAAGGCTGATGCGCCGGACGGTGATTCCTTCCTGACGGGTTGAGCATGACCGGCACCTCGCGCTTGCCGGAAACGAGCAGTGAACCAGCATCCGCCCCGCATGCGCGGACTGGTGGCACTCGACCTCGATGGAACACTGCTCGACGACGACTGCGGCATCCCGGTCGGGCACGAGCACGCGGTCGACGGCATGCGCCGGGCCGGCTTCGCGGTGGCGATCGTCACCGGGCGGCCGCTCCTGAGTTCACGCTGGATCCACGCGCATCTGCGCCTCGATACGCCGATGGGCTGCTTCAATGGCGGTTGGGTCGGTCATCCGGGCCGCACTCCGTTCGCCTGGGCGCCGCTGCCCGAAGCGGACGTACGCGGGATCCTCGCCGCCCTGGCCGGACGCGGCGGGTCGCGGTCGTGCTATCCCGACGCCGACACCTGGTGCATGGACGAGGAGACCGCGCTCACGCGTGGCTGGTCCGACCTGTATCGGGTGCCGATCCGCATCGGGTGCGATGATTTCAGCGCCTGGAGCGGTCCGAGCTGCAAGGTCATGTTCGTCGCCGATCCGGCGATCATCCCCGCCACCGCGCTGGAGCTGCGGGCGCGTTTCGGCGCGCGGTTCCAGGTCGTGATCAGCCAGCGCGATCGCATCGAGATCCTGCCCGGC
The DNA here is from genome assembly GCA_964654285.1 of uncultured Candidatus Kuenenia sp. Lineage (GTDB taxonomy): Bacteria > Planctomycetota > UBA11346 > UBA11346 > UBA11346 > BJHQ01. The sequence goes on from CAZZJC010000016.1 coordinate 71,497, forward strand.
CCGATCACCAAGGCCTGGGGCCTGGAGCGTCTCGCCGCCTTCCTCGGCGTGCCGCGCGAACGCGTATGGGCGGTCGGCGACAACGACAACGACCGCGAGATGATCCAGTGGGCCGGCCACGGCTGCGCCATGGGCCAGGCGAGCGAGGCGGTGCGCGCCCTTGCCCGCCATGTGCTCCCCGGCGTGGCCGCGCGCGGGCTGTGCGCGCTGGTGCCGATGCTGGAAAAATCCAGCTGATCCGATGATGGACGCGGGTGGCGACCTGACCTGGACCTATCGCTGGCCGGCGGGAGAACGCCTGGCGCAGGCGCTGCCCGGTCTGGTGGATTGCCGGGGTCGGCGCGTGCTCGAACTGGGCTGCGGCCGGGGCGGTTGCGGTCGCGCGGCCCTGGCCCAGGGCGCGGCGCTGGCGGTGTTCCTCGACGAGGCGCCGCAGGCCCTGGCGGAACTGGAGCGGGTCCTGGACCAGGGGGGCCTGCGCGCCCGCGCGGCGTGCCTCAACGCGCGCTGGGGCGCGGTGCTCGCGCCAGGCTTCGACCTCGTCCTCGGCGGCGACATCCTGTACCGGTCGGCATGCCATCCCGCGCTCATCGCAGCCATCGCGGCGGCCCTGGCTCCGGACGGAATCGCGTTGCTGTCCGATCCGCGTCAACGCCTGGAAGAGAACCTGCCACAGCTTGCGGCGCAGGAGGATTTGACCTGGGAAACCGAACGCCTCACCGGCTGGACCCTGGTGCGGATCCGCCATCGTCGTTGATTCCCATATATCGGAGGCCGCGTCGGTATGACGAATCGCCGTGGCCCCAGGATTATCCAATTCTTGAAGCGAGATGAAGGATGTGCCCGCTTGTCCGCCTGCCGCCTTCGTTATGGTGGCACACATGCCCAGTGACAAATCGAACGAGCGTCTGACCGACCAGATGACCTCCGCCGTGGCCGCCAACCTGCGCCGGCTGCGTTCCGAGCACCACCTGTCGCTCGATGAACTGGCCAGCCGGTCGGGCGTCAGCCGGACCATGCTGCACCAGGTCGAAAACCTCAAATCGACCCCGACCATCGCCCTGCTCTGGCGCATCGCCACCGGTCTGGGGGTGCCGTTCAGCGCCCTGATCGAGGAGGAGTCCAAGGCCGGCCTGACCGTGCTCAAGCGCGAGCAGGCCAAGCTGCTGTTCAACGCCGACCAGAGTTTCTCCTCGCGTGCGCTCTTCCCCTTCGACGGGACGAAACGCCAGTCCGAATTCTACGAACTGCGCATCAAGCCCGGCGGCCTTGAGCAGGCCGAGGCCCACGCCCAGGGCACCCAGGAACATCTGGTCCTGGTCAGCGGCGGCGAGGTCGCGATCGAGATCGGCGGCCAGACCGCCGTGCTGCGCCCGCACGACGCCGTGGTGTTCGCCGCCGACGCGCCGCACAGCTACCGCAACCGCAGCGCCGACCAGGAGGCGCTCCTCTACCTGCTGATGGTCTACGCCCGACCCGGCTGAACCGGGCGGCTCGCGTTTGCGGCGGAAGCGATCGCGAGGTCCGCGACCCGACCGGCCAGGGCGGCGCGGATGCCTGCCAGATCGCAGGGTTCGACGAACGGGAAGTCGGCGCGGATCGGGAGTTCCTGCACCCGGTCGAGCAGGGCGTTGGCCTGTTGAAACCAGGCGTGGTCGCGCTGCCCGCCGACCAGGTGGAACCATTCCGCGCCGTCGGATCTCGGTGTTGCGATCAGCCGGGTGAACTCCGCTTCGACCGAGGCCAGATCGCGGCCTTCGCTGCGAGCCTGCGCGAGTTCGGCGCGCAGATCGCACCCATCGCACCATGGGTTGCGGACATTCCAGGCGATCATGGCGGGGAAGGCGTCAGGAATCATGGACGAGGCTTCATGGTGGCGCGGCTGCGGCGTGGGTAGGAGGCATCATTCCAGCCGGGAAATGGCCACGCGTTCGATCAGGAAGCGGGCTGGCTGCGGCACCGGGACATCGGTTGAGGGGTCGCTGGTTGGGCCCGCATCAACCCCGCGCCAGGGACCGGTGCACAGCGACAGGCGTTCGACGCTGGCGCAGCCTTTTTCCGCCAGGGCGAGGCCACGGCCTGCGCTCCCATCCACCTGGACCTGGAAGGAGTTCTCGGCCAGGTCGGTCGTGATGATGAGGGTCATGGCGTTGCCGGCGCGGTAGAGGCCCACTTCCCGAGGTGTGGTGCCGTCCATGGCCAGGATCTGCCGCTTGGCGTTCAGGGCGAGACGCACCGGTCGGCGGCCGGTGGCGTCGCAGAGGTCGATGGCGAAATCGGCCTGGGTCTGGGCCGCATGCAGCCGGAGTTCGACCCGGACCCGAGGAGTCGCCGGGAACAGCCGAACGGCACGGGCGTAGTCATGCGGATCGCCGTCGCGCAGTTCAAGGCGGGAACCACTGCGATCCGCCACCACCGCCACCGGCGCCCACTTGGGACTGTAGGTGTTCCATCCAGGCGCCATGGGGCCGGGCAGGACCTTGGTGAAATCATCGGCCGGATGCAGCGTCTCGTCGGTTTTGATGTAGAGGGGGACGCGGGAGATCCAGATGTCCTCCTTGTTCACGCTGTAGATGAGCCACAGCGCCTGGCGGTCGGCGAAACTGCCATCGTCAGCCCATTCGGCGAGACCGCGCATGTATTGGGGTCCGGGATTCTTGTATTGCCCCGGATATCGCAGTTGCGGCAGTTCTCCGTGGACGACGCGCAGGCTGCCGAATTCACGCCCGTCCGCCCCCTGGACCAGCGCCAGGGGGTAGCGTGTCGCACGTTTGGGATCCGGGTTGAAGGCGAGGATGTAGGCCCCGTCGTTGGTGCGCTGGCCCCAGATCTTGCCCGACCCGGCGAACAGCGTGGGCGGAACCACCGGCCGCGTCCAGCGCGTGCCCTCGTCCGTGGACGTGACGACGAAGCCCTGCTTCGAGATCCCCACCAGGGCGCCATCCTTGCGGTGGTAGAAGGCGAGCGCCTTGCCGAAGACCCAGCCGGCGAGTTTGGGTGAATCCGTGTGCCATTTCATGCGGCGATCGCCCAGCAGGACTCCGTAGTCCTGCTGTTCCAACAGCGGACCATGCCCAGCCGCCTCGCGGCAGGCGGCGACCAGGCCGGCATCGGTCGCGGTCTCATAGGACGGTGGTAGGCCTGCCGCCGGGCAGATCAGGGTGAACACCGGTCCCAGGCGGTGGTCAGCGGTGATCTCACGCACCAGCAGCGACTTTTTGCTGGCCTCGGTCACTGGCCCCTCGGCCGTCTTGCCGGCGCAGAAGGTCAGCATCCGGCCATTGCCGGCCCGGAAGAACATGAAGCGGCTCGACCAGGCGATCTCGCGGGGGAAGAGATCCGCAGGTGCCGACCAGGTGAAGCCATCAGTCGACGTGGTGTAGACCACTTTGTACGGTGGCACGTCCTCGTCCTTGGGCGTCATCGCCCAGGCGGCGTAGAGTCGGCCCTTCCAGACGGCAAGATCCTGGTGATGGGCGTAGGTCCAGCCGTCCTGGTCGGCCAGATCGGGTCGAGCTCGGCAGGCGCGGAAGATCTGGATGTTGGCGACGCCGACCGCTGGCTTCAATCCGCCGTCCGGCAGCTTCGCATCGAAGCGGCGCTGTTCGTCGCCACGGATGATGATGGGCGGTCCTTCGGTTTCCGTCGCTGGCATGATCGCAGGGAGGCTCGCCATCAGGATCAGGACCAATCTGGCGAAGGCGGAGTGGAACATCGGAATCTCTTCATCGGAACGTTGGTGGAATTGGGTCGTGAGGGGAGCGGCAGAGGCTCAAAGCAGCCGATCGTGCCTGCCCTGAGTGAATATGGTCCGGATTCCATCAGTGTGGTTTCGTGCTCCACATCCAACGGACGAAGGCAGGTCCTGGTGATGGTTCGTGCTATACAACTGCTGGGGTCTATGGTTTCGTTGAAGTACCCATGGCAGCAAGCATCTCTTTCGCCCACACGGATCTTTGCGTCCTACCCTGTCCGTTCGGGCGATTCATCCAGGATTTCGTGTCCGTGAGCATGGGTTGCAGGATCTTGGTTTTGTCTTCGCCGGTGGGCATGTAGTAGATGACAAGATGCGCGAGGTCGGGGTCTGTACTCAAAAGTTTGGCGACCAAAGGCACAACCGACTTGCCGCCTGCACCAAGAGCCGTGGTGACCAGGCGCAGGTTGGGGCTGGTCGGGTTGGCGCGCAGGGTTTCAAGGAGTGGGGCAAAGGCGTTCGTCTGGTCGCCGGCATTTGCTCCGAGCGCCTGGAAGCCATGCACGGCGGTGAGGCGTTTGCCATAATCAGCGTTGGTCAGCAAACCGACCAGGACGGGGATGACGGTGGGGTCGGGCTGCTCTTTGAGCGCGCGGACGGCGGCGATGCGTTCGCCGATGACCTCAGAGGCAAGCCAGGCCGGCAGTTTTCCAGCGGCGGGCGTTGCCAATTCCAACCTGCGATAGGTATAGGGCCTGAAGACGTCGCCAAAAGCGAACATGCCGCCCTTGTAACGGTACAGGATGCGATTGCCGAACGGATGCGATCCGGTGGAACTGGCGCTCTGTCCGCCATTGCCGTAGTTCGGAAAGTACGGTTTCAGGTAATGGCTGATCATCGGGTTGATGTTGCCGCGCATGGTCGGCATCTGTCGGACTTCGTTCGACCCGCCGCGGCGATCGAGCGTCGCGATCTGGACGATGAGGTCCCAGGCCTTGTCATTCGAGGTGCTGCCGGCCTGGATGTTGTAGATGCGGCCATCGGCTGCGGCAGGACTGGCGTGTGCGAACCACAGCTTCGGGACGGCTCCGATCAGGCGTCCGGTCTGGAGATCGAGCATCTCGAGTCCTACCGTCTCACGGTGCTTGTAGATGACCTTGTCCATGAGGATCGGTGAAATGTTCCTCAGTGCCTGGGATTTTTCGACCACCCAGGCCTCTTTCACGACGACTTTCCCCGTCGCGCCCGGGGTCAGGTCGAAGCATTTCACGGGGCCGCCTTCGTTGCGGCCGGTGAAGAACACGACCCGGTTTCCGTGCGCGACCGGCGAGGCGCTGCCCGCCTCGCTGCCGGACATTTCCGCTCCGAGGTTCCCCACCTCGTCGCCCGTCTCGACGCTGCGGATCCTCCCGTTGGTGCACACGATCACGTCCATGCCCCCGACCGTCAGGTGGAGCGGCGATCCGCAGTTGTACGAGTTGCCGACGACGTCCTCCTCCACCTTCCACAGCTCCTTGCCGGTGACCTTGTCGAATGCCGCCACGATATTGCCGAACTGGACGATCAGGCGGTCGGCGACGAGCAGCGGTGAAGGCAGGAAGCGGACGCCGATTCCCTTGAGATTCTTGAACCGGACGAGGGTCACCCACTTGCGGTTGCCCTCGAGATCGTGGCAGGCCACCTGGCCGTGCAGCATCGTGGTGTAGACATGCTTGGCGTCGCAGACCGGGGATGCTGCCGTATGGCCGACCCAGGACAGCCAGGCAGGATAGAAGCTGACTTCGTACTCCTTCAGCCGTTGGTGGACATTCTGGTCCAACCACTTGCCAAATCCCTGGAGGCCCTGCTCATTCTTGCTGCGCTTGCCATCCTTCATGGGGTACACGGTTTCCAGATCATAGGGCTTGGCGATGGCCAGGGCGGGGTCGATCTCACCGATGCGCATGGCGGCATCCAGGATGTCCTTGGCTTGGCCGTAGCCGTCCTTCCAATGGTAGAAGTCACCATTGCGGATGCGATAACTCAGGGCCAGACCGAGTTCGCGGATCTTCTCGTCCCGCGCGATCCGCTTGGCATCGTAGCCCTTCTCCTTGCCGATCAGTTCGATGACGCTCACCCGCTTTTCCCACAGGACGCGCCCGCTTTCGATGTCGAGGCAGATGATCCAGTCGGTATCGGCCAGGGTGATCACGCGGTCGCCGACGGCCACCGGTTCGGCGATGGTCATTTCCCGCAGGGGTTGGTGCCAGACGATGCCGTTGGCGTCATCGATGATGGTTGGCAGGTCGCGGGCGTCGTAGACCCCGTTGCGCGTCGGTCCGCGCCAGCCGTTCTGCCAGCTGGGCGGTGGATTCCAGGTCTCGGCGGTGAAGGCCGCAGTGCAGATGCATAGGCAGAGCACAGGCGCGATGTTCATGATGTTCATGGAGGATACTCCTTGGAATCGGATTTGTCCCGTGGCTGCGGACGCTCGATCGGCTAGCAGCTCCACCGCACCGCTTATCAGGGCCGCAGTCCCCACCCGTCGACCGGCAGATCGCTCAGACCGTCCTCCAGGTAGCTGGTGATTTCGGGCGTAGGATGCCGGCGGTGGACATTGAGGCTGAACGTGCCGGCATCGGTGGGCCGGATCAATTTCACCACCAAGCGCTGCGGAGCGCCACTCAGGATGACGTCGACGCGCTCATCGAAGATGGCCCAGCAACGTGTGTTGTTCTGGGCATGGACCAGTTTTCCGTCCAGCCAGATCCGCACCGGGCCGCAGCGGCCGATGGCGAACCAGGCCGGACCGGGAGTGGCGGTACGGAAGGTCCGAACCAGATAATAGCAGGCAGCCCCATGGAATCCGCCGAGATCCTGTTCGTAGATCTGATCCTCGCCGGCCTCGAGGGCGAAGGGGGCTTCGGCGGGAATTTCGCCCCGCAGCAGGATGTCCTCATCGACATACGCGCGATCGAGATCGACGAAATGGTTGTAGCTGTCCCCGTGGTAGCCGATCGTGCCCGGGTGGCAGATCCGCTCGGGATTGTGGTACGGGCAGATGGCGTTGCGGGTGCGGTCCCACATGTCCCAATAGGGGCCGTAGACCAGCCACTGGCGGGCACCACCGAGGCCGAAGACCTGCTGTCGCGAGCCGCACGGCAGATCCAGGCGTGCGGTGAAAAGGTTGCGATCGGACAAGGCGGCGGAGGGATCGGCCCGGGAAACATGGCATTCCACCTGCTGTTCGGCCCCTGGCGGCACCGAGATGGGCTGGCGATCGGGCTGGACAACCGCTCCGTTGGGCGCCTCGATGACTAGGCTGCCGACCAGGGTCGCGGCGGTAGGATTGCTGATCGTAAATTGCACCGACGTTGGCCTGCCGGCCCACAGCACCGGCTGCCCGGGATAGGTGACGGCGATGCGCGGAACTGCGGCCGGGGCTGGACGGAGCGGAACCGTCGGCGCGTTGGTCAGGACGACGGCGGGATTGCGCAGGACCGCCACTTCGGCGCCGATCTGGCACGTCTCATCGGCGAAACGATCTACCGGCGCCGACTTATGCTTGACCGGGATGCCGCAAAAGAGGTCGGGCCCGAGTCTGGCGAGCCAGTGCGCCGGCATGCCCTGGGGGCCTTGCAGCGCGCCGATCAAGGCCCCGGCGGTGGCGGCGGTGCAATCGGCGTCCCAGCCGAAACTCGCGCACAACTGCATGGTGCGGTCGAGCTCGCTGCGCCCGAGGAAGATGGCCGCCAGGACCAGGGCATGATTGGTGATGGCCTTCGAAGCGTCGCGATCGCCGTAGATGCGGATGATCCGCTGCCAGGCCTGGCGCGGGTCGGGGGTCTCAGCGCAGATGGCGCGCACGGTGGCGATCGCACGGACCTCGGGGCAGTCAGCGGGCACCACCGAGCACCCGGCGGCCAGGGCCGAGGTGAGATCGCCCCCGGCCACGGCGTCGGCGGACGCCCCGGCCAGGAATCGTTCAATGCGGACGCTCGCCCCGCTGTGGTCGAGTTCGGCGTCCATCTGGGCGTAATCGGCAGCAAGGACCGGATTGCCCGGGCAGATGTATCCCCAGATCTCGGCGCGGATCGGGCATCCTTCGGATTCGCGGAAGAAGCGGTTGTTCCAGTGTCCGGACAGCGGCGGCAGGATGCCCCGCTGGACGTTGTGCAAGAAGTGGCCGTATTCGCAGAAATTATAGGAACAGCGATCGAACCACAGGTCGATCAGGTCCTGCTGGGTAAGGAAGACGCCACGTTCCTGCAACGCCTCCAGCCACAGCACCTGGATGTCGAGATCGTCATTCGGCACCATGCTGTCCGGCCACAGCCGGTCGACGGGGATGTCGCAATACTGCTTCTGGTTCTCGAAACGCGCGCCGATGACCCCGCCGACGGACTTGCCGAGCCAGCCGCCCAGCACCCGCTGGCGGTAGTCGGCGTAGGCGAGACGGATGGGTTCGGCGGGTTGGATCGCCATGGTTTCGCTCCTGGCCGTTCGGCACGGGCTTGGCCAGGAACGCTATCCGCTGGGAACCGGTCCGTCGATTGACCCGTGTACGTTGGAAATGAAGATTTGTACATGGTCCCGGTCGTCCTGCCCAGTTCCGGTGATCCATTCCATCTAGCTCAATCACTGCGTTTCCGCTGGCATCAGGGCGGAGTGGGTGCGGCGGTCTCGAATGCACGCGTGCGTCGCGTGTCGCCGCTCTTCCATCTCGTCGCCTTGATCGAGGGGACCTTCCGCTATCGGATCGCCGATGGGCCGGAACGCCGCCTGTCGCCGGGATCCGGCCTGCTCCTGGTGCCCGGGCTGGTCCACGACCTGGTCTGGTCCGAAGCCAGTTTCGGCTGGATCGATTGGACCTGGTCGATCGGGGCGGGCCTGTCCGTGGAGCATCGCTACCGCTTCCCCGTCCTGATCGCTGAGGCGACCTGCGAACGCATCCTCGCCGCCGTGCAGGGTCTCAGTCGCATTTCTGCAACCAGTTCCGACCCGCGGGACCAGGGCGAATCCCTGGTCGCCTTGGCCACCATCCAGGCGGCCCTCCTGGCGATGGCCGAGCCACGACCACCCGACCACGCCGTGGGTCGCCTCGCCCCGGCCCTGGAAGCCGTCGCCGCTGCGCCGCAGGATCAATGGCCCCGGGCCCGCCTCTGCCGCCTGACCGGGCTCAGTCCGATTGCGCTGACCAACGCGTTCCGCAGCGTCACCGGTCTTTCCCCTGCCCGTCATGTCGCCCGGGCCAGATTGATCCTCGCCCAGGAACTGCTGATCAGTTGCGATGACCCGCTTGAGCGCATCGCCTCGCGTTGCGGCTTCGCCGATGCGTACCACCTGGGGCGGCGTTTCAAATTCGCCTTCGGTGAAGCGCCCGGCACCTATCGACGTTCCCGGCGTAGCGCTGCTCCAATCCCGGGTCACCCCGGACGCCAGTCCTGATTCCCGCAGCAGTCACGAATCCTGCGGGAAGATGGCAATCCGGTTTCCTTGGGATCCCGAGGGCATCCCAGGGTTGGGCCGGCCATAACCGGCGTTAGCCTGCCACCATGGGCCCCAAGCCCGGCGAACCGAAGCCCCCAGCCCCGAAGCGCGTCAGCGACACGGAAGTGTTGCCGTCGCTGCTGTACCCGTCGACCGGGATCGCGCGCGAGCCCCGGCGCATCGGGCCGTACCGGGTGGTGCGCGTGCTCGGGCGCGGCGGCATGGGCACCGTGTACCTGGGCGAGGTGGTGGAATCGTGCGCCGTGCCGATGGGGCGCGAGGTCGCGATCAAGGTGCTGCGCAAGGTCGATGCGGATGAACGCAAGCGCTTCACCCGCGAGGTCGCCTACATGCAGGCGCTGCGCCATCCCGGCATCGTGCGGGTGATCGATGTCGGCGAGCACGACGGCCGCCCCTACCTGGTGATGCCGCTCATCAGCGGCCGGCTGATCGACGACCTGATCGCCGAGAACCTGCGCAAGCAGGGCCAGGGCGGGATCGACCTGCGCCTGGCGGCGGAACTGATGATCCAGGCGCTGGAGGCGCTCCACGTCGCGCACCTGGCCGGGATCCTGCACCGCGACATCAAGCCGTCGAACATCATGATCCTGCCGGATGGCACGGTGAAACTCCTGGATTTCGGCCTGGCGATGTCGCTCGACCAGGAATCGCACCTGACCCAGACCGGGGCGGTGGTCGGGACGCCGGCCTACATGAGTCCGGAACAGGCCGGCGGCAGCCGCGGCGATCTGGGTCGACGTTCGGACATCTACAGTTGCGGCGCATGCCTCTACGAGATGGTCACCGGGCAGCAGCCGTTCAGCGCCGAGAACTCGGTCGCCCTCCTGCGGCGGATCATCGAGGATCCGGTGGTGCCGCCGTCGCGCCTGCGCCGCGACTGCCCGCCGGCGCTGGAGCAGATCCTGCTCACCGCGATGGCCAAGGATCCGCGCGACCGCCATCCCGCCGCCGAGGCCATGGCCGCCGATCTGCGCCGGTACCTGCGCGGCGAGCGGGTGCGCTGGACGCCGCCGGGCCGGATCCGTCTTGCGCTCCGTTTCGGTTGGCGCCATCGCCGGGCGATCGCCGCCACCGCCCTGATCGTCTTCATCATCGTCACCGCCGGCGTGGTGGTGGTGCGGCGGGCGCTCAAGCAGCGCGACGCGCTGCAATTGGCGCAGGAGCAGCGCCAGGCGGCGGAGCAGCCGCCAGCGCAGCGGCCGTGGATCAAGGAGATCTACATCCCGGAATTGAAGGCCGAGCCGGCCCCGGCCAAAGCCGTGGCCGGGAGCGCGACGCCTCGGCTCGTCCCGCATCCCCTGCTGGGCAAGAACGTCCGCCATGCCGTGCTGCCGCCGGTCAGCGGTTCCGTGCGCCTGTCCGCCACGGTGGAGCCGCTTTCCGACACCTGGCAGGTCGAATTCATGCTCGCCGACCAGGACATGTACAAGGGCTACCGCCTGCGGCTGAACAGCGATCGCGCCAAGTTGTTCCGCGAATCGCAGGAGGTCGCCAGCTACGAGTTCAAGCGGCCGCAGACCCGTGGCCGGCTGCTCCATCTGCGCTTCACCCGCCTGGATGATGAGCTCATCGTCCAGTGCGCGGTCGGCGAGGGCGGCGCGTCGGTCATTCCGGCAGCGGCGGCGGTCAGTCCGCCACCCGTTCCGCCGCAGCCGACCGCGTCCGCAGCGCCGACGTCCACGCCGGCATCCGGCGACGAGCTGCCCGAGATCATGCGCTTTCCCGATCTCCTGCCGATCGAGGGCACCAACGCGGACGGCATCTACATCGCTTTCGTCGCGGGCGATGGCAAGGCGCCCACGGATCCCAAGTCCACCGGCAAGGCCCCGGCCGACGCCGCCAGCAACCAGCCCGAGGCCAGGGTGTCGCGCATCCTCCTCGAACGCCAGAAGACCGACCTGCTGGTCAGCGCCCTCGCCCGTGCCGACACCCTGCGCCAGGACAAGAACTTCTCCAAGGCGCTGTCGCTCTACCAGGGTTTCCTGCGCGACCATCCCGACGCTCCGCAGGCCCGCGACGCCCTGCTGCGCAGCGCGATCTGCATGGAGGAGATCGCCAACCAGTCCACCGACCCCGGCGTCCGGACGCAGAACTTCGAAGAGGCCCTGAAGCAGTTCCAGGATGTCGCCGCCCGCAATCGCGACGACCCGCGCTATGCCCTGCTCGCCACCTTCCATGCCTGGTCGTGCGCCCTGAAGCTGGGCCGCAACGAGGAGGCCGAGCAGTACTTCGAGGCGGTGCGGGTGAAATACGATGTCGCCAAGCTGGCCGCGATCGTGCCCGAGGCGACGCTCGCGGAACTGGTCAAGGACTACCTCAAGCGGGCGGAGCAGATCGCCCGCAAGGCCGAGGCCAGCGATGCGGGTGAGATGGAGCGCTCGGCGCGCATGTACGCCACCGCCGCCGACATCAACACCACCTTCCGCAAGTCGCAGGCCCCGGCCACCGCCCAGGGCAACCTCGGTGCCGCCGACCTGTACCTCGCCCTGGGCCGCTGGGACGAGGCGATCGAGCGCTACGGCCGGGTCGCGCGCGAGAACCGCCTGCCGGTGGCGATCCGGATGCAGGCGCAGCTGGGCATCGCCGCCAGCGAGCGTCTGCGCGGGCGCCTGCCCGAGGCCGAGGACGCCTACACCGCCATCCTCAAGGACAAGGCGACCGAGGGGCTGACCGACATCCGCCAGACCGCCCGCCTCTGGCTGGGCGATCTGCTGTATCGGCCGGACAACGAGCAGGCGGCCATCGCCCGCTGGAAGGAATCGACCGAGCGCAAGAGCGTCGCCGGCCGGATCATGCAGCATCTCGTCGACCGCAAGGTGCCCATCCCGGTGACGGCGCAGGACATCGGCATGCAGAACGATAGCGCGTATTTCACCGCCCGGATCCTGTTTATGCTCAAGGACGACGACGGCTGGCGCGAACACCTCCAGGCCGCCGCCACCATCGGACCGGCCTACGAATGGCCGACTCCGCTCGCGCGCCAGCAGTTGAAATCTGAACGTTGAAACCACGGGCGGCGTCGACCGGGGCAAGCCTGGACCGGGTTGCGCTGGCAGGATCGACGCATGGGCCAGACTCCGGCCCATGCGCATCGCCGTCGGCATGTCCGGGGGAGTGGATTCCAGCCTGACCGCCGCCCTGGTGGCCGAGGCCGGGCATGAGGTCGTCGGCGTCACGATGAAACTGTGGCCGTGCGCGGAACTCGACGGCGGCTTCACCCGCACCGACGCCTGCTGTTCACCGAGCGAAACCATCGACGCGCGGTCGGTGGCGCAGAAGGTCGGCGCGCGGCACTACGTGGTCGACTTCGAAGACGGCTTCCGCCGCAACGTGGTCGACGGTTTCGTCGCCGACTACGCCCGTGGACTGACCCCGAACCCCTGCGTGCGCTGCAACGAGACGGTGAAATTCGGCGAACTCTGGCGCTGGGCCGAATCGGTCGGGGCGGAACGCGTCGCGACCGGCCACTACGCCCGGGTCGAACGCGCTCTCGACCGCTGGCTCCTGCGCACCGCCGTCGACAGCGGCAAGGACCAGACCTACTTCCTGTTCTCGCTCACCCAGGAACAGCTGTCGCGCGCCGAGTTCCCGGTCGGCGGCCTGACCAAGGCCGAGGTGCGCGAAGCCGCCCGCCAGCGCGGCCTGCCCACCGCCGACAAGGGCGAAAGCCAGGACATCTGCTTCGTGAACGGCAGCGCCGCCGACTTCGTGCGCGCCGCCGCGCCGGACGCCTTCCAGCCGGGGGATTTCGTCCTGGCCGACGGGAGTCGGGTGGGCACGCACCGCGGCTTGCCGGCCTACACCATCGGCCAGCGCCATGGCCTGGGCATCGCCTGGTCGGAACCGCTCTACGTCGTGCGGCTTGATCCTGCCCGCAACCAGATCGTGGTCGGTCCGCGTGAGGCGCTGGACACCAGCGCGCTGCCGCTGACGGATCTCACCTGGTCTCCGGGGCTGCTGCCTGCGGAGGGGGTCGCGGTGCTGGCACGCCTGCGCCACCGCGGGCGGCTCATCCCGGCGCGGGTGCTTCCGCGTTCCGGCACCGGCACCGGAGGACTGCCGAACGCCGAGGTGCGCTTCGACCAGCCCACCGCCCGTGCCGCCCCCGGACAGGCGTGCGTGCTGTACGACCCCACCGCCACCTGGTGCTGGGGCGGCGGCTGGATCGTGCCCGACGCCTAGCGGCCGGGACTGGTATGGCGATCGGTTGGGATTCCCATTCGGGTCAAGCGGCTGGATGGTTGATCCGGTTCGCCTGCTTGCACCCACCACCGCCATGGGACCATGGCGCCTTCCACCCGATCGGCGCGCCGGCCCGGCGCCCCGATCCCTGCGAGGCGATCCATGACCACGTCCATCCCCGGCGAAGAATGGCGGCAGCTCGACGAGGCCAGCCGGCTCTACGATCCCAAGTCCTTCTCGGCCGAGCTGGATGCCGCCCGCGCGCGCATCCGCCGCCTGCGCATGTCCGAGGTCGAACTCGTCATCCGCGACCGCCAGGGTCGCCCGGTGCCGAACCTGCGCCTGGACATCGTGCAGCAGAAGTCGGCCTTCGCCTGGGGCGATGCGCAGTGGGGGCTGTCGACCATGAACCGCTTCCATATGGGCGACACCGACTGGGTGCGGCACTACACGCATCGCTTCACGGAATGCCTGAATGCGGCCAACTGCCTGACCTACTGGACCGAACGGCCGCAGAACGACGGGCCGAAGCATGAGGAATTCCAAGGTGAACCCAAGCTCGACGAATTCGCCTGGCAGGTCGATTGGGCCCTGAAGAACGGGCTGGTGCCCAAGGGGCATCCGATCTTCTGGTCGCTGCCCAAGGCGGTGCCGGACTGGGTCAAACGCTATCCGTATCCGACCCAGCTCGTCTTCCTGGAGGCGCGCGTGCGCAGCCTGGTCGCCCGCTTCAAGGGCAAGGTGAAGATCTGGGACGCGATCAACGAACCGATGTGGGAGGCCGCCCTCAAGAACCTGCCCGACCGCCATTGGCCGCATCTGGAGGACCTCGGCAACATCGTCGAATACATCGCGCCGGTGCTGCGCTGGGCGCGGGAGGAGGACCCCGACGCCTGTTACGTCATCAACGACTACGGCATGGAGGTCGACCCACCCGGCCGCGACCTGCGCGCCAAGGATGGCAGTCCGGTGACGGCGCGGTCGCAGCGCAAGCGCTTCATCGAGCTGTTCCACCGCCTCGCCGACGCGGGCGCGCCGGCCGATGCCCTGGGCATGCAGTCGCACACCGGCGGCTGGATCACCCCCGGCGAGCAGAACGCCATCCTCGACGATTTCGCGACCGCCGGCGTGCCGCTGCACTACACCGAGTTCTGGGCTTCGACCGGCCATCTCGAAAAGGCCGGCCTCAAACCCGAGGTGGTGGCGCAGATGAAGGCGGAATACGTCGCCAACATCATCACCCTGGCCTACGCCCATCCGGCGGTGGAATCGTTCTTCTTCTGGGGCGGCATCACCGGCGAGCTGGGGTTCAAGAGCGACCACAACAGCGGCGGTCTGCCGACCTCCAGCAACAACCCGACCGTGGTCTACGAACGCGTGCGCAGGCTGCTGCGCCAGGAATGGTGGACGCAGGAGCAGGTCAAGACCGACGCGACCGGCACCGCCAAGCTGCGCGCCTTCCATGGCGAGCACAGCGTCCGCTATGAGATCGCCCCTGGCATGCCGGGTGGCCAGCGCATCGCGGTGGATCCCGCCCGGACCGGTCCGATCGCGCTGACGGTGCACCGGCCCGCAGGCGTTTGAAGGGGTCTGCCGGCCTGGACCACTCCTTGCAGCTCCTGCCTGGCGGCGGACTCGGGCCGGCTGCGTGTCACGCATGACGGTTCGCTCCACACATCCGGCCGACAGCAGGGTTGCGGCGGTCGGTGGGTCGGGGTATCCATGTCCTTGGAACGACCTGCCATCGTGACCACCGCCACCATCACTCCTGGAAGCGCGCGCATCGCCGGCCGCTACAGTCTGCTCCGTCCGGCCGGGCGTGGCGCCACCTGCCACGTGTATGCGGCCTGGGATCATTTCCTCGAGCGCGAAGTCGCGGTGAAGATCCTGGACGAGGCGGTATCCAGGGATCCCGAAATCGTGTCCCGGTTCGAGTCCGAGATCCGCATCAGCGCGCGTCTGATGCATCCCGGCCTGGTCGCGGTGTATGAGGCGGCGACCACGCCGGAGGGCGCGCGCTGCTATTTCATGTCGCTGGTGAAGGGCCACACCCTGGAACGCCGTATCGATGAACTGCGCAATGGCGCCGGCGACCATTGGACGCTGTTCCCGCTCATCGATCGGCTGACCCTGTTCCTCAAGATCCTCGAGATCATCGCCTACGCCCACAGCCGCGACATCGTGCACCGCGATCTCAAGCCGGCCAACATCATCGTCGGCCAGTACGGCGAGGTCTGGGTGCTCGACTGGGGTCTGGCGCGCAGCCTGCGCGAGCAGGATCCCGAGATCGAGGCCGCCTACGACGAGATGTTCGAGCAGGTCGCCGGCGCGCGGGCCGATGCGGCGACGGTGATCATGCCGTCGCCCGGCACCGAAACGACTCCGGCCGCCGGCACGGCGGCGGTCGCGGCCCACGCGGAATCGACGCCGACGCCCAGGCCGGGAACCGCGAAGGTGCCGGAGCCGTCGAGCGCGCCGTTCCGGTCGTCGTCGAGCGCCAATCTGCCCCTGCCGGGCACCGCCAGCGCCCAGCGCCGGTCGAACCGCACCAGCGTCCGTTCGACCCAGTTCGGCCAGGTCATGGGTTCGCCCGCCTACATGTCGCCGGAGCAGGCCGGTGGCCACGCGCAGGCGGCGGACCAGCGCAGCGACATCTATTCCCTGGGGGTCATCCTCTTCGAGCTGCTGTCGCTGCATACGCCGGTCGAACTCGGCGAGCACGAACCGCTGGTCCGCCTGATCGAGCAGGTGAAGACCGGCAAGCGCAAGACGCTGACGGACTACTGGCCCGAGGCCCCGATGGCCCTGCGCACGATCTGCGAATGGGCGCTCGCGCTCGACACCCAGGACCGCTATCCGGACTGCCTGGTCTTCGCGCAGGAGATCCGCACCCTGCTCGCGCAGCTGTCGGCATCGTATGCCGAGCTGGAACGCCAGCGCCTGGCCAAGGAGCGCGAAGGCGCGTGGCTGGGCATGGGGCACTGGGAATTCGCGGCCAGCGCCGATCCGGGGCCGTTCTCGGAACCGTCGTTCGCCCTCCAGGGCGAGGCGGTGGGCCAGGTCGGCCACCCCGAGCTCGGCGGCATGCTGCTCGGCGGCTATGGCCTCCAGGTCTATCCTCTCGGCGTGACCCCGGGCGACGATGTCCGCCTGTCGTTCGGCGTCGACGTGGTGAAGGGAGAGGAGCTCTGGGTCTTCATGCGCGGCCTGCCGCCGAACCCGGCCTACCAGTTCAAGCTCGGCGCCTATGGCGGCGACTGGCTGGCGATCTGCCGCGGCGATGGGCAGTCGGGGGCGATTTCGCCGGAGTACCTGACCCTGCGGCCGATGAACCGATCGCGCACCAGCACCCGGCTCAAGAGCGGCGGCGGCCGCCAGCCGCGCCAGGTGGTGTGCGAGGCCGTCGGTTCGCTGCTCACCCTCCGGATCGACGAAAGCCAGCCGCTGGTGGTGCGCGACCCGTTCCCGCTCGGCGCGCCGGCGGGCCTGCACCTGGCGATCGCGACCTGGAACAGCCAGGCCCTGGTGCGGCACCTGCGGGTCGAGCGCCGCAAGAGCCCGCTCATGGTCCCGGCCTTCGTCATCGGCAACGAACTGCTGCGCCAGGGTCTGGTCGACGAGGCCATCGCCGGCTATCGCCGCTTCCTCAGCGAGCACGACCAGGGCGACCAGGCGGTCGAGGCGCGCTTCATGCTCGCCACCGCGCTCGTCCAGGCCGAGCGCCACGACGAGGCGGCGCAGGAGCTCAGCCTGTTCCTGTCCGCCAACATCGACCATCCGCTCGCCCAGGACGCGATCTTCGAACTCGCCCGCCTGCGCCTGATCCAGGGCGGCGGGGTCGCCAATCCCGACGCCCTGCGCCGCGCCATCCGCGAGATGCTGGCCTGGCAGGAATCCGGCGATGTGGTGCGCACGCGCTTCTGCATCTGGCTGCTCAAGCACCTGCGCAACCACCTGCGCGACCACGGCATCGATCCGGTGCTGGAGGCCGAGCTCGACCTCATCCGCCAGTTCGTGCGCGGTTCGCCCGACGAGGGTCCGCTCCTGCGCACGGTGTCGACCTCGTTCAGCTGGAACCTGCACTACCACGCCTCGCAGCTGGTCGACGGCGAGGACTCCGCCGGTCTGCTCGCCCAGGCCGAGGCGGTGAAGCGCATCTGCCACCTCGGTTACGACCTGCGCCTGCGCGAGCAGCGCCTGCTGTCCGACTACCTCGAACTCGCGCGCCGGCTCGGCGCCGCCAACGATCCCGCCACCACCGTCATGCTGGTCGGACGCGGCGACGATCCGAACCAGCTCTTCGACTTCGTGCGCGACTGCCTGGCGCTGGCCTCGCTCGGCTGCTGCGAGCCGCTCCTGGCGGCCTTCGCTGGCGACGATCTCAATCCGGTCGAGCGCCTGCTGCGCGCCGGCCTCTACCTGCGCCAGGGCGATGACGAGCTCGCCAAGGCCGATCTTGAACACTGCTTCCGCCTCACCGACGTGCTGGAAACGCAGCGCACCTCCCTGGTCGTGCTGTTCGGCGCCCGCCTGGGCTGCTATGGCCTGGGGTACCTGCCCTGGGATCTGGTCGAGGGCGGCCTGGCGGTCATCAACGACCGCCTGCTCGCCACTCCGCTCAAGGCGCTCACCGCCTGGCTGGCCGAGAATCTCGGCCACAAGGCCGAGGCTGAAAAGCTCTACCGTGAATTGATGACGCCCGGTTTCGGCTACCTGGTCATCGGCCGCCAGGGCCTGGAACGCCTCGGGGTGGTGTAGCCCGGGCAGGCCGGTACTTTCCCGGCGATGCTGGCCTGGCTGCGCCTCTTCCGTGCTTCGGGCCTGCTGACCGTCTGGTCGGATGCCCTTGCGGCCTGCGTCGCGGCCTTCTACGCCGCCGGGGTCTTCGATCCCCTGCCCTTCGCCCAGCGACTCCTGCAAGGCGGCTGGCAGCCGCTCTGGGTGATCGCGGCAAGCTCCCTGCTCTATGCCGCCGGGATGATCTGGAACGACATCGCCGATGTCGAACGCGACCGGCAGCTGCATCCGCAGCGCCCCCTGCCCTCTGGGCGGGTCCGCCTCGCCACCGCCTGCGCAGTGGGCGTCCTGGTGGCGGTGGGGGCCCTGGTGTGCGCGGCCCAGGTCGAACATGGTTTCCGCCTCGCCGGCGCCGTGCTCTGCCTCGCCTTCCTCTACAACTTCGCGACCAAGGACGTGCCGTGGCTGGGCAGCCTGACCCTGGCCGCGGTGCGGGTCGTCCATGCCCTGCTGGCGTTGCTGGTCCTGGGCGGCGATTTCCTGCGCATGGCCCTGATCGCACCCGGGGGCGGATGGACCATGCCGACGTTCGCCCTGCTGCTCGGGATCTGGGTGCTCGGATTGGCGGCGGTGGCGGAGCTGGAATCGCGCTCCGCCCGGCGCTGGGAACTCCTCGCCGGTGGCGGCCTGATGGCGGTGGCCCTTCTGCTCGCTCTGGCCCAGGTCGTGACCGCGCCCTGGCTGGGCCAGCTCTGGCGCGGCGGCGGCGGCGGCCCGGTCGCCGTACTGCTGTCGGTCGTCCTGGCGGTGGCGATCGCCATCGGCCTGGGCTGGTCGGTCGCGAGGCCGTGGATCGCGGCGATCCGTTCCGGGCAGCGTGGCGACATCCCCGCCATCACCGGTGCCGCGCTGGGGGGGATCATCCTCCTCGACGCCCTGGTGACCTGCGCCTACCAGCCGCTTTTCGCCCTGGTCATCCTCCTTCTCTACGCCCTGTTCACCGCGACCGGCCGCATCGCGCGGATGGGGTGAACCCAAAAATCGCAAGTGCACCCCACCTGCGGCGTTGGTCGGAAGTCTGCTGGCGCTGCCACACTTCTTCCTCCCGCCTCGCATCTGGGGTGCACGTGCGATTTTTCCCTGAATTTTATGACGTGGTAGTTTTTAAGACGATAGATGTGGCTGGCTTTCAAGGTGGTGAAGGTCGATCCGATCGCCTCACGCCGGTTGGTGGTGGCGGGAAGTTCACCAACCTGCTTACCCGTACTTGCTTGCTGAAATTCAAGGGTCATTTGCATTTTTCAGGTGATCGGCTGTGGATTCCAAAAATTCTTGCCGGAAAGTTCCAGATATTCTTGCCGGTTGCCGG